>NZ_JAKSYO010000004.1 GCF_022829635.1 Methylobacterium sp. E-066
AGACGATGCTGGCGCGGCTCCGCGCCGTGGTGACCGAGGCGAACGCGGCGGCCGGCAACGTCTCGGCGGGCTCGCAGGAACTGTCGTCCTCGGCCGAGCAGCTGTCCCAGGGCTCCACCGAGCAGGCCGCCTCCACAGAGGAAGCGTCCGCCTCGGTCGAGGAGATGGCGGCCAACATCAAGCAGAACGCCGAGAATGCCAGCCAGACCGAGGCCATCGCGCGGCAATCGGCCCAGGATGCCGAGGCCAGCGGCGTCGCGGTCGGGCAGGCGGTCGATGCCATGCAGACCATCGCCCAGAAGATCACCATCGTGCAGGAGATCGCCCGCCAGACCGACCTCTTGGCCCTCAACGCCGCCGTCGAGGCGGCGCGCGCCGGCGAGCACGGACGGGGCTTCGCGGTGGTGGCATCCGAAGTCCGAAAACTCGCCGAGCGCAGCCAGGCGGCGGCCACCGAGATCGGCACGCTGTCGGCCGATACCGTCAAGGCGGCCCAGCAGGCCGGTGAGATGCTCGGGCGTCTGGTGCCGGACATCCGCAAGACCGCGCACCTCGTGGAAGAGATCTCGGCGGCGTGCCGGGAGCAGGATGTCGGCTCGACGCAGATCAACCAGGCGATCCAGCAGCTCGACAAGGTGACCCAGCAGAACGCCAGCGCCTCTCAGCAGGTCTCGGCGACCTCGGAGGAGCTGGCGACCCAGGCCGAGCGGCTGCAGGCGACGATCGCCTACTTCCGCATCGACGAGGCGGATGCCCGGATCGACGTGGCGGCGACGCAGCTGCGGGCGACGGCGGCCCGGATGGGCGCGCCGGCGGCCGCTCCGGTCAAGGCGAAAGTCCGCACCGGCCGGGCTCTCCCGGCCTCGGGCGGCGGCTTCGCCCTCGAAATGGGCGACGGCGACGCCCGCGATGCCGAGTTCATCCGCGCCGCCTGAGCGGCCGACCGAGCACCGAGGGCGCCGTCCCGGATCTGATTTCCGGGATGGCCCTCGCACCAACCGACCTGCGCCCATGGGCGCAGCCACGATCCGATCCGCATCCGGGTTCGCCCGGACCACACCAGCCGCAGGGTGCTCCCGACCGAGATCCCCGCTTCGAAGGACAAGGCCATGAACATGCTCGACAACATCTCGATACCGCGAAAGCTGTTTCTGGCCTTCACGCTGATGCTGCTGGTCGGCCTCGGCATCAACGGCGTCGTCTACTGGAAATCCTCCGAGATCCGTCAGTCGGTGAACTGGACGGACCACACGATCAAGGTGATCGACGCCGCCGACCGCGCCCTGTCCGGCATGGTCAACCAGGAGACCGGCTATCGCGGCTTCCTGCTGTCCGGGGATGCCAAGTTCCTGGCGCCCTACCAGAAGGGCTGGGAGACGTTCAACACCGCCTGGCGGCAGGCCAAGGAGCTGACCTCCGACAACCCGGCCCAGCAGGAGCGGCTGGAAAAGATCCACCGGCAGGCCGAGGCCTGGCACAACGGCGTCGCCGAGAAGGGCATCGCCGCCATGGCCAGCCCCGAGACCCGCGAGGCCGCGCGCCAGACCGAGATCGCCGGCGCCGGCAAGGAGGCCATGGACGGCCTGCGCGCCGAGGTCGCCGATTTGGTCGGCGTCGAGAACACGCTGATGCGCACCCGCCAGGACGCGCAGAACGCCGCCTTCGATACCTCGACGCAGATGATCCTGCTCGGCATCGCGGCCAACCTGGTGATCGCCGTCGGCATCGGCCTGCTTCTGGTCCGCACCGTGGCGAAGCCCGTGACCGCGATCAGCGCCCGCCTGGCGACCCTGGCGACGCCGTTCGAGACCGGGCGCCTCGACGAGGTCGGCCGGATCCAGGGCACCGCCCAGGCGGTGGAGCAGGCCTTCCGGGAGATCTCGGAGGTTCTGGCAGCCGCCTCGGTGGGCGACTTCACCAAGACGCTGTCGAAGGATTTCGGCGGCCTCAGCAGCGAGGTCCAGGCCAATCTCCGCGCCACCACCGACAACCTGCAGGTGCTCGCCGGCGTCGCCACGGCGATCGCGGCGGGCGACCTGACCGTCGAGGCCAAGCGCCTGTCCGACAAGGACGTCCTCGGCATCGCCCTGGAGCAGATGCTGGACAAGCTCCGCGCCGTGGTGACCGAGTCCGCCACCGCCGCCGGCAACGTCTCGGCGGGCGCGCAGCAGCTGTCGTCCTCGGCCGAGCAGCTGTCGCAGGGCTCGACCGAGCAGGCCGCCTCCACCGAAGAGGCCTCGGCCTCGGTCGAGGAGATGGCCGCCAACGTCAAGCAGAACGCGGAGAATGCCAGCCAGACCGAGGCGATCGCGCGGCAATCGGCCAAGGATGCCGAGGCCAGCGGCATCGCGGTCGGACAGGCGGTGGAGGCGATGCAGACCATCGCCCAGAAGATCACCATCGTGCAGGAGATCGCCCGCCAGACCGATCTGCTGGCGCTCAACGCCGCCGTCGAGGCGGCCCGGGCCGGCGAACACGGCCGCGGCTTCGCGGTGGTGGCCTCGGAAGTGCGCAAGCTCGCCGAGCGTTCGCAGGCTGCCGCGGCCGAGATCGGCACGCTCTCGGTCGACACCGTGAAGGCGGCCCAGCAGGCCGGTGAGATGCTGGGGCGGCTGGTGCCGGACATCCGCAAGACCGCGCTGCTGGTGGAAGAGATCTCGGCGGCGTGCCGGGAGCAGGATGTCGGGTCGACGCAGATCAACCAGGCGATTCAGCAGCTCGACAAGGTCACCCAGCAGAATGCCAGCGCCTCTCAGCAGGTCTCGGCGACCTCGGAGGAACTGGCGACCCAGGCCGAGCGGTTGCAGGCGACCATCGCCTACTTCCGCATCGAAGACACCGGGGCACGGATCGACGTGGCGGCGACGCAGCTGCGGGCGACGGCGGCCCGGATGGGCGCGCCGGCGGCCGCTCCGGCCAAGGCCAAGCTCAGCAAGGCCCGCGGCAGCCGGGCCGCCGCGGCCCCGGGCGGCGGTTTCGCCCTCGACATGGGCGAGGGCGACGCCCGCGACGCCGACTTCATCCGGGCCGCCTGAGCGGCCCCGCTTCCCGCGCGGGACTCAGCCCGCGCGGCGCAGTTCCAGTTTCATCCAGCAGGCTGACCCATGCGTTTCACGATCCGAGCCAAACTGGCTCTGAGTTTCGGTCTGATCCTCGTCCTTCTGGGCGGGGCCGGCTACCTCGCCATCGCGAGCCTCGGCGCCTCCAACGAGCGCATGCAGGCCTTCGCGACCGGTCCGTTCGCGCAGGTCCAGCGCGTCCTGCGCGTCGAGACCATGGCGGTCGAGGCGGCGCGCATCATGAACCGCACCCTGCTGGAGCCGACCGATGCCGGGCGGGCGCAGCTCACCCTCGATTTCAAGGCCCAGGACGGCCGGTTCCGGGCACTCCTGGCGGAGTTCATCGACCGGGCCTCGCCGGAGGAGCGAGCCCGGATCAAGACCCTGCAGGATCATTGGAACAAGCTGAACGAGATCGCCGCCAAGAGCCTGGAGTTGTCGGCCAAGAACGGCAACAACAATGCCATCGCCATCGCCGGCAATGAGCAGATGGCCGCCTACGGGGCCGTGATGGCCCGGATCGAGGAACTGGCCGCCCGCCCGGACCTGTCGGTGGAGAACCGCCGCCTGGTCGACGCGATCGAGCTGCGGGTGACCCGCCTCCTGGCCGAAATCTACCGCGAGGTCATGATCAGCGACGACGCGATGCTCGCCAAGTTCGCCAGCGAGTACCAGGAGCATCGCCGCCAGCTCAATCAGGATCTCGTCCGGCTCACCGAGGCCGGCCGCGCCGACGGCTTCCTCGACGGGGTCAAGGCGATCGCGGCCGCGGTCAAGACCTGGGAGCCGATCGGCGAGCGGATCTTCACCCTCGGCCTGGCCAACACCGACGCCAAGGCCCTGCTGATCATCGTGGGTCCGTTCACCCAGGCCCGGGCGGCGGTCACCGACGAGGCCGCGAAGCTGCGCGCCTACGAGGAGGACGTGGCCCAGAACTTCGTCCGCGATACCCAGGCCGCCTACGAGACCACCCGGCTGCTGCTCGTCGGCGTCATCGCCGGCGCGGTGGCGATCGGGCTCGCCATGGCGATCTGGCTGTCGCTCTCGATCTCCCGGGGTCTGAATCGGGCGGTCGACGCCGCGAGCCGCGTCGCCGAGGGCGACCTGAAGCAGGACGTGGTCGCGTCCAGCCGCGACGAGATCGGCGACCTGCTGCGCGCCGTCCAGGCGATGAACCTGAAGCTGCGCGAGGTCGTGGGCCAAGTCATCCTCGCCTCGAGCAACGTTTCGGCCGGCTCGCAGGAGCTGTCGTCCTCGGCCGAGCAGCTGTCGCAGGGCTCGACCGAGCAGGCCGCCTCCACCGAAGAGGCCTCGGCCTCCATGGAGGAGATGGCCGCCAACGTGAAGCAGAACGCCGAGAATGCCAGCCAGACCGAGGCGATCGCGCGGCAATCGGCCAAGGATGCCGAGGCCAGCGGGGTCGCGGTCGGGCAGGCGGTCGACGCCATGCAGACCATCGCCCAGAAGATCACCATCGTGCAGGAGATCGCCCGCCAGACCG
>NZ_JAKSYO010000005.1 GCF_022829635.1 Methylobacterium sp. E-066
GGGCTCCGTCGCCACCTTCCGCAACCGCAGCCAGGACGGCTTCTGCGGCGGCGCCCAGGTCGGCTACAACTATCAGTTCACCCCGGGCTCCGGCGTGGTCGTCGGCATCGAGGCGGACCCCCAGTACCCCGACTTCGTCCGCGACCGGAACAACGCCTTCGTCAGCGGCGGCACGATCGCGCGCGGCCTGATCGTCAACGACCCGCGCGGCCTGGCCAGCCTCGACTACTTCGGCACGGTGCGCGGCCGCTTCGGCTACGCCTTCGATCGCACCCTCGTGTACGGCACCGCCGCCTTCGCCTAAGGCTCGGGCAGCGCCGACCGCTCATTCGGCGGCTACGCCGGCAACGACAGCTTCCGCACCGGCTACGCCGTCGGCGGCGGCATCGAGTACGCCCTGCCCACCGACTCGTTCCTGAACTTCTTCCGCTCCTCGGCCGTCACGCTCAAGGTCGAAGGCCTGTACGTCAACCTCGACCGCGGCACCCGCAACCAGGGTGTCCTGCTCGTCAACGCCGCCAACCTCGCCCCGGCCTATTCCAGCGCGATCGGTCGCCGCGACGACGAGTTCGCCGTCGTCCGCGCCGGCCTGAACTACAAGTTCGGCTCGTACTAAGA
>NZ_JAKSYO010000033.1 GCF_022829635.1 Methylobacterium sp. E-066
GTGCGCGGGTGGCCCGCATGAGTAGGAGGGTGTCGTTGCAGACGCCCGAACGCGGAGACAGGGAACGGGCGGCGCTCTTGCCGGGAGGCGGGGCAGCCTAGGGCATCGGCCGGGTGAGCGAGACCAGCGCCTGGGGCTGGATGCCCTTACCGACGAGTTCGTTCTGGATCAGGGCATGGACGTCATGGGGCCGGCGGCCGGCGACCTTGATGCGCGCGGCATAGGGCACCGAGATCGCGCCGTCGCGGCCGACCGGCTGCTCGGGGATGAGGGCGGATTTGGACCCGGCGGAGAACCGGTCGGCGACCAGCGGTCCGGAGAACAGGCCGCCGGATCCGGCCTCCCAGACCGAGACCGAGACCATGTCGCCGACGCCGATGACCGGCTCGGTGGAGGGGCGGTGGTCGCCGAAGGAGGCGAGCAGGCTATCCAGCGGGCGTCCGCGCAGGGCCTCGATCACGGAGGGGGTGACGTCGATGATCTCGTAGCGGGCGAGCGTGCCGCCGTCTGCGGTCGCGACTTCCGCGCCCGCCTCGATCGCGCTCGCCGTCGGCCCCGCCGCGGGCAGGTAGGTGCAGCCGCCGATGGACCCCGCCGCGAGGGCGGCCATCAGCGCGGTGAGCGCCGTCTTACGCAGCATCACAGAGACTTCTCCTCGCCGGCCTCCGCGCCATCGCTGGCTCGGGCCGGGACATCCATGGTGACCGCCAAACGCTGCGATCGCTTTAACGGCCGCGTCGAACGGGCGGGTACCGCGCGGAACCCGCTTCTGGGACAGCCTTCGCTATCCGCCGGCAATGCGACACCAGCGTGGCACGGCCAAGCTCGAACCGATCAAGCTTAGCCTTATCGCGCCCTTGCCGGTGCCTCCGCAAGGGTGCGGGCCAGGGTCGCGCGCAGATCCCGCCCCAGGGCGTCGGCGGTGATGTCCAGGCGGCGCGGTGGGACCGGCGTGCCGCCGAACCGGAACAGCGCGTAATCGGTCGCCTGGCCGCCGAAGCCCGGCTTGCAGGTCGGCAGCGAGGGCGCGTGGTCGCCGAACACGCAGAGCGTGATGGACTGGCCCCGGTCCCGGGCGACGGTCTCGAGTCCCGCCACGAGGGTCTCGATCATCCGGCCGGTATTGACGACGTGATGAAGGTATTGCGCCTCCGGATCGTCGATCCCGGGCAGTCGCCCGGGCTTCCAGGGCCCGTGATTCTCCATGGTCACGCAGAACAGGAACAGCGGCGTGCGCCGCCCCCGGACCTCCTCCAGCAGGCGCTCGCCGAGTGCCACGTCCCCGACATAGGGGCCGACCCGGGGCGCAGCCTCGAACGCCTCGCCCATCACCAGGTCGGTGAAGCCGAAGGCCTGCATCACCTGGGCCCGGCGAAAAAAGTCCCTGTGGAACGGGTGCAGGAACAGGGTCTCGTAGCCCCTGCTGCCGGCCAACCGGGCGAGGCTGGTCGGCTCGTCGCCGCTGCGGGAGGTGTAGGGATCGTACCGGCCGAAGCCGAGGCTGTCGGAGGGCCGGCCGGTGAGCACGGCGTGCTCGCTGCGCATCGTGTAGGCGCCGTGGGCCGGGACCCGTAGGCGGCCGTATTGCGCGGCGTGTGTGTGGAACAGCTCCATCGCCGGCAGCGTCGGACCGCCGAGGCGCTCCGGGTCGATGAACGATTCGAGCTGGATCACCACAACCACGTCGTCGCCCGGGCCGGGCGGTAGGGTCGGCACCTCCGGAACCGGCGCGCTGCCCGCCAGCGCCCGGGCCGTGTAGCCGAGCAGGCTCGCCGGCAGGCCGACCCGAGCTACATCCGCCTCCAGGTCGGGCTCGGGGAACCAGCGCGCGATCAGCCCCGCCAGCGGCGGCCGGGACGCTGCACGGACCAAGAGCCATAGGGCCAGGGGCAGGCCGACGAGGGCGGCGATGCGTGGGATCGGCGCATCCGGCAGGACGCTCGGCTCGGTCCGGTACCAGATCACCGTCGCGATCAGGGTCAGGACCACCGGAACCGAGATGCGCGGATCCCAGAGCGGCGGGATGTAGTAGAGCTGCGGATGGCGCGGCACCTGCGGCAGCAGGACGAAATCGCTGAACAGCAGCGGCTCGCCGATCACCGAGCGCTTGGCCCGGCTGACATAGATCAGCGCCGCGACCGAGACGACGCAGGTCAGCCCGGCGAGCCAGGGGCGCCACGAGAAGACGAACCAGAACAGCAGGATCAGCAGGTAGCCGAGCAGCCGCAGGGCAAGATCGCGCGGCGCCAGGCGCGCCGGGCCGATCGAATCGCCGACGAACACCTCGAGGGCGAGGCAGAGGGCGAGCGCGAGGGCGGCGGCAATGAGGAACGTGGTCACGGTTCAGGAACTCGAAGAGGGGCGAGCGCGCCAGCGGATGGTACGGGATGCGACCCGGCAGGGAAAAACATGGTGAAACAGGGGCTTCGGGGCGTTTCCGGATGCGGATGCCTCGGAACCGAGATTTCGTCCGCCGCGATAGGAATCCGCTCTATCCTCTTGGGATCGTAAAAAGAAACCGGGACAGCGGGTGCCATGGATGCCCCCGCCTAGCGCGGCCCCGTCTCGCGGCCGACGCCGCGGCGGCTGCGGAGCGCCCGCACGATCGGATTGAACAGGCCGTAGCGCGCCCGCATGACGAGATGGGCGGTGCGGCCGATCGAGAGCGCGCTGCGCGGGGCCGCCTCCCGGGCGGCGCTGAGCCGGTCGAGGAGCTGCTCGGGGCTGCACGGCTTCATCGCTACGGGATCGAGGTAGCGCGCATAGAGGATCATCGCCCCGGCGACCAACTCGTCCAGGGTGAGGCTGCGGCCGCGGTCGGCCCCTGGCGCCAGATCCTCCGACAGGCCCCAGCCCGAGTAGAACGGGCGGCCATGGGTCGCCACGCTGAGCCCGCGGATCAGCGCCTCGAAGCCCGCGAGCGAGGTCATGGTCTCGACGTGGTGCACCCGGTCGAGCAGGTCGACGATGCTGATTCCCCCCACGATCCGGTCGGCGAGGGTGAGCGCTTCGGCCTCCGGGATGATACCGGGGCGGAACCCCGCCTCGACATCGGGATGGGGCTTGTAGAGCAGGAAGGCGTCGGGGTTGCGCCGCCGCGCGGCTTCCAGCAGCGCCCGGTTCGAGCGGACCAGCGGCGAGCCGTGCTGCACCGAGGCGTCGTCCTCGACCTGCCCGGGCACCAGCACGATCCGCCGGCCGGTCGGCCAGTCGAGGGCGGCGGCGTCGAGGCCGACATTGTACTTGCTGAGGCGGCGCGCGACGACCTCCTCGCGCAGACGCTTGGCCCGGCTCACCAGCTCGGGCGCGAAATCCGACTCGGCCAGCAGCCGCTGCAGGCGGCTCTCCCGGCGCGGGTCGTAGTAGATGCCGAGGTCGTCGACCACGATGGAGGCGCCGGGCTGCAGGCTCGCGCCGAGGCCGACCGAGCGCAGGAAACCGTCCTCCACCCGGGCGAGCGGCAGGCCGGCCTGGGCGCAGGCGTCTTCCAGCTTGCCCGGGGCACGGGTCGCCCAGGCGAGGATCCGGCCGTGATGACGCTGGCCGGCTTCGACCGCGGCCTCGGCCGTCATGGTGTGGACCGGGCGCCCGGCGGGACCGGTGCCGAGCACGTCGAGGGCCGGCCGCTTCCAGCGCGACATGCCGACATAGACGACGCGCCGGTCGTTCTCGGCGAAGCGCGCGGCGAGCCAGGCGATGTGTTCCGCGCAGGCTTCGCGGTCGATCAGCTGACGGGTCCAGGGATCGAGGTAATGGATCCCGCCCTCCCCGCCGAGCGGCTTGCCGTCGAGGCTGAGCCGCAGGGATGCGAACCCGGTCTCCGGTGTGTCGTACGGGCTGAGCAGCGGACCTGGTGTGACCACGAGCCGGCGGCGCCCGGTCAGCGCGAGCAGGCGCGCAGGCAGGCTTCCCGCCCCCCAGACGGTGCCGACCGCGCCGGGCCGAACCCGGTCGAAGGCGAAGCCCGTCGCGGCCTCGATCTCCGCCCGCAGGCGGCGGATCGTCCGGCCGGTCGCGTAGAGCGACGGGGTCGGTTCAAGGGACATGATGGGGCGCCCGGCTCCGGTCTGCTGACTCGTTCGGGCCGCCTGTAGCGCATTTTCGCCGCGGTGGGATGGCCGGCGCGGAATCACCGGGATCGCGGGGACAACCGTGGCCGATCACGCAAGCGTCACGGCTTGGAAAGGATTTGGACATATCGTCGCCGTGATTGCCCCTTCAATCCGCGTGGTGGCCGCAAACGTGCGACCGTTGCAGACGGGCCACGCCGGAGCGGAAACGCCACCCCGCGACGCGGCCTCGGATTGCCGGGCCGTGTTGCTGCGTGCCAACTCTGGTCACTCTTTCCGGTCCGGATCCGTCCGGCCGAGGGTCAAGGATAGAAGCGCCGCGGAATGCAAAAGACCGCCCCCGACGCCCTCCGCGACCGCCCTGCGACCTTTCTGTTCCTGCAGGGCATCGCCTCTCCGTTCTTTTCCGATCTCGGCAAGGCGCTGCGCGCCCGGGGACACGAAGTCCGCCGCATCAACCTCTGCCCCGGCGACTGGCTGTTCTGGAACGGCAACGCGGACAATTACCGCGGCCGCCGCGAGGCCTGGGGCACGTATCTCGAATCGTATCTCGACCGTGAGGCCGTCACCGACATCGTGCTGTTCGGCGATTGCCGGCCGTTCCACCGGGCAGCCCGGATGATCGCGGAAGTCCGCGGCCTGCGGGTTCACGTGTTCGAGGAAGGCTATATCCGTCCGAACTGGATCACCTGCGAGCTCGGCGGGGTGAACGGCTTCTCGTCCCTGCCGCGCACGGCCGCCGAGGTCCGCGCCTTGGCGCGGCGCCTGCCCCAGCCCGGACGGGCGATGCCCTCCACGGGCGACATGGCCCGGCGCAGCGTCTGGGACGTCGGCTACAACGTTGCCAACATCGCGTTTCCCTATCTCTTCCCGCATTTCCGCAGCCACCGGCCGACCCATATCGCGGCCGAATATGCGGGCTGGATCAAGAAGTTCAGCCGCCGCGCCCATACCCGCCGCGAGGCGGCGCGCTGTGACGAGATCTACCGCGCGGTCGGCTGCGATTACTTCCTGCTGCCGCTCCAGCTCGACAGCGACTACCAGATCCGGGTCCACTCGCCGTTCCTCGGCGTCGAGGGCTTCATGGACCGGGTGATCAAGTCCTTCGCGGACGCGTCCTCGGCCCCGACGCGCCTCCTGGTGAAGCTGCATCCCCTGGACAGCGGCCTGATCAACTGGCGGAAATTCGCCCGTGCCTCGGCCCGGCGCCACGGCGTCAGCGACCGGCTCGACTTCATCGACGGCGGCGACCTGCCGGCCCTGATCAAGGGCGCCCGCGGCGTCGTGATCGTCAACTCGACGGTGGGCATGCTGTCCCTGGAGATGGGACGCCCGACTCACGCGGTCGGCACCGCGATCTACAATATGGCCGGCCTGACCCATCAGGGCGACCTCGACGGCTTCTGGACGAACCCGACCGCGCCCGACATGGGCCTGATGGCCGATTTCCGCCGGGTCGTGCTGCACAAGACCCAGGTCAACGGCGGCTTCTTCTCCAAGGGCGCGATCGAGCGGGCCGTGGCCGGCTCGGTGCCGCGGATGGAATCCGCCCTGCCCGATTCGATGCTGGCCGCGGCCCGGGTGATCCGCGAGGGCGGCGAGAGCGACGGACAGCTCGCGCCTGTCTATTGAAGCGTGACGGGAAAACAGTCGGTTCTTCCTGACAGTTTCCGGGTCCTGGCGAGCCTTTAAGTCGCCGGTGAGCCTTTCCCGGCCTTGATTTGTCCGGGCTCCGCGGCGTAGCACCCGCACCATGCCCCGCATTCTGATCACTGGCGCGTCGAGCGGTATCGGCGCTGCGCTCGCACGCCATTACGCGCGTGCCGACGTGAGCCTCATCCTCATCGGACGCAATGTCGACCGCCTGGAAGCCGTGGCCCGGGATTGCCGGGCCAGCGGCGCGACCGTCGAGCCCGTGCGCCTCGACACCCGGGACCGGGCCGCCGCGATCGACCTGATCCACAAATCCGACGCGGCCCAGCCGCTGGACCTCGTCATCGCCAATGCCGCGGTGAACGGCGGCAACCAGAAGGGCGAGGTCGAGTCAGAGGAGACGGCGTTCGAGACCGCAGACATCAACTACACGGGCTCGCTCAACATCGTGCTGCCGACGCTGACGCTGATGCTCCAGCGCGGGCGCGGGCAGATCGTGCTGGTGTCCTCGCTCGCGGCCTACGCGCCGCTGCAGGATGCCCCGGCCTATAGCGGCGCCAAGGCTGCCCTGGTCGCCCACGGGCTCGCCCTGCGCCAGAAGGTCGGGCCGCGCGGCGTGAAGGTCAACGTCGTGGCGCCGGGCTACGTGAAGACCCCGATGGGCGGCGAGCTCAAGGGTTGGCGGCCCCTGGAGATGAGCGCCGACGAGGCGGCCCTGCACATCGCCAAGGGCGTCGCGAAGGACCGCGACGTGATCGCCTTCCCGTTCGTGCTGGCGGCCCTGGCGCGGACCGTGCTGCTCCTGCCCGAGAGCATCCGCCGAGCCGGCCTTTACGCCTTCCGGTTCCAGCGACGGCCGCGCCGCTGATGGCCCGCGCCCGGATCGCCCTGTTCGTCCTGGAGGCGCTGCCGAACGCGCGGGTGGTGCGCCGGTTCGTGGCCGATCACAGGGCCGACATCGCCTTGGTCGGGCTCTCGAACGCGGAGCGGCCGTCGAGCGGGGGGCTGACCGGGCAGGTCCGGCGCCATCTCGCCCGCTCCGGCGCCGGGATCCTGCCCTACCTCGCGGTGAATTTCGGGCTACCGGACCTGCTGCGCCCGCTGGCGCCCCTGACCCAGGCGGTCTCCGGCAGCGGCGATGCGCCGGAATCGACTCCGCTCAAGACCCTGTGCCGGCGCCTCGGCATCCCGACCCTGACGGTCGACGACGTGAACGGGCCTGAGGTCGCTCAGGCGCTGCGCGAGGCGGCCCCGGACCTGATCCTGACCTATCATTTCGACCAGATCCTGAAGGCCGAGACCATCGATCTGGCGCGGCTGGGCGGCATCAATGGTCATCCCGGGCTGCTGCCGCGCCACCGCGGCCCGGTCCCGACGATCCATGCGCTGGCCGACGGGCCCGGCGCCTTCGGCATGACCCTGCACCGGCTGGCCGCCACGATCGATACCGGGGCGATCCTGGCCCAGGAGGCTGTGCCCCTCCCCGCCGCCGCCACCGCCACCCGGGCGGCCGTGGCGCTCCACGCCCATGGGCGCGGCATGCTCGACCAACTGCTCGACGCGATCGCCCGCGCGGACCGCCTGCCCGAAGGCCGGACCACGGAGGTCCTGCCCTATTGCCCGTTCCCGGACCGGGCGCTGCTGGCCTCCCTGCGCCGCAGGGGCCTGCGGCTCACCGACGGGCGCGACCTGCGCGAGGCGGTCAGCCTGTCCGGCCGCGCTGCTTAACTGGCTCTTAAGGCTGTTTCGTAAAGGATCGTTCAGTCTTTCCCCGCGCCGACCGAGCCCGCCCGATGCCGGATACCAGCTCCCTCAAGGCGGCCACCGACGCGCTGGCCTATGGCCGCCGGATCCAGAACGGGCAGATCCGGGCCATCTCCGAGAACATCGCGAACGCCGATTCCACCCCGGCCGATCCGAGCGGGGCGCCCTATGCCCGGAAGATCGCCGTGTTCCAGCCGGTCGATGTCGACAGAGCGCGCGAACCGGTCGGCCGCATCGTGCGCGACGGCAGCGATTTCCGCCGGCGCTACGACCCATCGAATGCGGCGGCCGACCGGCAGGGCTATGTCCGCCTGCCGAACGTCAACGTCGCGCTGGAATCGGCCGACCTGCAGCGCGTGATCCGGAACTACGAGCTGAATCTCAGCGCGGAGGCCTCGATCGACGCGGTGAGCCGGGCGACGCTCAACCTGCTCGGGTGAGCCGGGTGTGGCGCCGGCCGTAGCCGGCATAGATCGCCAGGCCGATGACCAGCCAGATGGCGAGCCGGATCCAGGTATCGGCCGGCAGCGAGGCCATCAGCACCAGGCACGACAGGATGCCCAGCACGGCCATTGGCGTCGCCGCCGGCACGCGGAACGGCCGGGGCCGGTCGGGCTGGGTCCGGCGCAGGATCAGCACGATGCCGCAGACCAGGCTGAACGCCAGGAGCGTGCCGATGCTGACGAGCTCACCCAGGATATCGATCGGCACCAGCCCGGCCACCGCCGCGGTGAACAGCCCGATCACCACCTGGCTCGCCACCGGCGCCCGGGTCTTCGGATCGACCCGGCAGAACAGGGGCGGCAGCAGCCCGTCCCGGGCCATGGCGAAGAAGATCCGGCCCTGCCCGTAGAGCGCCGTCAGCGCCGAGGTGGTCAGCCCGATCAGGGCGCCGATCTTGATCACGATGGCAAGGCCGGGCATCGCGAGGCGGTCGATCGCCTTGGCGATCGGGTCGGCCACGTCCAGTTCCTGATAGGGAACCAGGCCGGTGAGCACCGCCGCCACCGCCACGTACAGGATCGTGCTGATGGCGAGCGAGCCGATCAGCCCGACCGGCGCGTCGCGCTGGGGCGCCCGGCACTCGCCCGCCGCGGTCGCGACGGTCTCGAAGCCGACGAAGGCGAAGAACACCACCGCGGCCCCGCGGAACACGCCGCTCCAGCCGTAGGTGCCGAACGAGCCGGCATTCTCCGGCACGAACGGGTGCCAGAGCTCCGGCTGGAGGTGGACCGCGCCGACGCCCACGAAGGCCAGGATGATCGCGATCTTGGCGACCACCAGCAGCCCGTTCACCAGGGAGGCCTCCCGGGTCCGGCGGGTCAGGAGAGCAGTCAGCACCAGCACGATCCCAGCCGCCGGCAGGTTGACCAGGCCGCCATCCCCCGGTGCCGAGGCCAGCGCGGCCGGCAGCGCCAGGCCGAAATCCGCCGCAAGCGACTGCGCGTAGCCGGACCAGCCCACCGCCACCGTGGCCGCCGCCATGGCGAATTCGAGCACGAGATCCCAGCCGATGATCCAGGCCGGCAGCACGCCGAGGCACGCCCGCGTGTAGGTGTAGGTCGAGCCTGCTTCCGGGATCATGGCGGCCAGTTCGGCGTAGCACAGGCCGACGAAGCCGCAGGCGATGCCGCCGATCACGAAGGACAGGCTCAGCGCCGGACCCGCATATTGGGCCGCGGCGGTTCCGGTCAGCACGAAGATGCCCGCGCCGATCGTGGCGCCGAGCCCGATGGCGACGAGGCCCGGGGCGGTGAGGCTCCGGGCGAGACTGGGATCGCCGGTCGCCGGGCTCTCAATCCGAGCGATGGCGGCGGTGTCAGACATGTCGAGGCTCACGGTCTTCAGTGACTGGTTGGATGGACAAGAAGCCGGAGAGCAAGAACCGAGCCGGGACCTTATGCCGCACGCACGGAGGCGAGGAAGCGGCCGACCTCGGCACGCAGGGTCGCGAAGTCCTTCGAGAGGTCCGAGATCGAGGCGAGGACGTGCCCCGCTTCGGACCCCGTGACCTGCACGTCGCCCGTGACATCCGTGAGCGTGGCGGTGATGTCGCTCGTGTCCGTGGCGGCCGCCGAGACGTTTTTCAGGATCTCCTGCGTGGCCGCACGCTGTTCCTCGACCGCGGCGGTGATCGCCGTGGCGACGCCGCTCATGTCGCGGATCCGGACGGTGATGCCGTCCACGGCCGCGACCGCCTGCCCGGTGGAGGTCTGGATGCGGTTGACCTGTGCGGCGATCTCCTGCGTGGCGCGCCCCGTCTGCTCGGCGAGTTCCTTGACCTCGGCGGCGACCACCGCGAACCCTCGGCCCGCCTCCCCGGCCCGGGCGGCCTCGATCGTGGCGTTCAGCGCCAGCAGGTTGGTCTGGCCGGCGATGTTCGAGATCAGCGCTACCACGTCGCCGATGCGTTCGGCCGCCGTGCGCAGCTCGGTCACGAGGGGCGTCGCCGCGGCGGCCTGCGTGGCGGCTTCGCGCGCCATCTCGGCCGACACGTCGACCTGCCGCCCGATCTCGCCGATCGACGAACCCAGCTCCTCGGCCGCTGCCGCGGTACCCTGGACCTTGCCGGCGACATCCCCGGCGGTGGCGGCCACCCCGATCGACCGGTCCGCGGTCGTGGCCGCCGTCGAGGCCATGCCGGCCGCGCGCGCCTCGACGGCACCGGCCGCTTTGGCGACGTGGTCGAGGATGCCGCCGATCGAATCCTCGAAGGCGCGGGCGAGCTGCTCGGTCCCGGACTTGCGCGCGGTCTCGAGCGCGGACCGGTTCGTGGTCGCCTCTTCCTCCAGCTCCATGGCCCGGGCGAGCTGCGCCTGCGCCTCGACCTCGGAGGTTGCGAGGGACTTGAAGGACCCTTCCACGGTCCGGCAGACCGCGATCAGGATGACCGTCTCGGCAAGCACCATCGCGGCGTGCAGCAGCACCCGGCCCAGATCGGCCGCCCCGCCCGGGAAAAGAAGAGCTGGCATCGCGAGATTGAGAGCGAGGTGATGGATAGCCGTAGTCGCCGCCGCCGCCAGGATCACGCGCCAGTCGCACCATCCGGCCAACACCGCCAGACAGGCGAAGAAGTACATGTGCATGTCGATCTGCCAGGGACGACCGGCACAGACGACCAGCAGGAGCGCGGCCATGCCCACGAAGGCCACGCCGCTCACGATGCGGGTGGCCGTGCTGACCGGGTCGCGCAGCCACAGAGCGGTCACGATGCCGGCGAGGCAGATGGCCCCGGCGATCGGGCCGAGTGCGGACAAGCCCCCGCTTAGAACGACCTCATAGGCGCCGATGATCGGGACATGGGCCCAGAGCAGCAGGATCAGGAAGCGGGCGAAGCGGCGCTGCAGGATATCGAGATGGCTCATTGCGGCGAGTTCCAGGCCGTTGCCGGGGTGGCGTTCGGCGAAGGCGTTGAGGCGGCGGACGGACCGCACCCCTCGGACAGGTGGCCGTCGAGGACGAGGCGGGCCCCCGCAGCGTAGAGGCGGCCGGCGAATCCCTCCCGGTCCGAGCGGGCCAGGAGGACGTTGTCCGGTCCGCCACGGTTCAGAAGGGTCCCGCCTGCTTCCGCGATGATCCGGATGGACTCGGCAGCGCCGCCGCCGGGCGGTCCGACGACCGCCACCACCTCCGATTGGGGCAGCGCCAGGATGGCGAACGGCACCAGCACGGCGACCAGGCAGCCGAGCGTTCCGAACGCCCACTCCGCCGCCTGCCCAACGCTGGCGTTGCGCTCGGGACGGGCGTTGCTGATGTGGGCAGGCGTCACCGCAGGGTCGCGCGGGCACTGATGACGGATCAACGTTTCGAGCCTTAAGTCTAAACAAAGTGTTTCTATGAAAGCGCCCGGAACGGTCATCGCGTTTCGATGAGTGGCTTCGAGATTCGATGGCAGACTTTCCTATCCGCGTCTTCGATCACAGTTGACGCTCTTTGCCTAGTTGGAGCGACAGGTTATTCCTGATCGTGACGGATCGGGATGTGTTGGCAGAATGGGCTCACGTGGGTCGCCCGGTCCGAAATGGAGCGGACGTCTGCCCGCGTGTTCAGTGCGGCGGTGCGTTCAGGGCGGGGGACCGGGCGTCGACCATTCGGGGATCGGTCTGGAAGACCTTGGCGACGAGTCCTGACAACCGGATGAAGGCACGGCCCTGCGGGGTGATGACGTAGCCGTCCCCGTCCGCAGCGAGGTTGCCCGATGCGGTCTGCTCCGCCAGACGCCGCTCGATCTGGCGGAACTCGCCGAGATAGACCGATTCGAACACCGCCCGCGCCCGCTCGGCGCTGAAACGCTCCTCGGGATGGGCCGCCATCTGCCCGAGCAGGAACACGCTGATCGAGCGATCGACCGTCACCGGGAAGATCACGAAGACGCTGAGGTTCAGGGCGAGCGACAGCACGCAGGCGCCGAGGGCATCGCGGCGGCGCAGCCCCCAGGCGCGGCCGAGCCCGGCCAGGGCCGCCGTCGCCACGACGCTGACCAGGAAGGCCACGACCAGCAGGATCAGGCCGCGATAGAACAGGATCGTGACGCCGGACCAGAGATCCGTCTGAAACAGCAGCACGAAGCAGCCGGAGCTGATGAGAAGCGCGCCCGCATGCAGCGCACCCTGGGCCGTGAGCCAGCGCAGCGCCTGTCGCGGACGCGAGGGGACGGCGTCTTTCATCGCGGTCCCCCATCCAGGTCGTTGACGGACAGGATCCGGACGAGCGGCGACGCGTAGAGCGGCCGGCTGCGCCAGACCCAGGACTCCGGGTTCGCCCAGGGGGCATCCTGCGCGGTGACAATCAATGCGCCGATACCGGCTCCGGCGGCCCGGTGGTGGACATCGTCTGTGGTGAGCACATCGGAAAAAATCGGCGCGACCTGAGCGAGACGCGCCGCGACGGCCTCCTGCGAGGCTCCGAACAGCCGCGCTTCCCGATCGGCCACCGCGACGGGTTGAAATCCATAGAGACCGAAATCGAACACCCGCGGCCCCCCGGGGGCCGCCTGCAACACCAGATCCCGGGGCAGCCGCTCCCCGGCCCAGGCGTAAGCGGCCCGCAGGGCGCGATCGATGTCGGGGCGGCCATTGAGGAAGGCGAAGTTCGGGAGGCCGGACGCGGGATAGGCCCGCATCCCGGCGAATCCGTAGAGCGTCGTCACGTAGCCGAGCAGGAGCAGCGCGGCGATCAATCCGGGCAGCCGGAGCCGCGCCCCGGCAATCCGCGTCAGGGCCGCCACACTCCAGGCCAGGGTGGCGACCTGCGCCAGCAGGACCACGCGCCAGCCCAGGTCGTTGTAGAGGATCGCCGAGCGCAGGAAGCCGCCGATCAGCAGGGAGGAGGCCGCCACGATCGTGAGCAACCGCCCCGCCTCGCGGGCATGGGCCTCGCTCCGGGGGACGATGCGCCAGAACAGGAACGCGCCGGCGGCGAGGACCCCGAAGGCCAGGTAGTAATTGATCGGCAGCAAGATCACACGGATCAGGCTCAACACCGGGCTGTCCGCCGCACCCTCAAGGGGACCGAAGCTCCGGACCGCAAACACGATGGCCTGCCCGGCCTCGCCCCGGCTCGACAGGAGACCGGACAGGTAGGGCGCGGCGAGGAGGGTGGCGACGAGCCCCGCCGCGACGAGCCGGCCGGCATCGCGCCAGCGCCGCTCGATCGCCAGCAGCGCCAGCCAGGTCCCGGCCGCCGCAACCGTGCCCAGGCAGACCCAGACCGACAGGCCCGCGCAGGCCGCGAACGCGATGCTTGCCACTGCGACCGTGGCGCCCGGGGGGCGCCGTGTCCCGTCCGCGGCCTCGGCGAGGGTGAGCAGCCCCAGCCAGCCGGCCAGCGCGCCCGCGACGTGGTGCGGAACCCAGACCAGGGAACTCGGCCAGTTCAGCACCTGCTCGTTCAGCCATTCCGGTATCGGGATCCAGATCCCGGTCTCGATGCGATTGCGGATGACCAGCAGGATGTCGAGCCCGCCCGCCGGCAGCAGCAGGAGCGTCGCGCCGCGGACAAGGCGCTGGGAGGCGTCCCGCACCAGCCCGGTGACGGCGAGCAGCCGGTCCAGCAGGCCGAGCAGCCCGATCCCGGTCCAGAAGGCCATCCCGGCGAAGGCGGTACGTCCGTCGACCAGCGCCCCACCGGCCCAGTCGATGAGCGCGCACAGCGTGTAGAAGAAGTAGTAGTAGCCGGCCCGTTCGGGTCGGGCGAAGAACGGATCGACCGGGGGCAGGCCGTCCTGGACGATCGAGCGGGTCAGGCTCGCGTGCTTGACGAGGTCGATGACGGTCACCGGCTGGTACAGGCCCGTGCCGGTGTCGATGTCGATCAGCGCGTAGGCGACGATGACGACCCAGAGCGCGGCGAGCGCCAGCCCGCGCCCCGTGGCCGGCAGGTCGATCCGGCCCCGAAGCCAGCGGGCCGCCGGCACCAGCGTCGCCAGCCCAAGCGCGCCGTTCGCCAGGGCGGCGGCCGGAACGCCCGCGGCCTGGACCAGCAGGCTGTCGAGGGCCGGCAGCAGGCCGATTCCCAATAGGGCAGAGCAGAGAAATCGGCCCCCGGGGGCGAGGGTGCTAAATCCCAAAATCCCGGTCAATCTGCCCAGTGCATAGCCCGGCAGCAGGACCAGGGGGACGCCGAGCAGCGTCGCCACCAAGACGCCGTACGCGTCCGTGAGACTCGCGTTCATCGCTGGGCCAACCTTCGTGCGCCCTCCGGCTAGCACGCGGATGTTAACCCTTCCCTCGGCGCGGCCCTGGGGGCCCGGGGCTGGCGTATCCGGCGGTTTCGTGTATGGATCGCGCGGCCTCAGCCCGGGTTACCGGGCGGGGCTTGAGCCGCTTGGCGCTGTGACCGTGCTGGACGACATCCCGGCACTGGCCGAACGCCGAGTCCGCGCGCCCTCCTCCGGGGCGCCGCATCCGAACCCGCACAACCCGAAAGGCATGCGATGTCGATCACGGCAGAGCGCAAGACCGCGCTCATCAAGGAACACCGCAAGGACGCCAAGGACACCGGGTCCCCCGAGGTCCAGGTCGCGATCCTCACCGAGCGGATCACCAACCTGACTGGCCACTTCAAGACCCACGGCAAGGACAACCATTCCCGCCGGGGCCTGCTGAAGATGGTCTCGCAGCGCCGTTCGCTGCTCGACTACGTCAAGCGCAAGGACGAGGCCCGCTACCGCGCCCTCATCGAGCGTCTCGGCATCCGCCGCTAAGGCGCACCACGCGCGGTTCCGAGCCCGGCTCGGGGCCGCGTTCTGCAATCTCGGGCTGCCGGAATGGGTCCGGCCGCTCGAAAAACGGGCCGCTTCGAGGCGCCAGCGTCGGGGCAGGATCGCGCGACACTTCCCCGGATGAAGTGTCGCGCCGTCTTGCCCCCGACGGCGCTGGGCCGGGCCCGCCGAAGGCAAGGAAGAGACAAGAATGTTCGACGTTCAACGCGAAGAGCTGATGTGGGGCGACCGCAAGCTCGTCCTCGAGACCGGCAAGGTCGCCCGTCAGGCTGATGGCGCGGTGCTCGCCACCTACGGCGAGACCTCGGTGCTCGCCACCGTGGTCGCCACCAAGGAGCCGAAGCCCGGCATCGACTTCCTCCCGCTCACCGTGAACTACCAGGAGCGCGCCTACGCCGCCGGCCGCATCCCGGGTGGCTACTTCAAGCGCGAGGGCCGTCCCTCCGAGAAGGAGACTCTGGTCTCTCGCCTGATCGACCGCCCGATCCGCCCGCTGTTCATCAACGGCTGGCGCAACGACACCCAGGTCGTCATCACGGTCCTGACCCACGATCTCGAAAACGATCCGGACATCGTGTCGATGGTCGCGGCCTCCGCCGCCCTGACCCTGTCGGGCGTGCCGTTCATGGGCCCGATCGGCGCCGCCCGCGTCGGCTACATCAACGGCGGCTACCGGCTGAATCCGCTGGTCACCGAGACCAAGGAGGAGTCGAGCCTCGACCTCGTCGTCGCCGGCACCCAGGACGCCGTGCTGATGGTCGAGTCGGAGGCCAAGGAGCTCTCTGAGGACGTGATGCTCGGCGCCGTGATGTTCGGCCACAAGCATTTCCAGCCGGTCATCGAGGCGATCATCCGTCTGGCCGAGAAGGCCGCCAAGGAGCCGCGCGACTTCCAGGCCCCCGAGAACGCGGACGTCGAGAAGGCCGTGCTGGAGGTCTGCGAGACCGAGCTGCGCGCCGCCTACACCAAGACGGTCAAGCAGGAGCGCTACGCCGCCGTCGACGCGGTGAAGGCGAAGGTGCTGGCCGCCCTGTGCCCCGAGGGCGCGGAGAAGTTCCCGGCCGAAAAGGTCAAGGCCGCCTTCAAGGAGGCGCAGTCCAAGGTCGTGCGCTGGAACGTACTCGATACCGGCTCGCGCATCGACGGCCGCGACCTGAAGACGGTCCGCCCGATCGTCTCCGAGGTCGGCGTTCTGCCCCGCGCCCACGGCTCGTCGCTGTTCACCCGCGGTGAGACCCAGGCCCTCGTGGTCGCCACGCTCGGCACCGGCGAGGACGAGCAGTTCATCGACTCGCTCGACGGCACCTACAAGGAGCGCTTCCTGCTCCACTACAACTTCCCTCCCTATTCGGTGGGCGAGACCGGCCGCATGGGTTCCCCGGGCCGCCGCGAGATCGGCCACGGCAAGCTGGCGTGGCGCGCGATCCGGCCGGTCCTGCCGCCGGCGCACGAGTTCCCGTACACGATCCGCGTCGTGTCCGAGATCACCGAGTCCAACGGCTCGTCCTCGATGGCCTCGGTCTGCGGCGGCTCGCTGTCGCTGATGGATGCCGGCGTGCCCCTGCGTCGTCCGGTGGCCGGCATCGCCATGGGCCTCATCCTCGAAGGTGAGCGCTTCGCGGTGCTGTCCGACATCCTGGGCGACGAGGATCACCTCGGCGACATGGACTTCAAGGTGGCCGGCACGGACGAGGGCGTGACCTCGCTCCAGATGGACATCAAGATCGCCGGCATCACCGAGGAGATCATGCGGGTCGCCCTCGACCAGGCGAAGGACGGGCGCGCCCACATCCTTCAGGAGATGGCCAAGGCCCTCACCGACGCCCGGCCGGAGCTCGGCGAGTACGCGCCGCGCATCGAGACGATGCAGATCCCGACCGACAAGATCCGGGACGTGATCGGCACCGGCGGCAAGGTAATCCGCGAGATCGTCGAGAAGACCGGCGCCAAGATCAACATCGAGGATACCGGCATCGTTAAGATCGCCTCGGCCGACGGCAAGGCGATCAAGGCGGCCTATAACTGGATCCGCTCGATCGTCGCCGAGCCCGAGAACGGCATGATCTATGACGGCACGATCGTGAAGTGCATGGAGTTCGGCGCCTTCGTGAACTTCTTCGGCGCCAAGGACGGCCTCGTCCACATCTCGGAGCTCGCCGCCCAGCGGGTCGCCAAGGTGACGGACGTCGTCAAGGAAGGCGACAAGGTCAAGGTGAAGTTCCTCGGTCAGGACGACCGCGGCAAGATCCGCCTGTCCATGCGCGTCGTCGATCAGCAGACCGGCGAGGACATCACCGAGAAGGTGAAGGCCGAGCGCGATTCCAGCCGCAGCGACCGGGACGGCGAGCCCCGGCGCGAGGACAATGGCGGCCGCCACCGCGGCGAGCGCCGCCGCGACTCCGCCGGCGAGTGATTGTTTGGGACTTTCCCGCGCGGGCTTCGGCCGGCGCGGGCCTGAGATGAAAGGCGCGGTCCCCGGGGGCCGCGCCTTTTTTCATGCGCCGAGCCCAATTCCCAGGAGCCGGAGCCTCGGAGTGTGTCTGTCCGGCAGATCCTGCTCAGGCGCTCGATGCGACGTTCTACCGTGGCGTCGACGGTCGTGCCCGCGCGGCAGCAGGTGCCACTCGGGCTCCTGCGCAGCCTGCACGCCTCCACCGTGCGGGACGGTTGGAACGCCCGCCCCGCGCCCGCGTTCGCACCGCGACCTCACAGCGGGAAAGCTTTCATGGCTAACGATATGATCCAGGACATCTTCAGCGGGCAGCCGAACCTCACCACCACCGAGCGGGCGGTATCGGTGGCTTTGGGCCTCGGGATCGCCGCTGCGGCCGCGCAGCCCCGGCCGAACAAGATCCTCAGCCTGCTGGCGCTGGTCGTCGGCGTCGGTCTGGCCGTGCGCGGCGCCACGGGCCACTGTGCCGTGAAGGCAGCGGCGGATCACTTCTAAGGGCTTCGCCCGGTCGACGGACTGAGACAGACCACAAAAAAGGGGCGCCCCGCGGGGCGCCCCTTCGCGTTCTAGCGCTCTGGAACCGGTCAGATCGTCGTGCTGCGGCGTCCGGCGATGAAGCCGTAGATGAACAGCACCACGACGGCGCCCACGATGGCACCGATGAAGCCCGCGCCCTGGTTCGGTCCGTACCAGCCGACGGCCTGGCCGATGAAGGTCGCCACAAAGGCGCCGACGATGCCGAGAATGGTCGTTAGGATGAAGCCCGACGGCTCGTTCGGTCCGGGCATGAGGAACTTGGCGATGATTCCGGCGAGGAACCCGATGACGATGGTCCAGAGAATACCCATGACGAACCCCAAGGCGTGACAAGCGATGCCGGATGAACGCACGGCGGCCGGCCACGGTTGCTCGCAACTGCACACGCCGGGGAGAATTTTCCGCTGGTTCCCGCGGCGCGTCGGCGCGCAGCCCTTTACGGCCGCACCGCTGCCACGGCAGATACCGACTTCCGCCGGCTGGGGACTGGAATGAGCATCAAACGGATCGAACCGGGAACGCGGATGTCGCAGGGCGCCATCCACGGCAACACCATCTACCTCGCCGGCCAGGTGGCGTCCGATCCGGTCGGCACTGGGGTCACCGCCCAGACCCAGAATATCCTGGTGCAGATCGACCGGCTGCTCGCGGTCGCCGGAAGCGACAAGGATCACATCCTGTCGGCGACGATCTACCTCGCCGACATCGGCCATTTCACCGAGATGAACGCCGCCTGGGATGCCTGGGTATCGCAGGAGCACCCGCCGGCGCGCGCCACCGTCGAGGCGCGGCTGTGCGATCCGCAATATCTGGTCGAGATCGTGGTCGTCGCCGCGAGGCAGGCGTGAGCGGGGCCGGGACGGGCCGGGTCGAACGATCGGTCCGGCGCCTCGTCCCGGTCCGGCGTCGGGCAGCCGCGCGCGCGAGAAGTGGCTTTCGTTCCCGGATGGCGGCGCTGCTCGTCGCCCTCCTCATCCTCGCCCCGGCTGCGCCCGTGCGCGCTGCGGAGGAGCGGGTCGTCAACATCTACAACTGGTCGGATTACATCGACCCGAAGGTGCTCGACGCCTTCACCCGGGAGACCGGCATCAAGGTCGTCTACGACACCTACGACAACAACGAGATCCTGGAGACCAAGCTGCTGGCTGGCCGGTCGGGCTACGACATCGTCGTGCCGTCGGGACCCTATTTGCAGCGGCTGATCCGGGCCGGGGCGTTCCTGCCCCTGGACAAGTCCAAGCTGAAGAACCTCGGCAATCTCTGGCCGGAGATTTCCAATCGGCTGGCCGTGTACGACCCCGGCAATACGTTCGCGGTCGATTACATGTGGGGCACCACCGGCATCGGCTACAACGTCGCCGCCGTCCGCGAGCGTTTGGGCGCCAACGCAGCGCTGAATTCCTGGACCGTCGTCCTCAATCCGGCTTCCGCGAACAAGCTCAAGGATTGCGGGATCATGATGCTCGACAGTCCCGAGGATCTGATTCCCAGCATGCTGCCGGTCTTCGGCGCCAAGGCCGATTCCAAGCGCTGGGACGACCTGACCCTGGTGACCGACGCCCTCTTCAAGGTCCGCGGCAGCGTCCGGAAGTTCCACGCCTCGGAATACATCCAGGCGCTGGCCAACGGCGATATCTGCGTGGCGGTCGGCTATTCCGGCGATGTGCTGCAAGCCAAGCGCCGGGCCGAAGAGGCGAAGAACGGGATCGAGATCGCCTACGTGGTCCCGAAGGAAGGCGCGCTGATGTGGTTCGACACCTTCGCGATTCCGAAGGATGCCGCCCACCCGGCCGAGGCCCTGGCCTTCATCGACTACATGCTGCGACCCGAGGTGGCGGCGGCCAACACCAACTTCGTGGCCTATGCCAGCGGCAACCTCGCGGCGAAGAAATTCGTGAAGCCCGAGATCCTGAGCAATCCCGGCATCTACCCGGACGAGGCGACGATGCAGCGCCTGTCGATCAACACCGCCTGGGACGACCGCACCCAGCGCTACGTCACCCGCCTCTGGACCCGGGTCCGCACCGGGCGCTGAGGAAGGCCCGGCGCGATCAGGCGCCGGGCCGTGCGCGGCTTTAGTTCTTGAGGTCTTCCGGCACCTTGCCGCCGTTCTCGGCGAGCTTCACCATCACCTGCTTGTGCAGCCAGATGTTCATGGAGGCCGAGTCCTCCTTGTCACCGGTGTAGTGCAACTCGTCGGCGAGCTTCTTGCGCTCCGACAGGCCCGAATCCAGGCCGAGCAGCTTCATCAGGTCGACGATGGAGTGGCGCCAATCGAGCGTCTGCGGGTTCTTCTCCGCGAGGCCGGTGAGCACGGCCTCCACGTCGACGGGCTCGCCGCCGCTGGCGCCCCCTGGGGCGGACGCGGTGCCCGTACCGGCCGAGCCGCTGGAGGAGCCCGACGTGGATGAGGGTGCGGCGTCCGCGGAACCGCCGCCGAACGGATGAAGGATCTTGCCGACGATGCTGCCGAGGAGGCTCATAGGTCCGCTCCGATAATCGAGGCCCGGCCTGCGCGCCGGGCGGGCTGTCAACCGGTTGTCGGCTCAGGCGTTCCGAGAATCGGTCTTCGCAGCCCTGAGACTATAAGCGGGCGCCGTGCAGGGCGACCCCGAGCAGGGACAGGCCGAGCACCAGGCAGATCCCGCTCAAGCGTTCGAGGGCGACCGCGCGCGTGGGGTGGCGCAGCGAAAGACCCGCCAGGCCCACACTGCAGACTAAACAGCTCAAGCTCATCACGATAACCAGCACGTTCCTTGTGATCCGAAATCGACGGGCCCAGCCTGACTCAGATTTCGCCGTTGCAGGATATCGAAGACCACGTAGACGGGGGGAAACGCACAGGCTTCTCAATTGTCACGGGCGATCAAGAGGGCATCATGCCCGATATCGATTTGCGGGCGCGATGTAAAATCAATCCTGCCACGCCAGGTATGGCCGACATGTCGCGCAGATATTAAATTTCGATCCGTGAGGCATAGTCTGTTTGCGTAATAAACGATCCTGCCGTCACGGCCGGTCGCGCGGGACGGACAGGTTCGGACCGGACGCCGCGGCGTTCAGCCCGCGCTCGCCAGGGCGGCGATCAGGGCCGCCCGCTCCTCGGCGAGCGTGCCGCGCGGCACGGGCTGGCCGGCGCGGCCATACCAGTAGCGGGCATTGCCGTCATCGCCCTCGATGCGGTGGAGATGCGCGTGCACCCAGGCGGCGTCGGGCCCGGAGGCGTCCTGGACCAGGGCATGCGCCCGCGCCCAGGTCGCGTCTGCGGTCTCGGTCGCGTCCTTGGCGAGCCACCAGAGGGCGGCGCGCGGCGCCGGCCAGGCCGCGGGCGGCTCAGGCTCGGTCAGCGTCGCCACGAAGGCGTCCGGCAGGGTTTCGGTCATCGCGCGCTCCTCCGATCCGCGACGGGTCAGCGGCCGGCGGCGCGCTCCGGCTGCCAGCGGCCGCGGCGCCGGCGGGCGGACCACGCGTAGCGGGCGTCACCGTCGAGGCGGTCGAGATGGTCCGAGAGCCGGTTGCGTTCAAGCCAGGCGAGCGCCGCCTCCAGCTCGGGCAGGGTCATGGTCGCGCGGCCCTTGCCGAGCACGCGCTTGAGCACCGCGTTGTAGCGATGCGCGAGGTTGCCGCCGCGGGGCACGCGCAGCGACGCCTCGTCCTCGACCGCCTGGCTCGCCACCGCGACTGCGAGCCGCTGGCGCAGGGTCCGCTCGGTGACGGACGGCGGTTCCGGCGCCGGCGCTACCGGGGCGGGCTCGGCGAGCCGCGGGCGCAGCAGGGCGTAGCGCAGCCCGATCGCGTTGCTCTCCAGCGGCGTGATGCCGCCGGGATCCTCGTCGCGCCACGGGGTCCGCTCCGGGACGATGGCGCTCGCCGGCCGCTCGCGCTTCGGCCGGACGCTGCTGCCCTGCTCGGTCTCGAGCTCCAGGCGGAAGCGCGCGAAGAGCGGGTCGTCCGGGTGGAAGACCAGGGCCTGCTGGTTGTCGTAGGGGCCGGCATGCGGATCGACCCGGGTGGCTCGCGCCAGCATCTGCTCCAGCCAGGGCCGGGAGCGGATATGGGTGAGAGCCGCCACCACGGCGACCTCGGGGGCGTCGAGCCCCTCATAGGCCATCGCCACCGTCACCAGCACCGCCGGCTCCGCGGTCAAGCGGAATGCCGCCAGGGCCGCGTGGGCGTCGCCCTGGCCGGAGGTCGCCAGCCGGACGTCACGCTCCCCCTGCTGGGCCGGCATCCAGCTCCGCAGGGTCGTCAGGTAGGTGCGGGCGCTCGCCTGGTCCGGAGCGACCACGAGGAGCTTGCCGAGTCCCCGGGCCATCTGGCCGGGCGGCAGATCGCGTTCGAGCCGGCGCCGGGCGCGCAGGCGTTTGGTCGCGAAGAAGGATTCGCTGAGGAGATCCCGGGCGAAGCCGGTGCGCAGGGCCGTGAACAAAGCCGGCCGGGTGGTGACCCGGACCGATCCGGCGCCAAGGCGATGCGGCCCGACCCGGGGGCTATCGCCGGCGATCCGCCCGCCTTCGAGCCAGCTCGCCTCGCCGTCGATCGCCCCGAAGGTGACCGGCAGCACCGCCCGCTCGGCCAGGGCCTGCGAGCGCGAATAGCCGATCACCGCCAGCCCCGGCGCGTCGAGGTCGAGTTCCGGGCCGCGGCCGAGGGCGGACGGCCGGTAGGGTAGGCCGAGGATGCGCCGGCCGTCGGCCCGCTCCAGGGTGCCGGACAGGAACAGGCCGATCTCGGCCGCCTCCATCACCGGCAGCATCGCCCGGGACCACGCCCCCGCCTCGGCTTCCTCCTCGGCGGAGGCGTCGTCCGCCCCAGGCCGCCCGGGGACCGGCAGGTGATGGACTTCGTCGACCACCAGCAGGGTCCTGTGCGCCCGCGCCTCGGCGAGGTGCAGCGCCGGGGCGGCCGCCACCGCCTGATAGGTGGTGACGTAGCCGGAGAGGCCGCGGGCCGGATCGCGCTCGTTGTCGGCGGCGCGCACGCTGAGCGCATGGCCGAACGCTGCGCGCCAGAGCGGGTCGGCGAAGGCTTCCTCCGCCTGGAGGCGCAGGGAATCCCGCGGCACCACCCAGACCACACGCTCGACCCGGCCCGCCGCGATCAGCGTGTGCGCCGCGATCACCGGCAGCAGCGACTTGCCGCCGCCTGGCGTCACCGCCGCCAGGATCTTCTGGACATGCCCCGCCTCCCCGCTCGCCATGGCCGCCACGAGGGCCATCAACGTACGCTGGTGGGACCGCAGGGACGGGGCGGGACGGGTCAATGGCCGGCGAAGCAGGGCGACATCCGCGCACCGTGGCCGATCCCGATTCCTTTGTGAATCCCTGGGGACGCGGAACGTTCGCGTTTTCTTCCCCAGCGATCAAGGTGCGGTCAGAATGAGCCGCTGCGCGACGCGTCGCATACTGGGTCCCGGGTCGCATTCCGCTGGCGCTGCACGTGCCCGGGAAAGGGCGTGGCGTTTGATCCTGCACCGCCCCTTCCCCGGATAGGTGGAGCGTAGCGGAACCTGATCCGGGACCCAGCACGGGACTGGCCGCGCAGCGGCCCCGTATCCTCAACCCCGGCGAAGCGCCCGAAACGTGGCCCGGGAGGCGGGATCGCACCACGACAAGCGTTGACACCCGGCCAGCCCCTCACCATAAGGGCGCCGCGGGTGAAAAACCCGCCTTGGGGGAATGTCCCGAGCGGCAAAGGGGGCGGACTGTAAATCCGCTGCGTAAGCTTCGTAGGTTCGAGTCCTACTTCCCCCACCAAGTTTTCTGGAAAATCCTGCCCGATCAGCCCTGCTTCGCCAGGGCCGCTTCGATACGCGCGGCGGCGGCGGCCGAGAACCCCTTCCCGGCCAGTCCCTGGCCCGCGGCCGCTTGGCCGGTGAGGCTGCGCTTCTTGCCCTCCGGCAGATGCGTCTTGCGCAGCGCGTGCGCGTCGCGGTGGCTGGCATGGGTGATCGCGATGGCCAGCGCGTCGGCGGCGTCGGCGACGCGGAACTCCGCCTTCGGCAGCAGGAAGCGCACCATCGCCTGGATCTGCACCTTCTCGGCGTGGCCGGAGCCCGCCACGGTCTTCTTGATCAGGTTGGCGGCGTATTCGAACACCGGCAACCCCGCGAGCGCCGGCACCACCAGCGCCATGGCCCGAGCATGGCCGAGCTTGAGCGTCGCCTGGGCGTCCTTGTTGACGAAGGTCTCCTCCACGGCGACCTCGTCGGGCTTCTGCGCGTCGACGATGCGGCCGATGCCTTCGAACAACTCGCGCAGGCGCAGGGCCAGCGGCAGGTCACCGTCCGAGGTCACGACGCCGCAATCGCCGTAGGTCAGCTTGCTGCCCTGCGCGGTGATGAGGCCCCAGCCGGTGCGGCGGAGCCCCGGATCGATCCCCAGAATGCGGACGATGCTGCTCATGACGCTCCAGGGCTTTTTTTCTCGTACATCGTCGTGTTCCGAAAGCTGGCCGCATCGTTATGGCCGGCTGCCCTCGACGATCGGCCCGAGCGTGCCGTACGTATCGTGAACGCCCGGTTTCACCAAGAGAGCACGATGACGAGCGAGAAGGCCCCGATCAGCCGCTTCCCGGTGCCGAAGCTGTCCGAGTTGCCCGACGACCTGCGCGCCCGCATCGCCCTGGTGCAGGAGAAGGCGGGCTTCGTGCCCAACATCTTCCTGGCGCTGGCGCACCGCCCGGACGAGTTCCGCGCCTTCATGGCCTATCACGACGCGCTGATGGACAAGCCCGGCGGCCTGACCAAGGCCGAGCGCGAGATGATCGTGGTCGCGACCAGCGCAGCCAACAACTGCCTCTACTGCGTGATCGCCCACGGCGCGATCCTGCGGGTCCGGGCCAAGAACCCTCTGGTCGCCGACCAGATCGCCGTCGCCTACGCCAAGGCCGACATCACCCCGCGCCAGCGCGCGATGCTGGCCTTCGCCCTCAAGGTCGCGCAGGCGGCCCACACGGTCGAGGCCGAGGACCACGCGGTGCTGGCGGGCCACGGGTTCAGCCCGGACGACATCTGGGACATCGCGGCGATCACCGCCCTGTTCGCCCTGTCGAACCGGCTCGCCAGCGTCGCCGAACTGCGGCCGAACGACGAGTTCTACACGCTGGGGCGATGAGGCCGCCTCACCCCCGCCGCCCGAGCAGGATGATCGCCGTGCCCGCCAGGCAGACCGCGCCCCCGGCCAGATCCCAGCGGTCGGGCCGCTGGCCTTCGGCGAGCCACAGCCACAGGACCGAGGCGGCGACGTAGACCCCGCCATAAGCCGCGAAGGCGCGCCCCGCTGCCGGGCTGTCCACCAGGGTCAGCAGGCCGGCGAAGGCCACGAGCGAGGCGATCCCCGGCAGCGCCCACCAGGCCGACCGGCCGAGCCGGAGCCAGGCCCAGAACGCGAAGCATCCAGCGATCTCCGCCAGGGCGGCACCGGCATAGGCGAGGAGCGTCATCACTCCAGCCTGGCATGGGGATCGGCGCCGGGCGAGCCGCGACGGACAATGCGCTTGAATATGCATCACCCGAAGACCTGCCCCCGAAGTGCAAGATGCTCATACGCCCAAGATAGGCTAAGACCGATCCCGATCGCTTCCGCGTGCTTTCTCCGGCCTCCGCCGCCCGAGCCTCCGCCCCCCGGCCATGTCAGACCCGATCGAGACCGCCCGCCTCCAGGTCCTCCACAGCTACGGCATCCTCGATACGCCGCGCGAGCCGGCCTTCGACGACATCGTCACGCTGGCGACGCAGATCTGCGCGGTGCCGGTGGGCCTCGTCAGCCTCGTCGCGGCCGACCGGCAATGGTTCAAGGCCGGGCTCGGCTTCCCGTCCTGCGAGACACCCTTGAGCCAGTCGGTCTGCGTCCACGCGCTGGACTCCGCGGACGGGCTGATGGTGATTCCCGACCTGAGGGCCGACCCGCGCACCCGCGACAACACCCTGGTGACGGGCGCGCCGTTCATCCGGTTCTATGCCGGCGCCGTGCTCCGGACCGAGGACGGCGTGCCGTTCGGGACCCTGTGCGTGATCGACACCGAGCCTCGGCCCGACGGCCTCAAGGCGGACCAGTCCTTCGCCCTGCGGGCGCTGGCGCGGCAGGCGATGGCGCAGCTCGATCTGCGCCGCGCGGTTCGGGAGCGTGAATCGGCCCTGGCGGCCGAGCGCCAAACCCGCGACGCGCTGGCGGTCTCTGAGGAGCGCTATCGGCTCTCGTCGCGGGCGACCACGGACCTGATCTGGGACTGGAACCCGCAGACGGGCCGGATCCACTGGGACGAGGGGCTATCCGCGCTCTACGGCTACCGGCCGGCGGAGATCGAGCCAAGCAACGCCTGGTGGTACGCGCATATCCACCCCGATGATCGCGACCGCGTCCGCCGCAGCGTCCAGGCGGCCCTCGAGGGCGCGCCCCTGCGCTGGAGCGAGGAATACCGGTTCCGGCGGGCCGACGGGACCTACGCGACGGTCCTCAACCGGGCGATCATCGTCCGCACCGCGGAGGGCACGGCCACCCGGATGACCGGCGTGATGCTCGATGCGACCCAGCAGGCCGAGGCCGACTCGCATCGGGAGATGCTCAGCCAGGAACTCAGCCACCGGCTGAAGAACACCCTGGCGATGGTCCAGGCGATCGCGTCGCAAACCCTGCGCGACGCCCCGGACGTCACGTCCGCCCGCGACGCCCTGCTGCAGCGCCTGCTGGCCCTCGGCAAGGCGCACGACATCCTGCTCGCCGGCAATGCCGAGCGGGCCGGCATGGAGGCGGTGATCCGCGGCGCGCTGGCGCTCCACGACAATGCCCGCGCCGGCCGCCTGCGGATCGAGGGGCCGGCCCTCGATATCGGGCCGAAGGCGGCCCTCGCCCTGGCGTTGATGATCCACGAACTGGCGACGAACGCGGCCAAGTTCGGGGCCCTCTCGGCAGAGGCGGGGCATGTCGGCGTCACCTGGCAGATCGAGACCCTGGCCGAAGGCCCGCAACTCCGGCTCAGCTGGATGGAATCGGGCGGCCCTCCGGTGGCCCCGCCCTCGCGCAAGGGCTTCGGCACCCGCCTGATCGAGCGCGCCTTCGCGGGCACCGTCGCCGGGAATGTGGCCCTGGAATACCGGGAGACCGGCCTGCGCTGCGTCCTCACCGCGCCGCTGGCCGGGTTCCAGGGCAAGGACGGGATCTTGAACTGAGCGGCCGCTCGGCGAGGCGTTAAGCCCCCGACAACAAAAAACCGGTCGAGTGAGGCCATGAGCGCGCGCGAGACGGCCGACGACCTGATCCTGATTCCGGGCGATTCGCGCCTGCGCGAGGCGGTCCATGCCTGGGCCGACGGGCTGGCGCGGGAGCGGCGGATGTCGCCCAACACCGTCGAGGCCTACAGCCGGGACCTGCGCCAGTTCCTGATCCACCTCGCGTCGCGCCAGGGCACGCCGACCATCCCGATGCTGGTGGCGCTGAAAGTGCGCGACATCCGCGCCTTCATGGCGGCGCGCCGGGCCGACGAGGTGTCCGGGCGCTCGCTGATGCGGATGCTGGCGGGTTTGCGCTCGTTCGGGCGCTTCCTGGAGCGCGAGGGCTACGGCAGCGTCTCGGCGCTCGGCGGCGTGCGCGCGCCCAAGGTCCCGCGGCGCCTGCCCCGGCCGCTGCCCGTCGCAGCCGCGGTGGCGCTCACCGACACGGCCATCCGGGCCGGCGAGGAGCGTGAGCCCTGGGTGCTGGCCCGAGATGCCGCGGTGCTGGCGCTGCTCTACGGCGCGGGTTTGCGCATCTCCGAGGCCCTGGGCCTCACCCGGCGCGACGCGCCGCTTCCGGGCAGCGATCAGGTCACGGTGCTCGGCAAGGGCGGCAAGCAGCGCATGGTGCCGATCCTGCCGGTGGTGGCGCGGGCGGTGGCCGACTACATAGCCGCCTGCCCGCTGCCGCTGCCGCCGGAGGGGCCGCTCTTCGTCGGCGCCCGCGGCGGCCCGCTCTCGCCGCGCATCATCCAGTACACGGTGGCCCGGGCCCGAGGGGCGCTCGGGCTACCTGAGAGCGCGACCCCGCATGCTCTGCGCCACTCCTTCGCGACGCATCTGCTCGCGCGCCAGGGCGAATTGCGGGCGATCCAGGAACTGCTCGGCCACGCTTCCCTGTCGACCACGCAGCTCTACACCCAGGTCGACGCCGCCCGGCTCATGAGTGCCTACACGGCGGCGCATCCAAGAGCCGGCCGCTAATCTAACGGTGGGATACCAGTGCTGAGAGCTGTTTCCAGGAATATGTCGAGCAGACTATCCCCTATAGTGGTTTATTGGGCTGCCTTTTAAGAGCTTCGTCACGATCTCCATCCATTCTCCACATCGGGGAATGGGATTGCCGGGCATGGCCATGGAGCTTGACGAGGCGCGGTCACCCGCACGTGTCGTGATCGCGGATTGCAATGCGGGGCGGCGTAGCGCCCTGAGGGCGATCGTCGAGCGCTTCGACCCCCAGGCCGTGATCGACGAGGCGACGTCGGGTCAGGCTTTGTGCGACATCCTTCTCCAGAAACGCCCCAGCCTCGCCTTCGTGGGTCTCCAACTCGAAGACCTGAGCGGGCCCGAGGCGGTCGCGGTGGCGCGTCGGGCGGGCGCAGAGCCGCCCTGCCTCGTCTTGGTCGCCACGCGCGTGCTGGCGCATTGGCAGGATATCGCCCAGAGTCTGGGCGCCTACGAGGTGCTGAAGACGCCGCTCGATCCGGGCCATATCGAGCAGCTCCTGCATGCCGATGCCCGCCGCCGCACCCCGACCCGGGCGCTGCTCGCCTGCTCGTCCCCCGCCGGGCGCACGGCGATCAGCCGGGTGGTGGCGCGCAGCGGCTTCGCGATCCAGCTCGAAGAGACCAATTGCGGGCGCCACGCCCTGAGCCAGCTCAAGCTCGGCGCCTACGACTTCGCCTTCATCGATGTGAAGCTCGGCGGCATCGAAGGGATGGAGCTCGCCTGCCAGATCCAGCCCCTCGGCCTCCCGACCCGGATCACCCTGCTGACCACGTCGGAGCTGGAGCCGATCGCCCAGGCCGGGCGCTATTTCGGCGTCGACGCGGTGCTGCGGATGCCGTTCTACGCCCGCGACATCGACCTGGCGCTGCACAACGCCCTGGGCCTGCGCCGGCCGTATCTCCTGAACGCGCTCACCGCCCCGCCGGCGCCGAGCGCGCTCCTGCGGATCGCCGACCTTCCGAACGCCCGGCGCAAGATCGCCTGATCCCGCGCCGGGTGCTGCCGCTCAGACGTGGATGGCGCGCTTGGACACGGCGAGCGCCGCTTCCTTGACCGCCTCGGTGAGCGTCGGGTGCGCGTGGCAGGTCCGGGCGATGTCCTCGGAGGAGGCGCCGAACTCCATCGCCACCGCGACCTCGGCGATCAGGTTGCCGGCATCCGCCCCGACGATGTGCACGCCGAGCACCCGGTCGGTCTGGGCGTCGGCCAGCACCTTCACGAAGCCCTCCGTGGTGCCATTCGCCTTGGCCCGGCCGTTGGCTGTGAACGGGAACTTGCCGGCGTTGTAGGCGATGCCGTCCTTGGTCAGCTCCTCCTCGGTCTTGCCGACGGAGGCCACCTCCGGGAAGGTGTAGACCACGTTCGGGATCACGCCGTAATTGACGTGGCCGGACTGGCCGGCCAGCATCTCGGCGATGGCGACGCCCTCGTCCTCGGCCTTGTGGGCGAGCATCGGGCCGGCGATCACGTCGCCGATCGCGTAGATGCCGGTGACGTTGGTGGCGTAGTGGGAGTCGGTGAGGATCCGGCCCTTGTCGTCGCGCTGCACGCCGACCGTGTCGAGGCCGAGACCCTCGGTGTAGGGCACCCGGCCGATCGCCACGAGGACCACGTCCGCCTCCAGGCTCTCCGCCTCGCCGCCCGCGGCCGGCTCCACGGTGACGTTCGCGCCCTTCTTGCCGACCTCGACGCCGGTCACCTTGGTGGACAGCTTGAACTGGATGCCCTGCTTGGTCAGGATCCGCTGGAACTGCTTGCCGACCTCGCCGTCCATGCCGGGCAGCACCCGATCGAGATATTCCACCACGGTGACCTCGGCGCCGAGCCGGCGCCAGACCGAGCCGAGCTCCAGCCCGATCACGCCGGCGCCGATCACCAGGAGCTTCTTCGGCACCCGGTCGAGCTCGAGCGCGCCCGTGGACGAGACCACCACCTTCTCGTCGATGGTCACGCCCGGCAGGCGCGTCACGTCCGAGCCGGTGGCGATGACGATGCTCTTGGTCTCGAGCATCTGGTTGCCGCCATCCTCGGACACGACCTCGACCCGGCCGGCGCCCGCGATCTTGCCGGTGCCGTGGAAGGTGTCGACCTTGTTCTTCTTGAGCAGGAACTCGACGCCCTTGGTGTTCCCGGCCACGCCTTCGGCCTTGAAGCTCATCATCTTCTTGAGGTCGAGCTTCACGCCGCTGACCTCGATGCCGAGATCGGCGAAGTGCTTGGTCGCCTCCTCGAAGGCTTCGGAGGCGTGGAGCAGCGCCTTCGACGGGATGCAGCCGACATTGAGGCAGGTGCCGCCGTGGGTCGCGCGCTTCTCGACCACGGCGGTCCGCAGGCCGAGCTGTGCCGCGCGGATCGCGCAGACATAGCCCCCGGGGCCGGTGCCGATGACGACGAGATCGTAGGACATGGGAGTTCGCTTCCGGTCGGTCATGCCGCCTGGGGCGGTCGGAGAGAAGGGAGTCTGAAAGGGTGGGGTCAGCGGCCGCCGCCGACATCGAGGATGGCGCCCGTGGTGTAGGACGCCTCCTCCGAGATCAGCCACGCGATCGGCGCGGCCACCTCCTCGGCGGTGCCGGCGCGGCCCATCGGCACGCCTGGCCCGAGGCGCTCGACCCGGTCGGGCTCGCCGCCGCTGGCGTGGATCTCGGTGGCGATGATGCCGGGCGCCACGGCGTTGACGCGGATGCCCTCCCCGGCGACCTCGCGGGCGAGCCCGATGGTGAGCGAGTCGATCGCGCCCTTCGAGGCGGCGTAGTCGACGAACTGGCCGGGACCGCCGAGGCGGGCCGCCACCGAGGACAGGTTGACGATGGCGCCCCCTGCCCCGCCGCGCTTGGTCGACATCCGCCGCACCGCCTCGCGGGCGCACAGGAAGCTGCCGACCACGTTGGTGTTCATCATCCGCTGGAGCCGGGCCGCGCTCATGTCGGCGACGTCGGACTTCATATCGACCACGCCGGCGTTATTGACGAGCGCGGCGAGCCGGCCGAGCCCGTCGGCCGCCTGGAACAGGGCGATCACGTCCGCCTCGACGCCGACATCGCTGCGCACCGCCAGCGCCTTGCCGCCCTTGGCGGTGATCGCATCCACCACCGCCTGCGCCGCGGCCGAGTCGGAGACGTAGCTCAGGCAGATGGCGTAGCCGCGCTCCGCCAGGAGCAGCGACACCGCCCGCCCGATGCCGCGGCTGCCGCCGGTGACGATGGCGACGTTGGGTCCGTTCATGGGCTCACTCATGCGGCTGCCGCGTGGGCCGACGCGTAGCGGCTCGCGAGGTCCTCGACGATCTGGGTCTCGATCCGGATCCGCGTTGCGTCGGGGCAGAAATCGATCTCGTGCCCGACGGCGTCGAGGTTCCAGCCGAAGGTCCGCCCCTGATCGCCGACAGCCACCGTCCGGAAATAGGCTTCATCCCTTAGCGGCGCGAAGATCGCGCCCGTCGCGATCGAGTCCGAAAGGTCCAGGATACCCGCGATGCCGTCATCGAACGTGACGCGGAGAGTCGGATACTGAAGCGGCTCAACGAAGGCGATTCGATGCGACGTCATTCGATCATTCCCCCGTTGTAGCGACCGGCCCGGATCTCTCGCCAGACATAGGAAACCTGTTCGCGGTTCGCATCCAGCCACGCCCGGATGCCCTTGAGTTTCGCACGCGGCAAAGCCCCGCTGAGGACTTCGCCCGTGACGATCGAAAGCTTCGCCTCCTGGCCGGAAAAGAATGCGTGCAGATGAGGCGGCAAATGATCGTTGAGATAGATCGTGATCCGAACGCCCTCGACGATGGCGATGGTCGGCATCGATCAGCAAGACTTTCCGATCGAGCCCACGATCATTCCCCAGCCAACCCGGATCACAGATCCAGCACGAGCCGGGCCGGATCCTCCAGCGCCTCCTTCACCCGCACCAGGAAGGTCACAGCCTCCTTACCGTCGACGATCCGGTGATCGTATGACAGCGCGAGGTACATCATCGGCCGCGCCTCGATCTTGCCGGCGCGGACCACTGGGCGCTCCTCGATGCGGTGCATGCCGAGGATGCCCGATTGCGGGGCGTTGAGGATCGGGGTCGACATCAGCGAGCCGTAGATGCCGCCGTTGGTGATCGTGAAGGTGCCGCCCTGCATGTCCTCGATGGACAGCTTGCCGTCGCGGGCCTTCTTGCCGAAGCCGGCGATGGTCTTCTCGATGCCCGCGATCGACAGGTCGTCGGCGTTGCGCACCACCGGCACGACCAGTCCCTTATCGGTGCCGACCGCGATGCCAATGTGGTAGTAGTTCTTGTAGACGAGGTCCTGCCCGTCGATCTCGGCATTGACCGCCGGCACGTCCTTGAGGGCGCCGATCACCGCCTTGGTGAAGAAGCCCATGAAGCCGAGCTTGGTGCCGTGCTTCTTCTCGAAGATGTCCTTGTACTGGCTGCGCAGGGCCATCACGGCCGACATGTCGACGTCGTTGAACGTCGTCAGCATCGCGGCGGTGTCCTGCGCGTCCTTGAGGCGGCGCGCGATGGTCTGGCGCAGCTTCGTCATGCGCACGCGCTCCTCGCGCGCGGCATCGTCCGGCGCCGAGGGGGCGCGCGGCAGGGTCGGGCGGGCCTCCTTGGCGGGGGCGGCGGCCGGGGCCGGCCCTGGTCCAGGCCCCTTCGAGATCGCGCCGAGCATGTCGCCCTTGGTGACGCGGCCGTCCTTGCCGGAGCCGTTGATGCCGGACGGGTCGACGCCGCTCTCCCGGGCGAGCTTGGCCACCGCCGGGCCGTTATCGCCAGTCGGGCGCTGCTGGGACGCGGGGGCGCCCGCGTCGCCGTGGTTGCCGTAACCGGCTGAGGATTCGTGAGCTGGCGCCTCGGCCTTCGCGGACGAAGCGGGCTTAGGCGCCTCGCTGCGGCTCTCGGCCTTGGTCTCGGCGGCCTCCTTCGCGGCGGCCTTCTTACCGCCGGCGGCCGCGGACCCGGCCTCGACGATCGAGCCGAGCAGCGCGCCGGGCTCGACGGTCTCGCCGTCCTTGACCAGGATCTCGCCGAGCTGACCAGCCGCCGGGGCGTTGACCTCCAGGGTGACCTTGTCGGTCTCGAGCTCGACGATCGGCTCGTCGACCGCGACCGTGTCGCCGGGCTTCTTGAACCAGCGGCCGATCGTGGCCTCGCTCACGGATTCACCGAGCGTCGGGACGAGGATATCGGTAGCCATGTTGATCTGCACTTCCGGATCGGTTGGGCCGTGCCGGACGGCCTGGAAAGTGGCGGCGACGGCCTGGGAAGGCCGCCGCCAGGTCCTGGAAAATCAGACCGCCAGCGCCTCGTTGAGGAACGCCTGGAGCTGAGCCTGGTGCTTCGACATCTGGCCCACGGCCGTGGATGCGGAGGCCGGGCGGCCGACGTAGCGGGCACGCTTCACCGCGGAGCCGGCCTGGCCGAGCACCCATTCGAGGTAGGGCTCCACGAACGACCAGGCGCCCATGTTCTTGGGCTCCTCCTGGCACCAGATCACGTCCGCGTTGCGGAACCGGCCCATCTCGGTGGCGAGCGCCTTGAGCGGGAACGGGTAGAGCTGCTCGACGCGCATCAGGTAGACGTCGTTGAGCCCGCGCTTCTCCCGCTCCTCCAGCAGGTCGTAATAGACCTTGCCGGAGCACAGCACGACGCGGCGGATCTTGTCGTCGCGCACCAGCTTGTTGGGCGCGCCCTCCTCCTCGGAATCGTCCCACAGGACGCGGTGGAAGGTCGACCCCTCGGCCAGGGCGTCCAGCGTCGAGACCGCCCGCTTGTGGCGCAGCAGCGACTTCGGCGTCATCAGCACCAGCGGCTTGCGGAAGTCCCGCTTCAGCTGCCGGCGCAGGATGTGGAAGTAATTGGCCGGGGTGGTGACGTTGGCCACCTGCATGTTGTCCTCGGCGCAGGCCTGCAGGTAGCGCTCCAGGCGGGCGGAGGAGTGCTCGGGACCCTGGCCCTCGTAGCCGTGCGGCAGCAGCAGCACGAGGCCGGACATGCGCAGCCACTTGCGCTCGCCGCTCGCGATGAACTGATCCATCACCACCTGGGCGCCGTTGGCGAAGTCGCCGAACTGGGCCTCCCACAGGACAAGCGCGTTCGGCTCGGCGAGCGAGTAGCCGTACTCGAAGCCGAGCACCGCCTCCTCGGAGAGCATCGAGTTGATGATCTCGATCGAGGCCTGCCCCTCGCGGATGGCGTTGAGCGGCGTGAAGCGCTGCTCGTTCTCCTGGTCGATCACTACGGCGTGGCGCTGGGAGAAGGTGCCGCGCTCGACATCCTGGCCGGAGAGCCGGACCCGGTTGCCGTCGAGCAGCGTCGCCCCGAAGGCCAGGGCCTCGGCGGTCGCCCAATCGATGCCGGCACCGGTCTCCACGGCCTTGGCGCGGTTGTCCATGAACCGCTGGATCGTGCGGTGCAGATGGAAGCCGGGGGGCGCCTGGGTAATCTTGCGGCCGATTTCCTGCAGGGTCTCGGCCGGCACCGCGGTGCGGCCGCGACGCGGATCGTCGACATCCTCGTGCACGGCTTTGAAGCCGGACCAGCGGCCGTCGAGCCAATCGGCCTTGTTGGCCTTGTAGTTGGTGGCGACGTCGAGCTCGCTGTCGAGGACCTGGCGGAACTCGGCCTTGCGGGTGTCCAGCGCCTCCTGGTCGAGGGTTCCGTTCTCGACGAGCCTGCGGCCGTAGGTCTCCAGCACCGACGGATGCTTGCGGATCCGCTGGTACATCTTCGGCTGGGTGAAGGCCGGCTCGTCGCCCTCGTTGTGGCCGAAGCGGCGGTAGCACAGCATGTCGATCACGACCGGCTTGCCGAACTTCTGCCGGTACTCGACCGCCACCTTGGCCGCGAAGGTCACGGCCTCCGGATCGTCGCCGTTGCAGTGGAAGATCGGCGCCTCGACCATCTTCGCCACGTCCGACGGGTAGGGCGAGGAGCGGGAGAAGCGCGGATCGGTGGTGAAGCCGATCTGGTTGTTGATGATGAAGTGCACCGAGCCGCCGGTGCGGTGACCCTTCAGGCCCGACAGGCCGAAGCACTCCGCGACCACGCCCTGGCCGGCGAAGGCGGCGTCGCCGTGGATCAGCAGCGGCAGCACGCTGGAGCGCTGGATATGGGGCTTGGCCCACTGGTCCTGCTTGGCCCGGACCTTACCGAGCACCACCGGATCGACGATCTCGAGGTGGGACGGGTTGGCGGTGAGCGACAGGTGGACGTTGTTGCCGTCGAAGGCGCGGTCCGAGGAAGCGCCCAGGTGGTACTTCACGTCGCCCGAGCCCTCGACCTCGGCCGGGGAGGCGGAACCGCCCTTGAACTCGTGGAACACCGCCCGGAACGGCTTCGCCATCACGTTGGTGAGCACGTTGAGCCGGCCGCGATGGGCCATGCCCAGCACGATTTCGCGCACGCCGAGCGCGCCGCCGCGCTTGATGATCTGCTCCAGCGCCGGAATCATCGACTCGCTGCCGTCGAGGCCGAAGCGCTTGGTGCCGGTGTACTTGAGGTCCAGGAACTTCTCGAAGCCCTCGGCCTCGATCAGCTTGTTCAGGATCGCGCGGCGACCTTCGGGCGTGAAGGAAATCTCCTTGTCCTTGCCCTCGATGCGCTCCTGGATCCACGCCTTCTCGGCCGGATCGGAGATGTGCATGAACTCGACGCCGAGCGTCTGGCAGTAGGTCCGCTCCAGGATGTCGACGATCTCGCGGATCGTCGCGAATTGGAGGCCGAGCACGTTGTCGAGGAAGATCGGGCGGTCCCAGTCGGCCTCCTCGGTGAAGCCGTAATGCTGCGGGTGCAGCTCCTCGTGGTCGCCGCGCGGCGCGAGCCCCAGCGGATCGAGCTTGGCGTGCAGGTGGCCGCGCATCCGGTAGGAGCGGATCAGCATGATCGCCCGCACGGAATCCTTGGTGGCCTGCTCGACGGAGACGCCGGTGGTGGTGGCGACGCTGTCGACCGGCTTGCCGGGCTTTGGCTCCTTGGCGTCCCGGGCGACGATCTTGTCGCCGATCGCCTTTTCCAGCGCGCCCCAATTGCCGTCCAGCGCTGAGACCAGCTCGCCGTTGAGCGGCACCGGCCAGTTCGGCTTCTCCCAGGAGGCCCCGGCGGCGTTCTTCTCGACCAGGGTCTCGTCCTCGCCGAGCCCCTTGAAGAAGGTCTGCCATTCCTGGTCGACCGAGGCCGGATTGCGGGCGTAGGCCGCCTGCAATTCCTCGATGTAGGCGGCGTTGGCGCCGTAGAGGAACGAGGTTTCGAGGAGCGCTTCGTTCACGTCCTGGCGTGCCATGGTCCGTTCATCCTGTCGCGCGGGCAGGCTCTCCTGCCCTTCCGGCGACCCGCTCGCGGGGCGGATCGCCCTGAAATTGAACCGGGGCGGCAGACCGCCCCGTCCCGTCGATATGGGGGTCGCGCGCCTGCGCCGGCCGCGACCCAGACGCGCGGTCCTCAGCCCTTCAGGACTTCGACCAGCGTCGAGCCGAGCCGGGCCGGCGACGGCGAGACGCGGATGCCCGCCGCTTCCATGGCGGCGATCTTGTCCTCGGCGCCGCCCTTGCCGCCCGAGATGATCGCGCCCGCATGGCCCATGCGGCGGCCCGGAGGCGCCGTGCGGCCGGCGATGAAGCCGACCATGGGCTTCTTGCGCCCGCGCCTGGCCTCGTCACGCAGGAACTGCGCGGCCTCCTCCTCGGCCGAGCCGCCGATCTCGCCGATCATCACGATCGACTCGGTCTTCGGATCGGACAGGAACAGCTCCAGCACGTCGATGAACTCGGTGCCCTTCACCGGGTCGCCGCCGATGCCCACGGCCGTGGTCTGGCCGAGGCCGGCATTCGAGGTCTGGAACACCGCCTCGTAGGTCAGCGTGCCCGAGCGGGACACGATGCCGACAGAGCCTTGGCGGAAGATGTTCGCCGGCATGATGCCGATCTTCGACTGGCCGGCGGTGACGATGCCGGGGCAGTTCGGGCCGACGAGGCGCGACTTCGAGCCGGTCAGCGCCCGCTTCACCCGCACCATGTCGAGCACCGGGATGCCTTCGGTGATGCACACGATCAGCGGGATCTCAGCGGCGATTGCCTCGCAGATCGCGTCGGCGGCGCCGGGCGGCGGCACATAGACCACCGAGGCGTCGGCGCCGGTGGCCTCGCGGGCCTCCGCGACCGTGTCGAAGACCGGCAGGCCGAGATGGGTCGCGCCGCCTTTGCCGGGGCTGGTGCCGCCGACCATCTTGGTCCCGTACGCGATGGCCTGCTCGGAGTGGAAGGTCCCGTTCTTGCCGGTAAAGCCCTGGCAGATGACCTTGGTATTGGCGTCGATCATCACCGACATGATCAGGCTCCCTTCACGGCGGCGACGATCTTCTGGGCGGCGTCGTCGAGGTCGTCCGCAGGGATCACGTTGAGGCCGGAGCCCCGGATGATGTCCTTGCCCTCTTCGACGTTGGTGCCTTCGAGGCGCACCACCAGCGGCACCTGCAGGCCCACCGCCTTTACGGCGGCGATGACGCCGCGGGCGATGACGTCGCACTTCATGATCCCGCCGAAGATGTTGACGAGGATCCCCTTCACCTGCGGATCGGCGGTGATGATCTTGAACGCCGCCGTGACCTTCTCTTCGGAGGCGCCGCCGCCGACATCGAGGAAGTTGGCCGGGCTCTCGCCGTAGAGCTTGATGATGTCGAGCGTCGCCATGGCGAGGCCAGCGCCGTTGACCATGCAGCCGATCGTGCCGTCCAGCGCGATGTAGGCGAGGTCGTACTTCGACGCCTCGATCTCCTTGGCGTCCTCCTCGGTCTCGTCCCGCAACGCGACGATGTCGGCGTGCTTGTAGAGGGCGTTCGAGTCGAACGAGATCTTGGCGTCGAGGCACTTGAGATGGCCGTCGCCGGTGAGCACCAGCGGGTTGATCTCCAGCATGCTCATGTCCTTGGACACGAACGCGGTGTAGAGCTTTTCGGTGAGCGAGGCGGCTTCCTTGGCCTGGGCGCCGGTGAGGCCCAGCGCTTTGGCGACCGCGCGGCCGTGATGGGGCATCACGCCGGTGGCCGGATCGACCGGGATCGTGTGGATCTTCTCGGGCGTGTCGTGGGCGACCGCCTCGATATCCATGCCGCCCTCGGTGGAGACCACGAAGGCGACGCCGCCGGTGGCGCGGTCGACCAGCATCGAGAGGTAGAATTCCTCGGCGATCTGGGCGCCTTCCTCGATGTAGAGGCGGTTGACCTGCTTGCCGGCCGGCCCGGTCTGGATCGTCACCAGGGTCTGGCCGAGCATCTCGCCGGCGTATTGCTTGACCTCATCGATGGACTTGGTGACCCGCACCCCGCCCTTCGCGCCCTCGGGGGCGCCCTTGAAGGTGCCCTTGCCGCGGCCGCCCGCGTGGATCTGGCTCTTCACGACCCAGACCGGGCCGCCGAGCTCCTTGGCGGCGGCCTCGGCCTCCGACGGATCGAAGATCGCCACGCCGCGGGAGATCGGCAGGCCGAACTCCTTCAAGACGGCCTTGGCCTGGTATTCATGGATGTTCATCGGGGCCTCTTGATGAGGAGCGAGTAGCCAATGGCGGGAAGCGTTCGTCCGGCCTGCGCGGGGACCGTGTCATGGTCCCCGATTCGCAGCGTCGGCGCCGCGTGACGCCCGTTGTTCAGGCGAGGTTGCTGTCGACGCCCTTGCAGGCCTCGATCAGGCCGGTCACCGAGGCGACGGACTTCTCGAACATCGCCTTCTCGGCCGGGTCGAACGTGACTTCGAGGACGCGCTCGACGCCGCCGGCGCCGATGACGATCGGCACGCCGATGAACATGCCCTTCACGCCGTACTGGCCGTCCAGATAGGCGGCGCAGGGCAGGACCCGCTTCTTGTCGCGCAGGTAGCTCTCGGCCATGGCGATGGCGGAGGCCGCCGGCGCGTAGAAGGCCGAGCCGGTCTTGAGCAGGTTGACGATCTCGCCGCCGCCCTTGCGGGTGCGATCGACCATGGCGTCGAGCTTCTCCTGGGTGGTCCAGCCGAGCTTGACCAGATCCGTGAGCGGCACGCCCGCCACCGTCGAGTAGCGGGTGAGCGGGACCATGTCGTCGCCGTGGCCGCCGAGCACGAAGGCGGTGACGTCCTCGACCGAGACCTTGAATTCGTCCGCGAGGAAATGGCGGAAGCGGGCCGAGTCGAGCACGCCGGCCATGCCGACGATCTTGTTGGTGGGCAGGCCCGAGAACTTCTGCAGCGCCCAGACCATGGCGTCGAGCGGGTTGGTGATACAGATCACGAAGGCGTCCGGGGCGTAGCTCTTGATGCCCTCGCCGACCGCCTGCATGACCTTGAGGTTGATGCCGATCAGGTCGTCGCGGCTCATGCCGGGCTTGCGCGGCACGCCGGCGGTGACGATCACCACATCGGCGCCCTTGATGGCGGAATAATCACTCGCACCCGCGTAGGTCGCGTCGAACCCTTCGACCGGGGCGGCCTCGGCGATGTCGAGCGCCTTGCCCTGAGGCACGCCGTCGACGATGTCGAACAGCACCACGTCGCCGAGATCCTTCAGGCCGGCCAGGAGGGCCAAGGTGCCGCCGATCTGGCCGGCACCGATGAGCGCGATCTTGTTGCGAGCCATGTCGGATCAACCTCCGCTGCGTGTCGTCTTCGGTGGGATCGGCGAGGTGCCGGGACCGTTGGATTGTCGGCTCCGACGCGGGATTCGCCGCTCAAGAATCTGCGCGGCTGTGTGGCCGAAAAGCCTCGTCGCTTCAACCCGATGGGCGGTTGCAGACGTGGGCGCTCGGGCCGCGGGAGCGCTCGGATGTCGCAGGCCCGGGCACTGAAACGCCAATGAAGCGAGGGTTTTAGGTGCAGTGCACCGTGCGTCGGCGGTGCGGCAAAGCTCAGATGACAGATCTGAGAGCCTGTCATTTCGCGAATTTCGTGGCCGCCTGCAGGGCTGAATCGCGCCGCCCTGGTGAGCCCTGAAACGCGAAAGGCCCGGATGCGATATCCGGGCCTTTCGACGTGTTGCCGACTTTCTGAAGGGACCGTTGGCCTTAGAGGATTCCGGACCGCAGGACCCTCTGGATCGCGTGGATGACGGCCCCGAAGCGGGCTTCGATCAAGTCACGCGGCACCTCTGCATCGTGCTGGATCGCCAGCGGATGCGTGAAGCGATAGCTCGCGTCGAAGATGTAGGCGATCGCCCGTTCCCGGTCCCGGGCCGAGAAGATGCCCGAGGTGATACCCTCCTCGACCACGCGCTCGACCAGGCTGCGCAGGCGAACCCGGTGCCGCCGGGCGATCGGCCGGGCCGAGACCGTGGCATCGAGATGGACCGCGAACAGGTTCGGCTCGTCGAACAGGGCGTCGCGCTGAACCGTGGCGAGGGCGGTGAGCAGCCGCTCGATCTTGTCGTCGGCCGGATCCGGCGCGTCGGCGATGCCGGCGAGCCGGGCTTCGACCTCGCGCAGCCAGCGGCCCGCCACCGCGTCGAGGAGCGCGTCCTTCGACGGAAAGTAGCGGTAGACGTTGGCGTGCGTCATGCCGGCTTCCGCCGCGACGGCGACGACCGTCACGCGCTTCGGGCCGAGACGGGAGAGATGCTCGGTGGCGATGCCGAGCAACCGCACATCGGCCGCAACCGGCGCGCGGGGACGCGAGGTGGATGCCACCTCGCCGGTGTCGCGAAGCGCCTCGGTGGCGTCGGTTCCAGGAACCTTGGACGCAACGCTGAGCGCTTCTTCCTTGGCCCCGTCGGACTCTGGCTTTAGAAACGGAAGCGGAAGGCGGGAGGTGGATAGGTGGTAGGGCGAGACGGACCCCCATCAGACCGGCGGAAGCGTCCCGGCGCTTCGCGTTGACGTTACGGCTTCCCCCCGGGAGCCCGTTGACCTAGCGGGTTGGTACCGCTTGCACAGGGTATGTGTCAGTTCGGCTTGAGAACGCAACAAAATTTTCTTGGTTATCACCGTCCTTAGAAGCGGTCCTTCCACGCGCGCAGCGCAACAAACACCGCTTCCGGATCTGTGCCGGGCGCTAAATCGACTGATTTAGCCAAGGTCGGCAGGCTCGCGCGCAGGAAAGGATTGGTCGCCCGCTCCGCACCCAGCGTCGATGGAATCAGGAAGCAGCCCTCGGCCTTGGCTCGCTCGGCCTCGGCTTTGCGCGCCATCAGGTCGCGGTTCTCCGGGTCCGCCGCCAGGGCGAAGCGGGCATTGGACAGGACGTAGTCGTGGCCGCTGAACACCCGCGTGGCGTCGGGCAGAGCCTCGAACCGCCGCAGGGAGCGCCACAGGGTCTCGGGCGGGCCCTCCAACACACGGCCGCAGCCGAGGGTGAACAGCGTGTCGCCGGAGCAGACGATCCCGGCCTCGGCGAACCAGTAGGTGACGTGGTCGGTGCAGTGGCCCGGGGTCTCCCAGACCTGGGCCTTGAGCCCGCCGACCTGCACGGTGTCGCCCTCACGGACCGTGACATCCACGTCCGGGACCGCGTCCCCGGCCTTGGCGGGGGCGACCACCCGGGCCCCCGTGGCGCGCTTCACCGCGGGGATGCCCTCGATGTGGTCGCCGTGCCGATGGGTGACGAGGATGTCGGTGAGGCGCCAGCCGGTCTCGTCCAGGGCCTTCAGGACCGGGCCGGCCTCCGGCACGTCGATCGCCGCGCAGGCACCGGTGGCGGGGTCGCGGATCAGGACCCCGATATTGTCGCTGCGGCACAGGAAGGTTCGAATCTCGGTCTCGGGAGCCATCGGAGTCCCTCGTCAGGAGGCGCGAAGATTCGCACGGCGCGGCGATGCGCTAAATCTGCTGCCGTGAACCGGCGGCGATCAAGCCGAGTTCCGTCAGCGTAACATCCCGTGATGCTTGCCGTGGGCATCGCGGCCTACCATTGAGTTAGGATCGTCGTCCCGGGCTCGGTGTCCAGTTTCTCCATGCGTCTCGACGTCAACGGTCTGCGGGCCTTCTATGCCAGCCCTTTGGGGGCCGAGACGCACCGCGTCGTCGCCCGCGCGCTCCACGGGTTCCTGGGTTCGGTCTCGGGCCTACGCGTCCTCGGGATCGGCTACGCGACGCCGTATCTCGGGCCGATCCACTGCATCGCCGAGCGCACCCTGGCGTTCATGCCGGCGACGCAGGGGGTGGTGAACTGGCCGGGGACCGGCCGCTCCTGCACGGCGCTCGCCGATCCGACCATGATGCCGCTGCCCGAGGCCGCCATCGACCGGGTCGTGCTGGTCCACGCGCTCGAATCGGTCGAGAGCCCGACGGAACTGCTGCAGGAGGTCTGGCGCACGCTCACCCCGGGCGGCCGGATGATCCTGGTGGTGCCCAACCGGCGCGGCGTCTGGGCCCGTCGCGAGGCGACGCCGTTCGGGCACGGCCAGCCCTACAGCCGCTCGCAGCTGGGCCGGCTGATGCGCGACACGCTGTTCTCCCCGGAGGGCTGGGCCGAGACCCTGTACATGCCGCCGGTGCGCTCGCGGCTGATGCTGCGCACCGGCCCGGCCTGGGAGCGGCTCGGCTCCGGCCTCGCTCTGCCGTTTGCCGGCCTGCACGTGGTCCACGCGACGAAGCAGCTCTACCGCCCGATCGCCATCCAGCAGGTGCGCCGCGCCCGCCGCCTCGCCCCGGCACGGGTGCTGGTGCCCGCCCCGTCGCCGGGCTAACGCGCGCGACGGCTGGTCGTCGAAGGCCGCTTGCTCTAGGCGGCAGCCCTGATGAGCATCGATTTCACCATCCAGCAGTTCCTGCTCGCCCTCTCGGGCCTGATCGCGATCGTGAACCCGATCGGCGGGGCCTTCATCTTCGCGCAGGTGACCAGCGCCTACAGCCATGCCGAGCGGGTGCTGCTGTCACGCAAGATCGGGGTCTACGCCGCCCTGGTGATGCTCGGCGCTCTCTGGGCCGGCACGCCGATCCTCAACTTCTTCGGCGTGACCCTGGCGGCCCTGCGGATCGCGGGCGGCCTCGTGGTGATGTCCTCGGCCTGGACCCAGCTCAACCGACCCGAGGCCCGCGAGGCGCGCAAGCAGGCCGAGGCGTCGGGTTCGAAGGATCGGGTTTCCAAGGATCCCGGTTCGACGACCCTGATCGAGACCGGCCGTGCCCCGGGGCCGGGACCGCTCGCCGAGATCGCGTTCTTTCCCCTGACCCTGCCGTTCACCACCGGGCCCGGCACCATCGCGGTGGCGATCACCCTGGGGGCGAACCGGCCCGCCGCCTACGCGGATCGGTTCGGCTTCTTCATCGGCGTCACCCTCTCGGCGCTCGTCGTGGCCCTGGCGGTGTCGCTGATCTACGCCTCAGCCGACCGGGTGGTGGCGCTGATCGGCCCGGCCCGGGCGCGGGTGACCGGGCGCCTGTTCGCCTTCCTGCTCCTGTGCGTCGGGACCCAGATCCTGATCACCGGACTGACCGACGTGTTCGCGCCGCTGATCGCGGCGCAATGACGGACCCTCAGATCACCGGCAGCGTACCCAGCCCGCCGAACAGAGCCGCGTGGCCGGCGTAGTAGAGGAAGAGGAAGACCGCGAGGGCTGCCCCGTACCAGGCCGGCGCCAGCACCACGTGCCGGGCGCGGACCGCCATCCGGACATCGTCGGCGGCGATGGCGAGCAGCACCACGATGATCCCGGAATGTCCGATCGCGTCGACCTTGCCGAATTCGAACACCGCCGAAACGAAGATCGCCGCCAGGATGATCGCCGCGACGCGCCGCACCAGCGGCGTCCAGAGCAGCGCGAAGGCCAGGGTGAACTCGATGACGCCGGCGGCCTGCATGAACAGCTCGGGGGTGGCGCCGAGCGTCATCTGCGGCTTGGCGGCCAGCAGGGGCGCGGTCCATTCCGGATAGGCCCACTTCTCGATCGAGGCCCACATCAGCGTGATCGCGGCGGTCCAGCGCACGAGGTCGAGGGGGCGGATGTCGAAGGGCGCGAGGTCGAGGCCGCGGCAGATCAGGTAGACGGCGACCCCGAGGAAGATCGGATAGTCGGCGAGGTGGAACACGCCGTATTGCGCGGTGGCGAAGCTGAACAGGAAGACGATGCCGAGCCCGGTGAGCGGCATGGTCCGCCGCCAGATCAGGCAGGCGGCGAGCGCCAGCTGGAACCACGGGATCCAGGCGACGTCGGTCTTGAGTTCCGGGGTCAAGATGATGCCGCCCAGGTCCCAGAGCGAGACGAAGAAGAAGCCGAGGGTGGCGCGGACCAGCAGCTCGGTGTCGGTCCGGATCCGGCTGGTCACCCGGTCGAGGGCGTTGAGCAGGGCGCCGCCGAGCGGCGTGCCCTCGGCGAGGCACCCGAACATCAGGCACACCAGGGCAAGCACGGTCAGCCCCTCGAAATTCGTGCAGAGCACCTGCTCCAGGCCCTGCGGCTGCCCGGCGACGTCGTAGGCGCAGAACCACTTGACGTGGGCCTGGGCCTCCCCGGTGGCCGCGAGGCTTGCGACCCCTGCCACGGCGAGGGCGTATCCGGCGGGAGCGCGCTTAGTCTTGAATGCTAGCATCGGAGCCTCGCCGGTGCATGTCGAACCGTGGTTACCGGCCTATTTAGATAGATTAATAGGCTCTTCGCCAATGGTTTATTAACGAATATGAGTGGAAGGTTAACGCTGTGGATTTCGCTCGAAAACGGCCGAATTCCAGTTGACCCGCGGATTCGCGGCCTGACTTCAGGATTGACGGACCGCGTCTGATCGCGCGTTCGGCAGGCGGCCGCGGATGGGTGCCGCGATCCGAGAAGAACCTGACGGTGCACGTCGCGCCGCCGTCTCAGGTTGCGCCAGCTGCGGTCCGCGGCCGGATTTTCATTGCCGGCCACCCGAGACGCCGCTGATCGGCCCGGAATGCGCTACCGCCAATGGTGTGAGCGCCCCGTCTCGAAGGCCGGATCGCAATCTCAGTTGAATCGATGATTATTCGTCTTCGACGTGCGTTTATCAGAGCTTTCTGAAGTCATCTACGATGCATATCGATCGGAAATTTGTTCATTCTGGCAATTGATGCGGCTGTGACGCGAAAGTTTTATGGAAATGATTCTCCTGTTTGGCGATCATAACAGCGGATAAGCTGTCAACATCTTTGCTCTGAGGCTTGCCTATCGCCTTCAGCTGGGCGAACTCTCGGCCCTGCGCGACGCTGGCGAGACGAAGACCGGATCGGGTCTCGCCGCGGCACCGAGCCCGCAACGGAGTGCAAGTTGTGAAGAGGGCGACGTTTCCGGTTTCCGGCCTGCCCGGCGTGAGGCCCGGCCGGGGCATCATCCCGCGGCCATACGCGGCCCTGGCCTCCCGTCGGTCCGGGCTCGGCCCGCTTCGGCGCGGTGGGTCCCGGATCGCGGCGGCCGGCGGCGTCGATCTCCGGCGCGCGATCGGATCGGCGGCTTGAGGGGCCCCTGCCCTCTTGCGCGCAGCCGCGTCGTCGGCCCCCGGGCGCCGTCGCGGGACCGGATCCCCGCGGACCGACCCCACGAACCCTGACACCCCTGCAGGACCCTGCCCGCGCGCCGCAGCACCGCACGCGTGGACGCCGGCCTGCGCCCATCAAGCCAAGGAGACTCATTGATGACCGACGCCACGCAGCTCAAGGTTCCGGCCTGGTACAGCCCGACCGAGCTTCAGGAGATCCAGCAGGATCTCCTCGGGCCGGGGAACACGAAGGTCCTGATCCTGTGCCTCGGCGGCAAGGGCGGCGTCGGCAAGACGACCATCGCCCTGCAGATCGCCGATCTCGCCGCCGAGGTCGGCCCGGTCCTGGCGATCGACACCGATCCGGCCAACCGGCACTTCCACACGGCGCTGATGCGGGAGACGGAGCCGGGCAGCCAGAACTTCGTGCCGCGCCGTCCGGGCGTGTCCTCCTTCCGGCAGCGCCTGCGCGCGGAAGATTCCACCGGGCGCGTCGACCCGACCCTGGTCCAGGACCTGATCGAGCGCGTGTCCGACGCCGCCGAGCGCTTCGTGGTGGTCGACTTCCCGGCCGGCGACACCGAGACGACCCGGCGCAGCACCGAGATCATCGTCGAGAGCTGCCGCGAGGAGAAGATCCGCCTCTGCGTGGTCGTGGCCGCCGGCGCCGTCGATCCCACCGCCCTGGACGTGCTGCGCGAACTGCGGCCGCTGCTGCTCGAAGCCGACCGGGCGATCCTGGCCAAGAACACCGCCCAGGCGACCAACTTCGACTATCTGGAAGCCTCCGACGTGGTCCGGCAGCTGCGAGCGCAGCCGAACTTCCGCGCCACCGAGATCGAGCGGATCGGCGAGCGGCTGATCGAGGCGCTGCGGATCCAGCACACGACCTGGCTGGAGCTGGCCACCACCGCGCCGATGCGCCTGCGCGTCGAGGCGCGGCGCCTGCGGCGCAACTTCCACACGGCCTGGCGCGAGGCCTTCCGTCCGTGAACAACCTCGAGCGGTTCTACCGGACGGTTCACGGCCGGGAGCTCCTGCCTTGGGAGCGGCAGCTCGCCGTGCGCGTCGCGGCCGCTCTCAACACCACCACGGACGACGACTTCGTCGTCCACCTGCTGCTGCTGTACAACGCCACCCACGTCATCAGCGAGATGCACAACGAGCTGGTCGCTTCGAGAGATTCGCTCTCTCAGAGCAACCGGGAACTCGTCCACGACCTGTCGATGGAAGTGCGGCGCAACACCCGGACGGTCTACGTCCTCCTCGGCGTGGTGGTGGCGAGCGTGCTGGGGAGCGTGTGGATCATCCTCAGCCTCGCGAACCTCTCCCATCAATACGCGGTCGGTGAGGCCCGCATCGCCGCCGCCCTGCAGGCCATCGAGCGCCGGGCGCCCAGCGTACCCCAGCCGGGGCTGGCGCGCTGATGATCGACGTTGAACGGCCGTGATGAACCAAGCGGCGGGGCGCCTCACATTACGCCCGTTCGTAAAAATGGAGCCTCTGCCCAGGGCTGCTGTTTCGAGCTGCTGACAGCTGAGCGAGGAGGTGTGCGGGGCCTGATCCGCCGCGATGACCGGCAGGATGACCGAGCAGAACGGTCCGCTGCGGTGCCGATTTCTTCACCCTCATCGACACCGATCGCTCCGGCAAACCGAAGGGTGTGACGCCGCCGCCCATCTGACAAGTCTGCCATGGCAGCCGCGCGCATCCGCCCGCTTGCTCGTCCGGCTGCCCCGGCTAGATTGGGCCCATGAAGCAAGCACCCGGGCCGGCGCCGGAGACCCCCACGCTCACCGTGCGGGCGATCACCGGCTTGAAGGAGATCGGCGCAGCGGCCTGGGACGCCTGCGCGTTCTCCCCCGAGACCCTGGCGGCGGGCGACGAGACCCACAACCCGTTCGTCTCGCACGCCTTCCTGTCGGCGCTGGAAGATTCCGGCTGCGTCTCGCGCAAGACCGGCTGGCTGCCCCTCCACATCTCCGTGGAGCGTGACGGCACGCTGCTCGGCGTGGCGCCGTGCTATCTGAAGTCGCACAGCCAGGGCGAGTACGTGTTCGATCACGGCTGGGCCGACGCCTACGAGCGGGTCGGCGGCTCCTATTACCCGAAGCTTCAGGTGAGCGTGCCGTTCACGCCGGTCACCGGCCCGCGCTTCCTGATCGCCCCGGGCGCCGATCCGGACGAGGCCACCGCCGGCCTCCTGGCCGGCCTGCGGGCGCTGCGGGGCGAGACCAAGGCGTCCTCGATCCACGTCACCTTCATGCGCGAGGCCGAGTGGGACCGGGCCGGGGCCGCGGGCTTCCTGCAGCGCACCGACCAGCAGTTCCACTGGGAAAACGCCAGCTACGGCAGCTTCGACGATTTCCTGAATGCCCTCGCGTCCCGAAAAAGAAAAACCATCCGCAAGGAGCGGCGCGACGCGCTCGCGCCCGGGATCACGGTCGAGCACCTCACCGGCGCCGACATCACCGAGGCCCATTGGGACGCGTTCTACGCCTTCTACATGGACACGGGCGCACGCAAATGGGGGCGCCCCTACCTCAACCGCCGGTTCTTCTCGCTCCTGTCCGAGCGCATGGCCGACCGGGTGCTGCTGATCATGGCCCGCCGGGACGGCGCCTACATCGCCGGGGCGATCAACCTGATCGGCGACACGGCACTCTACGGGCGAAACTGGGGCTGCATCGAGGACCACCCGTTCCTGCATTTCGAGGTCTGCTACTATCAGGCGATCGATTTCGCGATCCGTCGCGGCCTGAAGCGGGTCGAGGCCGGGGCGCAGGGGGAGCACAAGCTCGCCCGCGGCTACCGGCCGGTGCTGATGCACTCCGCCCACGACATCGCCGACCCGGCTTTCCGCAGGGCGGTGGCCGATTACTTGCAGCGGGAGCGCGCCCACGTCGCCGAGGCGGTGGACGTCCTCGACACGCTCACGCCGTTCCGGCGCACCGAGGCGGACGCGGTCTGCGAGGATGCGGCGCCGTCCACGTCATCGTCCCCCGAGAGCCCGACCACATGAGCCCGATCGACTATATCAAGACCTATGCCGATGAGCTGACGGCCCTGCGCCGCGACCTGCACGCCCATCCGGAGCTCGGCTTCGAGGAGGTTCGCACCGCCGGCATCGTCGCCGACCTTCTGGAGCAGTACGGTTGCGAGGTGCATCGCGGCGTCGGCGGCACCGGCGTGGTCGGGCTCCTGAAGGGCCGCACCGACAACGGCCGCCGGATCGGCCTGCGCGCCGACATGGACGCCCTGCCGATCGAGGAGGAGACCAACCTCCCCTATCGCTCCACCTATGCGGGCAAGATGCACGCCTGCGGCCATGACGGCCACACCACGATGCTGGTGGGCGCCGCGCGCTACCTCGCCGAGACCCGCGCCTTCGACGGTACGGCCGTCTTCGTGTTCCAGCCCGCCGAAGAGGGCCGCGGCGGCGCCCGGGCCATGCTGAAGGACGGGCTGTTCGAGCGCTTCCCTTGTGACGAGATCTATGGGCTGCACAACCAGCCCGGCGGCGGCCCCGGGCGGATCAAGCTGCGCCCGGGGCCGCTCATGGCGGCGGCCGACTTCTTCGACATCAACATCCGCGGCAAGGGCGCCCACGCCGCCCATCCGCACGGGGGCATCGACCCGATCGTGATCGCCACCGGGCTCGCCCAGGCGCTGCAATCGATCGTCTCGCGCAACGCCGACCCGCTGAAGTCGATCGTGCTGTCGATCACCCGGATCTCGGCCGGCTCCGCCTACAACGTCATCCCGGAGACGGCGCACCTCGCGGGCACGATCCGCACCTTCGACCGGGAGCTGCGGGCGCTCGCCGGGACCCGGATGCGCGAGCTCGCCGCGGGCTTCGCGGCCGCCTACGGCGCCGAGATCACGGTCCAGATCGAGGACAAGTTCTCCGTCCTGGAGAACGCGCCCGAACAGGCGGCCGCCGCCACCGCGGTGGCAACCGAGCTCCTCGGGCCCGACCAGGTCGAGGCGAACGCGGCCCCGAAGATGGGCAGCGAGGATTTCGCCGACATGGCCCAGGCGGTGCCGGCCGCCTATGTCTGGCTCGGCTCGAACCCCGGTCCGGGCCTGCACAATGCCAGCTACAATTTCGACGATTCGGTCATCCCGATCGGCAGCGCCTTCCTGGCCCGGATGGTCGAGAGCCGCACCGCCGCCTAAGACGCGGCCTCAGCCCGCTGCGGTCGCGATCCGTGACTGCAGCGCGGCCAGCGCGCGGGTGAAGACCGCCGGCTCGTCGAGCGCCCGCGCCAGCACGATCGCCCCCTGGATCTGCGCGACGACCTCCTCCGCCAGCGCCGCGCTCGCCGCCGCGTCGTGCCCCGTGCGTCGCAGGGCGTCGTCCAGGGCGGCGACCCAGCGGACGAAGTAGCCCCGCACCGCCTCGGCGAACAGGTCGCGGCCGCCGCCGAGCGCCAGGACGCCGACGAGGCAGACCCGCCGCCCGGACCGGAAGTAGGTCTGAACGGCCTCGAACATGTCTGAGATGGCCGTCTCGGGCCGTTCCGCCGCGCGCAGCGGGCGATACAGGTTGGCCTCGAACCAGGCGTCGATCTCGGCGAGCACGCAAGCCGCCATCTCGGCCTTGCCCCCCGGGAACAGGTGATACAGGCTGCCCTTGCCCAGGCCGGTCGCCCGGCTGATCAGCGCCAGGCTGGCACCTTCGTAGCCGTGCTCGCGAAAGACCTCCGCAAGCGCCGGCACCGTCTCGGTCCGCGTCGTCACCGCGGCTAGAGGCCGAGATCGCTCAGGCCCGGATGATCGTCGGGGCGCCGGCCGAGCGGCCAATGGAATTTCCGGTCGGAGGCGGCGATCGGCAGGTCGTTGATGCTGGCGATCCGGCGGCGCATCAGCCCGTGCGCGTCGAACTCCCAGTTCTCGTTGCCGTACGAGCGGAACCATTGCCCGGCCGCATCGTGCCACTCGTAGGCGAAGCGCACCGCGATCCGGTCCCCGCCGCAGGTCCACAGCTCCTTGATCAGCCGGTACTCGCGCTCGTGCGCCCATTTGCGCTGGAGGAACGCCACGATGGCCTCGCGCCCCGTCAGGAACTCGCTGCGGTTCCGCCAGACGCTGTCCGGCGTATAGGCGAGTGACACCCGCTCGGGATCGCGCCCGTTCCAGGCATCCTCGGCCATCCGGGCTTTTTGGGTAGCGGTCTCCGCGGTGAAGGGCGGAAAGGGCGGGCGGTCCGACATGGGCGTGTCCTCGCTGTTTGTACCGATCGGTACAAACTTGGACGCGTGGCTTTGCCAAGTCAACGGGAATGGCGCCCGTGATGGACGCCTGACGCCATCCGCGATCATGGCGGCGCTGGATCCGCGTTGCGGGCCCGGTAGGCGGCGGGCGCGGCGCCGATCATGCGCCGGAACATGGATGCGAACGCGCTGGGGCTGTCGTAGCCCAACGTGAGGGCCGCTTCCGTCACCGAGCCGCCGCCGACCAGCATGGGCAGCGCGGCCAGGACGCGCGCCTGTTGCCGCCAGACCGAGAACGGAACCGCCAGATCCCGCTCCGCCAGCCGCGCCAGCGTCCGTGGCGAGGCTCCGGCGATCCGGGCGAGCGCCGCCATGTCCTGCCGGCCGCCGGGATCGGTCAGGACGGCCTCACAGGCGCGCTGGAGCCGCGGATCGGTCGGCATAGCGAGGCGTAATGGGCAATGCGGGAGCGCGGCTACCTCGTCGAGCAGGACGTCGAGCAGGCGGCCCTGCCGTCCGTCCTCGTCGACCACCCCGGCGCCTTGGATCGCCCGCAGGATCAGCTCGCGCAGGAGCGGCGTCACCGCGAGACTTGTGGGTTCGGCCGGCAGGGTCGCCGGCACGGCATGGTCGGCGATGTAGAGGGTCCGGAGTGAGACCGCGCCGCGGGCGCGCAGCGCGTGATCGATCCCGGCCCCGACCCAGAGCGCCCGCTGCGGCGGCACGAGCCACAGGCTGCCCGCGGCGCGGATCTCCATCACGCCGGCCGTGGCGTAGATCAGCTGCGCGCGGGCGTGACAATGCGGGCCGACGATCCCGCCATCCGGGTAGTCGCACGCAACGCAGACGACCTTCGGGTCGCGGAAACAGGGGGAACCGAGCACGGCCGGATGGTCAGGCGGTCGCGCCGAGATGGGCGACGAAGAAATCGCGCGCGGCGATGCTGGTGCGGTCGAAGTGCTGGAGGTACGGGTCGAAATGGCCGCCCGGCACCATCACGAGGTTCTTGGGCGGCAGGGCGCGCTGATAGGCCTCCAGGCACAGATCGGTGGCGGTCAGGCGATCGTCCTCGGCGACGATCATCAGCAGCGGCGTCGGGCTGATCCGGGCGATATGTACGCCCGGCTCGTTCTCGCGGGACAGTTCGGCGCTGCGCAGCGTCACTTCGTTTCGCCAGGTCGGCGCAAAGTCGTGCGTGCCGATGAAGAAGGCGTGACCGTCCGCTCCCGGCATCGCGCAGGGCTGGAGTGGATCGGCCGACACCGCCGGCAGCGTGGCCGGCGCCTCGCCGCGGAACCGGGCGGCGCGGTCCGCCTCGAAGCGGCGCAGCTGGGCCGGGACGAGATCGGATCGGGTCCGGCGCTGCGCCGAGAGGGCGCCGCTGATAAACGGCACCTGCGCAACCACGCAGCGGACCCGGCGGTCGATCGCCGCCACCTCGATCACATGGCCGCCGCTGTAGCTCGTGCCCCAGATCCCGATGCGCGCGGGATCGATCCACGGGATCGTCTGCGCGAAGCTGATCGCGTCCCGGTATCCACGCCTTTGCAGCACCGGGTCGACCTCCTGCCGGGGCAAGCCCTCGCTGGCGCCGAAATGGGCGTGGTCGTAGACCAGGACGCCGAAGCCCGCCGCCTGGAAGACCTCCGCGTAGCGGTCGAGATACTGCTCTTTGACCGCCGAGAAGCCGTGAGCCATCACCACGGCGGGCGTCGCACCGTCCTGCACGTCCGGCTCGTAGAGCCAGCCGCGCAGCGTCCGACCCTCCGAACGGAACTCGACATCGCTTCGCATCGGTCGCTCCCTGAAACACCGGGGCATCGTGCCGGATCGTCCATAGGTCGGCACCGCGGAACCGGTCAAAAGCCGCTTCGTATCGGCCAACGCGCCGTTCCGCTCGATCCCCCGCCGTCGACAGGCAAGCCGATCGGTGCGACTTTGACGTTCAAAGTCGCGCACCATGACCCGCCGAAGCGGGCAGGACGATCGGGGAGGCCTATGGCGCCGGAAATACGGGAATCGCGGGCCGCGCTCATCCTGCTCGCTGTCGTCGTCGGCGCGGTGCTGGCGTTCGGGGCGTTTACCCTCATCACGCAGATCGGCTGAAGCCTCGCCAGAAAGTACAACCTACACGCGTTTGCGGATCAGATAGAACAGGCAATTCTGCCCTCCGATCGGCCGAAATTGTCTCTCTCGGTCAGTAGAATGACCTGCACAGAAGCTAGGTTGCGGTGTTGAGTTAACCACCTCTTAATTCCATCATGGGTTGTATAGCGACGAAAGATGCGTGCGAGGGGCACGCCGGTTTCGGAGATCGCCCATGGTTGTCGACGCGATCAAGCGCACGCGCGGCCTGCCGGTCGATCTGCCCGCGGCCCTCGACGCCTCCGGCGTCATCGGTGCCTGGTCGTGGTCGCCCCGCTCCGATCGCTGCATCCTGGATGCCGGCGCCGCGGACGTGCTGGCGGGCGATCCCGGCCTCGCCGGCCGCCCGATCCCCCTGGAGATCGCCCGATCCTGTATCCATCCCGAGGACCGGCCCGCCGTGGTGCGCCACTTCCAGGCGGTGTGCGAGCGCGGCGGCCTGTTCGTGGCCGAGTACCGCACGCTGTCGCCGTCCGGTCAGGTCCGCTGGATCCTCGACCGCGGCCGGGTGCCGGCGAGCGCGTCGAGCCGGCGGACCGGGCACGGCCTGATCATCGACGTGACCGACGATCGGCGCGAGGACGAGGCGGATGCTCCGGCGCGCGTCGAGCCCCTGGACGCGCTCTCGGTGGCGATCGACCGGGCCCTCGAGTGCCGAGATGCCCTCGACGGCGTGGCGGATTCGGAGCTGCAACTCCTCGTGGATATGCTGCTGCTGCGCCTTGGGCAGAGCATCGCCAAGACGCCCGCCGGCGACGGGGGCCGGCGCGGTCACTGAGGGGTCGGAAGCCGGCGTCTCGCGGCGTGGAGCGACCCGGCCCGAAGCCGGATCGCCAGAGCCGTTCCCGCCCTCTCAAGGTGTTTGGCGCAGCGCTTCAGGGGAGACGCGACGCGCTCTCCTCCCCCTTGCGGGGAGGAGTTGGAGGTGGGGGTGGTGCAGAAGACACCGTAACGCTTGATTCTGCACCACCCCCACCCCTGACCCCTCCCCGCAAGGAGGAGGGGAAAGCGCCCCTTTTTTAACGTGTTGGCGGCAAGCGGAGACGGATGCATCCGGTTGGCGAAACGTCTCGAACGCGACCCTATCCAAACACCTCGAAAGGGCTGGCTTTAAGTCCTTGATTGAACGCGCTTGCTGACGCCGAACCGGTATCCACGTCGGCGGCGAGCGCTCTCAGTCACTGCACCAGCACGGCCTGGCTGCAGAGGGTGCCGTCCATCTCGACATCCGCATAGCCGATCCGCAGGCCGAGGCTCTGCAGGACGCCGTTGAGCACCAGATCGAGGGGCGCGGCTGCGAGACTGAGCGTCGTCGCGAGGGAGGTCTGGAGCAGCGGGGTCAGGCCGAAGCCGTTCAGGTTGAGGCTGAGATTGCCCAGCAGGCTGCCGGTCAGCGACTGTGCGACGTTGGTCGACGACACCGTGCGCACGGTGTGGTTGGCGATATCGGCATCCGTGAAGGTGAGCGTCTGCGTGTTCGTGCCGATATTCGTCACCGTCCGGCCGCCGATGTTCACCAGCGGCAGCGCGATCAGCACGGCCGGCTGCGACAGGTCCGGGCTGGTCGTACCGCCGTTGATCGAGGCGCGGTTCACCGCGGCGATGGCGAGGGTCGCGAGCCCGGTCTGGGCCTCGATGGTGGCCTGGCGGCCGCCGCTGGCCCCCGAGCAGGTGAGCGTGCGGAGTGTCGCCTGGGCGGAGGCGACCTCGGCATAGATCGGTATGGAGACGGTCCCGAGGCCGAGCGGGGCCGAGACCGTGGCCTCGATCAGCAGCCGGGTCTGGGCGGTCTTCACCGTGGCGTTCAGGCTGCCGGGCCGGACCCAGCCGGAACTGCGGCGGCGCTCGCCGATCGCCAGGGTCAGCCGGGTGGAGAGCAGCCCCGGCACGGTGGCTCCGAGATCGATCGCCACCTGGTTCTGCCCGTTGGCGAGCGACGCGGTGGCAGCCACGAGGTCCATCAGACTCAGCGACGGGCCGGCCAGGCCGCGCCCAGGGGCCAGGGCCGCCACATCGCCCAGCGCATCGACCTGGCCGACCGGTACGAGGTTGCCCGCATTCGGCAGCGCGTTGAGGATACCTGAGAGGGCCGAGACCGCGGCGGAATTGCCCTGCGCGGCGACCCGCATTGCCATCAGCAACTGGCCGACGCTGGCATTCGCCTTGACGATGTCGGTGTAGTTCGCCGCCTGCAGGTTGAGGCTCGCCGACAGCGCGTCGAGGACGCGCAGGCTGTCGACATGGGCGCCGGCCAGCGCGTTGTAGTCGCCGACGCCCAGCGACAGCTTGGCTCCGAGCAACGCGCCGAGAACGGCGTTGGCGATGCCGCCGCTCAGGGCCGCGGTGCCCGAGCCGATCGTGAACGCCGCAAATTGCGCACTGGCGGCGGTGCCGGTGACCCGGATCGGCACGCTGCCCGGCAAGCCGATCGCCCGGCCGAAGGTCACCGGTACATTGGTCGACAAGCCGACCCGCACGGCGTTGGCTGGGCTCGCGCCAGAGTTGAAACGGCTGCCCGGGGCGACGTTGGGGGTGCTGGCATCGTAGCCGCCGGTTGCAACCGTCGCGCGCGCCGGGTCGAAACCGTTATCGACCAGGGAACGGCGCGCGACCGTGTCCGCCTTGGTCGGGTCGACGGCCGCCAGCATCGCGGCGATATCGGCCGCGCCCTGCGCCTTGCGCCGCGCCTGGAACACCTGCCCGAGATCGATCCCGACGGCTCCGGCGCCCATCAGCAGGGAACTGCCGAGCGCCACCAGGATCACGACGTTGCCGCCCTGGGCCCGGCCGAAGCGCCGCGCCCGGATGGCGGCCCGCCATCCGGTCACAGGCCGCCCTTCCGGACGCTGATGCTGCTGCGCAAGACCGTGGGCAGCATCGGGATCAGCTTGGAGAAGACGTTGATGCCCAACGAGTTGGCATCCAGGGTCACGGTCACGGTGTAGAGCGTCGCATCGTTCGGATCGGGGCCGACCGTGACCTTGATGCTGTCCGGACGGAACATCGCGCCGCTGCTGAGGCTGCGGGTCACCATGGTCTGCGCCAGGGTCGCGCGCTCGGTATCGGTGACACCGGCGATGGAGGCGCGGGCTGCCTCGGCTGCGATCTGGCGGAGATTGTGGGCCGCGCCCAGGCAGATGCCGAAGGCGGTGATGCCGGCAAACAGCATCAGCACCACCGGCGCGACAAGGGCGAATTCGACCGCCGAGCTGCCGCTTCTGGAGCCCAAGCCGGAGCGTCCGTTTCGCCGAAGCACCTGGACCCAGCCCATCGAAACGCCCTCCGGAACGCACGCCGCCTGGGCAGCGTCACAACCCATGGTCGCATCGATTTTCTAATCAATGGTTGTAGTGTTTGTCTGAATTCCAGTGTTTCGAGCCGAATACCGGATGTCAGATGTCCACGGCCGGCCGCAGCGTCCCGATCTCCGATGGGGCGAAGGCGGCGCTCTTGATCACCGCGTGGACGGGGCGCCCCGGCGCCAAGCCCAGCTCGCGGACCGCGACCGCCGTGACGCGGGCGGCGATCAGCGCGCCGTTGCAATCGATCTCCACCGCCACCTCGGCGCCGCCGGGGGTCAGCGCCGCGATGCGGCCGGGCAGGATGTTGCGTGCGCTCAAACCCCGGGGTTGCTCGGTCGCCACCAGCACGTCGCGGGCGGGGATCCGCACCCGCAGCCGGGTCCCGAGCGGACGCGCGCCCAGGCCCGGCACCAGCAGCTGACCGGCTTGGCCCATGAGCCGGGTGAGTCCGGTCTCCGGATCGGCCCCGCCGACGACCATGTCGAGGAGCGCACCCGCCTCCGCCTCATGGACCGGCACGAGGTCGGCCCGCCGCAGGATCGCCTCGGCGGGACCCGATGCCGCCACGCGCCCCGCCTCCAGCACGATCACCGTGGTGGCGAGCCGCGCCACCTCGGCGACCGCGTGGCTGACATAGACGATCGGCACGCCGGCCTCGTCGCGCAGGCGCTCGATATAGGGAAGGATCTCGGCCTTCCGGGCCTCGTCCAGGGCCGCCAGCGGCTCGTCCATCAGCAGCAGGCGCGGCTTGGCGAGCAGCGCCCGCCCGATCGCCACCCGCTGGCGCTCGCCCCCGGACAGGCCCGCGGGCCTCCGGTCGAGGAGATGGCCGATCCCGAGCATTTCGGTCACCGCGGCGAATCCGGCCGGGTCGGCGGGCCGGCGCCCGAAGACGCGGCCGTAGCCGAGATTGCTCCGCACGCTGAGATGCGGGAACAGCCGCGCATCCTGGAACACCACCCCGACCCGGCGCCGGTGGGGCGGCAGGAAGATCCTCGCCGCACTGTCCACCAGCGTGGCGCCGTCGGCGACGATCCGGCCGCGATCCGGCCGGGCCAGCCCGGCGATCAGGTCAATCAGCGTCGTCTTGCCGGAGCCCGAGCGCCCGAACAGGGCGGTCAGTCCCGGCCCAGCTTCGAACGCCGCCTCCAGGCTGAAGGCGCCGCGCCGAAGGTTGAGGTCGACCTCGATGCTCATGCGATTCGCCCCCGGCGGCACGGGCGGCGGCGATGCGCGTTGGCACCCGCCACGGAGCGCGCACGATGATCACCGTCCACCATCTCGAGAACAGCCGCTCGCAGCGCGTGCTCTGGCTGCTGGAAGAGCTCGGCCTGCCCTACACGGTGAAGCGCTACGAACGCGACAAGCGGACCATGCGAGCGCCGCCAGAACTCGTGGCTGTCCACCCGCTGGGCAAGTCGCCGGTCATCACCGAGGACGGGATCGTGGTGGCCGAGACCGGCGCCATCGTCACCTACCTCACCGACCGGGCCGGGGGCGCCCTGGTGCCCGCGCCGGGAACGCCCGAGCGCGCGCGCTACACCTATTGGCTGCACTACACCGAGGGCTCGGCCATGCCGCCGCTGCTGCTCAAGCTGGTCTTTTCGCGCCTCGCGCCGGGGAGCCCCTGGGCGCTGCGGCCCCTGGTTCGCCGGGTCGCCGAGACGGTACTCAAAAACTTCGTCGATCCGGACCTGCGGCGGCACGCGGCGTTCTGGGAGCAGGAACTCGCCGACCGGCCGTATGTCTGTGGCGAGACGTTCACCGCCGCCGACATCATGATGAGCTTCCCTCTGGAAGCCTTCGCGGCCCGCGGAACCGGCACCGGGCCGCAGGTCACGGCTTGGCTCGCGCGCATCCATGCCCGCCCGGCCTACCGAAAGGCCCTGGAGCGGGGCGGCCCCTACGCCTATGCCTGAGTGGCGGTCACGCCAGCACGCGGTCGATCGGGCCGCCATTCAATCCGCCCTCAGCCGGCGCGCGACGCGGGACGCCAGGAACTCCGAGACCAGCAGGGCCGCCACCGACAGGGCGACCGAGATCAGGGTCAGGCGCAGGGCCGGCCCTTCCCCGCCCGGGACCTGGGTGAGCGTGTAGATCGCCGAGGGTAGGGTCTGGGTCTCTCCGGGGATGTTCGACACGAAGGTGATCGTCGCCCCGAACTCGCCCATCGCCTTGGCGAAGGCGAGCACGGCGCCCGCGATGCAGCCCGGCAGGCTCAGCGGCAGCGTGACGGTGAGGAACACGGCGAGCGGGCCGGCCCCGAGGGTGCCGGCAGCCTGTTCGAGCCGGGGATCGACGGCCTCGATCGACAGCCGCATCGCCCGCACCATCAGGGGGAAGCCCATCACCGCGCAGGCCAGGGCCGCCCCGGTCCAGCGGAACGAGAAGACGATGCCGATCTCTGCGAGCGCGCTGCCGAGGACGCCGCGCCGGCCGAGCGCCAAAAGCAGCAGGTAGCCGGTCACCACCGGCGGCAGGATCAGCGGCAGGTGGACCAGCCCGTCGAGGAGCGCCCGGCCGGGAAACCGGCGCCGCGCCAGAAGCCACGCCACCGCGAGCCCGGGCAGCAGGCTCGCGAGCGTCGCCACGCTCGCCACCCGCAAGCTCAGGGCGACGGCCGTCCAGGCGTCGGGGGGCAGGCCGAGCAAGGCCGTGGGCGCGGGCGGCTACTGGCTGACGCCCGGCTTCTCGACCACCGTGAAGCCCTGACGCTCGAAGAAGCCCCGGGCTGCCGGGCCGCGCAGATAGGTCAGCAGGGCGGCGGCATCCGGGTTGGCCGAATCCTTGAGGAGGGCTGCCGGATAGACGATCGGCGGGTGGCTGTCGGACGGGAAGGTCGCGACCACGTGGACGCTCGGGTCGGCGGCCGCGTCCGTGGCGTAGACGATGCCCAGGGGCGCTTCGCCGCGGGCGACGAGCAACAGGGCGGCACGGACGTTCTCGGCCTGAGCGACCTGCCCCTTCACGGAGTCCCAGGCGCCGAGCTTCTCCAGGGCGGCCTTGCCGTATTTCCCGGCCGGGACGGCGTCGATCGTGGCCATGGCCAGCTTGCCGCCGCCGAGGATCCGGGTGAGCGTCGAGCCGAGATCCGGCGCCAGGGCGACTTGCGGATCGGAACCAGCGTTCTTCGGGCCGGACGCGATCAGCACCAGGGCGTTACGCAGGAGGTCGACGCGCGAGCCCGGCTTCAGGCTGCCGGCCTTCTCGGCATAGTCCATCCAGGCCTGATCGGCAGAGATGAACAGGTCGGCCGGTGCCCCGGCCTCGATCTGCTTGGCGAGCGCGTTCGAGCCCGCATAGGAGATCCGGGCAGTCTCGCCGGTCTCCTTCGTCCAACTGGCAGCCGCGTCGTCCAGCGCATTCTTCAGGCTCGCCGCCGCGAAGACCACCACCGAATCGGCAGCTCGGGTCGGGCCGGCCGCCGACACGAGGGCCAGCACGGCGAGCAGGGTCCAGATCCGTCGGGTGTGTCGCATCGGCTCGGGCATCCCGTGGGGCGACCCGTCGGCCGGCCGCCTTCGCGATCGACCTTAAGACGGGCGCCCCCGCGGACCAAGCGCCGTTCAGGCTGTCGGCCCAGACGGCCTCCTGGGTTCACGTGTGCGGCGTCTCCCGGCGCTCCCGTGGCGCCGCCTCGGCGCGGTGCAGCTGGCTCAGCAGGACAAGGAGACGACCCGGCAACGGGCCGTCCGGCGCCGGACCGCCGAACAGCCGCTCGCGCGGTGAAGGACGGACGGCGCCATCGTTGACGACGACGGGTCCGCGCGGTCCGGAACGCCTGGACTTGGTCACGCTGTACGCACCCTGCTCGATCACGCCTCTGGCGAAAGCCGGCAAAAACGCCGGCTCCTGTCGCCGGTTCCGCAGGCAATCGGTGGATTCTGTGGTTAACGCGCAGACATCCTGCCGCATTCCTGGGCGGTCCCCGCCGCGAATCCGGATTTCTGGCTCACCAGGTCCGAATGTCGCGCCGCTCACGCGTCTCGGTATCGGGCGCCGGCGTCATCCCGGTCGCAACCAGGACGGCCCAAAGCGTGACCACGAGGGTCGTGGTGAGGGTGACGGCGACGCTGACGAGCAGGGATGAGTTCATGGGGGGGCTGTCATTGATCAAAACGGGCGCGCCGGTTCACGAAGATCGGCGCGCCAGAGTTGAGGGTCTAGCCTTGGGGAGGCCGAGACTGTTGTAATCAGAGAAATTGTGCTCGGAAACTGATTTAAATCGTTTTCGGCGCGCCGATTGTTAGATGTGTCGCAGCAGCAACAAATCAGCAATCCTGGTCTCAGGCGCCGCGAGATCGGGGCACCGGATGCGGATTTTTCGCGTCTGCCCCTGTGATGCGGCGCGCTCCGGGGCTACAGCCCGGCATCATGCTCGAAGGTCTGCCGCCCCACCGCCCGACTCACATCCTGCGCCTGACGACCGACGAGCGGTCGGCCCGGGCGATGACGGATCTGCTGGGCGAGATGTTCGATCCCACCGAGACCGCCGTCGCGGCGTTCGAGGATGCGGATGGCCACACCTGGCGGCTCGAAGCCTATTTCGCCGACGCGCCGGACGAGGATTACGTCCGCGACCTGATCCGCCCGGTGATCGGGGACGAAGCGGACGTCGCCGAATTCCGCACCATCGAGCAGCAGGATTGGGTCCGCACCTCCCTGGAGGGGCTCAATCCGGTCCGAGCCGGCCGCTTCCTTGTCCACGGCGCGCACGACCGCGACGCGGTGCGCGGCAACGACCTGCCGATCGAGATCGAGGCCGCCCTCGCCTTCGGCACCGGCCATCACGGCACCACCCTCGGCTGCCTGCGCGCCCTGGTCTCCGAACTGAAGCAGCGGCGGCCGGCTCATGTCTTGGATGTGGGCACCGGCACCGGGATCCTGGCCTTCGCGGCCGCCAAGGCCCTGCGGCAGCCGGTGGTGGCCGGCGACCTCGACGGTGAGGCGGTGCGCACCGCCCGGGAGAACGCGCGTCTCAACGGTCTCGGACCCTACCTCAAGCTCTACGAAGGGCCGGGCGTGCGCCACCGGCTCGCGGACAGGCCGCGGCACTTCGACCTCGTCTTCGCCAACATCCTGGCGCGACCCCTGCGGCGCCTTGCCCCGACCCTGTCCCGGGTGGTCGCCCCCGCGGGGGTACTGGTCCTGTCCGGGCTGATCGAACGCGACGTGGCGGGGGTGCTCTCGACCTATCGCCACCAGGGTTTCCACCTCGTGCGGCACGGCCTGATCGAGGGCTGGGTCGCCCTGGTCCTGGCCCGCGGCGGTGCGGCGAAGCGGCCCCGCCGCTGAACCGGCGCCCGGCCCGCGCATTGCCCGGGCATGAGCCAGCCGCCGCACCACGATCCGCTCGCCGATCCCATCACCGAGGGCGCGCAGGCTCGGGCCCGAGGCCGGCCCAAGGATGCCTGTCCCTATCCGGCGGCGTCGCCGGCCCGTATCGCCTGGCTGGAGGGCTATGACGGCGTCCCAACCGGCCGCGCCCGGGATCTGCCGATCGCGGACGCCTGATCGGCGGGGCGCGCCCTATCGCGCGGTCCGCAACTGCCGGAACAAGGCTGAATCCTCCGGCGCCGTCTCGACAGCCGGGCCTTCCGCGTTATCCCTCTGCGCCACCGGAGCGCCCAACGCCGCCATCAGGACGCGCAAACCGTCGACCCACTCCTCGGCCTCCGCCAGCGAGCCGAAACCGTCGCGCCGAATCACGGTGTCGGGCTCGATCGTGGTGATGGCGTCGAAGAGGCCGTCGGGTCTGTCGCTGATCCGGTAGAAGACGCGGCGTGGCATGACTGGGAAGATAGGGCAAAGAACGGGCGTGATAAGATTGTCCGCGATGCTAAACCCTAGGTTATGGCTTCGTCTATGGATCTCACGATGGGTCCGATGCGGTTGCGATCATGGACCGCCGGGCGATAGGCTCTCGGCATGACAGAGCCCAGTCCGCCCCGCCACCGATTCCAGACCTTCGACGATCCGAGCCATCGCAAGGGCGCTGAGCGGATCGAGGCGCTGCGCGCGGCTTTGCGCGAGGCGGCGCTGGACGGCTTCGTGGTGCCTCGCGCCGACGAGCACCAATCCGAATACGTCCCCGCGGACGCGGAGCGTTTGGCCTGGCTCACCGGCTTCACCGGATCGGCCGGGACGGCGGTAATCCTCATGGAGTCCGCAGCCCTGATCGTCGATGGCCGCTACACCCTGCAGGCGCCCGAGCAGGTCGATACCGGTGTGGTCACCGTGGTGCCGCTGGCCGAATCGACCGCCGAGGCCTGGATCGCCGACAGCCTCAAGCGCGATCAGGTGCTGGGCTACGATCCCTGGCTGCACACCTCGGACGGCGTCGCGCGCCTAGAGCGGGCCGCGGTGAAGGCCGGCGGTTCGGTGCGGGCGGTGCCGAACCTGGTCGATGCCGTCTGGGCTGGCCGGCCAAAGCCGCCCGCCGGGCCGGTGGTCATCCATCCCGAGGCGTTCGCGGGCGAGACGGTCGCTGAGAAACTCACCCGCGTGCGCGAAGCCCTGGCCGAGGGCGGCTGCGACGCCCTGGTGATTTCGGATCCGCACAACCTCGCCTGGGCGTTCAACCTGCGCGGCGCCGATGTCGGCCATACGCCCCTGGCGCTCGGCTACGCGATCCTGCCTCGCGAGGGGCGGGCCCGGCTGTTCCTGTCTTCCCCCAAGGTCGATCCGGCTTTGCGCACGGCCCTGGCGCCGGTCGCCGAGATTCTGTCGCGGGCCGACCTCGATGACGGGCTCGGCTCCTTCAGCGGCGTGCGCGTCCGGGTCGATGCCGCGACGGGCGCCGTCGCCCTGAAGAAGAAGATCGAGGCCGCGGGCGGGACCGCCGATATCGGCAAGGACCCGATCACCGCCATGAAGGCGGTCAAGAACACCGCCGAGATCGAAGGCGCCCGCGCCGCCCATACCCGCGACGGCGCCAGCGTCGTGCGCTTCCTGGCCTGGCTCGACGGCGCCGCCGCCGCGGGGAGCTTGAGCGAGATCGCCGCCGTGGAGGCTCTGGAGGATGTCCGCGCGGCCGGCGGCGACCTGCGCGACGTGTCGTTCCCAACGATCTCGGGCTCCGGCCCGAACGGCGCGATCGTGCATTACCGGGTCACCCGCGCCAGCGACCGAGTCGTGCGGCCGGGCGAGCTGTTCCTGATCGATTCGGGCGCGCAATACCCGGACGGCACCACCGACATCACCCGGACGGTCGCGGTCGGCGAACCGACGGAGGCGATGCGCGACCGCTTCACCCGGGTACTGAAGGGGCACATCGCCATCGCCCGGGCGGTCTTCCCGAAGGGCACCACCGGCGCCCAGATCGACGCCTTCGCCCGTGCCCCGCTCTGGCAGGCCGGGCTCGATTTCGACCACGGCACCGGCCACGGCGTCGGCGCCTTCCTGTCGGTGCACGAGGGGCCGCAGCGCATCGCCAAGACCGGGACCGTGGCGCTGGAGCCCGGCATGATCCTGTCGAACGAGCCGGGCTACTACGCGCCCGGCGCCTACGGCATCCGGATCGAGAACCTCATCCTTGTCGAGCCGCGCGCGATCCCTGGCGGCGAGCGCCCGATGCTCGGCTTCGAGACCCTGACGCTCGCCCCCTACGACCGGCGGCTGATCCGCCCGGACCTGCTCGCGCCGGAAGAGCGGACCTGGATCGATGCCTATCACGCCCGGGTGCGTGACACGCTTGCGCCTCTCGTCGACGCGGAAACCCGCGTGTGGCTGGACCGCGCGACGGCGCCCCTGGCGGGTTGAGGGCGGGGAAGCCGCTCCGAGAATGGCCTTCGCGCCCTTGTGTGACCGAGGCCGGCTCGACAGATTATGTGGACGACTTGGCTGATCGGGCGTTCGGTTTCGTCGCGGGCGAGCCCGCCAGGATCGTAGAAGGTCGCCGGATCATGCCCAGACGTTCTCCAGATCTTGCCGAAGTCGCGAAGAAGGCCGCCAACGCATCCTTCGGCACCGCCGTAGTGCAGGATGTCCGCCTCGGCGACATGGAAGGCTCCGACGGCGAGGACGTTCGGCGCGTCCAGCTGATCGTCTCCGAAAACGCGATCGACCAGCTCGATGGCGACAAGCTGCTTGATGCCGGCTTGGCTATCCGCAAAGCCTTGCAGAAGGCCGGCGAGACGCTGCGCGTGGTCGTCGAGTATGCCGAGCAGCGCGAGCTCGACGAACTTGGCGCTGATTAATCCCGAGCATCTGTTCAGCCAGGCAGATGCGCTTCTTCTCCAAATCGGCCGCGGCTCGTTGCGGCAGGCCGATCTGCGCCGTACCTTCTCCAACGCCTATTACGGCCTGTTTCACGCGATCCTGACGGCTGCGGCCGACGAGGCAGTGGGGCGGACGCGGCGCAAGGATCCGCTCTGGACGCTGGCGTATCGTTCAGTCTCTCACCAGCGTTTGAAAAGCATCTGCAACGATCTCCAGGCCGCGACGCTCAAGCCGAAGATCAGGCGGTATGAGCCGCCCGGTGGATTTGGTGGTCACGTCATCACGATTGCCGGGGCCACTTCGGAATTGCAGGACCGGCGGCACGCCGCCGACTACGATCCGTCCCTGTCGTTCCTGCAAACCGACGCGCGGGCGGCGCTGCAGACGGCCCGGTCGGCGGTCAACCGGCTGGCCCATCTGAGGGCGGATCAGCGACGGGCGTTCCTCTACCTCATCCTGTTCGAGCCCCGCTGAGCGACCCCAGCGGCGTCATGGTCTCGGCCTCACCGCGCTGAGCGGAGGACAGGGCGCTGACCCCCGCGCTATAAGCGCTCCCGTCACGGAAGAGCCCGCGCCGGTCCCGAAGGCACCCGGGTGAAACCGCGACCGCTTCGCGCGCGAAGGAACAGCATGATCCGCCGCCTCGCCTTCCTGCTCCTGATGCTCGCCGCGAGCCTGTCGGCCGCGTCGGCGCAGGGCTTCCGCACGCCGCCCGATCTCGTGCGGGCGAGCCTCGTGGCCGAGCCGGTGGCGGTGGCCGGGGCGCAACCATTCACGCTGGCGGTGCGGATGCAAGTGAAGCCGGGCTGGCACGTCTACTGGCGCAATCCCGGCGATTCCGGCCTGCCGCCGGAGGTGACCTGGACCCTGCCGGCGGGCTTCAATGCCGGTGCGATCCGGTGGCCGGCGCCTGAGCGCATCGCCATCGCGACCCTGATGAATTACGGCTACGAGGGCGACGTCACGCTGCTCGTGCCGGTCACGCCGCCGCCGAGCCTCGACCCGGCCGATCCGGTGCGGATCCAGGCCAAGCTGACCTATCTGGTCTGCGAGACCGAATGCGTGCCGGGCTCCGCCGATCTCGCCCTGACCCTGCCGGTGGGCGAGCCCCGGCCGGATGCCGGCCAAGCCGCCCTGTTCGAGCGCGCCCGGGCCGCCCTGCCCGCCCGGGCGCTCTGGCCTGTGCGCCTCTCGAGCCAGGGCGATACGCTGCAGCTCGATTTTGCCGCGACCGGCCTCAAGCCCGAGACGATCAAGGGCGTGGCCTTCTTCCCCTATTCCGAGACCGCGATCGACAACGCCGCCGCCCAGGTGATGACGATCGACGAATCCGGCCTGCATCTCACGCTCGCCCGGAGCAACCCGGCCGAGCCGGCACCGGCCGCCCTGCCGGGGGTGCTGACCGTGGAGGAGGCGACCGGCGCCGGCACGCACCGCCTCGCCTTCGCGTACGGAGACGAGCCGGTCCCGCCGGCCTCGGCGGTGGCGGCCGAGACCTTGGCGACGCCGCCGCCCGCCCCCGCGTTCGACGCGCTGACGCTGGCGACCGCGGCCGCGCTCGCCTTCCTCGGCGGCCTGATCCTCAACCTGATGCCCTGCGTCTTCCCGGTCCTGTCGATCAAGGTGCTCAGCCTCGTGCGGCACGCGGGCGAGAGCACCGCCCGGGTCCGGTTGCACGGCCTCGCCTACACGGCCGGCGTCTTGGCGAGCTTCCTCGGGCTGGCCGGTCTGTTGCTCGCCCTCAAGGGCGGCGGGGCGGCGATCGGCTGGGGATTTCAGTTGCAATCGCCGGCCGTGGTCGCCGGGCTTGCTTACTTACTTCTCGCGATGGGCTTGAGCCTGTCGGGTGTGTTCCATCTCGGCGGGCGTCTCGCCGGCCTCGGCGACGGGCTGGCCCGGCGCTCGGGGCTCAGCGGTTCGTTCTTCACGGGCGTGCTCGCGACCCTGGTGGCGACCCCCTGCACGGCGCCGTTCATGGGCTCGGCGGTGGGCTTCGCCCTGACGCAGAGCGCCGGCGTCGCCCTCGCGGTGTTCGCCAGCCTCGGCCTCGGCCTCGCCCTGCCCTTCCTGGCGCTCACCCTGTGGCCGCCGGCCCTGCGGGCGTTGCCGCGGCCGGGCGCCTGGATGGAGACCCTGAAGCAGGTCCTGGCCTTCCCGGTCTACGCGACGGTGGCGTGGCTGGTCTGGGTCCTGGCGCAGCAGGTCGGTCCGCAGGGGCTGCTCGCCGCGCTGATCGGCCTGGTGCTGGTGGGCTTCGCCGCCTGGGCGTGGGAACACGGGCGCGCTGCGTCACCGCAGGTCGGGCGGATCGTCCAAGGACTTGCGGCGCTGACGATTGTGGCAGTCGCGGCGCTCACCCTGACCCTCGACCGCGACCGGGCCGCCCCAGCCGCCCAGGCGGCCGCCAACGGCATCGAACCGTTCACCCAGGCCCGCCTCGACACCCTGGTGAACGAGCACCGGCCGGTCTTCGTGAACATGACCGCCGCCTGGTGCATCACCTGCGCGGTCAACGAGACGACCTCGCTCTCGACCAAGGCCGTGCGGACCGCGATGGCGGACAGGGGTGTCACCTACCTGAAGGGCGACTGGACCAACCAGAACCCCGAGATCACCCGCCTCCTGGAGACGCACGGGCGCAGCGGCGTGCCGCTGTACCTGCTCTACACGGGGACCGGCGAGCCGCAGGTGCTGCCGCAGATCCTCACCGAGGGGACGGTTCTGTCGGCCCTGGAGACGGTGCCGGCTGCCGGCAAGAGCGCGGCGCTGGCCCGCTGACCGGAACGGCGCGCTAGGCTTCCAGCGAAAACGTCTCGTCGAAGGCGTAGCCCGAGCCTCGGACCGTGCGGATCGGGTCGGCCTGCCGCGGGGCGTTGAGCGCCTTGCGCAGGCGGCCGACATGCACGTCCACGGTGCGCTCGTCGATGTAGACGTCGTGGCCCCAAACCCCGTCGAGGAGCTGCTCGCGGGAGAAGACCCGGCCGGGCGCCAGCATCAGGAATTCGAGCAGCCGGAACTCGGTTGGGCCGAGATGCAGTTCCTCGCCGGCGCGGCGGACCCGATGGCCGGTGCGGTCGAGCTCGATGTCGCCCGCTGCCAGACGATCGGCGACATGGGAGGGTTTGGCCCGGCGCAGCAGCGCCCGCACCCGGGCGAGCAGCTCCGGGACCGAGAACGGCTTGACGATGTAGTCGTCTGCACCCGTGCCGAGGCCCCGGACCCGATCGCCCTCCTCGCCGCGGGCGGTGAGCATGATCACCGGTAGCCGCTCGGTCTCGCGCCGGGCCCGGATGCGGCGGCACAGCTCGATCCCCGAGAGGCCCGGCAGCATCCAGTCCAGCAGAACGAGATCGGGCGTGCGCTCGGCCAGAAGCAGCTCCGCGTCGTCGCCGCGCGTGGCGGAATCCACCAGAAAACCCTCGGCTTCGAGGTTGTAGCGCAGCAGGGTGGTCAGGGCCTCCTCGTCCTCGACGATCAGGACTTGCATGCTCACGTTCGATAACCTGTTCCGTAGACGGCACCGGACGGCTCGCCCGCGCCGGATCGCCCGAGCGGGACGATGGTGCGGCAGTCGCCGCGCTCCCTCAACCCGCCCGCACCCTCAATCTGACTCTGCCCCACAAGAGGATTGCGCGTTGCCCGGACGCAACGCGGTCCGCGCGTCACGGGGCCGTGGCGGCCGGGCCGACCGTCGCGTAATTCGACGCATCGTTCTTCGGCCGCTCTCCGGCCAGCGTATCGCCCGTGGCGAGGTAGTGGATCGTCTCGGCGATGTTGGTGGTGTGGTCGCCGATCCGCTCGACGTTCTTGGCGCAGAACAGCAGATGCGTGCAGAACGAGATGTTGCGCGGATCCTCCATCATGTAGGTCAGGAGTTCGCGGAACAGCGAATTGTATAGGGCGTCGATCTCGCCATCCCGTTCCCAGACATCGTAGGCGGCCTTGACGTCGCGGCTGGCATAGGCGTCCAGGATGTCCTTGAGCTGCGCCTCGGCGAGGTCGCTCATGTGGCGCACGCCGAGCACGATCTTCTGGGCGGGCGCCTGATCGGAGATCGCGACGACCCGCTTGGCGACGTTCTTGGCAAGGTCCCCGATCCGCTCGAGGTCGCCGGAGACGCGGATCGCCGAGATGGTCTCGCGCAGGTCGATCGCCAGCGGCTGGCGCCGGGCGATGAGCAGCACGGCCCGCTCCTCGATATCGCGCTGGAGCGCGTCGAGCCGCTTGTCTGCGAGGATCACCGCCTGGGCTAGGGTGTCGTCCCGGCGAACCAGGGCGTCGGTCGCCTCGGCGGCCATCTTCTCGGCAACGCCGCCCATCTCGGAAATCGAGCGGCGGAGGTCATCCAGGTCGGTGTCGTAGGAGCTGACGATATGGCCGGGCATGGTGGATCCTTCGATGGCGTCCCGCAAACCTTGATCCGCGAGGTCTGGCGGAAACCCGCCGCTCCGAGCACGGATACCGCGGCGCGTTCCCCGGTATCCAATCCCTTGCGCAGTCTAGGACATGAGACGGAGAGTTGAGGATCGATGTCCAAAACCCAACACCCAACCACAATCGGCTGAACCAAGCCGATGTTCCCGGATCAACGCAGCATGTTCCGGAGCCGCACCGGCAGCCTTGCGATCGGGCGCGGCTCCAAGTCTTGTGGGTGGCATCCGAATGGGCGCCGGAACGGTACTCTACTTTACGGCGAATGCTCAGCCGAACCGGCCGGTGATGTAATCCTGCGTCCGCTGCTCGACGGGATTCATGAACATCCGGTTGGTCGGGCCGAACTCGATCAGTTCACCGAGATACATGAAGGCGGTGAACTGCGAGATGCGCGCCGCCTGCTGCATGTTGTGGGTCACGATGACGATGGTGAATTCGTCGCGCAGCTGCTCGATCAGCTCCTCGATGCGGCCGGTGGAGATCGGGTCGAGCGCCGAGGTCGGCTCGTCGAACAGGATCACCTCCGGGCTCTGGGCCACGGTGCGGGCGATGCACAGGCGCTGCTGCTGTCCGCCCGAGAGACCGGTGCCGGCCTGGCGCAGCTTGTCCTTGACCTCGTCCCAGAGGGCGGCCTTGCGCAAAGCCTGCTCTACCCGCCCGTCGAGTTCGGATTTCGGCAGCTTCTCGTAGAGGCGCAGCCCGAAGGCGACGTTGTCGTAGATCGACATCGGGAACGGCGTCGGCTTCTGGAACACCATGCCGATGCGCGCGCGCAGCTCGTTCAGGTCGACGGAGGGGTCGAGCACGTTCTGGCCGTCGAGCAGGATCTGCCCCTCGGCCCGCTGCTCCGGGTAGAGGCTGTAGATCCGGTTGAAGCAGCGCAGCAGGGTGGACTTGCCGCAGCCGGACGGTCCGATCAAAGCCGTGACCTGCCGGTCGTGGAAGTTGATGTCGACGTTCTTCAGCCCGTGGAAGCTGCCGTAGTAGAAGTTCAAACCCTTCACGGCGATCCGGACCGCCCCGCCCTCGTTGGCGTGGTTGCGGGTGAGATCGACCGTGGGGATCGCGGAGGCGGCGTTCATCGTCGTGTCCTCGAGAAGGGTCTTAGCGCGACATCTGCGGCTTGATGACGAGACGGGCGATGATCGACAGCACCAGGATCGTCGCGGTGATCAGGAGCGCCCCGGCCCAGGCGAGGCTCTGCCAGTTCGGGTAGGGCGACAGGGCGAACTGGTAGATCATCACCGGCAGGTTCGCGACGCCGCCCATCAGGTCGGGCGAGAACCAGGAATTGTTGTTGAGCGCCGTGAACAGCAGCGGCGCGGTCTCGCCGGCGATGCGGGCCAGCGCCAGGATGATCCCGGTGACGATGCCGGCCGAGGCCGCCCGCCACGTGACGCTCATGATTACCGTCGAGGGCGGGGCGCCCAGCGCCGCACCGGCCTCGCGCAGGGTGCCCGGCACCAGGCGCATCATGTCCTCGGTGGTCCGCACGATCACCGGTACGGCGATGATCGCGAGCGCCACGCCGCCGGCCCAGCCCGAATAGGTCCCCATCGGCCGCACCATCAGGGTGTAGACGAACAGACCGATCAGGATCGACGGCGCCGAGAGCAGGATGTCGTTGAGGAAGCGGATCAACCCGGCGATCTTGGAGAACCGGCCGTACTCGGCCAGGTAGGTCCCGGCCATGACGCCGATCGGCGTCGCGATCGTGATCCCGATCCCGGTGAGCACCAGGCTGCCGAGGATCGCGTTGGCGATGCCGCCGCCCTCGGAGCCGGGTCCCGGGGTCGGGTGCGTGAACATGGCGGGCGTGAAGCCCTGCACGCCCTGGATGATCAGCATCAGCAGGATCGAGCCGAGCACCACGGCGCCGACGATCGTGGCGACCAGGCAAGCGGTCCGCAGCACCCGGTCGGCGATCCGCCGGCTGGAGCGGACGCGCCCCGTGCGGTGCGGTGCAGATTCGGAGAGGGTCATGGGGTTGGACGCGTCCATCGTGAGCCCTCCTCAGGCAGCCTTGACGCGGCGCGTCAGCAGCCGGGCGATGATGAGCACCACGAAGGTGATGACGAACAGGATGCAGCCCAGAGCCATCAGCGCGTTGAGCTGGAGACCGTCCGCCTCGTTGAACTCGTTGGCGATGCGCGACGCGATGGTCGAGCTCGGGTCGAAGATCGAGGCCGAGAGGCGGTTGGCGTTGCCGATGACGAAGGTCACCGCCATCGTCTCGCCGAGCGCCCGCCCGAGCCCGAGCATGATCGCCCCGATGATCGAGACGGAGGCCTGCGGCACCAGCACGTGGCGGACCACCTCCCAGGTGGTGCAGCCGATCCCGTAGGCGCTCTCGCGCAGGACGGTGGGGATCTGGTCGAGCATGTCGCGGGCGATCGATGCGATGAACGGCACGATCATGATCGCCAGGATGATGCCGGCGGTGAACACGCCGACGCCGGACGGCACCCGGGCGTAGAACAGCGTGCCGACGATCGGCATGCCCTCGACAAGGTTGGAAACCGGGATCTGGATGAAGCGCGCGAAGAGCGGCGCGAACACGAACAGGCCCCACATGCCGTAGATGATGCTCGGCACCGCGGCGAGCAGCTCGATGGTCATCGCCACCGGCTTGCGCGCCCAGCCCGGGCAGAGCTGCGTGAGGTAGACGGCGATCCCCAGGGAGACCGGCACGCCGATCAGCAGCGCCAGGGTGGCCGAGGCCACGGTGCCGATGACGGCGACCAGGGCGCCGTACTGCTCGGTCCCGACGTTCCAGGCGCTCGAAGTCAGGAAGGCGAAGCCGAATTCGCGGAAGGCGGGCCAGCCGCCGTACAGGATCGACCCCAGGATTCCGGCGAGCACGACGAGCACGAACAAGGCCGCGCCGTAGGAGCAGACCCGGAACAGGGTGTCGAGGCTCCGGCTCGGCCCTTTGCGCGCGGCGGCGGCGCGGGGTCGTGCGAGGGCAATCGTCTCGGTCAAAGCGGGCATCCGCGATTCTCTGCGAAGGGGGCGTGGTAGCGCGGTGCGGGCCGCGGCGCGAGGGAGGGGGCGACACACCCCCTCCCCGTCTCACTCACATGTTGAAGACGGGCTTACCGTCCTTACCCTTCACGGATTTCCACTCTTCGTGGATCAGACCGACGACGTTGTCCGGAAGCGGGACGTAATCGAGGTCCGAGGCGAGCTTGTCGCCGTTCTTGTAGGCCCAATCGAAGAACTTGAGCGTATCGGCGGCCTTGGCCGGATCAGCCGGTTCCTTGTGGACGAGGATGAACGTCGCCGCCGTGATCGGCCACGCGTCGTCGCCCGGCTGGTTGGTCAGCGAGATACCGAAGCCCGGCGCCGACTTCCAATCGGCGCTGGCGGCCGCCGCCTGGAATGCCTTGTCCTCCGGCTGCGGATACTTGCCGGCCTTGTTCTGCAGCAGGGCGTAAGCGAGCTTGTTCTGCTTGGCGTAGGCGGATTCGACGTAGCCGATGGCGTTCGGCACCTGCTTCACGGTGGCGGTCACGCCTTCGTTGCCCTTGCCGCCCTGCCCGACCGGCCAGGAGATCGTGGTGGCCGCGCCGTATTCCTTCTTCCAGGTCTCGGAGGCCTGGGACAGGTAGGTGGTGAAGATGTTGGTCGTGCCCGAGGCGTCCGACCGGTAGACCGGGGTGATGGTGGCGTCGGGGAGCTTCAGGCCCTCGTTGAGCTTCGCGATCCGCGGATCGGACCACTTCGAGATCTTGCCGGCGTAGATGTCGGCCAGGATGTCGCCGGTGAGCTTCAGCTTGCCGGGCTCGAGGCCGGCAATGTTTACCACCGGCACGACGCCGCCCATCACGGTCGGGAACTGGACGAGGCCGTCCTTGGCCAGCTGCTCGCCCTTGAGCGGCGCGTCGGTGGCGCCGAAATCGACGGTCTTGGCCTGGATCTGCTTGATGCCGCCGCCCGAGCCGATGGACTGGTAATTCAGTCCGGAGCCGGTCTCCTTGCGGTAGGCTTCGGCCCACTTGGAGTAGACCGGGAACGGGAACGTGGCGCCGGCACCCGTGATATCGGCAGCGAGTGCCGCGGACGCCAACTGAACCGTCGCGAGGCCGACGGCGAGCGCGTAAGCGAAGGGTCTCAAGGGTATCTCCGTTGCCGTCGGGCGAAAGCCTGCGCCTCCCTGCCGGCAAGCCCATGCCCGCGGCAGAGCTGTGCGGCCGGTCTTCCAAGAGAGCCGGCGCCGGCCGCCCGATGGGCCGGGCGTTACGACAGAGAGATGACACCGCCATGACACCGCGCCGCACCAAAGACGGCACGGTTCGGGGCGCTCGCGCGTTCAAGCCCGGTGTCGGCCCCGGCCGATCGGCGGACGATGCTGCCCGCGTCTTCAGGAAGGTGTTCGGATCGTGGCTGACCAGGGGACCGACGCAGAGAAAGGTCCCGACGCGGCAGGTTCGGACGCCGCATGGCTCGCGCTGCATGCCGACCGTGAGGCCGTGGAGCGCGCGCTGACCTTGGCGCAGGCGCGCCAGCGCTTCGGCACCGATGCCGACGCCATCGCCCAGGCGCGCGTCGAGGAGGCCGAACTTCTGGTGGATCTCGATCGGATCCTGACGCAGATCCGGGCGGCGGAATACCGCCGGCAGCCCGGTTCGCGGCGCTGGTAGCGCTGGGCGTTGCGTCCGAAAAAAACTTTCCGCGGAAACGAAAACTGATTCGGGGATAATGCGTCCCGGACGGGAGCCTTATCCGGCCCGACGCAGCTCCCGCTCCTTCTGGCGCAGGCGCAGGAGCAGTTCCACGTGGGTGTCGGTGATCGGCTGCCTGTCGACGCTGTCTTCGTAGACGGTGCGGAGCGTCAGCCCGAGCTGCTGCGTATCGATCGCCTGTTTGAGGGACCGACCCGGATGCGGGCGCCCCTCGGACGCGACGATTGACGGCTTCATGCGTTCCTCCCGCCCTTCAACCGCGCGCTCCTGACCACGGTCCCGGGATGCAATCAGTCTCGTCAAAAATGGTTAATGAAGCGTTACACTCAACCAACGGTTAAGGTTGACGCGCGTTCACGCATCCGCGCCCTGGAGCAGCCGGGCCGCCGCCGCGCGAGCCTCGTCGGTCACCGTGGCGCCCGCCAGCATCCGGGCGATCTCCTCGCGGCGCTCTGCCACGGGCAGGCTCGCCACCCGGGTGGCGACGCGACCGGCGCCCTTCACGGGGGCCTTGGCGATGAGGAAATGCGTGCTCGCTCGGGCGGCGACCTGAGGCGCATGGGTCACCGCCACCACCTGCACGGTGCTGGCCAGCCGGGCGAGGCGCAGGCCGATCGCATCGGCGACCGCGCCGCCGACCCCGGTGTCGATCTCGTCGAAGATCAGGGTCGGGGCCGAGCCCTTGTCGGCGAGCACCACCTTCAGGGCCAGCATGAAGCGCGACAACTCGCCGCCGGAGGCGACCTTCATCATCGGGCCGGGCTTGGTCCCGGGATTGGTCTGCGCCCAGAACTCGACGCGGTCGATGCCGGCGGGGTCGCGCGCCTCCGGGTCGGTGGCGATCTCGGTGATGAAGCGGGCGCGCTCCAGCTTCAGCGGCGGCAGCTCGGCCTTCACGGCGGCGTCGAGCTGCTTGGCCGCCCGGCGGCGGCCGGCGCTGAGTTTTTCCGCCGCCTCGGCATAGGCGGCCTCGGCCTTGGCGCGGGCCTGTTCCAGACCTTCGAGGGCGGCCTCCCCGGCATCGAGGGTCGCGACCTCGCCGGCATAGCGCTCGGCCAGGGCGGCCAGCTCGTCGGCCGGGACGTCGTACTTGCGGGACGCCGCCCTGAGCGCGAACAGCCGCTCCTCCGCCCGCTCCAGGTCGCGCGGGTCGAACTCGGTTTCGGAGACGGCGGCGTCCAGCACCGCGCGTGCCTCGTCGAGGGCGACCATGGCGGCGTCGAGGGCGTTGACGCAGGGATCGATCAGGGCCGGAAGCTGACCGGCCCGGCGCTCGAGCTTGCGCAGGGCGGCCGAAAGGTGCGGCATCCCCGAATGCGGGCCGCCGACCGCGTCCAGGGCCTCGTTCAGCTCGCGGGCGACCTTTTCCGATTGCTGCATGACGCTGCGGCGCTCGGCGAGCTGGGCCTCCTCGCCGGACTGCGGCGCCAGGGCGGCGAGCTCCTCCACGGCGTGGCGCAGGAAATCGGCCTCCTTGCGGGCCGCATCGATACGGGCGCGGTGCTCGGCGAGTTCGGCACGCGCCGCGCGCACGGCCTTGGCCGCCGCCGCGACCTTGGTCAGCTGGGTCTGCAGGCCCCCGAAGGCGTCGAGGATCGCCCGGTGCGAGGCCGGGTCGGCCAAGGCCCGGTCGTCGTGCTGCCCGTGGATCTCCACGAGCGCCGCGCCGATCGCCCGCAGGACCTGCACGCCGACCGGCTGGTCGTTGACGAAGGCGCGGGTGCGGCCGTCGGCCATCTGGGTCCGGCGCAGGATCAGGTCGCCCTCGGTGTCGATCTCGGCCTCGGCCGCGATCGCGCGCGCCGGGTGATCCAGGGGCAGATCGAACACCGCGGTGACGCCGCCCTGCGGCTCGCCGTGGCGCACGAGCCGGCCGTCGCCGCGACCGCCCAGGGCCAGGGCGAAGGCGTCGAGCAGGATCGATTTACCCGCGCCCGTCTCTCCGGTCAGGACACTCAGCCCCGTCCGGAAATTCAGTTCGAGCCTGTCGATCAGAACGATGTCGCGGATCGCGAGCTGCGCCAGCATGCGGCGACGGGATTCCTGAGGATGGGACCGCAGACATAAGGCCGCTGCGGCGCGGATTCACCCCAAAAATGCGTCGCGGCGCATCTCCGGTGACGCGGGGCTGCGCGGACGAGAAAGGCCCGGAGCGGCGGCTCCGGGCCTTGGGGCTTGATCGGGCAGGCCGCGGCCTGCCGGTGACGTCACTCAGCCGAGGCGGTCTTGCCCGTCACGGTGCGGTAGATCTTGGAGAGGAACGAGCCCTTCTCCTCGCGGGGCTCGACGCCGCCCGTGGCCAGGAGCGCGTGCGCGTCCTTGTACCAGGGGCTGTCGGGGAAGTTGTGTCCCAGCACGGCCGCGGAGTTCTGCGCCTCCTGGGTGATGCCGAGCGCCCAGTACGCCTCGGTCAAGCGCTCGAGCGCTTCTTCGGCGTGGCGGGTGGTCTGGTATTTGGCGACGACGTCGCGGAACCGGTTGATCGCGGCCGGGAAGTTGCGCCGCTCCAGGTAAAAGCGGCCGACCTCCATCTCCTTGCCGGCGAGCTGGTCGCGGGTGATCTGGATCTTGGAGCGGGCGTCGGCCGAGTACTCGGAGGTCGGGTACTTCTGGACCAGCTCCTGCAGGGCGACCAGCGCCTTCTCGGACCGGTCCTGGTCGCGGGTCACGTCCGGGATCTGCTTATAGTTCGACATCGCCATCAGGTACTGCGCGTAGGCCGCATCCTTGCTGGCCGGGTGCCGCTGCAGGTACCGCTTCGCGGCGCTGATCGCCTCGTCGTATTTCTGGCCTTCGTAATTGGCGTAGGCCGTCATCAGCAGCGCCTTCCGAGACCACTCGGAATACTGGTACTGCTTGTCGAGATTGTCGAACTTCTTGACGGCGCCCTCGTAGTCGCTGTCCTCCAGCTTGGCCAAGCCCTCGCTGTAGAGCTTGTCCGCCGGGACATCCGGCACGACCTCGGGTTTGTATTTCTCGGCGAAGAGGCTGGTCGGGTCGAAGTCGCAGCCGCCGAGACCCAGGCCGAGAACGGCCACGAGGGGCGCCATGAAGGCCGCCGCCCGGCGATGACGAATGGTGACAGGCATCTGGCGCTCTTTCCCGGAACCGGCGCACGTCCCGCGCCGTCGTGCCATCGCGTGAGTGGATCCGGCCCGACCGGGCCGTGCCCGTCGTTCACGGACCATTAAACCGTGACGTTTGATTCGGGCACGAAAGCGGCAAGGCTGCGGCAGCCTGGATCAGTTGCCGGCTGTGTCCCGCGGGTGACAGGTCGGGATCAGAGCTCGCCGGCGAAGGCGGCGATGCCGAGGCCGACGCCGAGTTCCGAGAGCACGGTCTCGCGGCGCGAGCCCTGCGCCTCGACGATGGCGTAGTTGGATCGGTCGGCGAACAGGGCGGAGAGCACACCGACATTCATCCGGTGGCCGCCGCAATAGGAGCGGTAGGCCCCCTGGATCGGCAGGCCGGCCAGCGCGAGGTCGCCGACCGCGTCGAGGATCTTGTGGCGGACGAACTCGTCCGGGAAGCGCAGGCCCTCAGGGTTGACCACGGCGGTCTCGCCGACCGCAACGGTGTTCTCCAGGGAGGCGCCCAGCGCGAAGCCGGCTTTCCAGTAGCGCTCAACGTCCTTCATCATGCCGAAGGTGCGGGCGCCGGCGATCTCGCGGCGATAGGTGGCGGGCGACAGGTCCATCGCCTTGCGCGAGCGGCCGATCACCGGGCTGTCGAAATCGATCTCCACGTCGAGGCGGAAGCCCCGGTCGATCGGGCGCAACTCGGCGAAGGCGCGGCCGGTCTCGATGCGGACGTGCCGCAGGACCTTCAGCCAGCGGCGCGGCGTACCGCAGGAGGCAATCCCGACCGAGTCGATGGCCTGAACGAATTGGAGGGCGGACCCGTCGAGGATCGGCATTTCAGGCCCGTCGATCTCGACGAGGGCGTTGTCGACGCCCAATCCGTAGAGGGCCGACATCAGATGCTCGATGGTGGCGACGGCACCGGTCTCGACGTCACCGATGACGGTGCAGAGCTCGGTGGCGGAAACGAGGGCGTGGTGGGCCTTGATCAGGCGGTCGTTGCCGTGGGTGGTGCTGGTGCGAAGAAACGCGATGCCATGATTGGCTGGCGCGGGCCGGATGGTGATCTCGGCCGGGTTCCCGGAATGGACCCCTACGCCCGAGAGCGTCACCGGCCCCTTCAGGGTCGTCTGTTTATGCGTTCGCATTCATTAGCCCCCGGCCGCAATCAGGTCCCGCCATCCCTAACCGGGGATGGTGAGGAAACTGTCCGATCCGTCCGCTGCTTGAAGCCCCTATCGCGCTATCAGGTTGTGTCCTGCAGCGCGTCTCATTGGTCTGCGAGTGTCTATAGCTGCACCGCACAGGGCAGCCAAATCACGGATTCTTACGCTCTGTTACAGACACGCTTGTTGCTTGGAGCCGCTAAAAACCTGACGGCACAAAGGCTTAAAGCTTGGTTAATGCGTGGCTAACCGACGGCCATTCTGTGGCGCGGCTGCATCAGGCAGCTGGGGATAGCGTCACAAACGTTAACCGCGCTGTGACTCCAGTCCTCCAGATCGACAATCAAAGGTTGTATCGCTGCAGCGCGAAGAGCCGGCGGTTTCCCGCCGGCTCCGCAACTCGTCGGTGATCGAGGCCGTTCAGTTCGCCTGGCGGCGGAGGAAGGCCGGGATCTCGAGCTGGTCGTCGTCCATCATCCGCGACTGCGGCGCGATGCGGCCCTGGGCGTCGAGGCCGCCCTGGGCCGGCCGGTATTGCGGCGCCTGCGGAAGCGGAGCGCGCGGGGCCGGCGGCACATGCGGCTGAGCCAGGTGCTGCGGCTGGGCCAGTTGGGGCTGCGCCATATGCGGCTGCGGCGCGACCGGGGCCGCGGCCCGCGGGGCGGGCACGCCCTCCATCTCGTCGCGCCGGCCGCCGAAGCCGACGGTGGCGAGACGACGCAGCAGCGAGGTCCGCTTGGACTCGGGTGCCGCTTCCTCGGCCGCCCGGTTCGCCAGGATCTGGTTCTGGGCGATCGGCGGCAGCTCGTGGATCTGCGGCATCCGCGGGGCGCGGGCGAGCGGCGCGGCGGCCGGGGCTGCCGGACGCGGCGGCACGAACGGGCCGGCCTGGAACTGCGGCGCGGGCTCGGCCTGCTGCGGGGCGGGAGCCGGGACGAACGGCGCGGCGGCGCGCGGCTGGGCCGGGGCGAGCAGGACCTCGTCACGAGCGACCGGCGCGGGAGCCTCGAACCGGGTCTCGGTCCGGGCCTCGGGGGCCGGCTGCGGGGCGGCCGGCGCCGGGTTCTGTGCGGGGGCCTGGGCGACCGAGTCCGTGCGGATGCTCGGAACCGGCGAGGACGCGCGGGCGCGGGCCTCCGCGCGCAGCCGCTCGGCGACCTCGGCGATGCGCTGCTCGGTCTCGGCGATGACCGGGTTGTTGGTCGCGTTGGCCGAGATCAGCAGCGGCTCGATGCCGGTGGCGACCACCGAGACGCGGATGATGCCGTCGAGGCTCTCGTCGAAGGTGGCGCCCAGGATGATGTTGGCGTCCTGGTCGACCTCCTCGCGGATGCGGGTGGCGGCCTCGTCGAGCTCGTACAGGGTCAGGTCCGAGCCGCCGGTGATCGAGATCAGCAGGCCGCGGGCGCCCTTCATGGAGACGTCGTCGAGGAGCGGGTTGGCGATGGCGGCCTCGGCGGCGCGGTTGGCGCGCTTCTCGCCCGACGCCTCGCCGGTGCCCATCATGGCCTTGCCCATGCCGCGCATGATCGCCCGGACGTCGGCGAAGTCGAGGTTGATCAGGCCTTCCTTGACCATCAGGTCGGTGATGCAGGCGACGCCCGAGTAGAGCACTTGGTCGGCCATCGCGAAGGCGTCGGCGAAGGTGGTCTTCTCGTTGGCGACCCGGAACAGGTTCTGGTTCGGGATCACGATCAGGGTGTCGACCGCGGCCTGCAGCTCCTGGATGCCGGACTCCGCCGTGCGCATGCGGCGCACGCCCTCGAACTGGAACGGCTTGGTGACGACGCCGACCGTCAGGATGCCCATGTCGCGGGCGGTGCGGGCGATGACCGGCGCGGCGCCGGTGCCGGTGCCGCCGCCCATGCCGGCGGTGATGAAGCACATGTGGGCGCCCGAGAGCTGGTCCCGGATCTCGTCGATCACCTCGTCGGCGGCGGCGGAGCCGACCTCCGGGTGCGAGCCGGCGCCCAGACCCTGGGTGACGCCCAGGCCCATCTGGATCACCCGCTCGGCCTTCGAGGAGGTGAGCGCCTGCGCGTCGGTGTTGGCGACCACGAACTCGCAGCCGAGCAGGCCCGACTCGATCATGTTGTTGACTGCGTTGCCGCCTGCGCCGCCGACACCGAAGACGGTGATGCGGGGCTTGAGTTCCCGGATGTCCGGCGCCTGGAGGGTAATGGCCATGGTGTCGAGCCTCTCGCTTACTCTGCTTTCCGTCCGGCGCTGCGGCGCCGATATTTTTTCGATCCCCCGCCCGTGAGGGCGGGGGTGAAACTCTAGAAGCTCTCTCGGAGCCAGCGGCCGACCCGGCTGATGTACCGGTCCGATCCCGTGGCCGCGAAGGCGCCGTGCCCCCGCGGCTCGAAGTGCTCGGCATGTGCCACCTGCGGGTAGACCAGCAGGCCGACGGCGGCCGAGAAGGCCGGTCCCTTGGCCGCCTCGGGCAGGCCGCGGATCCCCAGGGGGCGGCCGATCCGGACCTGACCCTGGAGGATGCGCCGGGCGACCTCGGGCAGGCCTACGAGTTGGCTGGCGCCGCCCGTTAGGACAACCCGCCGGCCGGCCTGGGCGGCGAAGCCGGCATCCCGCAGACGGTCGCGGACCAGCTCGACCACCTCCTCGACCCGCGGCTTGATGATCCGCACCAGCTGCGAGCGCGGGATGTGGGCCGGGGCCTCGCCCTCGTCCTCGCCGACCCCGTGCACGGCGATCATGTCGCGCTCGTCGGACGGGGTGGAGAGGGCCGAGCCGTAGAGGGTCTTCAGCCGCTCGGCCGCGGCCATGCGGGTTGAGAGCCCCCGGGCGATGTCCATGGTGACGTGGTGGCCGCCGACCGCGACCGCGTCCACGTGGACGAGGTGGCCGCCCGAGAACACCCCGACGCTGGTGGTGCCGCCGCCCATGTCGACGACGCACACGCCCATCTCGGCCTCGTCGTCCACCAGGGCCGAGAGCCCGGCGGCATAGGGCGTGGCGATCACCGCCTCGACCCCGAGATGGCAATGCTCGACTGCCAGCATGACGTTGCGGGCGGCGGCGAGCTCGCTGGTGACGACGTGCAGGTCGACCCCGAGGGCCTCGCCGATCATGCCCGAGGGATCGATGACCGCGCCCTGTCCGTCCAGCGCATAGCCGGTGGGGAGCGCGTGCAGCACCGCCCGGCCGGGGCTGACGCCGTGGGCGCTCGCCGTCTCCAGCACCCGCTCGACATCGCTGCCGGTGACGGTGCCGGAGCGGACGTTCACCCGGGCCTGGAAATGCTGCGAGGCGAGCCGCCCGCCCGACATGTTGACGATGACCGACTGGACCTCGACCTTCGCCATCCGCTCGGCGGCGTGCACCGCCTGGCGGATCGCGCCCTCGGCGGCGGCGAGGTCGACGATCGCCCCGCCTTTCAGCCCCAGGGAGCGCTGGTGGCCGATGCCGATGATCCGGGCGAGGTGCGTCCGGCCGCGCAGGGTCGAGAGCGCTTCGGCGGGCTGCAGCTCGGCGATGAGGCAGACGACCTTGCTGGTGCCGATGTCGAGCACCGACAGGGTGGTCGAGCGTCGGGCCGAGAGCGGCTTCAGTCGCGGCGTGAGGCCGTGTTGGCTGTGCATTGACACTACCGGACGCAGAAGGCGGGACGGGCGGAGATTGCGGTTGAGGGCATCAGCTGGCCGCGCCCTTCTTCTTCGCCTTCTGGGCTTCCGCGCGGGCGGCGGCGGCCTCCTCGGTCAGGCGCACCACCAGGCGGTCGGGCATGCGCAGGTCCACCGCGATGATGTCCTTCTCGAGCAGGCCGGCCTCGCGCTCGAACCGGACGAGGCGCGCGAGCGCTGCGGCGGGGTCGATTTCGGGCAGCCGCACGTCGACACCGTCGAGCTTGAGCGTCCAGCGGCGGCCGGAGACGTAGGTCCCGGCCTTGATCCGCTCGGAGAGCGGCCCGGCGGCGGCGATCAGGGCGAGATATTCCGGAAGCTTGTTGTTGGCGTCGTCGCCGACGACCAGGGGCAGGCTGGCGTAGCGGTCGTCCCGCATGGCGTCGATCACGGTGCCGTCGGCGGCGATCACGTTGATCTCGCCGTTCTTCTGCCAGAGGGCGGCGGGTTCGCGCTCGACCTGGGTGATCGCGATCTCGTTGGGGTAGATCTTGCGGACCGAGGCCTGGGCGATCAGCGGCACGGCGAGCAGCTTCTCGCGCACCGCGACGACGTCCAGGAACGGAACGGACGAGCGCCAGTCGATCCCGGCGGCAGCCAACACCTCACGCTCGTACATCCGCGAGATGCCCGAGATGGTCACGCGCTCGACGCCGAAGCCGAGGACCCGCGCGGCGATATCGAGGGGCCGGCCCTGCTCGGTCACGAAGGACTCGTAGCGCCCGCTCGCCACGAAGCCGGCGAGCGCCACGGCGGCGAGGGACACGGAGACGCCCACAGTGCCGACGCCCCGCGGCAGGCGCCCGGTCAGCTGCTGGCCCTTGCGGGACCGGCGCACCGAGAGGGAGCGGGCAGGAGCGCGTCCGGTGAGCCGATCCAGCGCGGCGCCGAGGAGGCGCGCAGGAAGGCTGCGACCGGCAGCGTCACCGCCGCTCAGCGATTCAGAGAAGCGTCCTCCACCATCCATCGGACGAGCTCACCGAAACCCAGGCCCGCATGGGCCGCCATCTCAGGCACAAGGCTCGTCTGGGTCATGCCGGGTTGCGTGTTGACCTCCAGAACCACGAGCAGACCGGTTCCACCCGGTGTGTCGTCGTAGCGAAGGTCGGCACGGCTGACGCCCCGGCAGCCCAGTGCTTGATGCGCCGTTAACGACAGTTCTTGGACACGCTGGTAAACATTTGGTTTAAGTTCGGCCGGCAGCACGTGCACCGAGCCCCCCGGGGCGTACTTCGCGTCGTAGTCGTACCACTCCCCCGTGGAGGCCTTCACCTCGATCACCCCGAGGGCCTTGTCGCCCATCACCCCGCAGGTGAGCTCGCGACCGGCTATGTAAGGTTCTGCAAGGACTTGCTCGCCGAACTTCCACTCTTCCGAGGCCAGGATCTGGGGCGGGTGCGACCGGCCGTCGCGCACGATGATGACGCCGACGGAGGAGCCTTCGGCGATCGGCTTGACCACGTAGGGCGGCGGCAGCGGGTGGTTTTTCGCGGCCTCGAAGCGGTTAACGATCCGGCCCGCCGGCACGTCGACCCCCGCGGCGTGCATCACGGTCTTCGCCCGCTCCTTGTTCATGGCGAGCGCCGAGGCGAGCACGCCGGAATGGGTGTAGGGGATCTTCAGGATCTCCAAGAGGCCCTGGATCGTGCCGTCCTCCCCGTCCGGGCCGTGCAGGGCGTTGAAGGCCACGTCCGGCCGCAGCTCCGTGAGCACGGAGGCGATATCCGGGCCGACATCGACCCGGGTCACCCGGTACCCTTCCCCTTCGAGCGCCGCGGCGCAGGCCGCGCCGGAGCTGAGCGAGACCTCGCGCTCGGCGGAGGTGCCGCCCAGGAGGACGGCGACGTGCTTGGACATGGTGGGCTCCGGGGAAAGCTGGGTCGAGGATCGGGTCACGCGTGGCCGACCATGCCATGGATCGCGGCATAGACCGCCGCCGCCGCGTCGGGATTCAGGGTGCCGAGGCGGCGGAGGATCCGGTTGGGTTCGATGCAGGCGATTTTCAGCGGACGGACCACGGAGGCGACGCCGAGGCCGGCCGCTCCGAGATCCGCGATCGGAATGTCGCCGGCCATGCGGGTGTTTCGGGCGCTCGTGATCATCGCGATCCACACATAGCCGGCCTCTGCGACCGCGGTGCCGGACACGACGAGTGCGGGACGCCGCTTCTCGGCCAGCCGGTCCGAATAGGGGAACGGCACGACCACGATGGTGCCGGCCGGGACGCCTGGGGTCTCAGAGGTCGGCATAGTCTTCGTCGTCGATGGGGCCGCCCCATTCCGTGAACGCCACGAACGGATCCTCCCCTTCCGGCGGAGCCTTGTCGATCTGGATGCCGTCTGGCGTGATCCGGTAGCGCAGACGATCGCCCGGGCCGATGGCGAGACGCTCGCGCACCTCGGCGGGCAGCACGGTCTGGCTCTTCACGGAGATTTTCGAATAGGCGGTGCGGGCGATTTTTTCCGGCATCGCATAGGCCCCTCCGGTGCGACTTACAGCTTACCGGCTTACCATCGTCGGATCCACGCCGATCCGCCGGATCTCCCAGCGCAGCTCGACCCCGCTGGTCTCCCGAACTCGGCGCCGGACCTCCTCGCCCAGCCCTTCAATGTCGGCGGCGGTGGCACCGCCGGTGTTGATCAGGAAGTTGCAGTGCATCGGCGAGACCTGGGCGCCCCCCCGGGTCAGGCCCCGGCAGCCGGCGGCGTCGATCAGCTGCCAGGCCTTGCCCCCCTCCGGGTTGGCGAAAGTCGAGCCGCCGGTGCGCTCGCGGATCGGCTGCGCGGCCTCGCGCGCGGCGGTGACGCGCTCCATCTCGGCCTCGATGGCGGCGCGGTCGCCGGGCTTTCCGCGGAACAGCGCGCGCGTGAAGATCACGTCCTCGGGCGCATCGGAATGGCGGTACGAAAAGCCCATCGCGGCGTGGCTGAAGCGGCGCAGCGCGCCGGTCCGGTCGATGCCGTGGGCCTCGACCAGCACATCCGTGGTCTCGCCGCCATGGGCGCCGGCGTTCATCCGCAGGGCGCCGCCGATGGAGCCCGGGATACCGCGATAGAAGGCGAGCCCATCGAGCCCGGCCTCGGCCGCTGCCTTCGCGAGGCGCATGTCCGGCACGGCGGTGCCGACCTGCAGGGTGTCGCCATCGATCGCGATGCCGCCGAACGCCTTGCCGCCGAGGCGGATCACCACGCCCGGCACCCCACCGTCGCGGACGATCAGGTTCGAGCCGAGGCCGATCACCGTCACCGGCACGTCGGGCTCCAGGGCAGCGAGCAGGAGCGCGAGATCCTCCTCGTCGGCCGGGGTGAACAGCACTTCGGCCGGACCGCCGACCCGGAACCAGGTGAGGTCGGCCAGCGGCTGGTCGGCGAGCAGGCGCCCGCGCAGGGCCGGCGCGGCGGCGCGGATTCGGTCGTGGAGCGATGCGGTCATGGGTTGATCTCCCCTCTCCCCGCACGCGGGGAGAGGGATGCGACGACCCTGTCGTCGTCGCATCGAGGCGGCAGCCGAGGGTGAGGGGGCGGCTCCGACAAAGGCTCGTCCGGAGCCGCCCCCTCACCTTCGCCCTTCGGGCTTGCCGCGCCGACGACGCGGTCGTCGCGGCCCTCTCCCCGCGTGCGGGGAGAGGGGGGCAGCGCGGCCAGGATGGTGTCCAGGACCGCACCGATATTTTCCGCGATCTCGGGATTCCAGTAGCGGAGAACGCGGTAGCCTTGCGCGGTCGGCCATTCATCTCGAACCTGATCGCGCGTATTGTCCGCGTGCTGGCTGCCATCGATCTCGACGATCAGGCGCGCCTCGCGACAGCAGAAATCCGCGACGTAGCGCCCGACCGATTCCTGCCGCACAAACTTGAAGCCGGCGAGACGTCGATCGCGCAGGCGGTTCCAGAGATGGCGCTCCGCCTCCGTTTGGGATTGGCGCAGATGCCGACGGAATCGCGCGCGTTCCGTCTGGGCCGATCGCATCCCCCTCACTTCCCCCGCGCGGCGAGTTCGCCCGGGAGCGCGTAGGCCCATTGGGTGATCGTGCCGGCGCCCAGGCACACGACGTAGTCGCTGGGCTTGGCGAGCTCGGCGATGATCCCGGCCAGCTCTTCCGGCCGGTCGAGGGGGCGGGCGTCGCGGTGGCCGCGGGAGCGCAGGCCGGAGACCAGGGCGTCGCGGTCGATCCCCTCGATCGGCGCCTCGCCGGCCGTGTAGACCGGGGCGACGATCACCGTGTCGGCGTCGTTGAAGCAGGTGCAGAAATCATCGAACAGCGAGGCCAGCCGGGTGTAGCGGTGCGGCTGCACCACCGCGATGACGTTGCCGTCGGTCGAGGCGCGGGCGGCCTTGAGCACCGCCTTGATCTCCACCGGATGGTGTCCGTAATCGTCGAAGATCGTGGCGCCGTTCCACTCGCCGGTGCGGGTGAAGCGGCGCTTCACGCCACCGAACCCGGCGAGCGCCCGCCGGATCGCGTCGTGCGAGACGCCGAGCTCGTTTGCCACGGCCAAAGCCGCGGTGGCGTTGAGCGCGTTGTGCTTGCCGGGCATCGGCAGGACCAGGTCTTCCATCTCCATGCGGAAGCCCGGGCGCCGGTCGCGGATCATCACGCGGAAGCGGCTCTGGCCGCCCTTCAGGTCCACGTCGAGCAGGCGCACGTCGGCCTGGGGGTTCTCGCCGTAGGTGATGATCCGCCGGTCCTCGATATGGCCGACCATGTCCTGCACCACCGGGTGATCGGTGCACATCACCGCGAAGCCGTAGAACGGGATGTTGTCGATGAAGCGCCGGAACGCGTCCTTCACCGCCTCGAACGAGCCGAAATGGTCGAGATGCTCGGGGTCGATGTTGGTGACGATGGCGACGTCGGCCGGCAGCTTGAGGAAGGTGCCGTCGGATTCGTCGGCCTCCACCACCATCCAGTCGCCCTCGCCCATGCGGGCGTTGGTGCCGTAGGCGTTGATGATGCCGCCGTTGATCACGGTCGGGTCGAGGCTGCCGGCATCGAGCAGGGTCGCGACGAGCGAGGTCGTCGTGGTCTTGCCGTGGGTGCCCGCGATGGCGACGCAGGACTTGAAGCGCATCAGCTCGGCCAGCATCTCGGCGCGGCGGACCACCGGCAGGCGGCGTTCGCGGGCGGCCTGAAGCTCCGGGTTGTCCCGGCGGATCGCGGTCGAGACCACGACCAGGGCGGCCGCGTCGACGTTCTCGGCCTGGTGGCCGACGAAGGTGCGGATGCCCTTCTCGGCCAGCCGGCGGACGTTGGCGTTGTCCGAGGCATCGGAGCCCTGGACCGTATAGCCGAGGTTGCTCATCACCTCGGCGATGCCGGACATGCCGATGCCGCCGATGCCGATGAAGTGGATGGGGCCGAGCTTGTCGGGCAGCTTCATCTGTCGTCGTACCTTCCGTAAAGTCATGGTTTCAAAAGGTCTGGGACCTTTTGCGGGTGCAGGGCGGAGCCCTGCTGTCGGGCCTTGCCCAACGCATCAGGGCTCCGCCCTGACAACCCGCCAAAGGGCTGAGCCCTTTGGAAACCCGATTGCTAACCGCTTCTGGCAGTCTGGATGACGACCTCGGCCAGCCGCTCGGCGGCGTCGTGGATGCCGGCGCTTCTGGCCGCATCGGCCGCCGCGGTCAATTTTGCCGGCGTCTCGAAGCACGCCACCAGCTCGGCCGCGAGGCGATCGGGCGTGAACGCGGTCTGCTTCAGGGCCAGCGCCGCGCCGATCGCCTCGAGGGTCGCGGCGTTGGCGGCCTGGTCCTGATCGAGGGAGCCCGGCAGCGGCACCAGGATCGAGGGCCGGCCGATCGCGGCGAGTTCCGAGACCGTCGAGGCCCCCGAGCGCGAGACCACGAGGTGGCTCGCGGCCATCCGGGCCGGCAGGTCCTTGAAGAACGGCGCCGCCTCGAGCCCGGCGAGCCCGAGGGCGAGGTAGCGGTTCTGCACCGCGGTCAGGTCCTCGGGGCGGACCTGCTGGACGAGGTGCAGCCGGGCGCGCAAAGGAGGGGGCAGGCGCTCGATCGCCTCGGGCACGACCTCACCCATCACCCGGGCGCCCTGGCTGCCGCCGAACACCAGGAGGTGCAGGGCGTCGCCGTCGCCAAGCGTCGGATACGGGATCTTGGCCGCCTCGATCACGGCCGGGCGGAGCGGGTTGCCGGTGTGGATGCGGGGCGCGCGCGCCTTGTCGGGCACGCCGCGGACCTCCTTGAAGCCGGTGGCGATGGTGTGGGCGCCGCGCGCCAGGAAGGCGTTGGCCCGGCCCATCACGGCGTTCTGCTCGTGCAGCACCGTCGGCACCCGCAGGATCTGGCCGGCGAGCACCGGCGGCACGGTCGGGTACCCGCCGAAGCCGACGATCGCGGCCGGGTTGATCCGCCGGATCTCCTTGGCGGCGACGCCGAAGCCGCGTCCGAGCGTCAGCACCGCGCCGGCCCGTTTCAGCGGCGAGCGGCCGGACGGCGTCGCCGAGGCGATGGTGATCACCTCGGAGGCCGGGAACTCGCTCGCGATCGCGTCGACCCTTGCGTCGGTGGCGAGCGCGACCCGGATACCCCGGGCGCGGAGCGCATGGGCGAGGCTCTCGGCCGGGAACAGGTGGCCGCCGGTGCCGCCCGCGCAGAGCAGGATCGTGGGGGTGAAGACCGTCACCGCATCACCCCGGCGACGGTCGCCGACGCGGTGCCGGGCGGCTTCTGGCTGAGCAGCACGGTGCGCGGGCGCTTGCGGGTCAAGGCGACCAGGAAGCCGGTGCCGAGCGCCAGCGAGATCATCGACGAGCCGCCGAAGGAGACGAACGGCAGGGTCATGCCCTTGGCCGGCATCAGCTGGGTGTTCACCGCCATGTTGATGCAGGCCTGGAGGCCGAACAGGGTGGTCAGGCCGGTGATCGCCAGGCGCGAGAAGGTGTCGTCGGTGCGCCGGGCGAGCTTGAGGCCGCGCAGCACGATGAAGGCGAACAGGCCCACGAGGCACAGGCAGACGATCACGCCGAACTCCTCGCCGGTGACGGAGAAGATGAAGTCGGTATGTGCGTCCGGAAGGTGCCGCTTGGCCACCCCCTCGCCCGGGCCGGTGCCGAACCAGCCGCCCGAGCGGAACGATTCCCGCGACCAGAAATCCTGGAAGCCGCCGCCGGAATCGCGGTCGAGGAACTTGTTGAAGCGCTCGCGGACGTGGTGGAAGAACAGGTAGGCCGCGAACACGCCGCCGAGGCCGAGCACGCCGAGCAGCGCCACCCAGATCAGGTGCAGGCCGGCGACGAAGAACAGCGCGCACCACACCATGGTGATCAGCATGGTCTGGCCGAAATCCGGCTGGAGCAGCAGCGGCACGATGGTGACCGGCAGGAGCAGCATCGCCAGGAACCCGCCCGGCATGTCGCGGCGCTGCGCGCCCTCCGAGAAAGCCCAGGCGGCGACCACCACGAAGGCCGGCTTGACGAATTCCGACGGCTGCAGGCCGATCGGCCCGAACTGGATCCAGCGATGCGCGCCCTTGATCTCGGGGCCGAACTTGCCCGCCAGCAGGCAGAGCGCGACGCCGCAGATCCAGGTGACCAGCGCCAGCCGCCGGACCCCGCGCAGGGACAGGAACGACACCGCGCAGATCAGCAGGATGGTCGGCGCCAGGTACAGGGCCTGCCGGTTGAGGAAGTAGAAGGTCGGCAGGCCGATGCGCTCGGCGACCGGCGGGCCGCCGCCCATCAGGAAGACCAGGCCGGCCACCATCAGCGCGAACAGCGCCGCGAGCAGCCCGCGGTCCACCGTCCACCACCAGTCGGTCAGCGGTGTGCGTTCCGCGCGAGAGATCATGCCGGGCACCGAACTCCAGGCCGCGCGGAGTCCGGTCCGCGTGGGTCGGGCCGGATCCTGTGGGGGAATGGTAAACGGAGCCTTATGGCCGGCCGAGGCCCGCGATCCGGCGGTCCCGGCACGCGGAAAGAACTACCGTATTCGCCAAATCTGTACTTTGGCTGAGGTCATCGAATGTTAATTCCCGCAGTGCAACCCTGAGATGCATTCCCTCCAGGATCGGTAAGCGGCCCGTCGAACGTCCCGCTTTGCCAGGCCCGATCCGCACAGCAGAAGCCGCTCCGCCATGTTCGCTGCTCTGAAGGTCCGTGAAGCGCAGGCCAAGCTGGCTGCCCTCGACCGCGTCCAGGGGATGATCGAGTTCGATCTCGATGGGCGTATCCTGTCGGCGAACGGCAATTTCCTCGATGCGGTCGGCTACACCCTGCCGGAGGTGGTCGGACAGCATCACAGCCTGTTCGTCGAGCCGAGCTACCGGGACTCGCTGGACTACCAGGCCTTCTGGGAGCGCCTGCGCGCCGGCGCGTTCGAGTCGGGCCAGTTCCGGCGGGTCGGCCGCGGCGGCCGCCCGATCTGGATCCAGGCCTCCTACAACCCGATGCTCGATGCCCGGGGGCGGCCCTACAAGGTGGTGAAGTTCGCCACCGAGATCACCCGGCAGCGCACCGAGGAGGCCGACCGCGCCGGCCAGATCGCGGCGATCCACAAGGTGCAGGCGGTGATCGCCTTCGACCTCGACGGCATGGTGATCGAGGCCAACGACAATTTCCTCGCCGTGATGGGCTACGACCGCGACGCGGTGGTCGGCCAGCACCACAGCCTGTTCGTCGAGCCCGGCTACCGGGACAGCGAGGCCTACCGGGCGTTCTGGGCGGCGCTCCGGAACGGCACCTATCAGGCCGCGCAGTTCCGCCGCCTCGGCAAGGACGGGCGCGAGGTCTGGATCCAGGCGTCCTACAACCCGATCCTCGACGCCGCCGGCCGGCCCTACAAGGTGGTGAAGTTCGCTACCGACATCACCGAGCAGGTCCGCCTGCTGGCCGACCTCCGGACGCTGATCGACAGCAATTTCGGCGCGATCGAGCACGCGGTCCTGCACTCCACCGACGCTGCCCGCCTCGCCGGGACGGCCGCGGATTCGACCTCCGGCAACGTCCAGACCGTGGCGGCGGCCGCCGAGGAGCTCGCCGCTTCCGTCGCCGAGATGTCCCAGAGCATCGTCCGCTCCCAGGGCGCTACCGACACCGCCTATGCCTGCGTGCAGGAGGCGGACGGCCACACCAAGCGGCTCGCCGACAGCGCCGCCGCAATGTCCAGCATCGTCGGCCTGATCCAGAGCATTGCCGGCCAGATCAACCTGCTGGCGCTCAACGCCACCATCGAGGCCGCACGTGCCGGCGCGGCCGGCCGCGGCTTCGCGGTGGTGGCCAGCGAGGTGAAGGCGCTCGCCGACCAGGCGGCCCGCGCCACCGGGCAGATCAACAGCGAGATCGCCAGCGTTCAGCAGGTCTCACAGGAGGTCGTGGTGGCTTTGGGCTCGATCGGGACCTCGGTCACGGTGATGCGCGAGACCGTGGTCTCCACCGCGGCGGCGATCGAGGAGCAGAGCGCGGTGACCCGCGACCTCGCCGAGAGCATGCAGAGCGCCGCCGGCGCGGTCTCGGCGATCACAGGCAATATCGGGGCGATCGCCCAGGCCGTCGCCGATGTCTCACAGGCGGTCGCCACCACCCGGGACGCCGCCAAGGTGCTGGCGCGCTGACGGGCTGGTACTGGGATCCCAAAGGGCTCGGCCCTTTGGCGGGGTTCGGGGGCGGAGCCCCTGATGCATCGGGCGAAGCCCGACACCAGGGCTCTGCCCTGGACCCGCAAAAGGTCTCGACCTTTTGAAACCCCGATCGACGCCTTCAGGGCAGCGCCTGCACCAGCTCCCGGAACCGGTCGCCGCGAATCTCGAAATTACGGAACTGGTCGTAGGAGGCACAGGCCGGCGAGAGCAGCACCACCGGCTCCGGGGCGCCGGAGGCGGCGGCGTTCTCGGCGGCCTTGGGCACCGCGACCTCCAGGGTCTCGCACCGGGTGTAGGGCACGACGCCTTCGAGCGTCGCCGCGAAGGCGTCCGAGGCCGCGCCGATCAGGTAGGCGTGGGCGACCCGCTGGAAATACGGCACCAACGGGAAGATCCCGCCTTCCTTGGCCTTGCCGCCGAGGATCCAGTGGATGTCCCGGAAAGCCGTGAGCGCCTTCTCGGTGGAATCCGCGTTGGTCGCCTTGGAATCGTTGACGAACAGCACGCCGCCGCGGCGCCCGACCTCCTCCATCCGGTGCGGCAGGCCCGGGAAGGACGAGAGGCCGGCCTGGATCGCCTCGCCGGTCAGGCCGAGCGCCCGGGCGACCGCCACCGCCACGGCGGCGTTCTGCCAATTGTGGGTACCGCGCAGCGAGCCGATGCCGTTGACGTCGGCCAAAGCCGTGCCGTCGGGATCGCGGACGATGCCGTCGCGCACCGTCAGCGCGTCGGTGCAGAGCGCGTCGCCTGCGGGCACGTGGACCCGCACGAGGTCGCCCGTGCGCCGGTCGGCGATGGCCCGGCTCGGGCCGTCGTCGATGCCGACCACCGCCAGGCCGGCGCCGCTGATCAGGCGCTCCTTGATGGCGGCGTATTGCTCCATGGTGCCGTGGCGGTCGAGATGGTCCGGCGTGATGTTCATCAGCACGCCGACCGTGGGGTCGAGGCTGGGGGTCAGGTCGATCTGGAACGAGGACATCTCGATCACGTGGACGCGGCCGGCATCCGGCGGCTCCAGCGACAGGATCGCGGTGCCGATATTGCCGCCCATCTGCACGTCACGCCCGGCCTGGGCCAGCACGTGGGCGATCAGTGCCGTGGTGGTCGACTTGCCGTTGGTGCCGGTGATCGCCACGAACGGCGCTTCGGGGGCTCGCGCCCGGCGCTCCCGGCAGAACAGCTCGATATCGCCGATGATCTCGATGCCGGCCTCGCGGGCCAGCCGGACGGTCCAGTGCGGCTCCGGATGGGTCAGGGGCACGCCGGGGCTGAGCACCAGGGCGATGACGCCGGACCAGTCGGCTTCGCGCAGATCCTGCGTGCCGATCCCCGCATCCTGCGCGCGCGCGACGCTGTCGGCATTGTCATCCCAGGCAACGACCTCGGCGCCGCCGGCCTTCAGCGCATTGGCCGTGGCCAGCCCCGAGCCGCCGAGCCCGAACAGGGCGACCTTTTGGCCCGCGAAGACGGTGACGGGTGTCATGGGAAACTCAATTCAACGTGGGAACATCGCCGATCCCACCCAACCCCCTCATCCTGAGGTGCCCGCGCCAGCGGGCCTCGAAGGAGCCCTCCAGGGATCGCGCGGCCGGCTGGAGGGCTCCTTCGAGGCGCCCGCTGCGCGGCCGCGCCTCAGGATGAGGGCCTGAGTGGGATCAACCATCTCGGCCGGGAGGTTAGCACAGTTTCTCAGCGCAACTTCAGGGTCGCCAGGCCGGCGAGCGCTAGGATCACCGCGATGATCCAGAACCGGATCACGACCTGCGGCTCCTTCCAGCCCTTCTGCTCGAAATGGTGGTGGATCGGCGCCATCCGGAAGACGCGCTTGCCGGTGAGCTTGAACGAGGCGACCTGGATGATCACCGACATCATCTCCAGCACGAACAGGCCGCCGACGATCGCCAGGACGATCTCGTGCTTGGTCGCCACCGCGATGGTGCCGAGCAGGCCGCCCAGCGCCAGGGAGCCGGTATCGCCCATGAAGATCTGCGCCGGGGGCGCGTTGAACCACAGGAAGCCGAGCCCCGCCCCGATCACCGCGCCGCAGACCACGGCGAGTTCGCCGCTGTCGCGGACGTAGTTCACTTGGAGGTAGCTCGCGGTGAACGAGTTGCCGACGAGATACGCGATGATCCCGAAGGTGCCGCAGGCGATCATCACCGGCACGATCGCCAGGCCGTCGAGGCCGTCGGTCATGTTCACGGAATTGCCGGCGCCGACGATCACGAAGGCCCCGAACAGGGCGTAGAACCAGCCGAGGTTCAGCAGCGCGTCCTTGAAGACCGGGAAGGCGAGCTGGTTCTGGAGCGCGGCGGGCGAGTAGACCGAGATGATCGTGCAGGCCGCGATGGCGATCATCGCTTCCAGCGACAGCCGGAACTTGCCGGAAAAGCCCTTGTGCGACTGCTTCGTCACCTTGAGGTAGTCGTCGTAGAAGCCGATCGCCCCGAAGCCGAGGGTGACGGTCAGGGTCACCCAGACGTAGTGATTGCGCGGGTTGGCCCAGAGCAGGATCGCCACGACGGCGCCCGCCAGGATCATCAGCCCGCCCATGGTCGGCGTGCCGCGCTTGGTCAGCAGGTGGGTCTGCGGCCCGTCCTCGCGGATCGGCTGGCCCTTGCCCTGGCGCAGGCGCAGCAGGGAGATGATCCACGGCCCGAACCAGAACACGAACAGGCCCGCCGTGAACAGCGCGCCGCCGGTGCGGAAGGTGATGTAGCGGAAGACGTTGAGCGGCGAGAACGTGCCGCTCAGTTCCGAGAGAAGGTACAGCATCCGGGCGCTCGGCCCCTTTGTTCAGGCGCGGGTTTCAGGGGGCGGCACCGATCGTCGCGAACGCTCGGGCGTGCCGATTCTGGGGCGGATCACGGGGCGGCGGCCGTTCCGCGCCGCGCCGGGTCGACCGCGTAGCGGGCTTTCAGCACATCGACAATCCGCCCCATGCGGCTGCCGTTCGATCCCTTGACCATCACGGCGTCGCCTGACCGGAGGTTGCGGGTCAGCGGCTCGATCAGGTCGGCGGCGGTGTCGGCGACGCCGCCGCGGCGGCTCACCGGCAGCGCCTCGAACAGGTTGCGCATCAGCGGCCCGGAGGCGAAGACCAAATCGATCCGGGCGGCCTCGATCGCCTCGGCGAGGCCGCGATGCAGGTCGGCGGAGGCCGCGCCGAGCTCCAGCATGTCGCCCAGCACCGCGATGCGGCGGCCGCGCGGGCCGGTCTCGATGCCGGCGAGCGTCGCGATTGCGGCCCGGACCGAGGCCGGGTTGGCGTTGTAGCTCTCGTCGACCAGGTAGGCGGTGCCGCCTTCGATCTCGAGGGCGGTGCGCTCGCCGCGCCCGACCGGCGGACTCAAACCCGCCAGCGACAGGGCCGCCTCGGCGAGGTCGGCACCCAGCGCGTGGATGACGGCCATCACGCCGAGGGAGTTCTGGGCCGCGTGCCGCCCGGCGGTGCCGAGCTTGTAGGTGACGGGCTGGCCCATCACGACGGCGTCGACCACCGACAGGTCGGGGCGCAGCACGATTTTTTGCGCCCTCACGTCGGCCTCCGGATGCTCGCCGAAGCTGATCACCCGGCCGGCGCGGGAGGCCCTCGCATGGGCGAGCAGGCGCTCGAAATGCGCGCTGTCGCGGTTGATGATCGCGACGCCCCCGGGCTCGAGGCCGGAAAAGATCTCGCCCTTGGCGTCGGCGATCGCCGAGACCGAGGCGAAATGCTCGATATGCACCGGCTCGACCGTGGTGATCAGCGCGATGTCGGGGCGGACCTGGGCGGTCAGCGGCACGATCTCGGCCGGGTGGTTCATGCCGATCTCGAACACGCCGTAGCGGGTGGCTTGCGGCATCCGGGCGAGCGTCAGGGGCACGCCCCAATGGTTGTTGTAGGAGGCCGCCGAGGCATGGGTCTCGCCCTGCGCGGCGAGGACGTGGCGCAGGGCCTCCTTGGTGCCGGTCTTGCCGACCGAGCCGGTCACCGCCACGATCTGGGCCTCCGTGCGCGCCCTTGCGGCTTCGCCAAGACGCGTCATGGCGGTCAGGACCGGGTCGGCGCCCAGTTCCGGGACCGCCAGCAGGGGCCCGTGTGCCGACAGATCGGCGGCGCGGGCCTCGCTCACCACCGCAGCGCCGGCCCCGCGCCCCAGCGCGTCGGCGACGAAATCATGGCCGTCGCGGGCCTCGCCCCGTATGGCGAAGAACAGGTCGCCCGCCTCGATCGTGCGAGTGTCGATCGAGGCGCCCATGATCGGGCGGTCCGCGCCGATCAGGCGCCCGCCGGTGGCGGCTTCGAGCGCGTCGCGGGTCCAGAGTGCGGTCATGGTCAGCCTCCGGTCCCCATCCGGCCGCGCCATCAGCGTGCGGCCTCGGCGATCGCAGCGCGCAGGACCTCGTGGTCCGAGAACGGCAGGGTGCGATCTCCCACGATCTGGCCGGTTTCATGGCCTTTGCCGGCCACGACCAGCACGTCGCCGGGTCCGAGGCGGCGCACGGCTTCGCGAATTGCGGCCGCTCGGTCGCCGATTTCCTCAGCCGCTGGAGCGGCTTCGAGGATCGCCCGGCGTATCGTCGAAGGATCCTCGGTGCGCGGGTTGTCGTCGGTGACGATCGCGACATCGGCCAGCCGCGCGGCGATCGCCCCCATGAGCGGTCGCTTGCCCCGGTCGCGGTCGCCGCCGCAGCCGAACACGACCACGAGCCGGCCGGACGCGAACGGCCGCAGGGCGGTCAGCACGCTCTCCAGCGCCTCCGGCTTGTGGGCGTAATCGACCAGGCAGAGTCCGCCGCGCACCTCGCCGACCCGCTCCATCCGGCCCGGCACGCCGGTGAGATGGTCGAGGGCCGCGAATACGCCAGCCGGATCGGCGGCACCGGCCGGTGTCGCGAGCGCCAGGCCGGCCGCCACCAGGGCGTTCGCGACCTGGAAATCGCCGACCAGGGGGAGACGCACGGCATACGCGGTACGCCCTCCGGCCCCAGGCCCGTGCAGCCTGAGCACCTGAGCAAATCCCTCGGTTCTTTCCTCTACCAGGCGGATAAAGCCTCCAGCACGACCGGTCGTTCGGACTTCGCGTCCGGCAGCGTCGGCAGCGTTGATGACTCGGCCAGAGTATGCCCCGTCGGCATTGACGATCGCCGGGCAGCCCGGCGGCAGAAGATCCGTAAAAAGGCGCAGCTTGGCCGCGAGGTACTCCTCGATGCTCGCATGGTAATCGAGGTGGTCGCGGCCGAGATTGGTGAAGCCCGCCGCGGTCAGCCGCACGCCGTCGAGCCGGCGCTGCTCGATCCCGTGGGAGGACGCCTCCATGGCGAGTTCGGTCACGCCCGCCCGGGCGAGCCGCGCCAGTGTCTGGTGCAGCGTCACCGGGTCGGGAGTCGTGAGCGAGCCGTATTCGGCGCCACGGTTGGTGACGATCCCGACGGTGCCGAGGCTCGCGGCGTCACGGCCGAGCCGGGCCAGGATCTGGCGCACGAAATCGGCGACCGAACTTTTTCCAGCCGTGCCGGTGACCGCGACCACGGCCCCGGGCTGCGCGCCGGCGAGCCGGGCAGCGGCGAGGGCTAAGGCCCGGCGGGCATCCGGTACGCCGATCCAGGCGACGGCCTCGGGCAGGTCGGCGGGGCGATCCCCCTCCCCGGCCACAGCGACGGCGCCGTGTCCGGCGGCCTGGGCGGCAAACAGGCGGCCGTCGGCCTGGGTGCCCGGCACGGCGACGAACACGCCGCCCGGTACGACCTTCCGGCTGTCGGCGGTGAGCGCCGACACCATCAGGTCGGCGGCCGGACCGGCAGCCTCCGGAAAGAGGTTGGCGAGGCGGCTGCTCACGGGCCGCCCAGCTGGTTGACGTGGTAGGCGTTGAGCTTGACCATCTGGGGGAACGGCCGCACCGGCGGCTCGAATTGCGGCGGCAGGCCGAGGATCGGGGCGACCCGCTCGATCACCTTGCCGGTGACGACGCCGGAGTTCCACGCCGCGGTGGCGTAGCCGCCCGATTCCGGCAGGCCCTGCGGCTCGTCCATGATCGTGACGAAGAGGTACTTGGGGTCGTTCATCGGCGCCGCCGCCATGAAGGTGGTGAACAGGCGGTTGTGGATGTAGCGCCCGCCGATCACCTTCTCGGCGGTGCCGGTCTTGCCGCCGACGAAGTAGTACGGGACCGCCGCCTTCTTGGCCGAGCCCTCGGCGGCGTTGAGGCGCATGATGTAGCGCATCGCCTCGGAGGTCTGGCCGGAGAGCACGTGCGTGGCGCGGGCCTTGTCCTCGGGGGCCGCCTTCAGGAAGGTCGGGGTGATCAGGTCGCCGCCATTGGCGATCGCCGCCACCGCGGCGGCCGCCTGGATCGGTGCCACCGCGATGCCGTGGCCGAACGCGATGGTGATCGTGTTGATCTCGCTCCAGCGGGACGGGACGATCGGGGCCGCGCTCTCGGGCAATTCCGTGCGGAGCCGGTCGAGCAGGCCCATCTTCTTCAGGAACGCCTTGTGGCCGGGCACGCCCACGCCCAAAGCCATCTTGGCCGAGCCGATGTTGGAGGAGTGGGTGAACACCTCCGGCATGGTGATGAGCCGGTTGGTGCCGTGATACTCGTGGATCTTCTGCCGGCCCCAATTCAGCACGCCGCCGCGGGTGTCGAAGGTCGAGTTGACGTTGTACTTGCCGGAATCGAGCGCCATGGCCAGCGTCATCGCCTTGAAAGTCGAGCCCATCTCGTAGACGCCGACATTCATGCGGTTGATCCGGTCGGGCGAGAGCGCGTCCTTCGGGTCGTTCGGGTCGAAGTCCGGCATCGAGACCAGGGCGATGACCTCGCCGGTCTTCACGTCGAGGATCATCGAGGCGCCAGCCTTGGCCTTGAAGTGGTCGATGCCCCAGGCCAGCTCGTCGCGCACGGCGAACTGGGCGCGCAGGTCGATGGAGAGTTGCACCGGCTTCAGGTCGGCCTGCTTGTTGACCAAGCCGAAGCTGTTGAGCGCCTGCAGGCCGGTGGAATCGATGTACTTCTCCATGCCGGCGATGCCGACGCCGTCGAGATTGGTCGCGCCGAGGATGTGGGCGGCAGCGGTTCCGTTCGGGTAGACCCGTTTGTGGTCGGGCAGGAAGCCGATGCCAGGGATGCCGAGCCGGTGGACCTCGGCCTGCTGCTTGGGGGTCAGCTCGCGCTTCACCCAGACGAAGCCGGCGCCCTTCTTGTCCTTGCGCGAGGACAGCTTGGCGCGCAGCTCCGAGGCGTTGAGTTCCGGCAGGACCGCGGTGAGCAGTTCCACCGCCTCGTCCTTGTCGTAGATGTTGCCGGGCTCGGCGAAGACCGAGACGGTGCGGATGTCGGTGGCCAGGATCTCGCCGTTGCGGTCGACGATGTCGGGGCGGAACGCCGTCGAGGAGGCGGCCGCGACCCGGTGCTCCTGGCTGGGCGGATCGCCGAACACGGCCATCATCAGCAGCTTCGCCGAGATCGTCCCGAACACCGCGACGAAGACCAGCCCGACCAGGGCGACGCGCATGTGCGAGCGCTCGATGGCGAGCCGGAACATGCTCCGCACGAACGCCTTGGCGCGGGCGGCGCGCATGTCCGGGTGCAGCGCCCGGGCGGCGGCCTCGAGCGCGGCGGCATCCTGCTCGGACACGGCGTAGTGCGCCGCGTCGTGAGCCGGCGCCGCGTGCACCGATGCCTCTTCGGCCAATGCCTCTTGGGCCTGTACGTCATGCTCCGAGATCTGCGCTTCGGCTGCCGCGTCTCGGGTGTGGTCGGCGTCTTCGGACACGGGTGATTACCTCGAAGCGGTATTCGGGGTGCGGGTCGTGGTGACGGTGCGGGTGATCGCGCCGGTGGTGCGCGGCTCGGCCGTGCCCTTGTCCTTGGGCGTCGCCGTCGCGGCGAGCAGCCGGCCGATCTCGTCGCCGCGTTCCGGGCGGGCGGGCAGGTCCGACAGCCGGGCCAGGTGGCTGGTGCCGATCGGCTCCAGGGCGAGGTGCTTGTCCACCGCCGCCTGCAGCCGGTCCGGCCGGGTCAGGAGCTGCCACTCGGCGCGCAAAACCGCGATCGCCTGACGCTCCTTGTGGAGCGCGGTCTGCAGCTTCGAGACCTGACCGCCCTGGTAGAGCGTGTCGTACTTGATCGAGTAGGCGTAGATCGCCGAGGCCACGAGGCCGGCGACCGCCAGAAGGTTCAGCAGGCGGATCATCGGCGATGGCCCCCGCGGGCGGCTTCGGGCAGGCTCGCCAGCGCGTGGAGCGCGGCGAGCGGTTCGGGCGTCTCGGATTCGGTCCGCTCCCCAGCCCGAAGCTTGGCCGAGCGGGCGCGCGGGTTGCGGGCGATCTCGGCCTCGCCCGGCAGGACCGGCCCCTTGGTGACCAGGCGGAAGCTGCGGATCGTCTCGGCTTGGCCGCCGGGCAGGTGGCGCGAGCCCTGTGCGGAGCGGCCGCTGCGGGCGGCGAAGAACTGCTTGACGATCCGGTCTTCCAGCGAATGGAACGTCACTACGGCGAGCCGGCCGCCCGGGGCGAGCACCCGCTCGGCGGCGTGGAGCGCACGCACCAGCTCGCCGAGCTCGTCGTTGACGGCGATCCGCAGGCCCTGGAACGTCCGGGTCGCCGGGTGGATGTGGCTGCCGGGCTCGGCCCAGACCACGCTGGCGACCAGCTCGGCGAGCTGGGCGGTGGTCTCGATCCGGCCGCGGCGCCGGGCCTCGTGGATGGTCCGGGCCACGGCGCGCGAGCGCCGCTCCTCGCCGTAATGGTAGATGATGTCGGCGAGCACGGTCTCGTCGGCCTCGTTAACGATGTCGGCGGCGCTCGGGCCGTCCTTGCCCATGCGCATGTCGAGGGGGCCGTCGTTGCGGAACGAGAAGCCCCGCTCCGGCGTGTCGATCTGCATCGACGAGACGCCGATATCGAGCACGATCCGGTCCGCCTTGGCCTCGCCGGCCTCGCTGAGCAGCGCGTCGAGATCACCGAACCGGCCGGGGACGAGGCGCAGGCGTTTGCCAGCCTCGGCGACCAGGGTCTGACCGTTGGCGATCGCCGTAGGATCGCGGTCGATGGCGATCATCCGCAGGGCCGGATCGGCCGCCAGCAGCGCGCGGGTGTAGCCGCCAGCCCCAAAGGTGCCGTCGATGGCCAAGCCACCGTCGAGCTTGAGCGACTCGATGACCTCGTCGAGCAGCACCGGCACGTGGGGCTGGGTGGAGACGGGGCCATCGCAGCGCGCGGCGGCCGCGACCTCGGCCGGGGGGCGGCGCCGAATCATGCGCGCCTCGCCAGGCCGGTGCAGGGACAGTCGGGGTTTCTGCGCGATCCGGGAGTTCCGGCGCGGGTGCGGCTCGTGCGTCTCATGGTGCCCTGTGCCGGGCCGCGCGAGCGCGGCGCGCGTGACGGGAACGGCACCGGATGCAGAGCGCGCGAAACGCCGCGCACGGACGGGACCTGCACCTGCGCAGGTTACGCCCGGCGATCCGATACACGCCGTTGACGGGAGGATGCCGGGTATCATGGGCCTCGGAGGATCGTCAACGCGCGAGCCTGGCGCTGGCGAGCCGACCGATCTGACCCCGGTACGGTTAACCGAAGGTTTTTGCCCGGCGCGAATTTTTAGGCCCGGCCGCCGCGGGTCGAAGCGCGGGCCGGCCCACACGGCGGCGCGGATTCAGGGGGTTGGATCAGCCGGCCTATAAGCCGGGTTCTGTAAGGCCGGAGCGCTCGCGCGCGCCGACGTGGCGGCCATTCCTCTGGGACGGTCGTTGCCGACCGCCTCGAGCAACCAACCCGGGCGACTGGCCTGGAGAGCGGGCCTGCCCTTCTCGCGAAGGGCGCGCCGCCCCTATTCGGTCTTGCTCCCGGTGGGGTTTGCCGTGCCGTCCGCGTTGCCGCGTCCGCGGTGCGCTCTTACCGCACCCTTTCACCCTGACCCCGGACGCATCCGGGGCGGTCTGCTCTCTGTGGCACTGTCCCTGGGGTCGCCCCCGCCGGACGTTATCCGGCACCGTCTCTCCATGGAGCCCGGACTTTCCTCCCCGGATGCTCGCGCATCCGGAGCGGCCGCCCGGCCGGCTGATCCGCGGGCAGATGCGCCCGCGCCGCCGTCCGGGTCAAGGGTGCAGAAGCGCTCGCAGCCGAAGTGGAAGCCGGTTCGGCGTCCGCGAGCGCGTCACGTCGAGCCTTCCGTTTACCAGCTGCCGGTGTTCTCCATCGAAGCCCAGGGCTCTTGGGGCTCCTTGGCGCCGCCCTTCTGCAGGATCTCGATGGAGATCCCGTCCGGGGACTTCACGAAGGCCATGTAGCCGTCGCGGGGCGGACGGTTGATGGTCACGCCCTTGTCCTTCAGCTTTGCGCAGAAGGCGTAGATGTCGTCGACCTGATAGGCGAGGTGCCCGAAATTGCGCCCGCCGGAATAGGTCTCCGGGTCCCAGTTGTAGGTCAGCTCGACCAGCGGCGACTTGCTCGCCTGCGCCCGCTCGACATCCCCGGGGGCGGCCAGGAAGACCAGGGTGAAGCGGCCCTTCTCGTTCTCGACCCGGCGGACCTCCTTGAGGCCGAACGTGTCGACGTAGAAGGCGAGCGCCCGGTCGAGATCGGCCACCCGGACCATGGTGTGCAGAAATTCCATAGGGAAGCTATCCTATTGATATCAGCAGGGTTTTTATGGGCCCTGGCAAGAAACTGACACGAGCTTGGTTGCGGGGCGTCCGCCCGCGTCAGCCGGTTGATCGCCGCGATAGCTAGCGTTGAATGAGCCGGTGAGTAGGCCGCATCTGAGCTGCTATCGGCCCGAGGTCATTGAGGGGTTCCGGTATCTTCCACGAGGCTCGAATTGGACGGTTGGGTCGGTACGCTGGCGATCGGCGCAACGACGTGATGGTGTAAACCTCTGATTTTAAACAGCTCTGCTGGAAGGCGGATGATCGAGTTCGCGAATGGGAAGCAGAGCAGTATCGCTATTATGCCGCTATCCGCACCCTGAGCTGTCGTTCGAGCTCACCTTCCGCGGCTCCCCCTCGCTACTCCTGATCGCTCGATCCATCCCTGGTCGGAAATTTACCCCGCCTGATCGCTGGCCCGAATCAGCCTCTTTGGCTCTTCGGTCTCAGCCTCAGGATCGAGCTCCCTCCCCCCTGATCCTCCTCGCCACTCCAGCATGCTCAGCGCATGCCTCAGGATCAGCTATGACCTGACACTTCGTGCGGGATGTAAGGTGCTTCCAGCGCCAAGCATTCTTCGTCAGTGAGCTCGAGCGTCAGGGCAGCAACAGCGTCCGTCAGGTGATTCAGCTTAGACGCACCGATGATCGGTGAGACCTGTTTGCCCTTCCTTAGAAGCCATGCGAGCGCGATTTGAGCACGAGGTACGCCTCTCTGCTCAGCGACCTTGCCAAGTGCATCGACGACCTTGCGATCCGCTTCCTCGGTCTTGCCGTAGAAACGGTGAAGCGCATCATCCGTTCGTAGCCGATCGGTCGTCTCGTCCCAGGGACGCGTCAGTCGCCCTCGTGCCAGTGGGCTCCACGGCATCACCGCCACCCCCTCCTCCGCACATAGGGGCAGCATCTCCCGCTCCTCCTCCCGGTAGAGGAGGTTCACGTGATTCTGCATGCTGATGAACTCCGTCCAGCCGTGCAGACGCGAGACGTACAACGCCTTGGCGAAGCGCCAGGCCGGCATCGAGGAGGCGCCGATGTAACGCGCTTTGCCGGCCTTCACGACGTCGTGGAGCGCTTCCAAAGTCTCCTCGATGGGCGTGTCGTAATCGAAGCGATGGATCTGGTAGAGGTCGACGTAGTCTGTTCCGAGTCGCGTCAGACTGGCGTCGATCTCTCGCATGATCGCCTTGCGCGACAAGCCCATCCCATTCGGGCCGGGTCGCATGCGGTTGTAGACCTTGGTGGCGAGGATGATGTCGTCACGATTGGCAAATTCCTTGAGAAGCCTGCCCGTGATCTCCTCCGACGAGCCGTCGGAGTACACGTTTGCCGTGTCGAAGAAGGTGATCCCGTGTTCAATCGCTTGGCGAATGACGGGCCGACTCTTCTCCTCGTCGAGCGTCCAGGGATGGGCACCCCTCTCGGGATCACCGAAGGTCATGCAGCCGAGGCAGAGGCGAGAGACCTTGATCCCTGTCGAACCGAACTTCACGTACTCCATGCGGCTTTCCTCGCGGTGAGTTTAATTGTCGTTGGGTGCAGCGTTGATCGGTTGGAGTTCGTCGCAGAAGGCAGGCTCACTCAGCCCTCGCCCACCGTTGGCTTGCAGCCTTCCGAACTCGGCCTTTCCGCACCTAGTCGACAACCGGAAGACCTGAGAAACCGATTTTTCCAAAGTAGGGCAGCAGCGTCTTCGGCTGGTAGGTCGCAGACGAGTGCGCTCCATTCTCGTCGTTGGTGCACAGCTGAGCGGGCTTGCCGTAGCGCTCGATCACGCTCCGGTGCACCGCCTGGTTAATCGCTTGAACCGGCCGTCCGTTCTCGTCCTGGGCGATATACAGGCTCTCGTTGAACGCTGCCTCACACGGACGTTCACCGATCCGCCGTAGCGTTGGGCGGAAGTGGTCGAGGGCAAACAGCCCTGATGACGAGTCGTGGGCGGGCGCCCCCGCGTCCAGCTGTCCCTTCGGCAAACAATCCCAATCGATCGCGAGACCGGCCGCCTCGGCCTTCCTCGCCATCCAGACCAGCGGGATGTCGGCGAGCGTTCGGGTGTTGTAGCCGCCTCCGACATCGGCATGCGCGCCTGCGAACCACACCTGCTGGACCGAAGAGCCGGCCGGCGCGGTGCCCGTCCAGTAGGTCGGGATAAAGTTGTGGCGATGTTCGTCGATGGCCAGGGCTTGGACGGCCGTCTTCACGATGGAGCAAGGGCTTGTGTCGTGGAAGGCGAAGGCCTTCTTGTTGGCATCCGCAAGGAGGGTGCCGGGGATGCCGAGGCTGCCTACCGTGTCCCACACGCCTAAAAATTTGATCGTTACGCCGTCGTGGACTTGGGCTTTGGATCTGTCAGCGAAATCCTTCGGCGAATGGGGCTTGGAGGAGCGATAGTACGCCCAGGCGTCCGGCAGCGATGCCAGAGATTGCCGCTTCAGGACCCCGCAAGCGGATATCAAGCCGACTAGGCTACGGGCTGTGAAAGCGCCTCGCGAGAATCCGAACAGGAAAATCTCGTCACCGGGAACATAGTTCTGAGCGATGAACTGGTACCCTGACCTAATGTTATCGTCGATACCGAATCCGGTCGCGCCCTCGATGAACGTCTCCAATTTCAAGCCGGTTGTTCCGACGCCTCGAAGGTAGAGCACGATTTGGAACGAGGCCTCGCCTGTCTCGACCGACCCGTGGATCGAGCGTGCGATCTGCGCAACGTTTGTGTCGTCGGTCTGGAGGTCGTCATTGTTCCAGGTGCCGTCGCAGCAAACCACGATCCGTTTCATCAGAACCTCCCCCGCGATCGCCGCTAAACGACCGCCGGTAATGATTTAGGACGGTTTAAAACGAATCCCTATGTCGGCTGTCACAAGCTCGGTGACTGCCCCCGAATGACGGTCGGTCTCGGACTCATATCTACCCCACCGGTGATCTTCGGCCGTCCGCCAAGACGTAGGCGCGGAAAGGCGGAGGCAACACGCCGACGCTTGATGCTCTCGTCGGCCAAATAGAGGCGTTACCCGGGTTGGCTACAATCTTCCACGACTGGCATGCGGGGCCGTACCCTGCCGCGATGCCAGCGTCGGTCGACCGCTGATGGTCCGGGTCGAATTCGACAGTTGGTCGAGCGAATGATTAGATATTACGTTGGGTTTTCCGAGTAAAACCTTGATCATTAAGGCAATTTTTTAGACTTTGGAGACATGAAAGGATCGAATGGAGTGTTAGTAGTATCGTTAATATGCCCCGATCCCACTCCGCCACGCGCCGGTTAATATGCCCGGATCCCCCTCCTTGCCCTGTTCGCAAACTCAATCGAATATACGCCGTCGCTAGATTATCTATCTAAGCTTGCTGGCCTATTCCGCTGCTCGTTCAGTAAGGACTCGCATCGCGCCGTTGGGCGTTCCCATAGTGGCGAACGTAGCCTTAATGGGATGTCCTCAAGCGACACTCTCAGCTTAGCCTGAATGTCCGGGTTTGGCCGTAAGCGGAACGGCCGCTTCGGAGAATGCCGGCCGGAAAAGCGGACAGCCTCCTATCGACCCTTTGCAGGCTTTCGGAATGTCTGCTTATCGGCGACTTAATTCGCCCCAAATGGCCAAGTTTGGCCGAAAGCTGTCTGACTGTTTTCAGGCGAGCAACGAGGTGAAGCAGATTTTTCCGCTTGTAATCTCGCCGACAGAAGCATGCCGTCCGGCTGTGTGATCACGCCAGCATCGCTCGATTGATCCGGGGAGGTGGAACGCGTTCAGAACGTCAGGCGTGCCGTCAGCACGAACGTCCGACCTGGACCGGGCGTGGCCGAGCCGTAACCAGAGACGCTCTCGAAGTTCTTGGTATCGGCGATGTTATAGACGTTGAGCTGCAACGCCGCGTTTTCGGTAAGCCGGTAGGTGGCCAGTGCGTCGAACCGCCAATAGCCGGGCACGAGGGCGGTGTTCGCCGAACTGGTGAAGCGCTCGCCCACATAGTACGCGCTGCCGCCGACCGTCAGGCCCGGCAGGATCAGGTAGGTGCTGGTGAGCGCGAACGTGTTGTGCGGCGTGTTGGCCAGGATGTTGCCCGGCGTCGACACGAAGGCGCCCGTGGTATTCTGGGCGCTCTTCAGGACGCGGCCGTCCAGATAGGTGTAGCCGCCGAACACACTCCACGCGTCGGTGATCTTGCCGGCAACGCCAAGCTCGAAGCCCTGCACACGCGTGGTGCCGACCGTCGAATAGATACCGTTCGTTGAGTCGACGGCTTCGATCGCGTTCTGCTGGGTGACCTGGAACACAGCGCCCGTCAGGCTGAGCTGACTATCGAACAGGTCGTACTTGGCGCCGGCCTCATAGGTCTCGTTGGTGGTCGGCTTGAGGTTCTGCTGGCCGCCGGTGATCGTCAGGTACTCGCTCGATGGGTCGAACGAGGTTCCGTACATGAAGTAGACGCTAGCGTTGTCGACTGGATGAACGACGGCGCCCGTCCGCCAGCTGACGAACTGCACCTTGTTGACGACGTTGTACGGCGTTGTCGCGTTCAGCGGGCCGGTCTCTATGTAGCTCGGCGTTCGAACGGTCGCCGCGTGCTGGTGGACCGAGAGATCGTCGTACCGAAGGCCGCCCAGGATCTCAAGGTAGCGGTTGATCTTGACCTGATCGCTCGCATAGACGCCGACCGTGTTGCCGACGTCGTAGGTGTCCGTACTGCTGGTTGGAACGACACCCGGACTGGTCGGATAGGGATTGGGGAAACCGACGTTGACACGTGAACCACCCGCGATGTTGGTCCGGTACTGATCGCGGGTCTCCTGACTGAGCTCGATCCCGCTTAGCAGCGTGTGCTGAAGGCCGAACGTATCGATGTGGCCGACGAGATCGGTCTGGTTCGTGAATAGCGTGTTGACGGTGTGGTTCTGGAAGTCGTTCGTGTTGTTCACGTAGAGGCTGCCCAGTGGACGCGCGAACAGGGCTGCACTCGAAAGCGCCGCGCCGCCGGTGGCCTGCCCGTACAGGTTCGTACCGTTGACCTGGACACCGCGGACGCGCACGAACCGATCGATCAGCGAGTAGCGCGTGGTGTTTGCGATGCTCCAGTCCTGATCGAACGTGTGCTTGTACTGCAGCGTGCCGATATGGGCGTCGACCTGCTCGGTGTCGGAGAAGCCCGGGCTGAGGCGGCCGAAGTAAGTGTTCTTCGAGACCGGCGCAGGTCGGCCATAGTAAGTGCCGAAGTAGCCACCCGGCAGAACCGGGATGCCGTAATCCGGGATATTATTGTCCTTCTGGTAGATGTAGCTGACAGTGACCTGATCGTCCGGTGTCAGGTTCGCCCGAAGCGAAGGGGCGACGCCGAAGCGTGTGGTGTTGATGTGGTCGCGGCCGGCGACATCCGTATCGTTGGCAAGGAATGCGAGGCGGATGGCGGAGTCGCCAAGGACCGTGTTGATGTCCCCGGTGACGCGCGCGCCCGGTGCGCTGTAGCCCGACGCGTCGATCTGCACCTTGTCGGCGGCGAAGAATGGCAGCTTGCTGGTGACGTTGACGACGCCGCCGGTCGAACCGCGCCCGAACAGGAACGAGGACGGACCTTTGAGCACCTCGACGCTCTCGATGCTGAACGTGTCGCGCGTGTACCAGCCAGGGTCGCGGACGCCGTCGCGGTAGAAGTCGTTGCGGGCGGAGTAGCCGCGGATGTTGATGTTGTCGCCCTGCGTGCCTCCCTCGCCGCCGAACATGGTGATGCCGGGCACATTGCGCAGCGTCTCGACAAGCGTCGAGTCGCGCTGATCCTGGATGAGCTGCTGCGGGACGACCGTGATGCTCTGAGGGGTGTCGAGGATCGGGGTCGGCAATCGCTGCAGCTGAAGCTGCCGGGGGTTGTATGGCGAGCCTGTGGGCGGTCCCGACGTGGTGACGTCGAGCTGGTCCATGACGATCGACATGGCCTCTTGCCCTGCTGCCGGCGCAGCGACGAAGGCCAGCGAGGCTGCGCCGAACGCAGCCTGCGAGAGGCGGGTCAATCCGGCTGCGCGAGGGCTGGATCCATTGTCGAATGAGGAGCTGACCCCATCATCGGCGGCCGAGAAAAGTTCGGCGATCAGTTCCTGCTTCTTCATAACAATTCCAGGATACCCGCCCCGTACGTATCTGCCGGGTATCTTAATCCGCATTCTAATATCAATCGGAATCTTTGTATCTGAAATCTTTTGCTGTTATTTCTTGATTATAATAATTCAAAACTGAAGATATACTAGATGAATTCTAAGCTAGCTGATTTGCTTTCGATGGAGTCTTGAACCAAGACCGGCCGGCGGTGACCGAGCGGGTGCAAGACCGATGGCGTTTGAACGACCCCCTTCCTGGCGCACGATGTTCCGCAAGGTGCATCTGTGGCTCGGGATCGGCTTGGCGCTCCTGATCGTGCCGATCACGCTCACCGGCTTGGTCCTCGTGTTCGATGACGAGATCGACGAGGTCCTCAATCCCAGCTTCTACGCGACCACCGGCACGGCTGTGGCTCGTCCCGCGGACGAGTACATGCAGGGCGCAAGCGAGGCCGTGGGCGGGCGAGCTGCGATGCTGCGCTGGCCGAACGGAGAAGGCAGGCCGGTTACCGTCATGGTCCGCCTCCAACCCCCACCATCCGCGGTTGAGCGCAAGCTGGACGGTGAGCGTGGCACCAACCGGAGCGGCAGGCCCGAGGGCCAGGCCGGCAACAGGCGGCCGCCCAGCCGTCTCGTCTATCTCGACCCACCGACCGGCGCGGTGCTCGGCATCAAGGACTTCCGTAATTCGTTGATCGGGCAGGTCCACGTCTTCCACGAGAACCTGATGGTTCCGGAGTACTCCGGCCGCGCCATCGTCGGCTGGACGGGCGTCGCGCTGCTGCTGCTGTCGTTGACCGGGCTGGTCCTCTGGCTGCCGCGCAATGCGCGCCTCATGCGCGCCTTCGCCTGGCGCCGGGGCCCAACGATGAGCATCAACCTGCACCACCTCGCGGGCTTCTGGATCTCGATCCCCTTGGGATTGATGGCGCTCACCGGCATCGTGCTGGCCTTCCCGCCGCAGGCGAGCGCCGTGCTGAACGCGTTCGACACGCCGCAGCCACCTGTCAGGCGCACCGGCGCCGATCCACTCATGCCGCACCCGGCACTCACGGCGGAACGTGCCATTGAGATCGGGAAGGACGCTGCCGAACCCGAGACACCGCGGATGCTCGCTGCGCCCAGCATCACCACGAGGGCGTGGCGCTTGGAAGTCGAGGCTCCAGATGGCACGCGGCACTCGATCAGCATCGACGACGCGACCGGGCAAGCGACGCTGGAACGACCGCCGCGCCGCGGGGATGTCATAGGCACCTGGATGCGACGCGTGCATGAGGGCCGCTCACACGGCCCGATCTGGGCCACGCTGGCGGGCCTCTGCGGGGTCCTGCCGACGCTTCTGGCGATCACCGGCGTACTGATGTGGCTGCGGAAGCGGCGCAACAAGGCGGCGCTGCGGGGTGGCACCTCCGCATTGACTGACTCGCGTATGATGCCCGCCGAGAGCGCCTAGCCAAACGGACCCATCCCATGCTCGTACATATCCCGCAGGTGCTCAGCGCAGATCAGGTCGCCCGCTGCCGTGCGATCATGGATCGTGCTGCCTGGACCGACGGCCGGGTCACCGCCGGGTTCCAGTCGGCGCAGGTCAAGAAGAACCTTCAGCTGCCGGAGGGCACTCCGGAGGCTCGCGAGCTCGGCGACATGGTCCTGCTCGCGCTCAAGCGTAGCCCGCTGTTCCTCTCGGCCGCGCTGCCGCAAACCGTGTTCCCGCCTTTGTTCAACCGGTATGACGCCGGCATGACCTTCGGCGCACACATCGACAACGCCATCCGGCAGTCGCTGGACGGCCAGCGCATCCGGACCGACATCTCGGCGACGCTGTTCCTCAGTGGGACGGACGAGTACGACGGCGGCGAGCTAACGGTCGAGGACACGTACGGCAGCCACGCCGTCAAACTTCCTGCCGGTGATCTGGTAATCTATCCAGCCGACAGCCTGCACAACGTCACGCCGATCACGCGCGGCTCACGAGTGGCCTCCTTCTTCTGGATCCAGAGCCTGATCCGCGACCGGACCCGCCGGGCCCTGCTGTTTGACCTCGACACTTCGATCCGGCATCTGACCCGCGACGTACCGGGACACGAGGCCCTGGTGTCTCTGACGGGGACCTATCACAACCTGCTTAGGCAATGGGCCGAGACGTGACGTGCTTCGTCGATGCGATCAGCCTTTGCCGCAGCCGCCTGCACATCAGCACGCTCCATTCGAATATTCGCCCTTCCACGAGCAAGGCGTCGCCGCTTCACATACGGCGGTACCGCTAAGCTGCGGGCGACTGTCAGCGGCTGGTTCGAGGCGCCTACGTCCGCTTCCGCAGTTGAACGTGTACAGTCGGGGTCTCCGCGCTGAACGCGGAGCCGAAGGTCCGCTTCCGGGCGTCAACCCAACTTCCGCTGCCCACCCAACCCGACCGTTCACCTGCGCCTACCAACACGGCCGATGCTGTCCGGAAGCAGCACGTCCGCTTCGGAGGCAATCCGGTGCAAAAGCAGACGATCCCCAACCGACCAATGTCAGACGCCCGAACCGCCGTTGGCGCCTCCCCAAAGCGGCCGTTCCTCGTCAGTCCGGCAGTTTCGTCTCGGCGTGGGACGCGGACTTCAATGGCCCATACGGAAGATTGCGGCCGGCCTACGCGAGAGGGGGTTAATGCGTAGACCGGCCGTCCATCATGCGGTCGACGACCATCGGACCGCATGATCGATTCGAGCCGTGGGGTCAGTGGGCCTCGATGGGGCTCGCCGTCCGCTGCGGCTTCTTCAGGACGGCGACCACGGCGAGGCTCAGCACGAGGCTGACGCCGACGAGATAGAAGCCGTCGGCATAGGCCATGACGTAGGCCTCGCGGCGGACCTGGGCCGCCAGCATGCCGAGGGCGGCTCCCTTAGCGGCTGCCTGGTCGACGATGTGCCCGTGCAGGCCGGCAGCCAGGGCGGCGATCCGATCCTGGGTGCGCGTGGCGTTCACTGTGATCGCCTCGGCCAACACCGAGAAGTGCATGTGCTCGCGCCGGTCGATCATCGTCGACAGCATCGCGATGCCAATCGAGCCGCCGAGGTTGCGCATCATGTTCGACAGGGCCGAAGCGTCGGCGGTGTCGCGTGGGCTCAGGCCGACGGTGGAGAGCTGCGAGAGCGGGATCGTGAACAGCGGCTGGCCAATGGCGCGCAGGAGCTGCGGCAGGATCAGCTGATCGGCCCCGACGTCGTGGGTTAAGCTGACGTTGATCCAGCAACTCGCGATGAAGAACAGCGTGCCCGCGACGACAAGCAGCCTCGCGTCGAGGGTCCGCATCAGCAGGGGCATCATCGGGAACAGGACGAGCTGCGGCAGGCCCGACCACATCACCACGTAGCCGATCTGCTGGGCGTTGTAGCCCTGGATCTGCGCGCAGTAGACCGGGATGATGTAGATCGATCCAAACGAGACCGCGCCAAGCACGGTCATCAGCACGCAGGCCCCGCCGACCGAGCGGTTTGCCAGCACTCGCAGGTTGATGAATGGACGCTCGGCGATCAGCTCCCGCACGATGAAGCCGGTGATGCCGGCGGCGGCCAGGAGGCTGACCTGGACGATGATGGGGGACCCGAACCAGTCCTTCCGCTGACCCTCCTCCAGCACGTAGGTCAGGGCCGGCAGGCCGGTGGCCATCAGGCCGATGCCGATCCAGTCGCCCTTCAACAGCTCAGCCCAGCGTGCCGGGGCGTTGTCGAAGGCCCCGAGCTGGATCCCAGCAGCGAGCGGACCGAAGATCAGGTTCAGGTAGAAGATGTAGTGCCAGGACAGGTTGTCGGTGAGCCAGCCGCCCACCGTCGGGCCGATGGCCGGTGCGAAGGTGGCGGTCAGCCCGAACAGCGCGATGCCGATCGGTTGCTGGCTCTTCGACAGGCGCGTGCGCACGATGACGATGGCGGTCGGGATCAGCACGCCGCCGGTGAATCCCTGGCCAGCGCGAAACAGGATCATCTGCGAGAGCGAGGTCGAGAGCGCGCAGGCGAGCGAGAAGGCGGTGAACAGCATCGTGTTCACGGACAGGTAGCGGCGCAGGCCGATCACCGACGAGAGCCAGCCGGTGAGCGGGATCACGATGATCTCGGCCATCAGGTAGGCGGTCGAGATCCAGCTGCCTTCCTCGGTCGAGGCGCCGAGCGCCCCCTGAATGTCGGCGAGCGATGCGTTGGTGATCTGAATGTCGAGGATGGCGGTGAACGCGCCGAGGATCGCGCCAAACACCGCGAGCCAGTCGCGTGCGCTCGCCTTGACCTCGGGCCTGCCCACGGCCGGCACGACGCTCATCGGGGGAGAGCCTCGCTGACGAGAGCATGGGCGGGTCGATGATTGCGGGGCTTCACCGGCTCGACGGCGTCATGGATATGAACGGTGGCTTCGACCGAGAGACCCGGGCGCAGGCGGCCGAGCATCGGATCGGCCTCGTCCAGGGCGACCCGCACGGGCACGCGCTGCACAACCTTGGTGAAGTTGCCGGTGGCGTTCTCGGGCGGCAGCAGGGCGAACTGCGCGCCGGTGCCGGGTGAGAAACTCTCGATCCGCCCCTCGAACTCGTGGTCGCCCAGCGCGTCGACGGTGAAGGTCGCGCGCTGGCCCTCCACCATCTGCCCGGTCTGGGTCTCCTTGAAATTCGCAACGAGGTAGATGTCGCGACCCATCGGCACCACGGTGAGCAGGCCGGTACCGGCCGATACGAACTGGCCGACGCGCAGCGAGCGGTCGCCGACCGTGCCGTCGATGGGCGCGACGATGGTTGTGTAGCTGAGGTTGAGCTGGGCCTGCTCCACTTTCGCCTGCGCGGCCTCAAGGCTCGCGCGGGCACTGCCCTCCAGTGCCCTCAGGCTGTCGACCTGCTTCCTTGCCGCCTCAAGGGAGGCGACGGACTTGTCGTGCGCCGCCCGCTTCTGGCGTAGGTCGGAGTCTGCCTGCTGCTGGCGCTGTGCCGTGCCCGAGCCGGTCTGCAGCAGGTTCTGGTAGCGGGTATATTCCTTGCCGGCGAAGTCGAGCGCCGCATCGGTGTTCTCGACCTCCGCCTTGGCCGAGGCGACCTGCGCCTGCTGCTGCAGGATAGCGGCGGCGGTCCCCAGCAGTTGGGCACGGCTCTTCCCGACCTCGGCCTCGGCCTGCTTGAGCATCACCCGGTACTCGCGGTCGTCGAGGCGCGCGATCACGTCGCCGGCCTTCACGGGCTGGTTGTCACCGACCAGCACTTCGGCGACGTGGCCGGCGATGCGCGGTGCGACCGTCACCTTGTCGGCCTGTAAATAGGCGTCCTCGGTGGTCTCCAGGAAACGGCCGACGGTCCACCAGTGCCAGCCGTAGGTCCCGCCCCCGCCCAGGGCGGCAAGGAGTAGGACCGGGACGATCACGCGCGCTTTTCGCCGCTTGGGCGCCTGCTGCCCGGCGGTCCTGGCCCCCGGGGAGGCCAGCGCGGGACCGCCAGCGACCATTGTAGTAGCGGTCGAGGTTCCGGGCTGGGGAAGGTCGCTGGGTCGAGCGTCCATGATGGTGGCCAACATCAATACGATACGGTAAGGTATCGATATATGACGGCATGAGGCATGACAAGGAGCACGACGATGGCAGCGACCGCCGAGCCCGAGTCGACGGCGAAGCGTGGTACAGGCGGTCGACCGACGCGCGAGGAGGCCGCTCGGCGCGAGGCACGCATCGTGGAGGTCGCCACCCGGCTGTTCATTGAGCGCGGCTTCGACGGCACCTCCATCGACGCGGTGGCGGAAGCCGCCGGCGTCAGCAAGCCGACTCTTTATTCCCGGTATCAGGACAAGCGTGCCCTGTTCGAAGCGGTCCTGCAGGATCGGATCCGCGAATGGCTCGCGCCCCTCTCTGCGGCGGCCGAGATGCAGGCGCTTCGCGCCGCCCCGAGGGACGCCGCAACGGTTCTGGACGAGTTGAGCCGCAACCTCCTCGCCCGGTCCCATGCACCGGGGGCTGCTGCGCTGACACGCTGCATTGCCGCCCAGGCCATACAGTTCCCCAACCTCGCCAGGCTCGCGTACGAGGAGGGCTGGCTCCGCGGCGTCAGGGCTGTCGGTCGCCTCCTCGTGGTCATGGCCGAGCAGGGACAAATCGCGATCGACGACCCGGAGATCACCGCCGACCTGTTCCTGAACCTCGTTTTAGGACGCAGTTCGAAGCAGGCGCTGTACGGCATCGAGGTTGATGTGGAGGTCCAGGAGAAGCGCCGCCGCGCGGCCGTCGCCCTCTTCCTTGCCGGCGTCCGTCCCAGTCCTGCTTGAAGAGCGCGACCGCTATCTTGTTTTAGGCGGCGGATCGCCGTGCTGCCCCTCGAGACGCCTGCAACCGGCCATTCCCGGCTTTTGCACAGGGTCGAGACCGGGCACGAAGACAACGGCCGCTTCTCTTCATTGCCGAGCCAAAGCGGACAGGCGGCTATCCACTCGACCTCGCCGATCAGGCTATTTCTGGGTCCGCCCGTGAGCGGACGCCGGATCAGTGTCGTGCGTCATCACTCGCCGCCGTGTAGAGTCCGGCCGAAGAGCGCGAGCATTTCGCCCCAGCCACGCTCTGCGGCGGCGTGATCGTAAACTGGAAAATCCGGCATCATCCAACCGTGCGCGGCGGGATAAGTTTGTGTCGTATAGCGCACGCTGGCCTCCGTCAGAGATCGCTGCAGCCGCTCGGCCATCGCAGGCGGGTAGCTGCCGTCGTTCTCCGCCACGCCAATGTAGACCTCCGCCTTCAGCTTCGGCGCGAACAGGTGAGGGCTCGTGGGCGCATCGTTCGCGAGATTGCCCCCGTGAAAGCTTGCGGCCGCCGCGAACCGCTCGGGGTAGGTTCCCGCTGTAGCCAGGGCCATGCCGCCGCCCATGCAGAAGCCCACCACCCCAACCTTGCGACCTCCGACGTCGTCACGCGTGTCGAGGTAAGCGAGCATGGCCTCTGCATCTTCAGCGGCCTTCAAGGGGCTGGTTGTAGCCATCAGCGGTCCAAGGACCGCGCGAAAGTCGCCCGCGAACACCTCCTTGGGCACGAATGGCCCGTAGGGTCCGTAACGGTAGAAGAGATCCGGCAGCAGGACGATGTAGCCAGCGACAGCGAGCTGCTGCGCCATGTCGAGCATCGCCGGCCGGATACCACCGGCGTCCATGTAGAAGATCACCGCGGGCCATGGTCCGCCGCTGGTGGGGATCACGACGTGCGAAGGGCAATCGCCGTCGCGCGTCCGGATCGTGACTCGCTCGCTCGGCATGGGATGCTCCTCGGCCGGACATTCGCAGTGTCCGCTTCGAACCACTTACGACCACCAGCGGACCGGCCGCAAATCACCCAGCAGAGACACTCGCGGAAGCCTAGCACTACTTTGGCAGTTTGACTTCAGGGTGGCAGATTGAGAACGGCGTCACAGTGCGGGCATCGCCGCGGTGGTGGCTGACTGAGGTGATCCAGGATGGCTTGGCGGATCGCCGGCATCGATGGCTGGGGCGGCGG
>NZ_JAKSYO010000035.1 GCF_022829635.1 Methylobacterium sp. E-066
CGAGAGCTTCTGTCGACAAGGCGGAGGAGGCGGGGAAACGGACCGCGGGCAGGCTGGCCACCGCGGGCTTGGCGAAGAGGTAGCCCTGGAACAGCTGGATCCCGGCTGCACGCAGGGCGGTCAGCTCCGCTTCCGTCTCGACACCCTCGGCAATCACCGCCACGCCCAGCTGGCGTGCCATCATGATCACGCCGGCGACGATGGTCTGCCGTGCCGGCGAGGTCGCGATCCCCCGGATCAGCTCCATGTCGAGCTTGATGAAATCGGGCTGGAAGCTCGCCAAGAGGTTCAGACCGGCATAGCCCGCACCGAAGTCATCGAGGGCGGTCACGAAGCCCTGCTTGCGGTACTCGGCAATGATCCGTTGAACGTGGGCTACGTCCGTCATGCGCTCGTTCTCAGTGAACTCGAACATGATCTGACGATGCGCGAAGCCAACGCGGCGGGCAGCGTCGAGCGTCGCTCGGATGCAGGCGGCAGGTTCGTAGACGGCGTTGGGCATGAAGTTGATCGAAAGCCGAGTTTCCTTGTCTGGGAACAAGGTGCCGGCGAGCTCAATCGCTTTGACGCGGCAAGCTTGATCGAACTTGTAGCGATTGCTCTCGTCGACCATCCCGAGGATCTGGCCGGCACCCTGCCCCTCAGTGCCTCTGACCAGGGCCTCGTAGCCCCAAACCGTACCCCGACTGATATCTACGATGGGATGGAACGCCATCGTGAAGGTGAACGGCAGGGGTTCGGCGTCTTGGCAACCTTGGCATCCGCGCTTCATAGGGCCGCCCTACCGTGTACCTTTCTCGATAGATTTCGATTGAGCGACTATCGTATTAATACCCCGCTAAAATCCGAGTAAAAACGCTTATTATTTCGGGTCATATCCAGCTTTGCCGTCAAATTTATCAAACATATGTGTTTTTCCCGCACGATGCCGCGGCCGGGCCAACACTGAACCGAAGCCACACCTTTGGTTGCCGGTCGGGAGCGCGCTGCGCCAATTTGCCGAGTTGGAGAACGTGATCGCCGTCGTTGAGGCGTTCGGAGCCGAGGAAGTCGCCCCCCGGCTCATCCTCACATAAGTTATGCAATTTCAGGTTGGCATACAACCGAAATCAGATGCTTTGAACGATTTAACTCGTGCTCAGCTGCGGTTTAATAGGTATTTAACCTGACAACAGATAATTGGGTCCTAGATTGTCTGGGGCAAGTCCGGCTTCCAGCACCCGTTTCAATTTGTCCCACGATCCTTTGTTACAGCCGGAATGTCCTCGTTCATCGAACGGGGATGGCGCTCTGGTCTGTCACGATGAGGTCGGCCTCACGCCATGAGAGCCATTGGATGCGTTACCGTGCTGCTTGGCCCAGCTTCTCGCTGCCGGTCCGTCTCAGTCTCGTCGGAACCGCTCTGCTCAGCTTCGCCTCCATCTGTACAGTTGGCCTCATCCTGCGCGACGTCGAGACGGACATGACCCAGCACGCATCCGCCGTGTTGGAAAGCAACATGCGCCTGCTACGCCAGAGCCTGGTTGACGAGGGCGGCTCCGAGCGCTTCAGCCTCGTAGACGGGCAGCTGCAGGTTGGATCCCATCGTATCAATCAGAACGATCCAGCCGTCGATCGCGTCCAGGCCATCATAGGCGGAACCGCAACAATCTTCCTTGGCGACACACGCATCGCCACCAACGTCACCAAGCCGGACGGGACACGCGCGATCGGAACCCGCTTGGCTGCCGGGCCCGTCTACGATGCTGTGCTCAAGCAGGGCCGTTCTTTCAGGGGTAAGGCCGAGGTCCTTGGGGTTCCGTACTTCACCGCCTACGATCCAATATCGGCTGCCGACGGAAGCACGATCGGCGTCCTCTACACCGGGGTGAAGCAAGCGGACTACCTCACCGTCATCAGTCGGATGCGGACAGAGGCTGCCCTGATTGGCGTGTTGCTGGCTGCGGGCTGTAGTGCTGGGTTCTGGTTCCTCGTGCGCCGGAGCCTCAAGCCGCTGAAGCGCCTCGAAGGCGTCATGCGCCATCTCGCCTCAGGCAATGTGGCGGTTGAAGTGTCGGGCACGACACGCCGCGACGAGATCGGTGCAATGGCTGCTGCCGTACAGGTGTTCAAGGACAACCTGATCCACACCCGTCAGCTTGAGGCGGAGACCGCCCAGGCGCGTCTGGCTGCCGAGGAGCAGCGCAAGGTGGGAATGCGTCAGATGGCCAACGGCTTTGAACAAGCGGTCGGCAGTATCATTGGGATGGTGTCGTCCTCCGCCACCGAGCTGCAGGCCACCGCGCAGACGATGACGGCTACTGCGACTGAGACGGCTAGCCAGTCGACCACGGTGGCAGCCGCCGCCGAGGAGGCGGCCTCCAACGTCAACACCGTTGCGGCTGCCGCCGAAGAGTTGGGATCGTCGGTCCAAGAAATTAGCCGGCAGGTCGCCAGCTCGGCTGAGTTGGCACAGCGTGCGGTACACGAGGCCGACCAAACCGGCGCCTTGGTGCAGGAACTGAGTGCCGCAGTCTCGCGGATCGGCGATGTGGCTGGTTTGATTTCGACCATCGCAGGCCAGACCAACCTGCTCGCGCTGAACGCGACGATCGAAGCGGCGCGAGCGGGTGCGGCGGGTAAGGGCTTCGCTGTCGTAGCCTCTGAGGTAAAGGCGCTCGCAGAGCAGACCGCAAAGGCTACCAGTGAGATCTCGGGCCAAATCGCCCGGATCCAGGCCTCCACCGGTCAGGCGGTCACATCGATCGACGGGATCACCGGGCGGATCCGCGAGATCAGCGGCGTGGCTACGTCGATCGCCGCCGCCGTCGAGCAGCAGGGCGCTGCCACCCAGGAGATCGTGCGCAACGTCAGCCAAGCCGCGATGGGCACAGGCGAGGTGACCAGCCATATCTCGGGCGTTGCCGGTGCGGCCGAGGAGACCGGCGCCGCGGCGAGCCAGGTGCTTGGGGCGGCCTCGGAGCTGTCGCGCCAGTCCGAGCACCTCGCCGCCGAGGTGGGACGCTTCCTGGCGACCGTTCGCGCGGCGTAAGGCGACGATGGATACCGTAGATCCCTGGGACATCGTTCTATTCGACGAGGTTCAAGGTCACACGGCGGCCCTGGCCGGCGCCCTCGCTGAAGGCGTAGACCAGTTCCCCCGCCGCGCCGACCCTCACGTGACAGCCCGGCCGAGGCTTCACGGGCGGCCTAGGGAGAGCTGGCCCGGAGCGCGCCTGTCGTCGCATGCTTGCCCGCCGCACGCTTTGCGGTGTCGCGAACGCCTCGGGCGCGCTGACGGGAAGAGGCGCAGCTGTAGCAGGTGCGAGAGGTGCAGTCCCATCAGCTCACCGGCGGCCGAGCGCCGTCCACTCCGTGACGACCGACTCGTCAGCCGGCATGTAGGCATCGACGATAGCGCCCTTGCGGCTCACGACGCAGATCATCGCTGCCTCGCGCACCTCGTACATCATCGGCCGGTCGTAGGTGATGCGGAACAGCACTGGCGCGAAGTAGTCGCCCTTCTTATCCGTCCTGTCCGCACCCGCCGAGACCGCCTCAACCTGCTTCATCCCAGCTTTGCCGGCCTCGCTCATGACGACCGCACGGCAGGTGTCGACCGTGCGGTTGCGGCCCGGCACTTCCGGCAAAGGCTGTCCGATCCTCTGCAGGGCGACGGATGTACCCTTCACCAGGCCGGTGCCAGGCACCATCGACAGGATCGTCTGCTCACCGGCCGCAGCCGACGCCGGTCCGATCGGTGCGATCTGCCACGGCATCTGCCACGTGGCCGCTGAGGTGTCCGGCGCAGCGGGCGCATCCTGCGCCAACGCTGGGGCGGCCAGGACAGAGATGAGGGTGGCGCAGCAGATCGAACGAACGAACATCACGGCTTTCCTTCTTCGGAGGGGTGAACGAGGGGCCGCGGCATCGCACTAATCCGTCGGCGCAAGGGCTGATGGCAGCGTCCAGGGTGCGGACGGCGCAGGAGCGGGTGATGGGACGGCCGAGCGCTCAGGTCGTGCTCGGTGCAGGGAGGCGTGCGCG
>NZ_JAKSYO010000044.1 GCF_022829635.1 Methylobacterium sp. E-066
CTGGGATTGCCCCTGTTTGGTGGACACCGAGAACGCTTTCGCGTGAGGTGTTTGTCAAATGCCGAAGAGTCGTCCCCCTTACCCCACCGAGTTCCGCCGACAGATGGTCGAGTTGGCCCGCGCCGGGCGTGATCCAAACGATCTGGCTCGCGAGTTCGAGCCCTCCGCGCAGGCCATCCGCAACTGGGTTGCCGAGGCCGATCGCAGCGAAGGCCGACGTGAGGCGAAGCCGCCGCCTGCCGATCCGGGCCTGACGGCCGCCGAGCGCGACGAACTCGTCCGGCTTCGGCGCGAGAACCGGCAGCTGAAGCTGGAGCGCGATATCCTCTCTCGCGCGACGGCCTGGTTCGCTCGGGAGACCGGGGTTCTCCCCTCGGGGTCTTCCGGTTCATGAGCGCCAACCAGGCCGATTTCCCCATCGCCGCCATGGCGCGCACGCTCGGCGTATCGAAGGCCGGGTACTATGCCTGGGTCGACCGGCAGCCATCGGCGCGACGGTTGGCAGACACGGCCTTGCTGAAGCGGATCCGCACCGTCCATCTCGGCTCGCATGAGACCTATGGTGCACCGCGCGTCCACGCCGATCTACGCGACCAGGGTGAACGGCATTCTCGCAAACGCATCGCCCGGCTGATGCGCGAAGCCGGTCTCGTCGGAACCAGCCATCGGCGCGGCGGGCCTGTCACGACGCGGCGAGATCGAGAGGCGCGACCGGCCCCCGACCTCGTCGACCGCAACTTCGCGGCCACCGCCCCGAACCGGCTCTGGGTAGCCGACATCACCTACGTGCCCACGGCCGCCGGCTTCCTCTATCTCGCGGTGGTGCTCGACGCCTTCAGCCGCCGGATCGTCGGGTGGGCCATGGCGACTCACCTACGCTCGGAACTTGTCATGGACGCTCTGGAGATGGCCGTCACCCAGCGCAGGCCCCGCGATGTCATCCACCACTCCGATCAGGGCTCGCAATACACGTCGCTGGCCTTCGGCAATCGATGCCGAGAGGCTGGCGTACGCCCCTCGATGGGCTCGGTCGGCGATGCCTACGACAACGCCATGGCCGAAAGCTTCTTCTCGACCCTCGAATGTGAGTTGCTCGGCCGCCGCTGCTTCCGCTCGCAGGCCGAGGCTCGGATGGCTTGCTTCAGCTATATCGAGGGCTTCTACAATCCGCTGCGCCGGCACTCGGCGCTCGGCTACCGCTCGCCCGTCGTCTACGAGAATGAAACCCGCTCCGACCCGTTGCCCGAGACCCTGCTCAGCCAAGCCCCCTGAACCGTCCACAAAAACGGGGTAATCCCAGTCATGGGTCCGCAGGGCAAACAGGGACAAGCTCGTCACCATGGCCACGCCCGCGCCGAGGCCAGCGCATCCGAGCCAAAACAGCGACAAGCCCGGCGATAGCAGCATGCCAATGGATCCTATCAGCAGCAGCAGGCCGCAGCCGAAGCCGAGTAGTGACTGATCCTTGAACCGATGGATAAGCGACGCAGTGCCGAGATTAGTGCTGATCGCGATGACTTGGTAGACGAGCAGGTAGAACCCAGCCGTTGCCAGAGTCAGACCGGAGCTGACGGCATAAGACGCAAACCAGTCCACAAGCGCGTAAAAGACGAAGGAATGGAACGCGAAGAACAGCGACACCTGCCAGCCGATGGGATGCCGCCAAGTCGAGACGCTTGGCTTGGCCTGGGCACCGGGTCCGGCGAGATGATGCTGGGGGCCGCGCCACTGGGGCACCCACAGAATGAGTGTCGCCAGCGAGAGCAGAGCCCAGGCGCCGAGCGACCAGCGCCAGTCAGACCCCGGCAGTCGAGAGATCGGAACCGCAAGACCGGCCGATAAGCCCGCGGTGCCCGCCATGGCCGCCGCGTAGAGGCCGATCAGCCCGGACGCGCGAGTGGGAAAGTCGCGCTTTACAAGGCCGGGCAGGAGCACGTTGCCGAACGCAATGCCGGCGCTCAGCAGAGTCGTGCCGATCCAGATTGCACCGGGCAGAGGGGACGAACGAAGAAGCATCCCAACCAGGATGGCAAGTATGGCCGAGCCTAAGATGCGCTCCAGGCCGTAGCGCCGTCCGATGGCGGGCGCCACGAGCGAGAGTACTGCAAAGATTAGGAGCGGCAACGCGTTGAGAAGGCCAGCGCCCGTGTCGCTCAGACCGAGACCGCTCTGAATGTCAGGGAGCACCGGCCCCAGGCTGGTGATCGGCGCGCGGAGATTGGCCCCGATGAGAATGATCCCGAGGACGAGACCAGAGGTCGAGCGCGTTGTCGCTATGGCGACATGAGAAGAGGAGGACAACGTACAACCTAACGCTGCACGACAACCAGATTTTCTGGCGATCGAGGGTGTGCGTTGGTTGACGTTAACGCTTACGCGAGCGGCTCCAGCGGCTCGTCTACGGCCCGCCTAAGCTCGGCAGAGGCTCATGTCAACGCCATGACTGCATGGTGCACAGCAGCCCTGTTTGCAGCCGCATGGCCCGCGCAAAACCGTTCTATTTCGCGCGGTCTAGATGTTGTGTCGATCGCCTCCAAAGGCTTCTTTCGACCGATTTCGTTGAAAAACTCGAATGCGGTGCTTCGAGCATCGCCAAGGGCGGTGCGTCGGAGAACGTTGATCTCCCGCTGAGGATGCGATCTCACGACCAAAGGTATTTATTGCCAATCCACTGGTAGAAATTTCTCGCGCCTGCGCGGTTCGCGGTGCTGCTTCGGCATGACCCCGAGTTTTTCAACAAAATCGACCCAAGCCGGACGGTGAGTGAGAACATCGTGCTGTACCCGCAAGCGGACCTTGTTGAGAATGCCATTCTCCAACCTGCGTAGCGTGACCATTGCAGCCTGTTCGCCGCCGCGCTATCCTGACGATGTCGGAAAAGGCAGACTTGGTTTGGTAAGCCCAAGTCCTTTCGGTGACGAAAGCTCTGGTCTTTGGCTCCGTGCCTCAGATCCCCACGACGAACGAAGGACGCCCTGGCGCGTCCGGCTGTTCGTCCGTGCGGGTCTCAGGTTCGGGAAACGCTCCGGTCGAACATCGACATCGGAGCCCAACCATGCCCGCATCAACGACGCTTTACGATACGATCATCGCTGGCGCAGGTCCCGTCGGCCTGTTCCTCGCCTGCGAGTTGTCGCTAGCCGGCTGCTCTGTCCTGGTCCTCGAACAGGCGCCCGATCCGTCCTCACCCTTGAAGCGTGTTCCGTTCGGGCTGCGTGGCCTGTCGGTCCCGACTATCGAGAGCCTCGACCGACGCGGTCTGTTGGGCGAGATCGAGGCCTGCGCGGCCAGCCGCGCCACGCCGGGGACAGCGCATTGGATGAAGCAGACGCGCCGTCCGGGCGGCCATTTTGCCGGCATCCAGTTTTTCCACGACCGGATCGACACCGCGCGCTGGCCACATCGCCTTCCCGGCCCGGTCAGCAACCTGGCTGCGGATATGGCGAGCATCGAAGGCGTGCTGGCCGCGCGCGTGGAGGCGTCGGGCGTAGAGATCCTACGAGGCAGGGGTGTCGAGGGCTTCGCTCAGACGGATGAAGGTGTTGTCATCCAGGCAGATGGTCAGGCGTTCCGAGGCCGCTGGCTCATTGGCTGCGACGGCTCCCGCAGCGTGGTGCGCAAGGTGGCAGGCATCGGCTTTGAGGGCACCGAGCCTGAATTTACAGGGTACTCCATCCAAGCCGCTTTAGCCGGCGCGGACGCGCTCCCGCCCGGCCGCCACTACACCGCGGAGGGCATGTACCTGTTCACGCCGCCCGGCACGATCGCGATGGCAGACTTCGACGGGGGTGCTTTCCATCGCTCCGCGCCGATCACGCGCGAACACGTTGAGGCGGTCCTACGCAGGATCTCGGGCGTCGATGTCACCGTGACCAAGCTTGAACTCGCCACCACCTGGACCGACCGCGCCTTTCAGGCGAGCGCGTATCGCACCGGCCACGTGCTGCTAGCCGGCGACGCCGCGCACATCCATTCGCCGCTGGGTGGGCAGGGCCTCAACCTCGGGCTCGGCGATGCGATGAACCTGGGATGGAAACTGGCGGCCACGATCCGCGGTGATGCGCCGGCGGGCCTCCTCGACAGCTATGAGCGCGAACGGCATCCGGTCGGTGCACGCGTCCTCGACTGGTCGCGAGCGCAGGTCGCGCTGATGCGGCCGAGCCGAAGCTCGCGCGCGCTCGAAGCCATCATCCGCGACCTGATCGAGACGCCAGACGGCGCAACCTACTTCGCCGAGCGCGTGTGGGGCGTCTCGCTCCGCTACGATCTCGGCGGCAGCCATCCGCTGGCGGGGTGTAGCGTTCCCGATTTCGTGCTGAGCGACGGGCGGAGAGCCGGCAGCCTCTTGCGCGAAGGCAGGGGATTGCTCTTGGACTTCGTTTCCGGTTCGCCGCTTCGAGCGCTAGCGGGCCGACGAGCCGGAAGGATCGAATATGTCGCGGGGGACGTGCAGGACCGGCTGGGCTTGCAAGCCGTGCTGGTGCGGCCCGACGGGATCGTCGCCTGGGCAGGTGACACCGCGCCCGACGCGGCGGCCGTCGGCCAAGCTATGACGCGATGGTTCGGCGCATGATTGAGGCTGTGAACCTGCTTGAGCAATGTCGGCCTTGAGGCCGTCTCCGCTCCGAAGCCAGCGGACCGCAAACCACCAATAGCGGCCTCCGGCCTGACCGGGCAAAAGGGTTTCTTTTTGCGCAGTATACCCGATGTTCTGGTGAAATTTCGATTTTGCTAAATACTATTATTTATCAAACAACAAAGGAGATAATCGATGGATTACCAAAAAATAGACAGTTTCATATCGACGGAAACATGGCACAGCAGGCACCCGACAGATATTGCTCGGTTCTTCAAGATATTACATGGCATGGTCAAGGAACCCAACTTCAACGCCGACCAGATGCGGGAACACATGGCGCAGCAGGTATGCTTCTAAGATCTCGCTCTTCTCAGCCGCGGCCCGCACGAAGGCGAGGCAAGCCCGTCGCTTCCCTGGATCGGTGATGGCCGCAAATAGTCCGAATAGTTCGAGCGCCTCGCGTGGATCTGTCGGAGCTTGTTTGCCGGACGAAGCGGATGAAAGGGGCTCGTTGCGGAACGCCTCAGCGGACAAGTTCAGCGTAGCGGCGATCCGAGCAAGCTGCTCGCGTGAGCGGTCACGTCGCTGAGGCTCCGCGGCGGTGTCGAGGATCGGTTCTGATCGGGCAAGCGAGTACATGCGAGGGCAATCCTACAGCCCGGATCGGGACGCCAGATGATGGCGAAGCGGTGAGCACACCTACAGGATGCATCTTACAGATCGCGTATGGAAGACCTGTCGCGCCACAGTCGCCTGCAAGTTGCGCCGTGCTACCGCCTCGCTGAACCGCCGAGAGGCACGCTGGTCCTCCATCAGGCCGCCGCCTGCTCGCGGTGAGCTTTGGCGAATGCGCGCGCCTCGGCGGCCGGCAGCGGCTTGCTAAACAGGTAGCCCTGCACCTGCGTGCAGCCCTCCCGGCGTACAAGTTCAAGCTGCTCGACTGTCTCGACCCCCTCGGCCACGATACCCATGCCCAGCCGCTCGCCGATGCCCACCACCGCCCGCACGATCGCCGCCGCATCCGGATCGGCAATGTCGCGGATGAACGCCCGGTCGATCTTCAGCTTGTCGAAGGGGAAGCGGCGCAGATAGCTCAACGACGAATACCCGGTCCCGAAGTCGTCGAGCGCGATCCGCACGCCGAGTGCGCGCAGCCGGTGCAGCACCGCCACGGCCTGCTCCCAGTTCTGCACCAGCAGACTCTCCGTCACCTCAAGTTTGAGGCGTTCCGCAGGCAACCCGCTGCTGGCTAACGCGGCGATAACCGCCTCTTCCAGGCCGCCGCGGAACTGCACCGCCGAGACGTTGACGCCGATGCGCAGGGGCTCGGGCCAGTTCAGCGCCTCGCGGCACGCCTCCTTCAGCGCCCAGGTGCCGAGCGGCACGATCAGGCCGGTCTCCTCGGCCACCGGGATGAACTCGCCCGGCGAGATGAACCCGCGCTCGGGATGCCGCCAGCGCATCAACGCCTCGAAGCTGACGACGGAGCCGTTCGTCACATCGATGATCGGCTGGTAAACGAGGAAGAAGTCACCGCGCCGGATCGCCTCCTTCATGTCCAGCGCGAGTAGGCTGCGCGTAGCGGTGCGGGCATGGGCCTCGGCCTCGAACATCCGGTAGGTGTTCCGGCCCGCCGCCTTGGCTTCGTATAGCGCCGCGTCGGCGCGCTGGAAGATCTCCTCGGCGGTCGCGCCGTCGTCGGGCATGAGCGCGACGCCGACGCTCACGCCGATGTCGATCGCCACGTCGTCGAGCAGGATCGGCTCGTCCACCGCGGCGATGATGCGCTCGCAGATCCGGCAGGTCTCCTCCGCGCCATCGATGTCGCCCAGGATCACTGCGAACTCGTCGCCGCCGAGCCGTGCGACGGTGTCCTGTTCGCGCACGGCCGCACGAATGCGCTCGGCCACGAGGCACAGCATTCGGTCGCCCTTGGGATGACCATAGGTGTCGTTGACGGCCTTGAAGCGGTCGAGATCGAGCGCGAGCAAGGCGTGGCGATGCGGGGCGAAGACAGCCCGGCGTACGGCGCGGTCGAGATGCTGGCGGAAGAGGGTGCGGTTGGGCAGGCCGGTCAGTGCGTCGTGCAGCGCCATGTGCTCGATGCTTAGCTCGGCCGTCTTGCGCTGCGAGATGTCGATCATCGTGCCGACCAGCCGCAGCCCCCACCCATCCGTCGCCCGAGCGGTCACACGGGCTCGGTTCAGGACCCAGATGTAGCTTCCGTCCGTGCGCCTCTGCCGGTACTCGCACTCGAACGCGGGGGTCAGGCCCTTCAGGTGCGCGCGCATGCGCGCGCGGACGTGCTCGCGGTCCTCGGGATGGACCGTGTCCATCCAGTAATCGTCGGCGTGCAGCCTCGCGTCGCCGTTGTAGCCCAAACCGTCGAGCCAGCGCTGCGAGAACCACGTCTCCTTTCCCGCGATGTCCCAGTCGAACAGGCCGCCTTGGCCGCTGTCGAGGGCCAGCGCCAGCCGCTCCTCGCTGGCGCTCAGCCGGGCCGCGCTCGCGCGCAGGGTCTCCTCGACCTCGCGCCGCGCGGTCACGTCGAGGTGCAGGCCGACGAAGCGGACGGCCTCGCCGCTGTGCTCGTCACGCACGACGCTGCCGAGGGTTTGCACCCAGCGATAGCCTTTCGTCGCTTCGGGATCGTGCGTGCGGAACTCCGCGCTAAAGGTCCCCCCCGCGGTCCTGGCGCGCTCGATGCCCTCCCAGACTGCGGGGAGGTCCTGCGGGAACACCCGCGCTTCCCAGGCGGCGACCGAGATGACGAGCCGCATGTCGGGGGCGTCGTCCGGCACTGGCAGCCCATGCATGCGGGCGTTGAGGGGCGACAAGCGAACGCGGTCGCCGCGCACATCCCAATCCCACACACCCGCGCCCGCCGCCGCCTGGGCGAGACGCAGCAGTTCCGAAGTCTCGTTCAGCTTCCGGCGCGCGGCGTGCATGCGCCGTATAACCGGGACGGTGAGGACGGCAGCGCCCAGGATCAGGGCGAGTGTCAGGGTGCCGAGCCCCCAGAGCGAGCGCTCCAGCGGCGCGCGGAAGGCCGCCTCCGTCATGGCGATGCTGACCATCCAGCCAGTGTCATGAAGGCGCCGGTAGGCCACGCGGAGCGGCAGCCCTCTGGGGTTTGTACCGAGCCAGAAGCCCTGATTGCCCCTGAGCTGCTCGAAGCCGGTCACGACTTGGCCAACCTGCAGATCGCTGGTGGCGGAATGGCCGATCACCCGGCCCTGCCGGTCCACCACCGCGCCCATCAGGCCCCCCCCGACCCCGCCGCGCCGCAGCAGATCATCGAATGCGACGGGATGCAGGACGGCGCTGAGGGTGAAGCGGCGCGCACCGTCGCGCACCACGGGCATATCGAGGGTGACGATCAGGCTCTTGCCCGCTCCGCGCTCGACAAGATCCGACACGTGCGAGGCGTGCGCCACCTCCGCAGGCAGGCCCGCCACGTCCGCGTGTCCTGCGGACGAGACCCCCGACGTGTCGAGGAGGATCTGCCCGGAGGGGCCGCGCAGCGTGACGCCGATACCCTCGTCCTCCAGAAGTTCGCGAGCCTGCTGCGCGAGGCGGTCGAAGTCGTTGTGGTCGAGGGCGGGCGAGGTCGCGAGCGCGCGCAGGATCGTGACGTGGCCGTCGAGGAAGCGCGCGACATCGTCGGCCGTGGCGTCGGCCAAGGTGGCCATTTGCGCCGTCGATCGCGCCTGCTCGGCGGCGGTCCATTTGTGCCCGACGATCGCGCACAGGATGATGAAGGGCACGATCAGGCAGGCAGCGAACACGGTGAGGGCCGGGATTGTCGCCCGCACCATCGCGAGACGGGCGCGCCAGCCATCCCACCGAGCGATGCTCCGTTTCAGGGGGCCTGAGCGGCGGCGCAAGCGCAGCTCCATAGGGCGGTTCAAGCTCATGGCCGCACATGCTCTCCGAAGGTGTCAGCTGTGAACGGCTCGGCGCACTGAACGACGATGGTGTCTTAGGGGCCTCACGACGGCAGCATAGGGGGCCAATCCGCACGCGCACCCTGACGAACGGGATCGCGGCTGGGTCCAGAGCGACGACTGTCCCGTAAAGGGAGATATTAAGGCTTCGTCATGAGCAGGCGAACTCCCATACATTTACGGCCACCGCCCGTCCCGCGATGACAAGTTCGGAATTCATACTTCGCCTGCGGAGGCGGTAATCCTCATCTATACTCTCTGTTTCCATAATAATCCATCGAAATTCCAAAGATTCCAATTTATACCTGGCAATCTATCCCAGACGCAGATGTATAAAATCGATCCCATGCTTCCTGTTCCATGACACGCGTCATTGCGTCACGTTATGTGAAATCTAAATTCATTCTCCCATAATATTTCGTAAAGGGATGATGTAAACGAATGAAAATTCGCAAGATTGATAGCTAAGATAGATGCATACAACATTCACAATTATGGCGGCCTCGCGCGCTTCTCCGACTTCCGGATTATCGACCTATTCGGTGCCTTGTTGCATGGTCCCCGGATGAGGTGGCGCGGGTCGATCCTGAACCGATCTGGATGTTTGATCCAGGCTTGACAGAGGGTCTGGAACGGGGTCTTCCAACGGAGCGCCTTGAGGCGCTTGGCGAAGTTGTAGGCCGTGACGAAGGTCAGGACGTGCGCCTTCAGGCTCTCCAGATTTTCGTATTGGAAGACCTTGACGGTCGCATCCCCGCCTTCGTGAGGGCAGGCACTTGATCGTCCGGTTCATGGGCTCGGCTTGGCCATTGGTCCAGGGATGGTATGGCTTGGTCAGACGATGCTCGATGCCGTGCTCGATGCAGACGCGATCGAAGATATGCGGTCCGAGGAACTGGCGGCTTGGCCCGGTCCTATTCGTGGGGAGATCGGCGAATGCCATTCCGTTGTCCACGCGGCGTCGTTCGGGCGCTGCCGTGAAGAACTCCTGCCACAGTGCATCCTCCGCCTGACGCGTCAGGATCGATGATGCACCATCACACACCGGGACTACACAGTTAGGGTCTGCGAGCGGGCGGAATGACGAACGCAGATCCGATAGGTCCAGACGTCTTGCCGCCGCGCTCGCATACGACCGGGGGTCTTGTTGAGTTCAGGCCGCAGACTGCTGCGCTGGAGCATTGATGCGTTGCTCAGGCCGGATCAGGGCAGCCATCAGTTTCATCGCAGCTGCAGCGGCATCGGCGAGTTCGGTCTCGTGCTCGACCCGGTCAAGCAGCGCTCCGGCGTCTGCGTCTGGGACTAGGTGGCTCATTGGCCACTCGCCAAATGCCGGTTCCAGAACGGGTCCGCACTCGACGACCTCGACGCTGGTGTGGCGCAGATCACAGCAGATCCGATCGAAGATCGCCTCTATGGCAGCCGTTGGGCCCTCCAGGGCTTGCACGAAGAAGAGCCGCGTGAACATCAGCGCGCCCGTGACCCCGGCTTCGGCGTTCCTACGCCGCGACACGGCCAAGATGGCGTCGATCGCCTGCCGCACGTCCTCACGGGTGCCCTTGATCGCGCTGCGGCTGCGATAAACCAACCGAAACAGGTCGGCATTGCCCGGCGGGTTCATGCGGCCTCGCGCGCGTCAACGAACGACAGGAATTCGGCCAGCGGCAGGGGCCGGCTGACGTGGTACCCTTGAACCTGATCGCAGCCTTCCGCGGCGCTGAACGCGAACTGCTCGGCCGTTTCCACCCCTTCAACCGTGATCGCCATGCCGAGACAGGTCCCCATGGTGATGATGGCCCGAACGATCGCGGCGCTTTCCAGATCGCCCGGTAGCTGGCGAATGAACGACTGGTCGACCTTGATCTTGTCGAACGGGAAGCGCCGAAGGTAGCTGAGTGAGGAGTAGCCCGTGCCGAAGTCATCCATCGAGATGCTCACGCCCGCCGCCCGCAATCGGGTCAGCGTAGCGAGTGTGCGCTCCTCGTCTGCCAGGAGGACGCCCTCGGTGATCTCCAGCTCCAGCCGGCTGGCAGGGAGATCGGATGCGGCGAGCGCAGCCTTGACCGTGTCGGCGAGCCGCACGTCCCGGAACTGAGCGGGCGAAAGGTTGACGGCGACCCGGATGTGCGCCGGCCAACGCGCTGCCTGAGCGCACGCCGTGCGCAGCACCCACTGTCCCAGGGGGCCGATGAGACCCGTCTCCTCGGCCAATGGGATGAAGTCGGCGGGGGAGACGAGGCCGCGCTCGGGATGACGCCAACGCACCAGCGCCTCTGCTGCGGTGATACGTCCGGAGCGGGCATCGACGAGCGGTTGGTAGTATAGCTCGAACTCCTGAACGGTGATGGCGCGCCGCAGATCGGCCTCCAACCCGCGCCGGGCCTGCATGCGCGCATCGAGCGCAGGCTCGAACCTGCGGAACGTGCCCTTGCCATCCGCCTTGGCCTTGTACAGCGCGAGGTCTGCGTTGCGCAGTAGTTGGTCAGGTTCAACGCCGTCGATCGGTGCGAGCGCTGCGCCGACAGAGGCGCCGACATTGACGAGCTGGCCATCGATCAGAAATGGACGGCCGATGAGTTCGACGATGTTCGACGCCAGCGCGTGTGTCGCTTCCGGACCGGCGACATCGATCTGCAGGACGGCGAACTCGTCGCCGCCGAGACGTGCGACGAGGTCGTGCTCGCCCAGCGCTGCCTTGAGACGCTCGGCTGCTTTTCGAAGCAGCATGTCGCCGAGGCCGTGTCCGAGGGTATCGTTCACCAGCTTGAACCGGTCGAGGTCGAGCATTAGGACCGCGAAGGCGCGGCCGTGCTCTCGATACGACGCGGCGTGAAGCGCGACCAAATCGTGGAAATGGGCACGGTTTGGCAGACCGGTCAGCGCGTCGGAGAAGGCGAGCGTGCGTATCCTGGACTCGGTCTGCAGACGCTCCCGTTGATCGCGGATGGCCAGCACGGTCTGGCGCTTGCCGCCGAGCGGGACTTCGCTGCGCAGAACGCGCACGGGCACGCGTTGACCGTCGGCGCCGACCAACTCCGCTTCCCGCTCCTCGCGCTCCGGGAGCGTCGAGATGGTAAGGCCAGGAAGCAGGGCAGATAGGCTGCGGCCGACCAGTTCGGCCGTGTCGAGGCCCGACAACAGCTCCAGGCTTCGGTTGGCCGTCGTGATCACCTCCCCTTCGCAGACAGCCAAACCTTCGACGGCGAGGTTCGCCAACTCGCGCAGGCGTTCCTGATCTCGCCGCGCCTGAGCCCTGGCGTTCAGGGTCAAACGTAGCCCAACCACGGCCAGGGCCAGTAGGCCGAGCGAAACACTTGCCACGACGGGCGCGATCACCTCGGGCGGAACCGCCTGGGGCGGGAGCGGATGTTCGGGATCGAAGGTCAGCGTCATGGCCGCCATCCCGCAGAAATGCAGGACGCCGATCGCGACGACCAAGAGGGGCGCTGCAGCCCGGCGCAGGTCGCGGCGACGCTCCCCAGCGACGACTATGGCCGCACCGAACATGAGGATGCTCGCCGGTACAGACACAGCCACCAGAGGCATGTCCCAGGTGACAGTGCCCGCGACGAGGTAGGCGCTCTCTCCGAGGTAATGCAGCGTGGTGATGCTGACGCCGAGAACGAGGCCGGCGAGGAGGCGCCGGATCCGATTGCGTTGACCGATCGCGAGGGCGACGCTGACCCCGATCCCCGCGACAGCCATCAGGAGCGAGAATGCAGTCAGAGTCGGCTCGAACCCGGAAGGCATGCCAGGCTGGTAGGCCAGCAACGCGATCATGTGGGTAGCCCAGGCAGTGCAGCCCGAAGCAATTACGCTGGCGCCGCCCCAGAGACGAGCCGCACGCCCTTCCGAGCGCGCCGCATGGGTCGCGACGGTGAACGAGCCGTAGACGCCGACGACACAGACCCCTGCGGCGAGCAGGATTAGCTGGTGATCGTGCGCCTGAGTGAGGCACGTGTAGACGGACTGCATGGCAAGCTCCGAGGCATCCAACCTAGGCTCAACCGGTTAATTAATGGCGGCGCATCGAACCAAGCTTCCTATATGCGCAGGTCATAAGACTATTTATGCACGTCCGAGATTGCCAACATACGTTATATTTATAGATGATTACTTCTCAGTCTGAGGCGGCCCGCATGCGCGTTTGTGCCTCGCTTTTGGATCTCATTTGCAGGCATGTGGCCGCTGAGGACGCTACTGGACGGTCATGCGTCTGATGGCGTTACCACACGCTCAGGATGCAGATAGCCTTGCTATGAAATGACGGCCTTCGAACTCATCCGCGCCCTGGCTCACGATGCCAACGTCGGCATCATCATCACCGACGTGATGATCGACCCACCCGGCCCGACGATCCTCTACGCCAACCCCGCTTTCGGGCGCCTCGTCAAACGCGACCTGAGTGACATCATCGGACAAAGCCCGCGCTTCATGCAGGGCAAGGAGACGCGACGGGAGACGCTCGACACCTTCCATCGTGCCCTAGCGACCGGTGAACGCTTCCACGGCTACCTGACCAACTACCGTGCCGACGGCACCAAGTACCGGGCCGAGATCGACTGCCGGCCGCTGTGCGCCGCCGATGGTCGGATTGAGAACTTCGTCTCGTTCGAACGCGAGGTCCTCCGCCGAATTGGGCGCCCCGCCATTAGCGCGGCCGGGCGCTACGAACTCACTGCCTCAAGCAACGATGCGTTAACCGGCACGCTGCGCAACCTCGCGATCTTCGAGCACGCGTAAGTTGTATTATTTTTGATAACGGAAGCGTAATTACTCAAATCGAGATCTGAAATCAGTCTCTCTGAGGCGACTACATACCGGTCTATTATGGTGTTAAGCGATAAATAACGCTTGTCGCGCAGTGTTGCCGCAAGCGGTGATACACCTGGATAGCGCATCAGCGGGCCGCATTCCCCTAACCGCCGACCTCCCGATCCGCTGTCGAGCTGCCTCAACGATCTCGGGGGAAAAGACCATGTTCCGTGGAATGCAGAGGCATGCGGATCACGCGGCCAAGCTCGATGCCTTGGATCGCTCGCAGGCCGTCATCGAGTTCCAGCCCGATGGCACCATCCTCACCGCCAATGCCAACTTCCTGACGGCGATGGGCTACACGCTCCCGGAGGTGCAGGGCCAGCACCACGAGATGTTCGTCGGGGCGGATTATCGCGATAGCGCTGAGTACCGCGCTTTGTGGGACGGGCTGCGCCGAGGCACCTTCCAGTCCGCCGAGTTCAAGCGTGTCGCCAAGGGCGGTCGAACTGTCTGGATCCAGGCGAGCTACAACCCGGTGCTCGATCGCGCCGGCCATGTCGTGAAGGTCGTCAAGTTCGCCTCCGACGTCACCGCGCAGAAGCTGCGGCTGCTCGATCTCGACGGCCAGCTCGCCGCCCCGCACCGCTCGCAGGCGGTGATCGCCTTTGATACGAACGGCACGATCCTCGACGCCAACCAGAACTTCCTCGACGCGGTCGGCTACCGGCTCAACGAGATCCGGGGGCGTCATCACAGCCTGTTCGTAGATGCGACCGAGCGGGCGGGAGCGGCTTACCAAGGTTTTTGGAGCCGGCTCGGTCGTGGCGAGTTCGTTTCGGGTGAGTTCAAGCGCATCGCCAAGGGTGGTCGTGAGACTTGGATGCAAGCGACCTACAACCCGATCACCGACGCGGACGGCGCCGTACTCAAGGTGGTGAAGTTCGCCGCCGACATCACCGCCCAGGTGAGCGAGCGTCAACGCCGGGCCGAGGCACAGCGAACCATCGGAGCGGACCTCGACGCGATCGGCACTGCGGTCGAGGACGTCACCCGGCAGACGGCGGAGGCGGCGGGCACGGTCGGGCAGGTCTCGAACGACATCCAGTGCGTCGCCTCAGGTGCGGAGGAGCTGTCGGCCTCGGTCGGCGAGATCAGCCAGCAGGTCAGCCACGCCGCGCGGATGGCCGGCGAGGCCGTCGAGCAGGCTCGGCACACCGGCAGCATCGTGGCGGGCTTGAGCGGGCAGGCGGCGCAGATCTGCGACGTCGTGACGATGATCCAGGGAATCGCCTCTCAGACCAACCTGCTGGCGCTTAACGCCACCATCGAGGCAGTCCGAGCGGGCGCGGCGGGCAAGGGCTTTGCCGTGGTGGCGTCCGAGGTCAAGGCTTTGGCCGAGCAGACCGCCAAGGAGACTGACCAGATCCGGGTTCAGATCACGGCGACGCAGGCGGTGACGCGTGAGGCGGTCGATGCGATCGGCTCGATCCAGGGCACGATCCGCAAGCTGGATGAGGTCTCGGCAGCGATCGCGGCGGCGGTGGAGGAGCAATCGGCGGTCACCAGGGAGATGTCGGGCAGCATGCACACGGCCGCCCACGGGGTGACGACAATCGCCGGCGGTATGGAGGCGATCGCGCGGGCCAGTGAGCAGGTCGATGCGGCCACGCGCCAAGTGCGTGAGGCCGCGCGCGCGGTCGGCTGAGGGCCCGAGCCCCGTGACTCGCACCGTCATCCCGTTCCGTCGCAGAGGTGACAAGGCATCCGCGCTCGCTACCTTCGACGCTCCTGCAGCAGAACTACTGGCAGACGGTCGTGCAGCGACCCTGTCGGCGGCACAGTTCGGGGCGATCCTGACGAGATTGCGTGCGCAGCGTGATGAACTCGGCGCGATCTTCGCCGACCTGGAGACGCGGGCACCGAGCGGCGACACTCGGCTCGACACTATCAACGCAGACCTGAGCGTCGAGGCGAGTAAGGGGCTCGCTCACATCGATTGGCTTATCCAGCATGCCGAGACGTGCGCCGTGACGCCATGAGGCAGTGACCGGCTGGTCTCAACCGGGGAAAGTCTCAGACCGTGGAACCAACCGAGGCGCTCTCCTCCGATCTAATCCGTGAGCATGCCTACGATCTATGGGGACGACACTATCGGCCTGAGGGCTACGAACTACAGGTCTGGTTTATGGCTGAGCGCGAACTGAAGGTTGGGCGCAGGGCAAAGGTTGAGCCCAGCGTGGCTACAGAACTGCGTGCGTCTACCTAAGAGGCGCCGACGACCTGAAGTCCCCACTTCTGTGAAGCAGCCGGGATGTCCTGTAGCTTCGTACAGCGGGTCTGGTTACGACCACCCGCCTTGGCTTCGTAGAGGGCGCCATCCGCAAGCCGGTACAGGTCCATCAGCGCGGTGATCGCCGCAGCAGTGGGTACTGCGCTCGCCAGCCCGATGCTCACTGTGACGGCGCCGGCTCCGATACCCGCCGATCCGATCGCCAAGGTGGACACCTCGGCGTGGACCTTCTCCGCGATACGTAGGGCACCGGCCTGATCGGTGTCTGGCAGGAGGATGGCGAACTCCTCGCCGCCGATGCGGCTGACGAGATCACGGGGGCGATGGACGCTGGCCGAGAGGCAACGTGCCAAGCCTTGCAGCACCTCGTCTCCGACCTGATGGCCATAGCGGTCGTTGAAGCGCTTGAAGTGATCGGCATCGACGATGAGCAGGGAGAGCGGCCTGCCGCCGCGCCGCGCCTCCTCCCAGGCCCGGGCACCGGCATCCTCGAACGCCCGGCGGTTCGGCAGACGCGTCAGAGCGTCCGTCAGCGATAGCCTTTCGAGTTCAGCCTGCATCGCTTCGCGGCGGCGCAACTCGCGTCCGAACAGAAGCGACAGCGCGATCGTGACGCCGCACAGCAGCAGCACGATGCCGCCGATGACCAGCGCCTTCACCCGCCACTCGGCCTCGATCGCGTCCACTGACAGGGCGACGTTGAGGATCAGCGGCAGGTCGCCGAGGGGGTCGTGCCGATGACGCGCACGGCGAAGTCACAGCTCCCCGCCCACACGACCGAGACCTGAGCAGCTCCGATGTCGCGGATGTTGCAGGTGAGGCGCTCGTCGACCAACGGCAGCGTTGCCGATCGCAGTCTCAATCCTTCAGACGAGATGTCGACGGTGACCGCGTGGAACTCGGACCCGTCGCGGCGAAGGCACAGGGCGGGGACGACGACAGGGTGACGTGTGGTGGCTCTTCGTTCGATCATGCGCCGAACGCCGTAGCGACAAGGCGAAAGGCACGCACCAGAGTTCCGTTAAAGCCACTTGTCATGCCTTCCACGACCGCCAGCGCCTTTGGCCCGGGCATATGGCAGACGCGGAACGCGCCATGATCGCGCACACGGCGCTCACCGCGAACGGCGTTGCTGGTGCGTTTAGGCGGCAAGAACGTCTGCAACGTTTTGCAAACGCGCCTGCCCGTTCGGCGGCGTTTCAAACGAACCGACGCGGTGAGCCGCCGTTTGGACGTCACCAGCTTCCTGGGCCATCGCTGTCGCGAGAAGCTGCGCATGCCCAGCCCAACGATCCCGTTCTACCCGCATGGCATCGAGTTGATCCTCGCTCGATGCCAAAGCGACTTGCAACGCATCAATCTCGGTCCGTAGATCGCTCGTGCGTTGCCGCTCACTCGCCAGGGCGGCTTTGAGCACATAGAGGGCAGCGTCAGTCGCCCCCTTCGACGAGCGTTTCACATCGCCGGTGGGGAGGGTTCGTGACCCACCACACTCGACCTCAGCAGTGCGCTTACCGCTCGCCGGTGATGACATCTGAGTGGCTGCCGCGTCCGGTCGAAGCTGCGCGATTTCTGCTTTCAGTTGCTCGACATCGAGCCCTGTCGGGGGGAGGACCTCAGCCGGCCCGATCGACGGAGCGGCGACGCGCGAGATCGGCACGCCCTCCTCATCCAACACCAGTTCGTGCAGCATGGCGAACACGGCATCACCGTCCAGCCTGGACAGGTCGAACCCGCTCTCGGCTGCGAGCCGGCTGAAGTGTGCTTGTCCCCCGGCGGACGCGCCGACGAAGGCCATGGACCAGTTTGCAAAGCTGCGGCTCTCCGTCGGACCGCACTGAAGAACCGTCACGTCGCCGTGGCGATCATCGCACTGGATCCGCTCAAAGGTTTCTTCGACTCCCTGTCGCGGTCCCTCCAAGACCTGGGCGAAGGCGCCGGTGTTGAACATCAGCGCGCCGGTCACATCCGACCGAGCGTTATTCCTCTGCGATGCGGCCAGGATCTGCCCGACGGCTGCCGTTAGCTCGGCCTCCGATCCTTGAAACAAGTTTTTACTGGCGTAGACGAGGCGGTAGAGTTCGCTCATAGGATGTCCAATAATTTGTGTGGACTAAGCTTATGGTTGGTAGCTCGCCAAGAATTCTAGAAGATCCTCCGCCGGTATGGGCCTGCTGATGAGATAGCCCTGAACGTCTGTGCAGCCTTCATCGCGAATGCGCTGCATCTGCTCTGGCGTTTCGACGCCTTCGGCAACTGTCGTCATACCGAGGCTCTTGCCGAGGCCCGCGATCGCCCGAATGATCGCATCCCCATCGGGTTTGCTCGACAGGTCTTTCACGAACGACCTGTCGATCTTGATCTTGTCGAACGGGAAGCTGCGCAGGTAGCTCAAGGACGAGTAGCCCGTACCGAAATCGTCCATCGAAACGCGGACCCCAAGTTCACGCAGTCGATGGAGCGTCTGCAAGGTTTTCTCACTCTCCTGCAGGAGAACGCCCTCTGTGATCTCAACCTCCAGCCGCTTGGCCGACAGACCTGAGCTGGCGAGCGCCGAGAGGATCGTCTCGACAAGCCGGTCGCTCTTGAACTGAGCAGGGGAGACGTTCACCGCGACCGACATCGCAGTGGGCCACGTCATCGCATCGCGGCAGGCCTGACGGAGGACCCACTCGCCGATCGGCACGATCAGGCCGATCTCCTCGGCAAGCGGGATGAAATCAAGTGGCGAGATCATCCCGCGCTCAGGGTGCTTCCAGCGGATCAAGGCTTCGCAGCCGATCAGCTTATCGCCCTCGAGCTGCATCTGGGGCTGGTAGTGGAGCTGGAACTCGCGTCGGGCCAGAGCCTGACGCATGTCGAGTTCGAGCCGGCGGCGCGCCTGCATGCGCGCGTCCATCTCCGGTTCGAAGAAGCGGTACGTCCCACGCCCGTCAAGCTTGGCCCGGTACAGGGCTAGATCGGCGTTCTTCAGGAGCTTATCCGCACTCGTCCCGTCTGCGGGCGCGAGCGCTACGCCGACGCTAGCTCCGATCGTCAGAAGGTGGCCCTCGACCATGTAGGTCCGGCCGATCAGATCGACGAGGCGCCGGGCCAACGCCTGTGTGTCGGCAGCCTCGCGGATGCCAATTTGCAGAATGATGAACTCATCGCCGCCAATCCGGGCCACCGTGTCTGTGGGCCTCACGGTCGAACGCAGGCGGTCGGCGACCTTCGCGAGAAGTGCGTCGCCGATCGGGTGGCCGAGCGTGTCGTTGACCGGCTTGAACCGGTCGAGGTCGATGAGCAGTAGAGCGCATGCCTCGCCGTTGCGCTGCAAGCGTGCCAGAGCCTCGGCCAGACGTTCTCGCAAGAGCAGGCGGTTTGGTAGGCTGGTAAGTGGATCGAGACGCGCCAATTCGTCTGCGCGCGCCTCGCTCGCCTTGCGCGCACTGACATCTTCTAGGGTTGCAACCCAACCTTCACCCGCGATGGAACGGATCTCGACCTGCAGCGTGTGATCCTGGCCCGTCACTTCGAACGAAGCGGATGTTTGAAGGTCGAGTGCGCGTCGCAGAGACTTGAAGATTTCTTGCCGCGATTGCGAAGCTCCCGCGCACAAGGCACGAAGTAACTGCATCGCGGATAGATTAGCCGTCTGCTCGACCTTCATGTTGGAGAGGAGGCGCTCGGCTGGATTGTTCGATATAGCGACCCGCCCCGAGGCGTCGATCATCAACAGGCCGTGCCGGATCACATCGAGATATCGGTTCCAGGTGAGAAGCGGGGCAACACTCGGATCCAGTTGGATCGCAGGGAGCACGATTTTGCGCTGCGCCGCGCCGAGGTGGTGCAGATCAGCGCTCATCGCACGAGGGCCCTAGATTGAGGCTGTCAGGCAGCACACAAGATAGCTAATAGGGCCGTTATAAGAACGAATGTTTTAATTTGCGGTGCATGGTTGCCGGATTGTTTGACGTACGGTTTGTCGCGGCTTGTGTGTCGGGCCGTCCACCGCCTGGCTCGTCTCACCGCGTTAAGCCCAGTTGCGCCAGGACCGTGAGATGGTTCCCGTATCTCTTCAGGGGGCCGATCGCTGATCCGAGATAGCTTGCATCACCACTACACTCAAACAAGACTGCTATCCTATCAGTCTATATGTCGGCAATTCGATGATTTTTCCTACAAATGTCGCGCGGAAGCCTGTTCGTCAGTCATGTTAGGTGCGTAGTTGTCTTGCCGCGTTCCACAAGGGTCCAGGATGTTCGCGCCGGCGCGTTCCAAAAGTCGAAAAATATTCGATGGAACGGCTACGCTGCTCACTTCTGGTGCGTTCCGCTAGAGCAAGCTCTATTGGAACAAAACGGCGCTGTGTGGCATACCGTGGCCTCTGCGTGAAATCTTGGCCAAGAGTGCCGCTGATGACCTGACATCGGAGCGGTTTACCCTTGCTCGCGCTCGGTGCGTGCTTGTGACATGAAGCCGAGCACCAGCTCCGAGAGCTCTGGCGTTCGAAGATAGCCGTAGGACTTGTGCGGGTTCGCCGAACCGTTCGGGCGCAGGTAGGCGTTCACTACCGCCATGTCCGTCACGCCAACACCGCGGTCGTTGGGCACGAAGGTGTCCGAGAGTTCACCGGCTACCGCGGCGAGGTCGCGATTGTCGGCCATGTTCGTCCACCGATCCACGTTGTTGGGAACCCGAGCCTCACCGTTCTCCTCTCCGATCTTCGCCCGCACCTCCGCGAGGCCGAGCGGTGAACCCAATGTCACCAGATGCTCGACTCGTACGGATGGCGCTTCGCGTTCGAGCATGCGTAGGGCGTCGTAGGCGATGATCGAGCCCATCGAGTGCGCGATCAGGAACGTTCGCCTCCCGGCATGCTGTTCGAGCACATCGATGAGCCGACGCCGAACCTGTCGGGCGAACGGCGTCTCGGAATGGTAGTGCCACAGGTCGTCGAAGCGATGTTCGAGGATCGCGTCGTCGAGTGGCGTCGCTCCCGTCGCCGACTGGAGCGCGGCCAAGCCGCGGTAGACTTTGCCGATAACGCCGTCGTTCAAGGTCGCGTCGGATCCCGGCTGATGGCGCGGGAATGGTCCGGACCCCTCGTCAGGTCGGTAAGGCTCGTCGTTGGCCTCACCGAGGAGCGGATGGTCGTAGCGTAGGTCGGCCCAGTACACGAACTCGAACGAGAACTCCCCGCCGTCCCGGCCGCAGTTCCGCAGCAAGCCCTCGGCGACGGCTGCTCTCCACCACCGCCACTTCTCATCGCGTGGGGGCTTGTTCTCTAGGCCATGGATGCCGACGATTATGCCTGCAGCGTCCAATTCTTATGCCCCGTCGGATCGTGGTGAATGCCCGGTTCTGCACTCATGGTGGGGCAACCGCCAGATCAAGGCCAGTCTGACGACCCTGGCGCTGTGCATCGTACGCGCTGCCTACCCCAGACTGCGATTTCATCAGTGCGGGGTGGGTAGGCAGTTTCGGTGGGAGTAGCGGCGAGGCGGGCACACCGTCGCCTCGCCGCTTTCGTCCAGGGCGGTATTAAAGCGGCTTGCGCGGATCGGTTCCAGTGGTGTTGCCAGTCGTACCCGTGCGGCTGGTGTTGCCGCGCTCGTCCGTGACCTCGACCTCGGTACGGCGGACCGTGTCCGACACCGTCTCGACCCGATCAGCGGCCTGCTTGCGGATCCCGACCTCTTCGACCACCCGGGCCTCCTTCGACACCACCGCCTGCTCGCGCATCTCGGTAGCCTCGATCGTCTTCTCTGCGAACAACGCCTCATCGACCGGGGTCGGCGCGCGATCGACGGCGCGGCGGTCGACGTGCACGGTCTCGTCGCGCAGCGTCACCTGCTCCTCGACCGGCTTCTCAACGGCGTAGGAGCGCACCCGCACGCGGCCGCTGTCGGCCACGCGCTTCCCGACGTTCAAGCGCTCCTCGACCACCGGGATATACTCGGTATCACCCGCAGTACCCGCGACCGTCTCGCGGTTTGTTATGCCATCGCGCTCACCGGCCGCGAACGCCGCCGTGCCGCCCGTCGCCGGAATGCCACCTGCCACCTCGGCCGTGGTCGGGTTGCGCAGCGCACCGGTGGTCGCCGTCGCGCCCGTTGCCGTCTCACCGGTGTAGCCGCTCCAGCCCTCCTTGCGCCACGTCGCCTCGCGCTCGTCGAGATCGACCGAGCCGTGCTGCTCCAGAATGTCGTAGGCGGTCTCGATCTGTGCCTGCTCGACTGTGGCGGTGAGCATCGTGCCGCCGCGGCTCAGACCTTCCTGGTAAGTGTGCCGATCCTCCTCCGGCATGAACATGTCTTTCAGCGAACCCCAGAAGCCTTCCTCGCGGGCCGGTGCGGTCGTGGTAGTCGTGCCCGTCCGAGTGCCCGGCACGAGCCGGATCGCGGATTGCGGGATCCCGGCGGCGACCAGCTTGACCTGTGCAGCCTCGGCTTGGCTCAGGACGTCGTACAATGCGGTGATGGTCTGGCTCATGATTTCGTCTCCTCAGTGGGATGCGGGATGCTTTGCTGCGTGACGTGCCCGTCCGGGGACACGCGTTCGACTACGGCGTGCTGCCTGCGCAGCGTCACCGGCACCTCGACCTCCTCATCCGCCGTGGTCCGGCGGATGTGCACCTCCTCCCTCAGGACGAGGCGCTTTTCGACGACGAGGATCTCTTCGAGGACGGGGATGATGGTCACCCCGTCCTCCTCGCGGACCACCGGGGACACCTCGCCCTCGGACAGCGTCCGGTTGATAGCCACTCGGGTGACCCCGACCATGTCGCTGTGCAGGGTCTCGCGCAGGATTTGGTCGATGGTCTCGGTCCGGGTCGAGACCCGCATTCGCCCGGTCTCCACCGCCCGCTTGTCAATGCGGGCGGTCTCGGCGATCAGCGGGAGCGTTACGGTCTCGCCGACGGCGATCTCCGTCGCGTGTTCGCCCTGCATCCCTAGGAGGTGCGGTTCGGTGGCGGCGGGATCGCTCATGGTCACACCCGACGCTGGCTCGTGATGGCGACGCCGGTGCGGCTCACGACTGGGTCGACGGCGGCGCCACGACCCGCGAAGAAGGCCGATAGTGCGCCGAGGATCAGCGCCAAGGCACCGTAGAGCGCCCCCTGCGAGCCGACACGGGCGGCGGCATCGGCCGCCTGCTTGGCCTGCTCCTTCGCCTTGGCTGTCGCGTCGTTGAACTGTTGCACATACTGGGCGACCTGGGTCCGGGCCTGATCGACCGGGATGTTCTGCGCCTTGGCGAGAGCCTGGGCAGCCTTCTCCTGCGCGTCCTTCTGCTGGGTGGCATCACCGGTGACCGCGGCGCGCATCGCGCTGACGGCGGCGTTCTTCAGGGCGTCCGGATCATTGCCGGTTCCGTTGCGGACTTGGCTCTCGATGTTCGAGAACGGGTTGTCCATGCCTGGCAGTGACGGGGCGGCGGCCTGTGCGGCGGTCTTCACCGAGCCACCGATCAGATTGCCGGCACCGCCGAGCGTGCTCGACACCGCGCTCGACGCGCCGCTGACGACGCCGCCGACTGCCGAGGATAGTAGGTACACGACGACCAGCGTCGAGACCGCCCAGGCGATCAGCCCGTGGTAGGCGGTGGTGGTGTTGGCCGGCTTGCCCGAGAGGCGCCCGGCGAGCCAGCCGCCGGCGGTGGAGGCGAGAATCCCTGAGATCACGAACCAGATCCCGGCGCCCGAGGACAAGCTGCCGGCCGTCGGGGTGCCGTTGCCAGCCGGGTCGACGGTCGAGAGCCCGATGCCGAGCCCGATCATGTTGAGGATGACCTGGGCGACCAGCGCGATCACCGCGCCGGCCAACACCGCGCCCCAGGAGATGGAGTGCAGCGCCATCGTGCGCATGTCCTCCGCGGGGGTGACCGCGCTGTCGGTGGGGAGGTCGCGGTCGTAGGCCGGACGGGTGGTGTCGGGTGTCAGCGCCATGCTCGGTACTCTCAGGTTAGTGGTTCGATCTTCCGCCGGAAGCGGCGGAAGCGGGTTTTGCTAGGGTTCAGAGCACCCAGCGACGGCCGATCAGGGCGTGGTACAGCCACAGCAGATTGACGGCGCCGATGACGGCGACGACCAGGCTGTAGAGATTGAGCCCTGAGACGCCGGGCTCACCGAACTGTTTGAACAGGAAGCTGCCGACCACCGCCCCGACCACGCCGAGCAGGATGTCGACGAGCAACCCCTGCCCCGTGTTGTTGACCACCTTGCTGCCGATGAAGCCGGCGACGAGGCCGAGCACAATCCAGGCGAGGAGTGACATGGTTCGGCTCCAGTTCTCTCAGTCAGCGTTGGGGGTCTTTCACCTCAGGCACGCTCGGGGCGCGCAGAAGCCGCGACTGCAGCCCACGCGTTCGCTCGTGACCCAGCATCACGTGCGGATCGCGCGCTTTGATCTCGGCCCAGGGTTCGACGACGTATGTGCGGCTTCGATCGCGGCGATCTCGGCGGCGGCTTCCGCCTGGATCGCACGGTCACCCTCGATGATGCCGATGGCTTCCTTGATCAGCGCCCGGGCATGGTCAGGCGAGAGCACCTTCCGACGCCCGGTCACACGGATCTCCTCGTATCAACCCACTGGGATGATCTTCCGAGATGCTCGCGTGAGCAGAGCTACCACTGCGTAATCAGGTGATCTACTCGAAGTTCCGACGATTTACATAAAGTACATTTGCACCAAATCGGTTTGGTAGTTCTGTCACGGTTTTTCGTCGGCTTCAGCGCCCGTGCCGCGTGTTCGGCCCGATGCCGCGCTCCTGCGCCCACACCACCACCGCGCTACGGCGGTTGACCCCGAGCTTGCGGTAGAGGCTTGAGACGTGGTTGCGCACGGTGTTCGGCGACAGCTTCAGCTCGGCTCCGATCTCGTGGTCGGTGGCACCCTGGCAGATCCGCGTGAGCATATCCTGCTCGCGGATCGTCAGGTTCTCGATGTCGACCGACGGCCGGACGGAGCGTGACGGGTGACGTAGGGTCGCCAACTTGTCGATTACCCCATGGCTGAACCACGACGCGTCCGCCATCACCGCCTCGATGGCGGTGATCAGTTCCCGCTCCGAGCGCTTGCGACTGGTGATGTCCTGCAGGACGCACAGCACGCACGCCTCATCGTTGATGCTCACCCGCTCGGCCGAGACGAGGCAGTCGATCTCGGTGCCCGCCGCATCCTGCAGCGCGGCCTCGAAGCCGCGAACGCTGCCGAGCCTCCTGAGATCGCGGGAGAACTTGCGTTGCTCGGCGCGGTCGACCCAGAGCGCGAGGTCAGTGAGCAACTGACCACCTGCGACCTCGGGCACTTGCCCGAAGGTGGTGACGAAGGCTTGGTTGACGCTGGTGATCTCCAAACCGTCCGCATCCATCAACGCGCTCGGTACGGGGGACAGGTCAAACGCCTTGGCAAAGCGCTCCTCGCTGTGACGTAAGGCCATCTCGGCCTTCCGGCGATCCTCCAGGTCGGCGAAGGTGAACAGCATGCACGGCTCGACGCCGCCCGGGCCCGGCATCTCGATAGCGTGCCCGGCCACGATCACGTAGCGGCCCCTCCCACAAGGCGTTGCGAGCTGAGCCTCCATCTGTGGGATGGTACGACCCTCATGCAGACGATGGATCGCCAGCTCGCGCCGCTCGGCCTCGCGTAGCAGGTCGATCTCGCAGAAACTCCGGCCGAGCACATCGTCGCGATGGTAGCCGGTGAGGTCGAGGAAGCCGTGGTTGACCCGCACGAAGCGCAGATCGGCAATCCGGCATATGATCGCCGGGGCCGGATTGGCGTTGAACATCCGCTCGAACCGGGCCTCGGCCTGGTAGCGCTCGCTCACGTCCTGCATCACCAGGGCGAGGCCACTCGGCGTGCCATCCGTGTCGATGGTCACCAGGCTACGGATGCGATGCATCCACCTGTGTGTGGGATCCCGCTTCGGGACTAACTCGACCACGACGTCGCGGAACACCTCGCCGGCGAGCACCCGGTCGAGGGGATGCTGCAGCGGGCCGATCTCCCGATGATTGCGGTAGTGCAGCGTGAAGTTCGCACGGTACTCGGACACGGTGGCGCCGAGATCGCCGGCGTCGGCAACTCCATGCATCATCACGGCGGCGGCGTTCGCGTAGGCGATGGTCTGATCCGGCTCGATCAGGATCACGCCCTCGGACAGGCCAGCCACGATCTGCCGCATCTGTATGTGACGCGTGTCATCGACCATCGGCGTCTCTCCTCGCGGAACGCTAACGTTCGAACGTGCGGAAAGCCCTGGTGCGAACGACGGTGGCTGAAGTGAAATCTTCGACGGCAGTCGTGGGGTTCCGGACGTGTCCCCTTCTGTGACCCTGGGCGGAACGACGCGGGAATGCCGGCAACCGGAACGCCGTGATGTCCCTTCGGTTTGCGAGGCATCAACAACCCAATGGAGGAAACGATGTCAGCACCCAACAGCCTGAAAGAGGTTTATCTCGACGAGATGCAGGATCTTTGGTCGGCCAACGACCAGATGGTCCGGGCCGTGCAGCAGCTCAACGGGCAGGTTAGCGACGCCAAACTGAAGCAGATGCTGGAAAAATCGGTGGGCGGGATCCAGAAGCACACCGACGTGCTCAGGAGCCTGATCCAAGCCAATGGCGGTGAGACTAAGCCCGAGCACTGCAAGGGCATGGAGGGCCTCGTGGCCGAGGCCCTGAAGCACGGCGGCAAGGAGGCGTCGAGCGACGGCAAGCTGCGCGACGTAGCGATCATCGCGCAGTACCAGCGCATGTCGCATTACGGCCTCGCCGGCTTCGGCTCGGCCGCCGCCTACGCCAAAGCCCTCGGTCGCACAGACGATGCGGCCAAGCTGAAGCAGGCGGTGGACGAAATCTACAAGGGCGACGAACTCGCCAGTCAGCTTGCCGAGACGGTCGAGAAGGCGGCTGCTTGAACCGCTCTAAAGTTCGCTGCTCAGAACAGCAGGCGCACCGCGCTTGTGCTCCGGTGTGCCTGCCCGCAACCTACCGTAGGTCGTGGTTATCCTTCCGAGCGATCAAGATGATGTCATGCTAGTACATGTTTTTAGAAGCCCGCTTATGCCGCCTGGGCGGTACTGACCTGAGTTGCACTGGCAGCGGCCAGGCAAGCCTCCACGGCCTGCCGGAGCGAGGACGCATAGGCATCGGCCCCGACCTGGCGTCCAACGCTGGCATCGGTGAGTACCTTATCGCCCACCGGCCAGAGGCCGACTAGGACCGGAACGTCGGGTGCGCGTCGCTTCAGCCGCTCAAGGAGGTAGCGCAGGTGCGCCGGGTTGCCGGTGATGTCGAGGTAGGAGATGCACACCATCGCCACGCCGGTCAGGTCGAGATCGCGGATGCGGTCGCGTGAAACAGCCTCGTAACCGGCGACCCGTGCTCCAAGTCCGTGCTTGCGCAGCAGCTGGGCCAGCATAGCCGAGGAGGCCTCGTCGAGAGGGCCGCGTCCTGCCACACACAGCACGGGCGTCTCGCCTTTCCACGCTTCGGGAAGCATCTCTTGCGGTGGCGCTTGCCCTGGCACGGCTTCATTTCTGGGATGGGCTCGCTCAGCTAAGGTCAGGGTCTCGCTCGGGTTCATCGCTTTCGCGTCTCCCGCAGGCTCGACATCTTCGTGCACTTCAAAATCTTCGACAAGGGAACGTGCCGAGGCGCGGATGTTTTCCAGCTGCGCTGGCGTGACAACCCCACGTTGATAGTCGTTGGCCGCCAGTTGGAGGCCTTTGAGCGCAACCTCGTCGTAGTAAGAGGACAGGGAACGCTCCTTCAGCATGGTTTCGCCGAGATCGCGCGCCTCGTCTGGGTCGCCGGCCAGCATGCGCTGATAGAAGTTCTCCACGGGCGTCAGTGGCGGCCGATCACCGAGCATAATGTCGAGGAACTCCAGGCTGTCGACGTGGCGACCGAGCACCACGAGACAGACCGTGAAAGGCGTGGCCAGGATCAGGCCGATGGGCCCCCACAGGAAGCCCCAGAACAGAGTCGAGACGATCACCGCGAAGGGTGAGAGGCCGGTCGAGTGCCCGTATAGAAGCGGTTCGATCACCTGTCCGAACAGGGGCTCGGCTACCAGAAACAAGGCGGCCGTGGCGATGACCATGGTCCAGCCCGAGTCGACCGCGGCGGCGAGCGCGAGGGGAAACACAGCCGAGATGAAAGCGCCTATGTAGGGCACGAACCGCATCAGCGCCGAGAACACGCCCCACAGCAGGGGGTTGGGCACCCCGATCAGCCATAGGCCAACACCGATGATGATGCCGAAGGCAGCGTTCATCCCGAGCTGGGCAAGGAAGTAGGTGCCGAGCCGACCGGCCGCATCGTCCATGGCCACCGTCGTGCGGTGCAGGTCGCTCGACCCGAACAAGCGGATCATGCGGTTGCGCAGGTCCTCCCTCTGCAGCAGCAGGAACACGACCACGACAAGCACGATGCCAACCGTGGTCAGCGGCTCGAAGATCGGACCGAGCACCTTTTCGGCCAGAGCCAGCGGTGAGATCTCGGGCTCCTGGACCCGCACAAGCTGCGCCTTCGGGGTGTCGCCGGCCGGTCCCGTCGACGCTGCCGTACCGGCGGCGTCGGCCTTCTGGGTCGCGTCGTGAACCTGATGGTTGAACTTCTGAATGACCCGGTTGGCCTCGCCGAGCCATCCCTGCTGCAGGCCGGCGAACTTCTTTTGCACCGTCACTTGGTACTGCGGCAGGTTGCCGGCGAGCCCGGCGACCTGGGTGCCGATGACCGCGCCAAAGCCGCCGATGACGGCGACTGCAAGAAGGACGGCTACAATGACCGACGGAACCCGTCCGAGCTTGATCCTCCGGAGTAGGTTGACGACCGGTCCGAGGACAAAACTGAGGAGCACCGCCAGTACTAGGGGAATGAACACCTCGCGTCCGAAGTAGAGGGCGGCGATCAGCACGACGCCGACGGCGAGGGTGAGCAAGCCGCGTAGCCCTGGCACCAAAGGCGGCGGCACCTGGGCTGGCGGGCGTGGGGCGGTGACTTCGTCCATCGGCATGCGGCGTAAACTCCTCGACGCTGCGCCGAGGCTCACGGCACACCGGATACAACGCCACCGCGAGCGTTTTGCCTCCCCGGCACGACGCAAAACGCGACGTTGTCGTTAAAACGATCGTTTTACCGACGATCCGGTGGCGCGTGTTGCTTGCCGCTCGAACCAGTCCGATCTTTGTCGGAAAAACGTGTCGGCTTTTCTATTGGCGGGCAAACGCCGGTTTGGCATGATCCCGACGTGCGCGTCGGCTTCACGCGCCTCTCCACCCTCGACCTAGTCCTGCAGCGCAGCCCTCAGCGGATCATCTCGACCACGACACCGGCGGCCTCAGCGATCGTCGACCAGCGCTGCTCTGCGGTAAGCGCCGGCAGGCCTTCACGTTTGGCAAGGGCCAGACAGTATCGATCCCCGAGCGACAAGCCACCCTCGACCGTGATCGGACGCAGCATGCCGGCCTCGTACGACAGCGCGGCATCGACCACAGCCCATCGGATCGGCATGGGGCGCAACAGCGCTTCGAGATCAGGGCGTGCAGCCCCGAGCTTGGCGTAGTGGCTGACTACTTCAGCCAGATTGACGGTCGTCATGACAGACCCGTCGAGCACGGCCTTCACCCGATCCGCTCCTGGCTCGGCCAGCAGCAGGGCTAGCAGAGCGGACGCGTCAAGGACGAAGCCCGTCATTCGGCTTCGGCCTCAGAGGCTCGGTCGGCGAGGAAGTCTGCCACGGACGCGCCTGTCGTGTCACCGACCAGCCTGCGACTCAGGGCCTGTGCTCGGGCGACGACCTGATCGAGGGTCCGGAGCACGATGGCGTCGCCCGTATCCTCGACGATGACCTCACCGCCACGAGCAAGGCCATGCCGCTTGCGCAGATCGGCCGGTAGGCTCACGCGCCCGTCCTGCATTACCCTTGCTTTCATGGGACGCCTCCAATGTATGCCATAGGCGTGAGCGTACGCCAGAAGTCTCAATCCATGCCAGAAAGAACTTTGAACGTCAGCCCTGCCAGGAGCTGGCTCACTTCGGCTGTGTGGCGCTTTTGCATGCGTGTCCGTTTGAGGATCGGTCAGCGGACGCTTAGCCGATCCACCCGCAGAGGCTCGCTCCGCCTGCGCGGGCGGCGTCTCAATGGAATGGTACGATAAGAATTGCGATGAGGGGACCCTTTACGTTACGGTCCAGCTCATGACGCATGTGCTGATCGGCTACGCCCGGTGCTCGACCGACAAGCAGGACCTCGCCGCCCAACGCGACGCGCTGGTCCAGCTCGGGGTGGCGCCCGAGCGCATCTACACCGACAAGGGCTTCACCGGGACGAACCGGGCTCGCCCGGGCCTAGATCAGGCGCTGGCCGCGGTCCGGAGCGGCGACACCCTGGTGGTGCCCAAGCTCGACCGGCTAGCCCGCTCCGTGCCGGACGCGCGCGCGATCGGCGACGCGCTCACGGCCCGAGGTGTGAAGCTCCAGCTCGGCGCCAGCGTGCACGACCCGGTCGACCCGCTGGGCAAGCTGTTCTTCAACATCCTGGCGACGTTTGCTGAGTTCGAGGCGGACCTGATCCGGCTGCGCACGCGCGAGGGCATGGCGGTGGCGCGTGCCAAGGGGAAGCTGCGCGGCAAGAAGCCCAAGCTCTCGGACCGCCAGCAGAAGGAGTTGCGCCGGATGTACGACACCGGCGAGTACGCGATCAGCGACCTGGCCGAGCTGTTCTCGATTTCCCGGCCGACGGTCTACCGGACCCTGGAGCGCCAGCCGGCCACGCCCGCCGTCGCGGCGGCCTGAACGGGCGCCTCATCACGATCGACGCGGGAGCAGACCCCGTCGGCGTTCCCCGAACCAAGGTGACCGAAACCGCTGATGACCAGTGCCAAATAGCGATCAAAGTTACATCGCCCGGTGGAACGTCCTCTTGGAGGAGCCGGAACCCCGCGAGGGCCGTAAGAACCGGGCTAGCGCGGCCCAGGACGCCCGTGGCTGGGCTCGGACGGGTCTCGGGCCATCGGGAAGCCGCAGCGCCCGTTCTGGAGCCCGCTAGGGCCAGAATCCGCCCCGGGGCAGCCAGGGCCGCGGCGCCAACACCCTCGCCGATAGTGCCGCCGGCGAGCTGATGCGCGAGCGGGGCATCGACCTGGCGTCCGAGATGCGCCCCGACGACCTCCCGTTCTGATCCGCCAGGATGAACCCGGATCCGCGTGACATCGGCTTCCACCCAATGCCTATCCCAATTTCCACCAGACCGAGGATCCGGCCCGCGTGACCGGCGTGACCCGCGGGCCCCCTACTTCGTAGGGGGTCCCTGCAGGGTCACGTCCCGTCACGGCTTCGGGCCTGCCGTGACAGCGTGACATGAGCCGGTCCTGTCACGCCTGTCACGCTGTCACGCATCGACCCGCCAGAACCACTTCTCGCCGCCCCACGTCGCCGTTTCGAAACCCTGCTTCGGGCAGGCGTCGATGGCGCGCTTGAGCCCCTGGCGGATCGCCGCGTCGGCCTTGGTCTCGTCGGTGTCGACCGTCGTGTAGCGACGCCGAAATTCGGGCCTCAGTTCTTCGAGGGTGATCGCGCGCACCCGAGGCCCGGACCCACGCACCTCCACCTCTCGGCCGCTCTGGATCATCACCTCGTGGAAAGCCTCGCGGAAGGCGCGGATCGGGAGCGCCTCCTTCCGCGGGGGCGGAGCAACCGCCGAGGCATCGAGGTCCGGCTCGACGACGCAGGCACCGAACGGCTCATCATCGTTGTCGGTGCCCAGCTCCACGAACCGGAGGTTGAAGCCGGCGATGCGGCCTTCCTCTCCATCACGGAGCTTGGCCTTGTTCAGCGACCGCCCCTTCACCTCGCCGGTGGCTTGGTTGCGTTCGGCCAGGAGGGACAGCACGACGTCGGCACCGGCACGGTATGCAGAGGAGCCGCGCAGGCCGGTGTGCTCGTCCTTGCCGTAGTGGTGGACCGCCAGGACGAAGGCGTCGATCGGCTCCCCCAGCATCTGCATGTGGGTGATGACGCGCTGCGCCTCGGCGCTGTTGTTCTCGTCCTGCAGGCCGAAGGCGGCGATGAGGGTATCGATCACGATCAGGCCCAGGCGCACCCCGAACTTCCGGCGCATCCACGCGTCGATGCCACGGATCCACCGCTGGAGTTCCAAGACCTGCGCCGGATCGGACAGGTTCGGGACCTTCTCCCTGCGCACGATCGGTTGGTTCTTGCTGCCGCCCTTGGCCTTCCGAACCGCGTCGAGGCGGTTCGCCAGGGTCCCGGCGCCCTCGGCGGCGATGATCAGCGTCCCGACGCGCTCGACGACGCGATGGCCGAAGAAGTCGCGCCCCTCCGCGAGGCAGTTGGCCAGCTCGATGGCCGAAAAAGTCTTGGCCGCCCCCGACTGGCCGCCGAGGATGCCGACGCCCTTCGCGGGCAGCAGGGGCTTCACGATGTACCGGGGCGGCTCCAGGGGTGTATCGCCGTCGAAGACGAACCCCACCGCCCGGAACTCGTCCAGGGTCGGGATCCGCGGCGGCTCGTCCGGGGCGGGCTGATCCAGGACGGGCTGATCCGGGGCGCGAGCCTCGGTCGGCTCGAAGGAATCCTCGCGCGTCGGAGCTGCCACGGGGACTTCGGTCGCGGCATCGACCCGCTGCCACAGCGCCTCGACGGTGCCTCCGGCCTCCATCCAGTCCGTCACGTCCTTGCCCTCTTCCAGGTCAGAGAAATCGACGACCCGCACCCGCGAAGCGTGGCCGGCCAGTTCAGTGATCTTCGTGCGGGTCCCGATGCGCCCGCCGCCGTCGTTGTCGGGGAGGATCACCACGTCGCGGCCGGCCAGCAGCTCGCCGCACCCCTCGGGCACGTCGGTGGCGCCACCGAAGGTGAAGGCCGGCAGATCGAAGCGTGCGAGCGTGTCGACGTCCTTCTCACCCTCTGGCCAGAACACCGTTTCCCCGGAGAAGACGGGGTCGAACGGGTTGGCGCTGGCGACGTAGGGGCAGGGGACGAAGCCTGCGGGCCGCCTGGCCTGCCAGCCCGTGCGACCGGTCTTCGAGTCGAGGACCCGATAGAAGTCGATCCACGGCGAACCGACGGTCTTCTTGATCTTGAAGCGCACCGGCGCCCCGTCGCGGATGTAGGCGTGCCGGCGCCCCTTCAGCTCACCCGCGACCGGAGGCGGTTCGCGCCGGCCAACAGCCTGGAACTTCGTCGCGCGTTCGCCCGGCTCAGGCGGCGTCATCTCCGGCACTGGCACGTCGGACAGCTTCGGAGCCGGAGAACGGCTCTCGGACTGCCCGGCGTCCTTCCGCAGAGCCGACCGCTCGGCGTCCGTCCGCCTGTCCGGCCCCAGCTTCGCCTCCGCGTTCACGAAATGGCGGTGCTCGGCTTGGTCGTCTCCGACCCGAAAGCACTTCAGGGCGTAGCCGTTTGGCGCCGACTCCTCGATCCAGATGGACACCGACCGATCCGTCTTCGGGCGTCCGATGGCAGCGGTGCGCAGGCGCTTGCCGCAGATCTTCCCGCCGAGGACGCTATGCAAGGTTTCGAGAGTGACCACGACCCGCCCCGTCAGTGCTGCTTGAGGACGACCACCGGAGCCTGCGGCCCCTGGCGGAGGAGGGATCGCCACGCCTCGCCATGGGCGGGCGTGGTCTCGACGAGGACCACCGAGGCGCGGCCGTAACGGATGACGGAGGCCGCCATCTCGTACGAGGACGTGCAGTCGTTCAGGAGCACGAGCGCGCCGTGCACCCGGCGCAGCAGCCGTCGCAGGGCTGCCACGTCGAAGGCGTCCGGCCCCGCCGGTGCGGCCCGATCGTCCACGATGGCGGCGAAGGGCCCCGCGCCGGGGTTCCTGACGGGATCAGGCATGGGGTGGACGACGACCAGGCCGGCCCCGTGCCGGCACACGGCCCGGAGGAGAGGCAGCCGGTAGACCGGCCGCCGCTGCGCAGGTGTCGGACCCGGGTTTTGGATGGGCGGCAGGCTCATTACGCCCACCCTGCTGGCAGGTCACAGGCGATGAAGCTCAGCTTCCCCGGCGCCGCTTCCCGGACGAGCGCCGCCCAGGCGATCTCGTGCTGGGCGAGGGTCTCGATGATCACCGACGAGTGGCCGGCCATCGCGAGAGCGGCCGCGCGGTCGTAGATGTCCGGCACGATCTCGCTGCGGGAGATGATCGAGACGTCGTAGGCAGCGCCCATAAGGGCATCGAGGGAACCGGCGTGGAACGCGCCCGGTCCCCGCGCTCCGTCGGCCCAGGGCGGATCGTCACCGATGATGGCGACCCAAGGTCCGACGTGCGGCACCGGGAAGGGCGCGAGGTCCTGGTCCTGGAGACCGAGCGCGCACTGGCGATGCGCCGCGAGGAGGAGGAGCGGACCCATGTGGTCGCCCATGGCATCGGCCATGGTAGCCACCGACGAGGGGGCGGGCAGGTAGAACCTCACGACCGGCCCTCCTCGGTCGAGGTGGGGACGGCGGCTTCGACCCGACGGGCCGCCATGAAGGCGTCCAGGTCATGCTTCCGCCAGAGAAACTTCCTCCAGCTCAGGGTGAAGTGCGCCGGAGCGCGACCCTCGCGGCGCCACTTGTTAAGTGTTGAGTGACCAACGCCCATGTACCGGGCCGCAGGTCCGGTGGTGAACGCGGGCTCGTCCTTAAGATCGAGCGACTTCTGCTTGGCCATTGTTGCCCTCCGAACCAAGTAGCCTTGGGAGCTACGATGGTCGAAGGATCGCTCAGAGCAGGGCTGAAGTGTTGCGTTATAGCTTTAAAAAAGCGCGTTTAAAGCTCTAACTCATTGCCCCACATTGCTTATTTGGCGCGGACGCGCGGCCGTTTTTTCGGGGTTGTCGCTGCCTGCTTCACTCGAAGGGCATTGGCTGCCTCTTCAGCGCCCTTCGGCAGCGCGCCACCTGTTGCATGATCGAAATGCCGGAGCATCGTGGTCATCATCCTGAGCCTGTAGGGGATCGGTTTCCTTCCCTTGTTCCGATCCTTCCACATGGCCACGATACGATCGCTGAGCTGCTCGACGGGGATCCGATTGCCCTGCGCATCGCAGCCATCGACCATGCCCAGGTCGCGAACGACATCCATGAGGAAGTCGATGTACGGGCTATAGCTCCGCTCCGTCATGCCGATGGCCGCAGGTGCACCCGTGAAGGCGGACCGCCAGCCGTCTCGCAGTGCCATGATGTCCACGAGGGGGCTTCCGGTGACCTGGCGGCCGTCGACCTCGAAGGCGATCGGCGCGTCTTCGAGAAACACCGCCTCGGCAGCCTCCGAGCGCCAGAAGTAGTCCGGGATGGGGGTGACACGCCCGCTGTCTTCGAGCGCCACAGCGCTGAGGCTCTTCTCGGCGAGTGCCTGTCGGAAGCGGGTTTTGGCGTCGTCCTCGAAGTCGGGAAAGGTCATGCCGAAGCCCTCTGGAAGAGGCGAAAGGGCACGCAGTAGGCCACCATTTAAGCTACGACGGATGTTATCGGGGGAAAGGCAGGTGTTGTATGGCGGTCGAAGCGTCAGGTTGAGATGATAGAATGGATCCGGCCCGCTCGACGAAGAGTTTTCCAATGGTTTACTGAATGGGGCGTCATATATATCTCGGAATGCAATTCGAACCGCATCATATATATATGGATTGATAGGCTTGGCTGGGCTCGGGACAATCTCCAGAGCTACTGCTACCAGTTCGTGCCGAATTACACTATTCGATCCAACTTTGCGTGTTTTTCCGTTGTTACAGCTAGCAATTGGCAGAAAATATCTTTCGAAATATTCGTCTCTAGGAGCTTCAGAAAGTTTATTGGTCTGATCGTATAAGATGCTTGCGATGAGAAAGACTGTCGCGAACGAGACAGGAACGTGGTTGCGAGGGACAAGGAGGGGCATCGGAAGCAGGCACCGGCTATGGGGCCATCATGGTCCGCGATACCGTCTTAACCCCCTGTTCCCTGCCGAGCACCGAAGCGTAGCAGCTGTACGCTTGTGGATATCTATGCGGGCATGGTCACCAGGATGCCCGGGCTCTGCCTCGCCGGCAATCGTGCGACGGACACATGGGTTTAGTCTCGATGGTCACGAGCCATGCGGGATCCTGCATGGCTGTCATCCTCAGACGGGCGGTGGCAATCGGCGTGTTAGCGATCGCAGCAGCTCGCGCGAAGATGAGGCGATCGTGTTGCTCGACCGGGCGAGTTCCCAGTTGACCCTTCGAATTGAGGTATCGTGTGTGATGTGCACGATTTGGTTGAGGTCAGCCATGCCGTAGGACGCGATAGCAACATCCGGTGCGATCGGTAGCGAGAGTTCCACCTCCGGATCACCGAGATCCATGCGACCGCTTGGTGACTTCAGTCGAACGACCGGAAGGCTGGCCAAGGCGAATTGCCGGTCGGGCCGGGGGATGTGTATTACCGTGAGCCCTCGTGTGTAGAGTGCTTCGAGAACACGCGGCGAAAGCGTCATCAGAGACTTCATTCGCGCAGAGTGTTGGAGGTCCTCCAGGTTGTCTGCCGAGAGGTGCCGTTCCCGATCTTCAGGCGGCATTGGGCCGTTGGCGTCCTCCCAGGCAGCGATTAACCCCTCGGCAAAGGTCTCCATAGATTCATCGAGAGGAATGCCTCGGAAGAATTCCGGGCACCCCTTGAGCTGGACGTAGAGGAAGAAGAGCAGGAGCACCCTCTCCTCACTCGTTAGGTCCCACCTGCCGCCAGCGCGGACGTGCTCGACCACGCGATCAAGGACCGGTCCCGCAGCGTTCTCGACATGCCCGAGCGTCCGCTCGACTAGAGCGCTTGGTGAACCATCCGGACCAGCCACCGTATAAAGGTGCCGTTCTTTGAAAATTCCTTTCGGCGTGCTGCGGAAGAAACCGCGCTCCGGCCTTCGGCGGTCGTGGACCCACAGCATGCCGCGGTGGTCGACAAACCGCTTCTGCAGCATCTCCGGAATGAAGTGCTGCCCCGCCGGAAACCCACCAGGAGCGCCCGACATTACGCTGCGCCCACTCGGCTCACCCGGGGCGGCCGTCCAGCCTTCCGAGGGCGGTAGTGCGCTTGCAGCAGGATGGGGTCGCGCAGCGCTGCTCTGCACGACATCGAGACCGACGCCGGCACCGTGTTGGCCCCTGCCTTGTAGGCGTTCCACGTGCTGAGCGAGATGCCAAGGAAGTCGGCGGCCTCTTGGTTCGAGAGGCCGGCCGCCGCCTGCCAAGCCGCAGCTTCCTCGTGGCCGAACCGCCGCTGCTCATCCGCCAGGAGCCGCAGATGGTGGGCGTCGATGGCAAGATCCCCATCCTCATCCCCCCATTCGACCGAGGCGCCGTGATCCCCAAGGCGGGCGGTCGCGAACACCGCCGCGTCCTTCAACGGGGCTAGAACTTCTCCGCCCGTGGCGATCCATCCGGTAAGGTTCACGCGGTCGGACGGGCCATCGCGCCACATCACGCCAAGGACAGTCGGGCCGAGGCGCGAGATGGTGGCGATGCGGGGTAGCGGCTTGGTCACGGAGTCCTCCTCAGGCAATCGGAAATCGGGTGTTGGTACGGTTCCACTCGGCCGCGATGGCGGCGTGGTTCGCGGCGGCCCAGGCCAGCGCTTCGCGCTCGATCTTGCCTGGGAGTGAGCCAGCCATGATCCGGAGCGTGGCGATCTCCACCAGGGCCTCGTCGTCGGGCGTAAGCACGTGGAAGTGCGGCGGCAGGTGGTCGTTGGCGTAGACGCGGACGATGACGCTTCCGAACTGGTAGAGCTTGCCCATCGCTACGCCTTGCTGACTACAGAGAAACATAGTCCGTTAAACGGATGTCAACAATACCCCATCCGCTAAAAAGATGGGTTTATTGATTGGGGGGCTCAGCAATTTGGTGGTGGCGCCCGGGACCACCGACCACGCCACGCCGCCGGCCAGCCAGTGCGTGCGTGCGGAGCAGGATCTCACAGCGTCGGCGCTGCGAGCGGAGGCGAGACCCAGAACAGCAGGCGGCAGGTTTTGCGACCGCCCTCCTCTTGGATGTGGCCGCCATCCCGACACCTCACGATGGCCGTGCGCGCGTCGTTCCATTCCATCAGCTCGCGCCAGAGCCGGGCGGTCTCGGGCCCGTTGCGGAATGCCGCCCGCAGTCCCGCCTCCGTCTCGGCGATCGCCCCGCGCGTCGTCGTCACGGCAGTCCACCAGCCGCCGGCCGCGCCCATCGCCAGGGCTGCCACCAGGCCGATCGACACCAGGGCGGCGGTGCGGCGGTCCATTGCTCGCACCCGACCCGCGAAGGCCGTTGCCGAGGCATCGGCCAGGGCGGTCGACAGGCTGGCGACGGTGGCGGTCTCGGTCGCCCAGCACTCTGCGCGGAACCGCGCCGCCGCGGCGTCGGCGGTCTCGCGTCCCTCGGCGAGGAGAGAACGCAGCTCGTCGACCGTCGCCGCGTTCGCCGCCACCAGCGCATCGGTGCATGCGTCGAGGTGATCGGCATGCACCGCCAGCCCCTCCGTGAGAGGGCAGAGGGGATCACCGGGTTGGAGCCCGGACGCACGTGCCGCCTCGCGCAGCGCGTCGCCCGAGCTCGCGGGCTGGCCCCCAGAAAGGGCCTGCCCCGGAACCAGCATGGCGCCCCGGGTCACGGGAGCCACTCCAACACGGAAGCGAAATTGGCTTCCATCCGTCGGAGCCAGATCGCGACTTGCTGAGCCTTCCAAGGACCGAGCGGGCGGCCCTCGGCCGGTGCGTGGCCCTGCGCGGCCGAGAGGAAGGTCAGTCCCGTCCCCTCCAGATCAGGCGCCGGTTCGAGCCGTGGCATCGCGACGAGACGCGCACCCCGGGCGACCGTGGCGCCGAACACGGGCTGCGTCTGGATGGTCTCGGAGAAGGCCGCGTGCGCGGATCGACCGACCGGCACGACGCCTTCGTTCAGCACCAGGATCGTCGCCGGGCTCGCGAGGAGACCGCCCTCCTCGACGCTCTGGAGGTAAGTCGCATCGTCGATGGACGGTCCGAGGAGGTGCACCACCACCACCTCGACACCCAGGCCCATGAGCCACGGCAAGAGGTCCATGTCGCGGGCGACGCCCTTCAGGATGAGATCGCCACCGCCCAGATCGAGCAGGGTGTCGTGCCCTCCGGTGAGCAGCCCCTCGACGAGACCGGCGACCCAGCCTCGCACGTCAGCGTCGTCGGCCGAGGGCGGGCTCACGGCACCCGGGAAGAAGCGCACGAGGGTTTGGTTCGTCCTGTCGCCGTCGGCGGGGATGACCGGCCGGCCGGCGTTCGCGGCGCGATCGATCATCCATCGCGCCAAAAGCGTCTTCCCGCGGGAGCCGCGGCCGAGCAGCAGAAACAGCTTCGGGCGGACATCGACGGTCGGCGATGGTGCAGCGACAGCTTCGTCGAGGCGAGTGGCGGTCTTGGCCTTCGTCATGGGGTCGGATCCTTTTCGTGGACCGGGCGCATCGGCACCGGCTGCGGGTGGCGCGAGGGTTGAGACGGCAGTGGCACACGGCTGGCGCTCATGCCGGCGAGGACGGCCGCGATGTGCTCGGTCGCCTCGACGGCGCCGGCCGGCGTCCCCGCGATCGGCGCGGCGGCGGGAGCGGGCGGGGGCCTGACCGGCATAGACGCCGGAGCGGATGCGATGAGACGGACACCGGGGACCAGTTCACCCGGAGATGGGCGGGCGGTCGCCTCGGCCTGCCGCCCCGCGGCCACAGCTTCACGCACCCGTCGCCAGGTCCTCGATGCGGTGTCTCGGGTCAGGGGCCGGCCATGCTCATCCGTCAGACCGAGGTCGGCGAAGGCGCAGAGGGCTGCAGCCCATTCCACGCGGCCGGTCCCGATCTCGCGCACCAGCTCGTCGTGATGCCGGGTCATCCACGGGGAGAGCCTTCGATCCCCTGCCCGGGCCCGCGCGAAGACGGCGGCGATTCCTTTGTCGTGGCGGGGCATCAGGGTGCCCTCTCCCGCTGGAGGAGAGGGGCAGTATGGGGCCCGGAGCGGTGCCGCATCCGGGGACGAGCGGGGCGCGGGGAACGGGTTTCAGCCCCTACAGACCAAGGCACCCATAGTGCTCGGGTGAGCCACGCTGCGCGGGTGGTACAATCCGAATCGTCGGCCGGCGCGAACGCCAGGGTCGACCCTCGGAGACCTTCACGGTGGCGGAGCAGGAAGCCCTCGGGGCGCTGTTGGTGGCGGTGTCGGACCTGCGCCGCGAGGTCGGCGCGCTGACCGCCTGCATGGCGCAGCTGGTCGCCGGCCAGGAGGCGCATACGGCGCTGCTGCAGGCGCTTCTCTCGGCCGTCACCGACCTCGGCGAGGAAGGTGGCGGCGACGGGCTGGCCGAGGCGCTCGGCCGGATCGCGGATAGCCTGGACGAGCAGGGCGAGACGCTGGCCGGCATGCGCACCGGTCTCGATGCAATCCCTGCGGCCGTGGCGGCAACGCTCGGCACCGCACGGGCCGCTTGAGGAGCCGTCCAGGTGCTGACTTACAGGGTCGGATCGGCGGGCGGCCTGAGCGGCGCACGGGCTATGACAGCGCACCTCATGGAGCCGACGCTCCCGCCCGAAATGGCGAGGCTCGCCGCCTATTACGGCTGCGCCCCCGGCGCGGCCGATGCGCCATCGGAGGCCTTCACGGTGACGCTCCCGCGAGTGCGCGAGGATCTGGATCCCGCGCTTGGCCGTCTCCTCAGCCTCGACCCGCGCCGACCGCCGGACGCCGACGCCATCGCCCACCTGCTGGCCGGACACCGCGCCGACGGCGCGCCCATCCCGGGCCGCACTGAGCGACCGACAACGGTCTCGCTGGCCGAGGAGACAGGGCTCCCGACCGACCGGCTGCCGACCGCCGAGGAAGTCGAGCGCGTGCTCGCCAGCCGACATGCCGCGACGGGCGAGGCTCTGCCGACGGAGCGCGTCGGGATACTGCGCGCCCGCACCCTGCAGCTGCTCGGGGCGACCGAGACCACAGCGGCCGGCGAGGTCCTGGATGCACTCGCCCACGGTCGGCGCGCCGACGGCGGACCGCTGCGCCCCACCGCCTACCGCGACGCGGTCACGGCCAGCCGGGCGGCCGTTGGCTACTGTGACCTCTGCTTCAGTGCCGATAAGGCGCTGTCCGTCGCGACGCTCTTGGCACCGACGGCCGCCGAGCGAGCCGCGCTTCATGCCGTCCACTGCGAGGCGGTCAGCGAGACCATGCGGGCTATCGAGGTGGTGCTCGGGCGGGCGCGGCGCGGCAAAGGCGGCCGCAGCGGCACCGAGGCCGGGCGCCTCGCGTGGCTGGCGTTCGACCATTGGACCAGCCGGCCCACCGTGGAGATCCCGGACCGGGATGCGGCCACGGGCGAGGCCTATAGCCACCTCGCCGTCATCCGGGCCGCTGGCACACCTCAGATCCACACGCACGTCTGTGTGCCGGCGGTGGTGCTGACGCCTTCGGGCCACGTCGGCGCGCCAGACCTCGCCGAACTGCGGGGGCGTCTGCACGAATGGGGTGCCCTCTACCAAGCCCATGTTGCTACCGGCCTGCGGAGGCTTGGCGTCGCCGTCGACCTGGATCCGGACACCGGGGCCGCTCGCGTCCGAGCCGTGCCGGAGGCGGTCCGCGCCGCGTTCTCGCGCCGCACCGCCCAGGGCGAGGCCGCAGCCCGGGCCTATGCCGCCACCCAAGGTCTCGATTGGGACTCTCTCGACGCGCGGCGCCGGGTGGGGCTGCTCAAGACCGGCGTCCAGGGAAACCCGAAAGCGCCGAAGGTCGACGATGTGGCCGACGTCGAGAGCTGGCGCCGCGAGGCCGAGGCGCTCGGCTGGCAGCCGGCCGGTGTGTCCAATTTGGACAAGGCGATCCCGCTCCCGACCAGGGCCGAGCGGCTGGAGATCGCCCGCGCCGCCGCGGCACCATTCCTCGAGCGCGACTTTCTCGGCGAGGCGGTTCTCGACGGGTCCGCGGCCAGGATCGCCGCCGCGCGCGGGTTGGTCGCTTCGGGCGTCGAGGATGCCAGCGAGATCGACGATGTAACCGCGGCCCTGTTGGCGGCCGACGTCGAGGATGCGGGCATTCCGGCACCCGTGATCGTGCGGGAGGTTCGGGGCGCACGCGGCCGGACCGAAACTCGGCTGACGACGGCCGCGCATGTCGCGCGCGAGACCCGGCTCGTAGACCTTGCCCGGCAGGCAGCAGCGGACCGCTCGGGCGCCCTTACCGTCGAGGAGGTCGAAGCGGCTGCCGCAGCGACCGCCCTCGATTTCACCGGCGCGCATGGAGAAGCCCAGGCCGCCGCAATGAAGGCGATCGGCACGGGCGGCCGCGTCCAGCTCCTCATTGGCAGCGCGGGGGCGGGCAAGACCACACTGATGCGACCACTGGTGTCTGCCTGGACCGCTAAGGGCCGGCGCGTGCACGGCACCGCCGTCGCGTGGCGGCAGGCTGCTGCCCTGGCGGATGCCGGGATCCCGCAAGACCAGTGCCTCGCGGTCGCCGCCCTTCTCGCCCGCGTACGAAGCGGTGTGCTGCAGCTCGACCGAGACGACGTGGTCGTGCTCGACGAGGTGTCGCTCACGTCGTCCAGACAAGCCCTGGAGCTTCTGGAACTGCGGGAATCCTCGGGGTGTGTTTTGCTGGCGGTGGGGGACCCGCTCCAGTCGCAAAGCGTAGAGGCCGGAGGAACGGTGTCGCTCCTTTCGCGGGCCCTGGGCGGTACGGTCGCCGAGGTCACGAGCACCGTCCGCCAACGCGTCGAACGAGAGCGCGAGCTCGCGGGTCTCGCGCGCGCCGGCCGGGCGGCCGACGTCATCGATACCCTGCGCGATGAAGGGCGCGCCCGCCTCGCGCCTGGCACCCAGGCCGACGCCGCGAACGCCGCCGCAGCGCTGTGGTGGGAGCGCGTCCAGGCCGTCGGCGAGGGCGCGATGCTGATGCTCGCCCTGACGCAGGCTGATGCGCGGCTCGTCGCCGAAGCGATGCGGCGTCGGCGACAAGCGGAGGGCGTGCGTGGGGCGGAGGTGGCGCACCTCGACGCGGTGGATCAGGCCGGGGCGGTGTTCGAGCTGCCGGTGGCGATCGGGGACCGGGTGCGGCTCTACCGCCGAACCTACGGCCGCGGGGCCGGCCGCGGCGCGCTCGGGGTGAACGGGTCGATCCTGACGGTGCAGGGTGTCGAGCGCGGCGGCCTCATCCTGCGCTCCGCCTCCGGCCGCGAGGCGCTCGTCCCATGGCAGGCCCTGCGCGACCGCGAGACGGGCCGGATCCTGATCGGCCAGGGAGACTGTCTGACCGTGGACAGCGCTCAAGGTGCGACTTCCGACGCTGACTGCTGCCTGGCGCTTCCGCGCGGCTCGGAGGGGATGGACGCCGGGCGTTTCTATGTCGCCATGTCGCGCCACCGCAGCCTGTCGTGGATCGTGCTCGGGGAGGGCGCCGAGCGCCGGGCTGTGTCCGCGCGTAGGCCTCTCGGCGATGCGCGCCCGATCCGGGCGACGGATATCTGGAGCCATGCCGCGGCGGCCTTCTCCCGACGGCCGGCGAGCGAGACGGCCCTCGACCTGATGGAGCGGGCGCATGTCGCCCGTCGCGCGGCCGAGAGCGTCTTCCGGCTGGGCCTGGTGCGCATCGAGACCCGCCAGGGGCGGGACAAGACCTCGACCGTCCTGCCAGCCCAGGCTCGGCGCCGGCTCCTCGCGCGGGCGCTGGTGCCGCTGGAGAAGCGCATCCGGACGCGGGTCCGGGCTCTCGCGGAACTCGCCGCGCAGGCGGCCTTGGTGGCGGCTCGCATCCGGTACGTCGCCGACACGGAGCGGGCCAAGAGGACGCTGGAGATGCCCCGGCGCCTCCGCCGCGGAGCACCCGCCCCGCGGCCCTGATGATGTCGACCGCACGGCGCCCGTCAGCGGCGCTTGAGGACCGCTACCGGGACGCCGGCGCCCTCGTCGTCGTCCTCATCGACGAAGCGCCGGCCCGGCTTATCGTACGGCACGAGACCCACGTTGATGGCGAGACCCTCCGGTGCGTCGGGCAGCATCGCGCCCGCGGTCCCGTAGGCGATGAGGGCGCTGTAGGCCGTCACACGGAGCCAGCGCGCGTGCAGGGTGCCCAGGGTCGCGGCGACCTCGTCCACGGTCTCCATCGCGCCCAGCATCTGCCAGGACCAGTCCTCGTACTCGATGGAGCCGACGGGGCCGCGGCGGGTGATGAGCCGCCGGAAGAGGTCCGCCACCGGGGCGATGGGCTCTGCCTTGAGGTGGCTCCGGACGTCGTCGCGCAACCGCGAATCGGTCTGACCGACGGGGACGAAATCGCTCTCCAGGACGGAGAACGCGGTCACGGCCTCCATGTAGCTGGCGAAGGCTTCCTTGCTCGGGGCGTCCGAGCTGAAGGAGATGATGTGAGCCGCGGCGGTGCGCAGGCCCTGCTTGGTGAATGGTGAGATGCGCATGTGCGCGGACCCCCTGATGAAAGTCTGGCCGGCGGCCGGACACTCCAGGATGCCACTCCGAAAATCGCGGTGGGGTACGGAGCCCGAAAAAGCGGGCTTCCGACAAAACTGTGTGGCCAGTGCAGCTGCAGAGCTGCACTTTTGGCCTCCCGGTAGCCGCCGGCGGGCGTCCAGGGTCGCTATCGGGCTCGGTAATCCACCCGCGCAGCGCCTTTTCCCGCGAATCGGTGCGGGTCCTACATTCGAATCGCCGTCTCCCCGGCCGGGCACGTGACCAGTCGAGGAGCGAAAAGGTGGCCCGCCTGACGGGGTGTCGGGGCTCAGAGCGATCCGGGCCCCGCCCCGTCCGGGAGGCGCGTTCGATAGGGCGGACGCCGCAGCTCGGCCGCGTGCAGCTACCGCATGGCTCGGCCTGCCTTACGACCCACATGGATTCCTGCACGGCCTGATCGGTCGAGGTCGCCCGCTGCCCCTCGGCAGCTTGCTTTCGGTTCCGTTTTCCCCGAATCCCTCAGATCTAGAACTTGAGTAGGCGTGCGCTTCGGGGATTTGCACCCTCCCCCTTGTGGGAGGGAGGAGTGGGTATTCAGCACCGAGCCTTTGCGGGCCAGCCGCAGCCAGGCGGTCCACTCGGACGAGACGATGCGGACGATGTTCGTAGCGTTGCGGAAGCCGGTGATGCGCCGCTCCTCCACAGTCACGAGCCCGAGCTTCACGGCCTCCCGGATGGCGTTGCGCACGGTGGTCTCGGCCACGCCGACGATTGCCGCGAGGTGCCCGACGGCGAGGCGACAATCCTTCCGACGCACGACCTCGGCGGCCACCAAGGAGAGGACCGCCTGCTCGGCCAGCGTGAACCGGGCAGCGAGACCAGGGGGCAGGCGGCCGGAGGCGGCCCAGCGGCGACGGCGCTCCATGCTGGCATCTGTGCGCGGGCGCGAGCCCACGGACCTCCGGCGTGATGCTGAGGGATCCTGATGGAGCAGGCTGTCGCCTGGGGCCGATGGTACCGGCGGAGCTAGGGAAAACCGTCGGGCTGCCGGTGCATCGGTGCGCGCCTCGATCAGCCCGGACAGCGCCTCGGCCTCGGCCTCCGTGACCTTCCCCTCCCCGTAGGCACGCCACAGCAGTGCCGTCACCTGCGGCAGGGTGATTCGGTCGGCCGCTTCGATCGCGCGGCGGATTTCGTCTGCAAACACGTGTCTCGGCCCTTTTCCACAGGGCCACAGGGGGACGATCGGCGGCGCAGGTTGTGCGCTCCGTTCAAGACAAGCCGATATCGTTGCCGGAACCAGGGTTCCGACTTGACGCCCGTGGGCGCTTCATGGCTTGTGGGGGATGTGAACCGGGCCTCCACAGGCCATTTCGATTTTCGACGGGCTCCTCGTTTGGCGACGGGGGGCCCGTTGGCTTTTCAGGGTCCTACTGCAGCGATTGCTCTCCTGAATGGCCAGCTCGCGACTCGTTAAGGCGAGTATGGCCGTGACTGCCCATCTCGGCCGGGCTGCACGGCTAAGTCAACGTTATGTGTGGCGGATAACGCCCTCCTCGCCTCCCTAAACCTCCCCATATTCCGGCATGCATCTCTCCTTGTTCGATGATCATTGCGCGCGTGCCACGCCAGCAGGGTCAGAGTTTGCGGTCGGACGGGGGCGACCGTGGCGACAACATTTACAGGAGCGCGCAGTGTCTCGGCCAGAAGCTCGACCCGCATAAGCCCCGTTCAATCGCAGAGCAAAACGGCCAAGTTTTATGGTTTTATGGAAACCAATCAGCTTCCTGACAGCTGTCTGGTAACTCCCTGGCAGCAACTGGCCGACGCGCCTAACAGTGGTCGGTTATAATATGGTATCCTGACAGCTTCCCGAAATCTGACGGCTATCCGACAGCTTTCTGGTTCCAAACAGGACGCCATGGGTTTTAACCTGGCGCTTACCCTTAAGCTGGCAGCTTCCCGAAACCCGATGGCTTTCTGACAGCTTCCCGGAGTCTAAAAGATGCCCGGTAGCTTCCTGAAGCCAGACAGCTTCCAAAGAGGTGTCTATGCCCGTCATTACGTTCTCGTCGCCAAAGGGCGGTGCCGGTAAAACTACAGCTGCCTGCATCCTCGCCAGCATGCTGGCGGAGCAGGGGGCGACCGTCACCGTAATTGACGCCGACCCCAATCAATTCGTCCAAGAATGGGCACAGCTGCCGGGTCTGCCCACGACCCTTCGCGTCATGGGCGGTGCGACGGAAGAGACGATCATGGATAAGATCGAGGAGGCGGCCACTACAACCGCCTTCGTGATCGTGGATCTGGAGGGCGTGGCGAGCCTCATGGTCAGCCACGCAATCTCGATGTCCGACCTAGTGGTGATCCCCGTGCAGGGCTCGCAGTTCGATGCCTCGCAGGCTGCTCGTCAGATCGGGCTCATCAAGCGCACTGAGAAGCGCGGGGGGAGGGCCATTCCCTACACGGTGCTCATCACACGCACGAACCCGGCGATCATGCCCCACACCCTCAAGCACATCTTGCAGAGCTTCGATGAGCGCGCGATCCCGGTGCTAAAAACCCGCCTGTGCGACCGCGAGGCCTACCGGGCCATGTTCTCCTATGGTGGCACGCTACAGGGCCTAGCAGGGAAGGGGGTCGCTAACACTGCTGTGGCAATCAACAACGCGGCGGAGTTCGCCGCGGAGGTTGTGCAGCGCCTGCGCGACAGCCGCGACCAGGCTAAGGAGGTTGCGTGATGCCCGGCCAGCCCAAGCCTGAACGTACTGATCCGCTTGGAAAGCTCGACCTTGGCGGACTGGACGACTTCAAGCCCACGCCGCGCGCAGCCCAGCAGCCGAAGCCGCCGGTCGAGACAATTCGCGCCGTCTCAGAAGCGGAGGGTTTCCCCAGCCGCGAGTCCGCCCCACGCGAAAAGGCGAAGCCAGCAGCGGCCAAGGTTGAACAGCGCCGCTACCGCACCGGCCGCAACAAACAGCTCAGCCTCAAGGTAACGGAGGAGACCGCTCAACGCTTCACCCGCCTGGCCGACGAGAAGCGACTGGTGCTTGGCGAGCTACTGGAAAAGGCGCTCGACGCCTACGAGGCTGTCAACAAGAGAGGGTAACCCCCGGAAAGCTATCGGAAACCAGATAGGCATCCAACAGAAATCAGACAGCTTCCAGAAAATTTCGCGGTTCGTCACCGTTCGCATAAGGGCACGCTACTGAACCAAGCATACTGTGACGTTCAGCAGCCACTCGCGACTCATTGTGCGTCTTGGAAAAGTCCGCTTCCAGTCCGCTGACAAGGAAGAGGTTTCCGACCGGGTTGGGTGGATTTCCGTTGGTCCGCTATCAAGCAGCAATGCATGGAAGCGGACGTCGCCACAGCGCCCGCTCATTATCCCAAGCAGAACCTCACAACGCCTGCTTTGCAGCCTTCTGGCTTGTCGGTCTGTTATGATTGGTTCGGTTAAGAAAGCCTCTTTTGGATAGTCTCGTCGGATTTTCAAAAAAGATTGATGGCTATGTTCGCCTGGGCCATACCCAAACCGTACCGGCCCGATCGGCTGCTATGGGTGGTTTTTGTGACTGTCCGCTCTCGGGCACGGACGATGAGAAAGCGGACGTGATAAGGTCATGGTTTTCGGGATCAGGTGTCGCTTCAAGGTGACCGTTCGCGATTGATCAAGTATGCAAGTAAACCTTGTATGCGTGGAATGATGACGAAAACCATTGCAAGCACGATGATTGGCACAACGACAAGGTGACGTTGCCAGATTTCCCATTCGTAGGCCGCAGCCTGCATTAGGTAGGCCAGCCCCGTCACGAGCGGATAGACGGCACAGAAGATCAGCAAACAGAAGATTAGACGATTATTCCTGTCGGTACGTGACATGTACGACACCTATCAGTAGTCTGCGCTTGATCGTGACCGGAAACGCTTGTACCAAGCGTCCAGCCGCGGATGCTCGCTTCCGTAGGGAAGATCGAACCGCTCGCGCGCCGTCTGAAAGATCGTGAAGGTCGTGAAGTCCGCAATGGTCGGTTCCTCGCCGACTAGGAACGCGTTCCAGCCGATCTCCACCTCCAGAATGTCCAGCAACTCCGTCACGTAGCGATGCGTCCGGTCCGCGGTCTCCTTCGAGGGAGACGGCTCCTTCGCCGAGAAGGCTTCGGTCCGGTTCCAGAGCCAGAGCTGGCTCCGGGCGACCAAGTCGCCGCCAAGCCGCTCCAGGGCGCGAACCCGCGCACGCGATGACGGGTCCGTGCCGATCATCGGCCGTTCGGGGTGAAGTTCTTCCAGGTACTCGACGATGGCGGCGGAGTCGGTGATCGCGAGACCGTCATCGGTCACCAGGGTCGGGGCCCGGCCGGATGGGTTGATGCCGAGGTAGCGCGGGGAGCGATGCTCGCCGTTCGCGTAATCGAGTTCGTAACGCGGGACGTCGATCCCCTTCTCCGCCAGGTAGATGATGACGCGCCGCGGGTTCGTGCCCTTCCGGAACTGATACAGCAGCATGCTTCCGCCCATCTCGTGCCTCGATGGTTACCTATGTATACCGCTGTGATTTCCCCGGAAGACGGCACGCAGATGTGCCTCGGGCACACGGAGGGCACCCATGGCAAAGACCCTGTACGGCCGCCTCTACGAGGAGAGCGAGCGTGGCCCGAGGCTGAAACCCTGTGCGCCGCACGACGTGCTGTCCCGGATGGGCGACAAGTGGACCATCCTCACGCTTCTGCTGCTGGCCATCGTTCCCGGCCATCGTTTGCGTTTCTCGGCGATAAAGAACGGCATCGAGGGCATCACGCAGCGCATGCTGACGGTGACGCTGCGTAACCTGGAGAGGGACGGGCTCCTCGTCCGACACTATTTCCCGGAGGTTCCACCGCGCGTCGAGTACGAGTTGACCGCCATGGGCGCGAGCGTGCTGCCGGCCTTGGAGGGTTTTACCGGCTGGATCCGAGAGCATTGGCCCCTGATCGAGGCGGCCCGCCGCACCTTCGACGAAGCCGTCGCTCTCGACGCAGGAGCATCGTAACTGCGGAACACGACCTGAAAAGCTATTCCAGGCCGGCCGCATGACGACGACACGAGCGCCTGCCTCCTGCCCGTCTCATCCAGCGCGCCTTCGACCTATCTTCATCAGGTCAAAGGCGTTCGGCACATCGGCGCGCGTCCGTTCGATGGCGCTGCGGTCTTAGATCGTAGCCGCCCAAGCCATCGCATCGGCCCCAGCGAGGATGTGCGCTGGCGCGTCCTTGTCGGTGACGGCGCGCCAGATCTCCTCGGCCACCTTGTCCGCCGCCGCCACCAGTGCCGCGATCCTGGCGGGATCGGTCACGTCGAGGGGGAGGACGCGCAGCCGGTCGGACGGCGGCAGCACGTCTTCACGCGGGGCGCGCATGGTGGCGATGTCGTGCCCCCCGCGATCCGCGAAGCGGCGAGCGGTCGCCAGGCCGAAGCTTGACGAGCAGCCAGTGACGAGGATGGTCGGCATAGCCGGTTCTTTCCGTTCAGCGGTGAGGGTCAAGCCGACGCGAGCGCGGTGGCAACCTCGCGGTAGGTGTGCAGCGGGCGACCCAGCAGCGTGGTCAGGCGCTCGCGGTCGCCCTCCGCCGGGATCATGCCGTCGCTGACGTAGCGCTCGGCCATCAGGCGCATCTCGTATGCCATCCACTTCGGCATGAAGCTCGCCATGTTCGCCTCGAACCCGCTCGGATCGTCGCCGCCATAGGTGACCGGGCGGCCGAGGACATCCGTCCAGATCGCGGCGAGGTCCACGCCGGTGAGCGTGTCGGGGCCGACGAGGTTGATCGTCTCGATCGGCATCTTCCCCGGCGCCGCGTCGCGGCGGATCAGCTCGATCGCGGCGACCTCGGCGATGTCGCGCGCGTCGACCATGGCGACGCCTTTGGCCCCGATCGGCATCGGGTAAACGCCGTGCTGGAGGATGACGTCCTTGATCATCACCTCGTTGTCGATGAAGTAGCTCGGGCGCAGGATTGTGGCGTTGAAGTCCATCGCCTGGAGCATCCGCTCGGCGCCGAACTTCACCGCGAAGTGCGGCACGTTCACCGCACGGTCGGCCTCGAACACCGACAGGTAGACGACCCGATCGACGCCGGCCTCGCGGGCAATGTTCAGCGTGATGATCGCCTGGGTAAATTCGTCGCCCGTCACCGCGTTGAGCAGGAACAGGGTGCGGATGCCGGTCATGGCGATGCGCAGCGCCGTGATGTCCAGAAGATCGCCCTGCACGACCTCGACGCTCGCCGGGAAGGCGGCCTTCGTGGGATCGCGGGTGAGGACACGCACATCGGCGCCGCGCTGGACGAGCTGTTCGACGACGTGGCGGCCGACACGGCCGGTGGCGCCGGTGACGAGAATGGTCATGGGGATCGCTCCTTCGGGTTGAGCCGTTTGGCTGACCTCAAGATGAGCGATCCACTCCTGCGCCAACAGCCGTTATATTTGGACGCTCCGTCTCGCTGGTGGAACGCAATGGACTTGCTCGCCCTCGCCGACTTCACCCTCGTCGCCCGCCATGGCGGGTTCGGAAAGGCTGCGCGGGCAGCCGGGCGTCCGAAGGCGACCTTGTCCCGGCGCGTGGCAGAGCTGGAGGCGAGCCTGAACCTACGCCTGTTCGAGCGCGGGGCCCGCGTTCTCAAGCTGACCGAGGAAGGGCGCGCGCTGTTCGAGCGGGCCGGCGCGCTGCTCACCGAACTGGAGGAGACGGCAGCGGCGATCGCCTCCGGCGGGGACCGCGTGCGGGGTCGGCTGCGGATCAGCGCGCCCTTGCTGTTCTCGCAGATCGCGATGGGAAAGCTCGCCGCGGGCTTCGTCCTGAAGCACCCGGAGGTCCGGCTCGAAGTCACGACGGAGGATCGGACCGTCGACATGATCGAAGAAGGCTTCGACCTCGTCATCCGGGTCAACCCCGATCCGGACGAGGGCCTCGTTGGCCGCGCATTCCTGCACGACCGCTTGGTTGTCGTGGCGAGCCCCGACCTCGCCCGGCCCACCGACGGCATGACTGTTCCAGCCGTCCTGCGGGGAGGGAGCGATCGCACTGCATGGATGGTGAGGACGCCGGCCGGCCGAGAAACGATCGAGGTCGAGCCGATTCTCGGCCTGTCGTCGCTCGTCATGATTCGCGATGCGGTTCGGGCGGGCGTCGGTGCGGGACGCTTGCCCGTCTCGCTCGTGAGCCACGATCTGGCTGCTGGGAGGTTGATCCACTGGGGCGACGTCGACGCACCCGACATCGTACTTTGGACCCTCTATCCGACGCGCCGGCTGCTCAGCGCACGCGTGTCGGCTTTCCTGAACCACCTGAAGCAGGCGTTTCCCGACGGGACGCCGGATGAGCTGGCTTCCTTCATCGCAGGATGAGGCCGCCCTCCAGGTTCGCCTCTGCCCGTGCGAGAACCGCCGAGCCCGCCCGTGATCGCTGCAACGTCCGCTTCCCGAACACCAAGACTACGTCCCCGACGACCGGGTAGGGTCGAAAGCGGCCGGGGACGGTGGTCTGGAGAAGATGCACCTATACTGAACCAACAGCGACGGTCCGTTCGCGCATACCCAAAAAATACCGACGTGACGTGGAGGTATCAACCGCGCACGAAAAAGGGCCGCCCCCTACAGAGGAGCGGCCCAAGTCAAGGGAGGAAACGCCCACGAGTGGGCTACACGCTGTTGAGACGTGCGCCGCAGCAACGATTGTGCGTTGCGGTAGTTCCGGAATTTGGGCGAACCCTTCTGCGCGATCCAGTCCGTTCTGCTTCAAAGCCTTATGCCTCTCCAATGAAGCGGGAGCGACCAGCCCGCGTCGCGAATGCCATCACCAACAGGCTCGCCACGACCAGCAGGCACATCGGTGCGGACCACGCGCCTGTCGCTTCATGCAGCAGGCCCACGAGAAGTGGACCAAACGCAGCCCCAACGTAGCCGATGAATTGGGCCATGCCCGACAAGGCCGCGGCCTGGTGGTGGTCTGGGATTGCCCCTGTTTGGTGGACACCGAGAACGCTTTCGCGTGAGGTGTTTGTCAAATGCCGAAGAGTCGTCCCCCTTACCCCACCGAGTTCCGCCGACAGATGGTCGAGTTGGCCCGCGCCGGGCGTGATCCAAACGA
>NZ_JAKSYO010000047.1 GCF_022829635.1 Methylobacterium sp. E-066
CTCGGCGCTCGGCTACCGCTCGCCCGTCGTCTACGAGAATGAAACCCGCTCCGACCCGTTGCCCGAGACCCTGCTCAGCCAAGCCCCCTGAACCGTCCACAAAAACGGGGTAATCCCACACAGCCGCCTGTCCGGGAAGCATCCACTGGCTTGGGAGCGGAACGGCAACCGTCGTCCCCTATGCCCTTAAGCGGCACGGCGGTCCTGAACCGATCATACCGACGGCCGATCCGGTCGAGTTGCGGCCCAACTCCCACCAGCGTCAACGGCCGGTCTAATTCCTTGACCACGCGCAGCAGGCGGGCACGGAACAGCTCGTCAGGTTCCGGCGCGCTCATGGCTCAACCGCGGTCGAGATTGCCTTCACCTCGTCGACGCGCCCAGCCAGGACCTCGATGGCCTCCCCCACGACCGGCGGCCAAGGAAGCTCGTTCTCCAGAAGGAACCGCGCGGCGACCGTGACCGCTTCGATGTGTTTCTCGTCGAACGGTCCGCCCGATGCCTGAGCGATTAGGAACTGCTCGGCTAGCGCCGTCGACATGCGCAAGATCTGCTCAACCCGCACCGGATCTTCGGTTTCGCTCACTTCAGATAGCCCTTCGTCTTCAGGTGCTGAGTAAGAGGCATCTGCTCACCCGCTCGGGATCCTCGCAGCGTCACCCGTAGCATCTGGCCGGCAATCATAAGTCAGGCCGGTCTGCTTGCGGTGAGGTAGAGGCCATGCTCCCGGACGTCGCCCAGGATCTCCTCGGCATTGCCCATCGCGGCGATGCCGGGGTTGCTGGCCATTTCCTCGATATCGAGCTTGTCCAAGCGCCGCCACAGCTGCGGGCTGCCAGGCAGGTTCGCTCCGTCACGGTCTGTGGTGGCCGCCAGCCGCGAACCGTCGACCTCGGCGAAGGTGTAGATGTGCTTCACGGCCTACATACTCCGCATGTGGGTGGGCTATTTTAGGTGGCCCTTCGCCGTCAGGTGCTTGGTGGTACGGCCTGCTCGCTCCAATGCCTACCCCTCCCGCTCCCGGAACCGGATCCCGGCCCCGCTGCCGTTCTCGGGGATGAACTCCAGCCGGCGGTCATGAGCGAAGATCCGCCGCTGCTACGACTACGGCCGCCGCGACAGCTGCAACGGCGCAGTCCTCGAACGCGTATATCAGGCCGGCAGCCTCAAGCGTGCGTTCGACGCTCACGAGCACGACCGCAACGCCGATCGCCAGTAGCCGACCCTTGATCATGCTCATCCAGCTGGCTCCGCAGTTGCTGTCTCTTGGATACCGAGCCACTCCAGCGCCGCCAGGCGTGACTTGAACACGTGCCGCTGGTTTGCGAACGGTGCTGGGCGCTCGGATGCCGGCATCTCATCGAGCAACTCGACCTGCCATGTGTCGCTTGGGCCGCTACGGTGAACGCTGCGCACCAAGCCTGCGATCACGACACCGTCGAGCAGTACATCGTAGCTGCCGGGCGCTAGCTGCTCCACGGTGTAGGTCACTGCTGTTCCTTGGTGCGGAAACCGGCGAAGAAGCGGGTCAGGCCTTGCAGGTCAGCGCCGTCCGATGGCTCTGCCGCTGGCTCTGGCACCGACCGGCCATCCTTGTCTGCGAGCTCGTGCATCACGTGGGTCAGTAAGGGCGGCCACTCCACATCATAATCCTGCAGAAGGCGTGCAGCCTTTGCCAGTGCAACGGCCTGATCCGCAGGCACAGCCCCGGCCGTGATCAGCGCGTCGAGCGCACGATCCGAGAGCACGGCGCAGAGGCGCAGGACCTCGGACAATCGTTCGTGAGAGGGGGTCACGTCTGATCCTCGCCCTTCAGGCGCACGCCAGGCCGCCCGTGGTTGAGGAACTCGACGCCTGCTGCTTCGAGGGCGGATTGAACGGCCCGCACCGTATCAAGTCCGCTAGTCAGCGTGTTCGCGCCCTTCCCCTCCATCGCTCGGATGGTGTTGGCGCTTACCTTCGACCGCTCAGCCAACGTGACCTGATCCATAGCGACGAGCCCGCGAGCCGCTCGAAGCTGATTGCCGGTCGACAACATCACACCCTCGGTTGTTTTTATACCCAATGCCCTGTTGACCGCACCAAGGCATGGGTATTATAACAAGTCCACCGGCGGCGGCAACCGCTGCAACGTGGACTGCACCCCATGTCCCACCGCACCGTATCCTGGAACACCCTCTCCCGCAGCCTGCACGACAGCCGGCCCACGATCCCTGCCGGCCTACTCTCAGCCAAGGCCCGCATCGACATGACGGTGCGCACCACCCGCCGACCGCTGTTCGCCGCCGGCCGGTTCGACCGCGGCGCCATCATGTCGGCCGCCGCTTCCGCCGCCCGCGCCCATCAGGAGCGGTTCGGCGGCACCTGGGGCGAGGCCATGTCGGTCTGTCTCACCGCCGCGTGGCGTGCCGCCAAGATGGCCCGCCACATAGCCGCGCACTGATAGCGTGAGTCCAGAAGCCGGTTTCGGGGCTCTGAGCGCCTGAAAGCCGAAGCCGCCCAACCACTTGGGCGAGTGAGTCGACCTTCCCTTTCTGATCCCTGCCACGAGCCCTCACCGGAGCCCGAACGATGACGCACGCCCGCATCCCAAATTTTAGCGATCCCGTCCCAGTCCGCGGCCCGGCCGCCCCGAGTACCGCCCGCCGCCGGATCCCGGTCGATCCCCGCTACCTGAACCTGCCGAACGAGCCAGTTCCGAACGAGATTGAGCCCGGGCAGGCCGTCTGCCCGATCCGCCCGGACACCGCTCACAGCCGCAGCCTGCGCTTCCTCGACGCCGCCGGCGAGCTGCTGGACGCCGTCGCCATCATCGGCGGCGGCATGGTGCTCACCGGCATCGCCACCCTGGTCTGACCCGACCCGCAACCGAGCGGGCCGGCCGCCCGCGCCTCTCACCCGAGGATCCCGCGATGTCCCTCCGCACGTCCCTACAGAAGCTGATCCGCCGCGATGCCGAGCGCCCGAGCCTTCGGGAGCGCGCCGCCGACTTGCAGGCTGACCTGTCGCGCGTCGTCCGCAAGCCGCAGCCTGCGCCGCCGCCGATGCCTGAGCCTACCGACTGGAACAGCCCGCCGCCCGGCTTCATGGCCTACCCCGAGCGGGAGCCAATGAGCTTCCTCAACATTCCCGAGGGCCTGCGCCTGGAGTTGGAGCGCCTGCGCAACATCGCCGAGATCGAGTTCGAGCGCGTGACCGAAATGGCCGGCGGTGGCCTCCACGAAACGATGCGTGCCGGGATGGAGGATCGCTTGCGCCGCCGGCTGCGGCTCAACGGGATCGAGGCCGCGCTGGCGCCGGAGCTGCCTGTCTCAGCGGGCATCGAGGATCGTGCAGGGCTCGTCTACTACGAGGACGCCGCGGGGAAGACGCATTGCCGGCCGGTCGCTGACTGGATCGGTTTCACAGCGCAGCGCCTCTACACGGTGGCGTGCCAGGAGATGAGCCGGCAGTTCAACGCCCAGTGCGGTGGCCTGGACGAAGCGGGGAACCGCGCCCTCGACGCCAAGCTCCGGCGTGAGCTGCGCATCGACGCCCTGTTCGCCCTGACCTTCCATTCGCACAAGGTGTTCGAGGCAGCTGATCTGAGGCGGTACGGCACCGAGGAGGAGATCGCCGCCGCGGTCCCGGAGATCGAGGCTGACCCGGTCCACGCTGTGATCGAGGCGGTGCGCCGCTGCCTGTTGGATTGCACGGTCGCCCAGCAGCTCCCGCAGCCGCCCGGTCGCCTCGACCCGCTACCGGAGCAGGAAGCCGCCGGCGAGGCGCTGCACGCCAGCCTCGACGCCCTGGCGGTGACCGTGCCAACCACCGCCGAGGGCTGCGCATCACTCGCTCGGTTCGCCGTCGAATTCCATGCGGCCGAGGGTTTCGCCGCCGATGAGGACGAGCACGGCCAACAGCACCTTGGCATACTCAATCTGATCGCCCGCTCGCCCATGGGCCAGCGTGGTGCCGCATTAGGGGACAAGGCGGCGCTGAAGTGGTCTCAAGCCCAGGCGGATGCGGTCGACCTGTCCGACTGCAGCATCACGGCTCTGGCTCGGCTGTTCGAGTTGTTCACCGCGGCGGCCGATACGTGGTCGAACCTGTCCTGTCTGCCTTACGTCGAGGACAACACAGCTACCTCCCGGATTGTCGATGGCGAGTACGAACGCGCCGCGTTCGTCCGTGACCGCATCCTCGGCCTCCTCCGCAACCGCCGCCCGAGCAACAACAGCGAGCGCGACGACGCCCTGTCCGTTCGCCTTCGCTACGAGATGGATTGCGAGATGAAGGTCCGAGATCAGGCCCTTCTTGCCGAGATCAACGCTGCGTGGGGAGCCTGACCCATGGGCGACGTGCTCACCTTCACCCCGCGTCCGAAACCGGCCGCTCCGGAGGCCCTGGAGCCGCTGGCCGGAGCAGCCCTCCGCGCCAGCCTGGAGGAGGCGGCGCAGGTCGCCCTCGACGCGGCAGACCGCATCATCGCCGTGCTGGACCGCATGGACGGCGACACCGACCTGGAGGACGGCGCCGACGATGAGCCGTCCCTGGCGGCGCCCGAGAACCACACCGGATCGCAGGTCACGTGGCTGCGCGGGAACGATGCCGACCGCGAGGCCGAGGCGTCTGAGACCGCGCTGCCGGAGGTGGCGGAGATCACCTCGACGGTGATCGAGGTGGCGCCGCTGCGTTGGGGTGGGCGGGGCAACGTGCTCGCTGCGGCTGGATCGCTGCTCGTCGACTTGCTGGAACGTGCCTGACGCAATCAGCATCAACTTTGGCGACTGTAGCAGGGGTGCGCTTACTGGAAGCTGCCGTCGGGTAGACGACCATGGAATGGCGTGTTGCGGCAATGACCCCATGGTCCGCGCCAATAGCCCGGAGGGCACCCATTCCCTGCGCGGACTTGGTACCAGCCACCCGGGAGTGGGCCAGAGTACGGCGTATTCCGGCAGTGCCCCCACGGACCGCGCCAAGCGCCTGGGCCGCAACCACCTGCCACGAGGGTAATGGGAGCAGTGATGCCCGGATCGGTCGCAATCGGCATCGCATTCGCGGAGGCTAGCGGCAGCGCGGTGAGCACCGCGGCAGCGAAAAATGTATTCATTATATTCATGGCTGCTTTCCCTTGTATTCATTCGCCGAGATGATCGCACCAGCTGTCTCCATAACTTGCCAGGAAAGCAGCCGCTGCATTAAATCTTGGCCATGAAACCGAAAGGTTTCAGAAAAACAGACAATGCGACACGAATGAAAATGACAACTATGCTGAACCGATCCTAGGAGTTCGCGTCCCGACGATCTCCGGGTGTTGGCTCGTAGCAGAAGGCGGTGCTGCGTAACGGCAGAAGGTCAGCTCAAACCTGTCCCGGCTGGCAGCCATAGGGCGGCACGGCACGTGGAAACCGCTCCTTGATACGCGCACAGCCCCACGAGCGGAGCGGCTCGGGCAAACGGCGGTTCACCTCAATCCCGACCTCGTCGTAGGGCGACGCGCCGGCGTTGACGTAGCTGTACCACCGCCAGCCGATCGTACCGACGCCGGCCAACGCGATGCCCAAGGCGACAGACACAGCTAACCCAACCCAGGATTGAGGACGTCGTCCCGCATCCGCCATGCCCAGTCACGTCCCCTCAACATTGACTTAACCGTGCCGTCCGGCCGCCATGCCATGTCCGGCTGGGGCGCCGCCGGCAGGGGTCAGCAGCCGCTGCAAATCGGCTTGGCATCTCGATGACCGTCCCTTCCGAGGCGGTCCATCGCGGCCTCTGCGTTGTAGGGCTTTGCCTCGGCGCCACGTCGAGCGCTCTTCTTGGGCGGGGCTGATGCGCTATTGGTGCTCGCAAGGCCGAGTGCGCCCCCTCCCGCACCAGCGCTGCCAGTCTGAGCGGACATCGACGGCGGTAGAGCGAGCTCCGAGGGGCGCTGATCCTGCCAGGCCGCTCTCGCACGTTGGGATTTCAGAAGGTCGTCAGACGGGTTCACGCCTGCACGGGTTCTACCCAGGCCGGGGTTCAAGAGCTGCCCGGGCTCGACGACCGGCTGTAGGGCATCGTTCGATACGGCCACCGGTGGCAGAGCTGTATACGACCTCGTAGTCCCAGCTGGTGACAGGCAGCCGCCCAGCGCTAAGCCACACCCGCACAGCACGACAATCCGCATCACATCCATGCCGACCTCATTTTGCTGAGGGACCACGCAAGATGGCGAACCGGCGAAACAGCACGCGGCCGACCGGCATCGACGCCAAACTACGCGGGTGCGCTGCTGCAGTGCAACCAGCGACGCGTGGGCTTCAGCGTTGACTTAGCCGTGCCGCCCGGCCGACATGCCATGTCCGGCTGGCGCGCGCCTCACGCGAGTCGCCGGAGCAACCAGGAGCACCGACCGCCGCAGTAGGACCCTGAAAAGCCAAAGGCCCCACCCCGGCAAGGGTGAGGCCTTCGAAATCGAGATGTCCTGTGGGGACCAAGTTTCCAACCCCCACAAGCCATGAAGCGCCCTAGGGCGTCAAGTCGGAACCCCGGTTCCGGCAACGATACCGGCTTGTCTTGAACGGAGCGCACAGCTTGCGCCGCCGATCGTCCCCCTGTGGCCCTTGGAGAAGGGCCGAGACACGTGTTTGCAGACGAAATCCGCCGCGCAATCGAGGCGGCGACCCGAATCACCCTGCCGCAGGTGACGGCGCTGCTCTGGCGCGCCTACGCCGATGAGAAGGTCACGGAAGCCGAGGCCGAGACGCTATCCGGGCTGATCGAGGCGCGGACCCTTTCCGCCCCGCGGCGGGGCGATAACCTGCCTGCCAGGCAGGTTTTGCGCTCCCCAGTTTCGGGGAGCTCGCCCGATCCGGCGAGCGCGGCTTATTCGGGAAGCACCGAAAAACCCCAGAATAGCCCCAGGAGGCCAGGCGTTGGGTCCCGACCACGCACGGGCGCCAGCATGGAGCGCCGCCGCCGCTGGGCCGCCTCTGGCCGCCTGCCGCCCGGTCTCGCTGCTCGGTTTACGCTGGCCGAGCAGGCGGTCCTCGCCCTCGTGGCCGCCGAGGTGGTGCGCCGGAAGGATTGCCGGCTGTCGGTGCCGAACCTGGCGGCCGTGACGGGAGTGGCTGAGACTACGGTCCGCAACGCGATCCGTGAGGCCCGGAAGCTCGGGCTGCTCACCGTCGAGGAGCGCCAGATCACCGGCTTCCGCAACGACACCAACATCGTCCGCATCGTCTCGCCCGAATGGACGGCTTGGCTACGGCTGGCGCGAACCCGAGACCCACTATCCAGACTTGGATCGTCCGCCTCCGCCCCACCGGCACAGGGGGGAGGGTGCAAATCCGCGAACCGCACGTCTACTGAAGTTCTAGTCCTGTCAGAATCGGGGAAAACGGAGCCGAAGAAGGGCTGCCGACAAGCGGCTGGCGACCTCGACCGATCAGGTCAGCCGAGAATCCGCGCAGATCGTGGGGCAGGCGGAGCTATGCGGTGAGGGTCTGCGGCCGGGCGTTATGACGAACACAGCGAGTCGCCGTGAAGCAGCTCGATTACATTCGTTTGCCACTGTACTGCCTCGGTCGAAGCTCGCTGAGGTTTAGACGAGTCGTAAACCGATCCATTGCTACTCTCCGTTGTGCGAACGAGCGGAGACAACTTCCGTGCTAGATCGGTTTAGAATTACAACCAAGGGTAGATACTGCCTGTCTGGCGGTGAGGACGTGCCGTGCCTCGCCGACGTATCCGCCACTGACTTCATCGAGCTGCGCCGCCTGACAGAAGGGCCCCTCCCTCAGGCTGGAGCGCGCGTGATCTGCTACCTCGACGACCTCGGGATGCTCGACGGAGTCGTGCTTCACGGACGGCCAGGTGGCTTCGTCTTTCAACTCGTGGCCAACGCCGAGCGCCGTTCCCGGATCGAGGCCCGCCTGGAATGGATGCGCAGTGCCGACGACCGGGAAGATCAGCGCAAGGCTGCTCGCATCGTTCCAGTATACCGCGATGTCAGGATCGCCTTGCAAGGCGCCCGCACGGCCGAAGCTTTCGTCACCGACTTATCCATGACAGGCGCCGCTCTGATCCTCGATAGGAGGCCTCAGGTCGGTGCGACGGTGACGGTGGGCAAGCGCTACGCGACGGTCGTGCGCCATACCCCCGAGGGCGTCGGCGTGGCGTTCCGAATGCCGTTCGGCCCGCTAACCTTCAACGAGCGTGTGATCCTCTGACGACAGACGATGGATAGGCGATGGGCGAGCTTCTGCTGATCACCGACGACATCCATCGCGGCCGACGTCTGGCCCGCGATCTCGGCGCGTTCGGTTCATGCCGGATCCACGATCTTTACGACGAGGCGACGCCGTCCCGCGGCGCCGGCCTGATTGTCAGCGATGTGGAGGGCCTGAACTCCGAGGCGCTCGTGCTCATGCGCCGCATTCTGGAGCGGGTGCGCGACGAGGGCATGCCGTATCTCTTCCTCGTCCATGGCAACGTCGCCCGCGCCGAAGCCCAAGCCCGGATCCTGGGCGCGACTGCGACGCTCCCCGTCAACGCCTCGGCTCGCCTCGTCACCGACAAGCTCGCCCAGATCAGTGGGCAAACCCGATCGATTGCGACAGGTGAACGGCAGGCAGTCCGAGCCAGACAGTTCTTCGCGAAGGCGTTCTTCTCGGGCCGAGCGATCACCATCGCGGTAGCGGACACCGGCACCGAGCTGATCATCCAGGCCATCCGAGACGTCGGCATCCACGATTGGGTGCAGGCAGTCCAGCGCTTCGACGACGTCACTCATCAGCACTGCCTGCTCGTGGCCGGCCTCGCCGCAGCGTTCTCCGGGACCCTCGGTTTTGGTGCCGCCGACCGTCACCGACTCGCAAAAGCCGCTCTGCTCCACGACGTCGGCAAGACGAAGATCCCAACTGCCATCCTGAACAAGCCGGGCAAGCTCGACCCGGCCGAGATGGCGGTGATGCGTACCCATCCGGCAGAGGGGTACGCCATGCTTGCCGGCGGTGGCTTCGACGCGTCCCTGCTCGCGGTCGTGCGCTCGCACCACGAGATGCTCGACGGCTCGGGCTACCCGGACGGGCTGAGGGGAGCCGAGATCCCCGACCTGGTCCGGCTGGTGACGATCTGTGACATCCACGCGGCACTGATCGAGCGTCGGCCGTACAAGGCCGCGATGGACGCGGCGCAGGCCTACGCCATTCTGGACGGTATGGCGGGGCGGCTCGACGCGGATCTCGTGCGCGCGTTCCGGCCCGTGGCGGTGGTATTCGATCGGCACTGCCTCGCGGCACCGTCGAGGGCGGTTCAGAGTGATCCCAAGCATGCAGCTTAAGTAGGCGGGCGTCGCAAACTCCTACGATGCTCCGACCAACTGAAGCTTGCGAGTTTGCGCCTCGGGCTGGGCACTCTTCAGCCTCGCACAACATGTCTGGTTTCGTCCGCCGGCCTTGGCTTCGTAGAGTGCAGCATCGGCGAGATGATACAGGTCCGCTAGCGCGGACACCTCCGTGCCGCCCGACACTATCGCTGCGAGCCCGATGCTGACTGTGACTGCACCGGCCCCGATGCCAGCGGATCCGATCGCCAGGGTTGCTACCTCGGCGTGGACTTTCTTCGCGATGCGAAGCGCGCCCGCCTGATCCGTATCCGGGAGAAGGATGGCAAATTCCTCGCCGCCGACCCGGCAGACGAGGTCGTCTGGGCGATGCACGCTGGCCGAGAGACAGCGCGCCAAGCCCTGCAGCACCTCATCTCCGACCTGATGGCCATAGCGGTCGTTGAAGCGTTTGAAGTGGTCGGCGTCGACGATGAGCAGCGATAGTGGCTGGCCATTGCGTCGGGCGCCTTCCCAGGCCCGCGCGCCGGTGTCCTCGAAGGCTCGGCGGTTTGGGAGACGCGTCAGGGCGTCGGTCAGCGACAGCCTTTCGAGCTCACCCTGCATGGCTTCCCGACGGCGAAGCTCGCGCCCGAACAGAAGCGACAGTGCGATCGTAAGGCTGCATAGCACCAGCACGATGCCGCCGATGACGAGGGCCTTCACGCGCCACTCCGCCTCGATCTCGTCGGTCGACAGGGCGACGTTGAGGATCAGCGGAAGGTCGCCGACGCGCGTGAAGGCGTAATGGCGCTCGATGCCATCTCGGACCGAGGTGTGGACGAAGCTGCCGCTGTGCTGACGGATAAACCCTTGAAAGGTCGGGGCACTGGCGATGTTGGCGCCGATGTCGGCCTCGACGAAAGGCTGACGCATCACCCGCGTGCCGTCGCGCAGGTACAGGTTGATCGCACCTTCTTGACCGAGGGTGATCTGGCTGAACAGGCGCGTGAAGTAGGACAGCTTCACGCTACCGAGAACCACACCTCCGAAAGTGCCGTCGGGTTTGTTGATGCGGCGGCTGAAGGGAAGCATCCGTTCCCCGGTCAGGCGCGAGATGATCGGGTGTCCGATGTAGAGGCCGACACCGGCCCGCGCTTTATGGACCTGGAAGTACTCACGGTCCGCGTAATTGCCCTTGCGCGGTGGAACGGCATCGATATCGGCGATGATGCCGCCGCTCTCGTCGATGACGATCATCACGCCCATGTCGCGGGCGGTGGCGGCGCGGTCGAACAGAACGAGCTGACGGAGCTCGGGAGTGACTTCCGCGAGGCCTGGCGTCCTGAGATTGTCGACGGCCGCCTGGATCGAGAGATCATACATCTCGACGTTGCGGGCTATGTCGCGCTCCAGGACCTGCAGGAGGTTCTTGGACGTCTGCTCGGCTTTCTCCCAGGCGTCCTGGCGCAGATCCAACAGCATCATGCTGGATGCCGCGAGCATGCCGATAGGTGCCAAGACGCCGAGGCCGATCCAGGTGCGGGCGGAGCGGAACGGACGCGCCAATCGTTGCAGCGCGGGCATCGGGCATCTCGCGAATACAACCACGAGGTGCTTCAGTCGCATGCCGAGTCTTAATCGGTCCTTTCATGCTCGCTGAGACCGCGACCGACGCCGGGAACCTGCATGCCCTGATCGAGGCGGTTCAGGTCGAGTGCTATGCGTGGACGGCTGAAGCCCTCAGTGTCCGTAGGCGGCCCGGAGCCATACCTCAGTCCGAATTAGGCAGAGTGAGATCGGTCACTTGGCGGGATGGCGATGACCGTCTGAGCGTAGACCTAGCACATCCATGACCCGGTCCCGAGCTCCGACGTCGGAGATCGGCGTGCCATTCTCAAGCCCAGTGATCAGCTCGGGATCGACCCGTGCGAGCGTCGATAGGGTTTCGATCGAGTAGGCGCCGCGTATGCGAGCGGCATGGATCTGCGCAGCTAACGTGGCATCCAGGGAGGTAGGCTTGTCGTGTAGGTCGCTCATGGGCGAGCGGTACGTGCCGGCCAGGGCTAAAGTTTCGCCCACCGAGATGTTCTGAAACGCGGCTATTCCATCCCCGGAGGCCGAGGACGTGGCACGCCAAGCTCGGTGAGGCCGAGGAACAGCGCGAGCTGCGTCACCACCGCAAAGGAAGACGTGCAGCCGCTACCGTTCTCGATAGCCGCAATCGCCTCGGGCGCGAGGCAGGCCAAGCGGGCTGCGTTGTCCAGGGACAGACGCAGTCGGTCGCGTGCCGGACCAGCGTGCGTCGCGAGGTTGCGCAGCACGACGTGCCGCCGCTCCTCGATCTCGTCCATGAGGGGGCCCCGATCTCAGGAGGGCCTGTCGCCCTCACGAGAGCGATACGACTAAGGCCCGTCGCGTGAAATACCCAGAGTTGCACTTGTGCCTTGCACAAGTTGCAGCTGTTGCACCGCGGCACTAACGGTTGTGCGACGTAATGAGGTACAATCCTGGGTCGGTTTTAGACGGCTGGACCGGCAGCTGTGCGTTCAGCCTCCCCCCTGTAGAAAGCTGATCCTGCGATGACCTCCACCAATGCGCCGAAGCTGGCGACCGAAGCCGACCGTGAGATCGGCAGCCGCATCGCGGCGGTCCGGGCGGCGCAGGGTCTGAGTCAGACCGCGCTTGGTCACGCCATTGGGGTGAGCTTCCAGCAGGTGCAGAAATACGAGAAGGGTCGCAATCGCATCGGCGCCAGCCGGCTGCAGAGGATCGCGGATCAGCTCAAGGTGCCGGTCGAGACGTTTTTCGCGGGCTCACAGGGAGCCGATGACCGGGAGGCCGTTGTCCCGGCCTTCTTCAATGATCCGAAGGTGGTGGAACTCGTCCTCGCGTTCACGGGTATCGCCGACGAGACCACACGCGATAGCATCTTCTCCATCGTGAAGGCCGCCGCTACGATACAACGAAAGCGTGCTGGTCAGGCATAGGGCCCACCGAACAAGTCTCCCATCGCCTTCCGCCGGAACAGCGTGCGCTGTCGCCGTCTCTGATGCTCTGGTCGGTCGTGGATCATGTGGCAGCGCTGGCAGAAAACCGCGAGGTTGGCGTCCGCGTTGTTGGCCGTGTCGTGATCCCGGTGAGCGGCGGCCAGCACGACACGGGTCCGGCGAGCGCGACCTAGGATGTCGACGCCAGACCTAATCCGGATCCGGCGTCCCCATCCATCGCGCCAACGGCTGGCCTCGGCGTCCCACCAGCGGCCGTCGCCGAGGTGGTAGACCATCTGCCCGTGCGGCCGCCCGCAGCTCTCACACCGGCCCTGCGCCCGGCCGAACCGGATCGCCATCGACAGCTCGCGCCAGTCGATCGGGTAAAAGACGCGGTGCTCGGGCCGGATCGGCATGACGGTGGCACTGAGCCGTCGATGGTGAAGAAAGCGTAGCGGTAGAACGCCCCTACCTAGCGCTCATGGACTTGTCCGACCTCGAATTCTGGGCGCTCCTCGCCATAGCGATCGCCGGCCTGTTCCTGCCGGTCACGATCGTATGGTGGAAGGGCCGCCCAATCTTGCCGATCGCTGTGCTCAGCCTCGTGTTCTGGCCCGGCGCGCTGATCCTGGCGCTGCAGCTGCGACGCCGGCAGGATCTGTAACATCAACCGTCGTGAGAGTCTGAACGATATCGAGTGTGGCCTATCCGCTCTCGCCCCATCGATGTGGACTAGCTTAGCTCGCTCTGAACGAAGGGCTATTCATGAACCGCTACATCGCCGTGACCTTGCTGATCACGGTCGGGCTAGGTGCCTGTCAAACAGGGGCCTCCGGACCGCAACCGGCGGGGTCAGGACTTCGAGGCGCTGCGCTTCTCCAGGAAGATGTCGCCCGTCTCAGGGCGGACCGTGATGCACGTCGGATCAGCTACACCGAGTGGGCTGATCGAACCCAGGCAGCCGCGCGAGCCAGCGTGCCGCTGAGCGCGCAGGAAGAGGATGCGTTGGAGTACCGCAAGCGGCTCGCGCAGCGTGTGGACGCTGGAGAAATGACCCCCGCCCAGTTTGATCGCGAGAACGAGCGTGCCTTGCAGAGGCTGAAAGCCCAGCGCGGCAAAGCCTGACCCTCAGCCCGATGGTACGCTGACCACGTCCTACAAACGCAGAAAGGGCCGCCCACCCCATGATCGAGGGAGCGGCCCTGTCCTGTTGTAGTCAGCAAGGCGACGAGAAGCTCTGTTGTCTTAGGCGGCCCGTACGGTAGCGAGGAACCGCTCAACCTCGGCTGCGAGGTGCTCGGACTGGCGTGACAGCTCCGAGGCCGCCCCAAGCACCTGGCTTGCCGCTGCGCCGGTCTCCTCGGCTGCGCCAGCAACGCCCGATATGTTGCTTGTCACCTCACCCGTCCCCATCGCCGCCTGGCTGACGTTGCGAACGATCTCCTGCGTGGCCGCGCCCTGCTCTTCCACACCTGCCGCGATCGACGTTGCTACGCCACTGATCTCGCGGATCCGCCCGGTGATGCCGGCGATCGATGCCGCTGCCTGGCCCGTCGAGGCCTGGATCCGAGCGATCTGTCCAGAGATCTCGCTCGTCGCCTTGGCGGTCTGCTCGGCCAGCGCCTTCACCTCGGAGGCGACCACGGCGAAGCCTTTACCGGCCGCACCGGCGCGCGCAGCCTCGATCGTAGCGTTGAGTGCAAGCAGGTTGGTCTGGCCGGCGATCGACGAGATCAGCCCGACCACGTCACCGATCCGGGCTACGGCCGCGCTCAACTCCTGCACCAAGGCGCCGGTCTGATCCGCCTCGTGTACGGCAAGCTGCGCAAGTTCAGCCGAGCCAGCGACCTGCCGGCTGATCTCCTGGACGGATGAACCGAGTTCTTCGGCAGCGGCTGCCACGGTGTTGACGTTCGAGGCAGCCTCCTCAGCTGCGGCCGCGACTGTTGTCGACTGGCTGGCCGTCTCGGTCGCCGTGGCCGTCATCGTCTGTGCTGTCGCCTGCAACTCGGTGGCGGACGAAGACACCATGCCGATGATGCCGCCAACCGCGGCCTCGAACCCGTCCGCCATCTGGCGCATGCCGGCCTTGCGCTGCTCCTCGGCAGCCAAGCGGGCCTCCGCGGTCTCCTCTTCCAGCGCCTTCATGCGGATCAACCCGTCCTTGAACACCTGCACGGCGTCTGCGATCGTGCCGATCTCGGTGCCCTCACCCTGATGCGGGATCGCGACAGTGAGGTTACCGCCGGCAAGTGCCTGCATCGGCTGCACTACTGAGGCGATGCCGCCAGTGACGCCCATAACGATCCCGGCGCCCGAAACCACCGCGAGGACGAGGCCGGCGACCATGGCAACGACGCCCCACGTCCAGGTGTGCTCGTAGGTGTCCTTGCTTCTGGCCTGAGCCAGTGCGGCTCCCTCGTTGTTGATCGCAATCAGCTTGTCGAGGGCAGCCGAAGCTGCACGGCGCGGGATGATGCCTTTGCTCTCATAGAGCGCAAACGCTTCGGTCTTCTGGCCCCTGCGAGAGAGCTCTAGAACCGCATCGCGCACAGTCTCAAAGTCGCGGTATGCTCGCGTAAAGATTTCATACAGTGCACGTTCTTGAGACGACGCAATCATCGGCTCGTAGAGAGTCTTTTTTTCATTGAGTTTTTTGGCGAAGCGATCGGTATCAGTTTCGATGTTGGTAAGCAGTGTCGGATCCGTAGCCTGCGTGTGACGTAGCATGGAACCCGAAGTACGGGCAGTAAGCGTGTCGATCTCACCTAGGACTCGGATGCTTGGCAGCCAGTTCGTCTCGATGTCAAGTACTTGCTCACGCATTGTCTGGGTTCCTAGTAGACCCAGAGAACCTATTCCGATAAGCAGGACGGCGAGTATTGAAAATGCAGCAATCAATTTGCTGCGGATCGACATGGATTGAAGCGACACCGCTGACCTCGTCAGGCAGCCGTAGAGCCGGGGATAATTGCAGCTGCCAACATTAAGTCGTGGGGGGAAATGGTTAATGGGATACAACTAGACGATGTATTAGGGCCTTCCGTAGCAGAGGTTGCCAACGATTTTGTTTCCAGCCCAGCCAGAACGGTCATTCGCCGCTTCGACACCAAGTCTGCCAAAAGCCATCCTGAATGCACGCGTAAGGCGCACGATCAGACTGAAGATTCATAGGAGGTCGCTCACACCTTCAGTGCGTGTGGTGTGATACCCCTCCTGCTACCGTGCTTCTTACCGTAGCGCTGCCGTCAGCTACCGTCCCTTGCCGCAGGCTGCCGTCCCTCAGCCGTATACAGCCGTCTTCCTGCTGCCTCGGCTTCCTCGACCCGAAGCCGATCAAAGCACCGCGCAGCAGGCCGAAGCAGCGACGATGCTCTCGGACATTCGCGCTTGTTCGGAAACGCTCGAAGATGTTCTCTGCACACCTGTGCACCCCAGTGCAATCGGCCTGCCCGGCTCGATCCGTGACTACGGGTGCCTTGGTCTGTAAGTTGGATAACCCCGCCTTTGCGCCCCTGTCGCTCCCGGGTACGGCACCGCTTCGAACCACATCGCGCACCTCTTCGCGCTGCCTGAGATCGGCAGCATCCCGTAGGGCTTGCCCGGGTTGAACATGGCCCAAGCCTGCTGCAGCGAGATCGGCTGACCGCCTCGACAGACACGCTCGTGCTCGCCATCTTGAGCGCATGCCCGAGCAGCCCAGCCAGACCGACGATCCGTAGGAGGAGCCGGCGCCCTCCCCGAGATAGTGGTCAGCCCCGCGCCCTCACCCCGTGCTGCTGCAGCATCGTGAAGAACTTGGACGGGCCGTAGAGCTTGCGCGCCTCAATGAGCGAGATTGGCCGCCCGCCCGGAGCCTCGCCCGCCGGCATGCCGCCTCCCCTGGCCGCCTGCGCCTGCTTCTGTCCGCCGCCCGCGATGGATTTCAGGGCCGAGGCGACACCATCATAGGGGCGGGGCTGCTGCGGCGGGTTGGCCGGATCGCTCGAGAACCCGGTCGCGTCAGGAGTGAGCGCAAGAGGCTGTCCGGACAGGGCCGCGACGCCCGAAACTTGCGACACCTGTCCCGGCACCGCCGAACCCTGCGCCTGGACACCGCCCAACCCGAAAGCGCCACGCTGCGCCGTCGCGCCCATCGAGGCGCCCCGAGGGGAGGCGGTGGCCGGCAGCGCTTGGCCGTTCGCAAAGCTGTTGGCGTAGGCCTGCGTGGTCGCGAGGCGGGCCGCGTTCTCACCGCCGGGTCTGTCGAAGCCGGCGAATTTCCAAGCCTGAGCCATCAGACGGTTGGCTTCCTCGGCACTACCGGCGTTCTGCAGGGCCTGCGTGAGCTGCGGGTTCTCCTGGAGGAAGAACTTGGCCTGCGCCGTCACGGGGTCGGCCGCGCCCTGGGTGAAGGCCTTCATGTTGTCGAGGCGCCCGCCACGCCACGATAGGACGCCACCTGACTGCCCCGGTTGACCGCTCTCGCTCGGGTCCGACCATGACCCGGTAATGTTCGCGGGGTTGTAGCGGCTTTCATGTTGACCGTAAGCTGCGACGGCGCCGAGCCCGTAGGGGTTCGTCAGTCCGCCCTGTTGGATCGTGGAGATGAACCGGCCTCGGCTGTCGGATATCGATGCTCTGCGCTGATGCCGGCAGGCTCGGAATGGCAAGCAAGCTGGCCGCGATCAGCGAGCTAGTGAATAAGTGCTTCATGGTGCGGTTCTCCCGGGGGGTAAGGGCCGTCACCTACGGTTCGTCAGGCCGAAGAGCGCGAAACCCGCCAATGCCGCGAGGCCTAGGGCGAGGGGCTGATTGGCTTGAACGAAGTCGGCCGCTTGCTCTCCAGCTTGCCGGAGATCGTTGCCCAGAGGCGAGCCCGTCAGGATGCGCTCGGCACGGTCGCGGTTCTCTTCCCGGGTGTTGATCGAGACCTCGAACGCATCGCCATGCCGATCGATCTCGATGCTGTTGCGGGCAAACCCTGCCCGGGCGAGGCGATCGCGCGCTGATCGAGCGGCCTTGAGGGATGGGAGCGTGACCGACGCTAACGTACTGTCCGACATCATTTCCTCCGAAGGGCGGATCGAAACTCGTCGGGGCCGATCTCGTTCCTCGTAACGCTAACCCCGCCGTGAACATCGAGGTCCGGAACGACGCCAGTCGTGTTCAGCATCAGGCTGTGGTCGCTGCCCTGAAGGTTCTCGACGAGGATGCCCACGACCACTTGAGGGTCGACCTGGAAGCCCTGTCGTGAAAACTCATAGGCTGTGCTATCTATCTTCACCGGTCTGGCTGTTTCTTCCCTGTTGTTTACAGCCATGCCCACCGCTGAGATCCGACCATGCCGGGTGACGGAAAACCATTCGTAGAAGGCCGGTCCGGCAACCCCGCCGGTCGCCCTCGCGGTTCCCGCAACCGCTCCACGTTGGCCCTGGAAGCCATCTTCGAGGGCGAGGCTGAAGCCCTGTCCCGCAAGGCCATTGAGCAGGCGCTCGCGGGCGACGGCGGCGCGATGAAGCTCTGCCTCGACCGCCTGCTGTCCCCGCGTCGGGACCGGTCCATCACGTTCGACCTTCCCGTCATCGAGACCGCAGCCGATCTGCCCATGGCGACCGCCGCCCTGCTCCGGGCGGTGTCCTCGGGCGAGATCACGCCGTCCGAGGCGGCCGATGTCGGCAAGGCGGTGTCCGCCCACATCGAGGCGATCACGGCTGCCGACCTGCACCACCGTCTCGCGGCACTGGAGGGACAGGGAGCATGAGGATCCGAGAGATCGAGACGCGCATCGCGCGCCTGGAGGCGAAGCGCGGCACCGGCCGGTTCGACCACCTGTCCTATGGCCAGGCTGAGCGCGCGCTGTTCGATCGCCTGCACAGGCTGGCGGCCAAGGCCGGCGGCATCGACGAACTGATGGACGAGTGGGACGAAGCCGAGGATCCGCAGGAGCAGCATCTCATCGCCCGGATCCGACACTGCACCCACGACGTCGCGACGTACTACCGGGATCTGAGGGCGAGGCTGTCATGAGGATCAAGGAGATCGAGGCAAAGATCGCCCGGCTTGAGGCCAGCCCTCGGTTCAGTGGCCTAGCTCGTCTTTCCGACGCGGAGCTCGACCGGCAGATCGTGGCGGGCCTGAACGACATGGCGTCCGAGTGGCCGTCCTTTGGCGCCATGGTGTCGAGCCTGGAGGCGTCGCCGATGCCCGCCGACAAGGAACTCGCCGGTCAGATCGAGGCGTTCATCGCGGACTGGCAGGCGCAGCAGCGGCAGAAGGTGGTGCAGTAACTACATCGGCCTGTAATAAGCCTGAAATTCGCCCCGCTGGCGGCGTTCCTTGCTTTGCCCGTGATCCACAGCCGCCGCAGCTCCGTGCCAGTCCTGAGTCATCCTACGCGATCTAAGGCCACCTATCGGCCCACAAACCAACCCTTCGATCGCGTCCGAACGGGCGTGGCACTGAAAGCGCCACCGAAGCTAAATGACGGCCTGAGCGGCTACAAGGCGGTGCGTTCGGGTGGCGGATCGTGGCGGGTGTAGGATCCAAACATCTCCTGCAGCCGCACGCCGACCGGCGGCAGGGGCGGGCTTCACATCGCGTGATGCTCTTCCGGAGGCGGACGTTGATCGCTATGTCGGTTGGCGCCGCTTCGGCGGTCGTCTCTGTGTTACCGCTCGTGGCCATAGCTGGCCCAATCGAGCGAAGGCCAGCGGCGTCCCTGTCCGAGCTCTGGCAGATGCTGAGCGCCTGCGCTCAGATCACCGGCCTGCCGGCTGGAGCC
>NZ_JAKSYO010000056.1 GCF_022829635.1 Methylobacterium sp. E-066
GGGTGCGTGCTCTGTCTTTATTTCTGTCCGACTCCGCACGACCGCCGGGCGTCAATAAACGCAGACAGACTCTCTGCCTCGTTTTCCGTGATCTTCCCGTCGCTGTAGTCGCGCCACAGCGCAGCCGTGATGGCTGGCAACGCGGCGCGCGTCGCCCCCTCCGCCTGTCGACGGATCTCGTCGGCATAGTTCATCGAACCCGTTCCCTCACGGGCCGCGGCTAGGGTCCAGGCAAAGCCTTCCCGTTGACGGAAACGGGTTCCGTCTTGACACCCCGGGGGGTCTCATGGCTTGTGGGGAGCATTCGAAGGCGGCCCCACCAGGCCTCAGGTTTTTCAGCAGCCTCTTCCTTGCCGGGAAGGGGCTGTTGGCTTTTCAGGGTCTATCTCGCGGCGATGGTCTCCTGAATTGCCGGCTCTCGACTCGTCAAGGCGAGCCCGGCCGGAACGCTCCATGTCGGCCGGGCGGCACGGTTAAGTCAACGTTGGAAGCCCGACGATGACCGAGCTTGAGCGGGTCGAGGGCGGCATCGCCACGCTGCGGGAGAGCATCCGGATCGCACGTCTAGCGCTGGCCGAGCCTGGCCTACCGGCAGACGACAGGAGCCGCTGGCAGGCCAGCGTTGACCTCTACGAGCGACACCTGCGCGAGCTTCTGGCAGTGCGCGACGATCTGCGGTCTCTCGCCGAAGATTAAGGGCGACCACTTAGGTCCACCTCATCCGGTGCGATGTTCCCATCGGACCACCCATCTCACCGCCGTCGACCTCAGGTCGTATTGCCCTCTTCAATACGGGACTGTATGCGACCCGTGTGCTGATGCGTTTGGGAGGTGACGGAGATGAAGACCCCGATCGCCCTACGGATCGACCCGGAGATACTGGCTGCCGCTCGCGAGTGCGCGCGCCAGGACAACCGCACGCTCACCAATTTCATCGAGACCGCGCTGCGCCAACGCATCGCCGAGAAGACGTCAGCTCTCGTCGCACGCGGACGAGACTGCACTCAGCAGATTAGGGAACGCCCGCGTGACCTCTGAACACACCACAGCGTCTCTGCCCAAGGCGCGGACGGGCATCGACGGGTTCGACGACGTCACCTTCGGTGGTCTGCCCACAGGGCGGCCTTCTCTCGTCTGTGGTGCCGCCGGCTGTGGCAAGACGCTGTTTGCCACCACTTTCCTCGTGAACGGCGCCACACTCTACGACGAGCCCGGCGTGTTCATGAGCTTCGAGGAGCGGGCGGAAGATCTCTCCGCCAACGTCGCCTCGCTCGGCTACGATCTCGACGGCCTCATGGCGGCGGGCAAGATTGCCGTCGATCACGTCAAGGTCGAGCGCAGCGAGATCGAGGAGACCGGCGAGTACGATCTCGAAGGCCTGTTCATCCGCCTCGGCTACGCCGTCGACACGATCAAGGCCAAGCGGGTGGTCCTCGACACGATCGAGACCCTGTTCGCAGGTCTGAGCGACGCAGCGGTGCTGCGCTCCGAGCTGCGCCGGCTGTTCGGCTGGCTGAAGGATCGCGGGCTGACCGCGATCATCACCGGCGAGCGTGGCGAGGGGCAACTCACCCGCCAGGGCTTGGAAGAGTACGTCTCGGACTGTGTCGTGCTGCTCGACAACCGCGTCGAGGATCAGATCACCACCCGCCGCCTGCGTATCGTCAAATACCGCGGCTCGGCCCACGGCACTAACGAGTACCCGTTCCTGATCGATGAGCAGGGCATCAGCGTCCTGCCGGTGACGGCCGCCGACCTGAGCTACAAGGTTTCGAACGAGATCGTCTCGACCGGGGTCGAGAGCCTGGACGCGATGTTCGGCTCCGGTGGCCTGTTCCGCGGCTCCAGCGTGCTGATCTCCGGCTCGGCCGGTACCGGCAAGACGACGATCAGCAGCCACACGATCGACGCCGCCTGCGCCCGCGGCGAGCACTGCATGTCCTTCGTGTTCGAGGAGAGCGGTGAACAGATCTGCCGCAACGCCCACTCGGTCGGGCTCGATCTCCGGCGCCACCTCGACGCTGGCCTGCTACGCTTTGAGGCTGCGCGGCCGAGCCTGTACGGACTGGAGATGCATCTCGCCCGGATGCACCGGGACATCGAGCAGTTCCGGCCGAGCGTCGTCGTGATCGATCCGATCTCAGCCCTGCGCGGACCCGAGGTCGAGCTGCAGGCGACGCTGTTGCGCATGGTCGACATGCTTAAGGCCCGAGGCATCACCGCGGTATTCACGTCCTTGCGCACGGACGGCGCGTTCGGACAGTCAGACGATCTCGGCCTATCCTCACTGATGGACGTGTGGATCAAGCTCCAGGACATTGAGGCCAACGGCGAGCGCTCGCGCACGCTCTACGTGATCAAGGCCCGCGGCATGAGCCACTCGAACCAGGTGCGCGAGTTTCAGATGTCGGCGGCTGGGTTGAAGCTCGTGGACGCCTACATCGGCCCGGCCGGGGTTCTGACCGGGACCGCGCGCATCGTGCAGGAGGCGCAGGAGGAGGCCGCCGCGCTGCGTCGTCAGCAGGACAGCGAGCGGCGGAAGCGGGACGTGACCCGGCGGCGGCAGTCGATAGAGCGTCAGATCGCCGAACTGCGAGACAGCCTAGAAACCGCGGAGGAGGAGGAGACACTGCTCCTCGACGAGGATACCCAGCGCGAGACGATGCTGACGATCAAGCGCACCGATATCGCCCGTCGCCGGAGCGCAGCGGAATGAGCGAGCAGACGTCACATGCCGGCGATCCCATCTCGGAAGAAGACGGTGATCCGGGGCAATATCATCTTCGCCTTTACGTGGCCGGCCAGACCGCGAAGTCGATGGCCGCGCTGGCCAACCTCATGCGCGTGTGCGAGCAGCACCTCGCCGGCCGCTACGACATTGAGGTGGTCGATCTGCTGAAGAACCCGCAGCTCGCCGCGGGCGACCAGATCTTGGCGATCCCGACCCTGGTCCGCCGGTTGCCCGCCCCGCTCAAGCGGATCATCGGCGACCTGTCGAACACCGAGAAGGTGCTGGTCGGCCTCGACATCCGCCCGCGCGACCCGCCCGCGCCGGGCAAGCCTTGAGCGGTGGCGGGGCAAACGCGCCAGACCCGGCCGAGTACCAGCTGCGCCTCTTCATAGCCGGCACGAGCCCGCGCTCGCAGCGCACGATCGAGAACCTGCGCCGGATCTGCCGCGAGCACCTCGCTGACCGCCACAGCCTCGTGATCGTCGACATCTATCAGCAGCCTGAGCTTGCCGAGGCCGCTCAGGTCGTGGCGGCGCCGACCCTACTCAAATTGACGCCCGAGCCCTTGCGCCGGATCGTCGGCGACCTCTCAGACGAGGCTCGCGTGCTGCGCGGGCTGGGTGTCTACCCACTCCCCAGAGGCGGCGATGGATCCAGTATCTGACCGGGTCGCCCTCGCCACGGCTCAGGCCCGCATCCGCGAGCTTGAGGCCAAACTGGAGGAGAGCGAGGAGACGCTAGGCGCGATCCAGCGGGGCGATTTCGACGCCGTCGTCGTCCAGGGGCCCGCCGGAGAGCGGCAGGTCTACACGCTGGAGAACGCCGACCGACCCTACCGTGTGCTGATCGAGCAGATCCAGGAGGGTGCGTTCACGCTCGGTGCAGACGGGGTGCTGTTGTACGGCAACCCCCGGATCGCTGTGATGCTCGCGAGCATCCCGGAACAGCTGATCGGGCGCCCGCTGTATGACTTCGTCGACGCGAAGGAGCGTCCGGTGCTGGCGCGGCTGTTGGAGGAGGCCAACAGGACAGGCACGGCTCGTGGCGAGGTCCGCCTCCGGTCGGCCGCCGGATCACACCTGCCGGCGCACGTGTCGCTGAGCCGCCTGCAGCGCGGCGACGGCGCCGCCCTGCTATGCGGCGTCCTCACCGACCTGACCGAGCAGCGGCAACATCTGCACGAGCTGGCCGAGGCCAACGCCCGGCTGAAGGCAGAGGGCGAGGAACGCGAGCGGATCGAGGAGGCGCTACGGCAGGCGCAGAAAATGGAGGCGATCGGCCAACTCACGGGCGGTCTTGCGCACGACTTCAACAACCTGCTCGCGGGCATCTCTGGATCGCTGGAACTGATGCAGACCCGGATGCAGCAGGGGCGGTTCAACGATGTCGAACGGTATATGGCGGCGGCGCAGGGGGCCTCGAAGCGTGCCGCCGCTCTGACGCACCGCCTACTCGCTTTCTCCCGACGCCAGACGCTGGCCCCCAAACCGACCGACGTGAACCGGCTCGTCAACGGCATGCAGGAGATGATCCAGCGCACGGTCGGCCCCGGCATTTCGGTTGAGATGGTCGGTGCGTCAGGTCTTTGGACTGCGCTGGTCGACCCGCCGCAGCTTGAGAACGCGCTGCTGAACCTCTGCATCAACGCCCGCGACGCCATGCCGGAGGGCGGGCGCATCACGGTCGAGACCCATAACAAGTGGATCGATGAACGCGCATCCCGCAAGCTCGACATGCCTGAGGGGCAGTACCTCTCGCTGTGCGTGACCGACACCGGCACCGGCATGCCGCCCGAGGTGATCGCCCGGGTGTTCGAACCGTTCTTCACGACCAAACCGATCGGCGAGGGCACGGGGCTCGGGCTCAGCATGATCTACGGATTTGCCCAACAATCCGGCGGGCAGGTGCGCATCTACTCCGAGGTTGGCCAGGGCTCGACCATCTGCATCTACTTGCCGCGCCACTACGGCGAAGCGGCCGACGAAGACAGCGCGATCAAACCCGATGCGCTGCCGCGGTCGGAGCACAGGGCGACGGTGCTGGTCGTGGACGACGAGCCGACTGTGCGCATGCTGATCACCGACATCCTGGAGGACCTCGGCTACCTCGCGATCGAGGCGGGTGACAGTGCAGCCGGGCTGAAGATCCTGCAATCGGATGTGCGCATCGACCTGCTGGTGACAGACGTGGGCCTGCCGGGCGGTATGAACGGGCGCCAGATGGCTGACGCGGGGCGCGTGTCTCGCCCCGACCTCAGGGTGCTGTTCATCACCGGCTACGCGGAGAACGCGATCTTGGGCAACGGGCGCCTCGCGCCAGGCATGACGGTGATGACGAAGCCGTTCGCGATAGATGAGATGGCGGCCCGCATCCGCTCGCTGATCAAGGCAGGTGGGGAAGCCAAGCTGTAGCGTCCGAGCGACAGGATCGTCTGCTTCAAGGTGCATACCCGACACTCCTTGGAGAGTTACCGGACTTCCGGTGTCCAACTGCATCACGCCCGCTCCAGCAGGTCGACGAGAAACGTGCCGGCAGCCGTGATGTCGTTCACCTCGGACCGAACTGCTCACGTCGCCCTAATTCCCCGACGCCGTTAACCTGAGCTTCGCGAGCGACGCGTACCGTTCGGAAGATTTACTGCATCAACGTGAGACTGCCATGCCGACGAACACCAAGCACAAGAAGAGCCTTGGTGTCTTTGGCGTCACAGCAGATGACATGATAATGTTGCGCATGCATGCAAGCGTCGTTAGGCAGATAATGCCTGCGCTGCTCAGCAAACTGCAAGACACGTTCGCGAAGTGGCCAGAAATTGATCCGGCCCTGCAGGCTCCAGAGGTCTATGCGGCACGCCTCGTCCACTGGACGCTCGTGGCCACGGGCGAAATCGGATCGGAGTTCGACGCATCTGTGGAACGCTTGGCCACGGCATTCCACCGTCACAAAGTGCCAGCGTACGCCATCGTCATCTGCCACTCGGTCGTGTCACGTGCGCTTATTGCCGAACTCGGTCTCTCGAACCCGATTGATGATAGGTTCGGATCGCCCGGCAGGATGAAGCAGCTGCGCGAGCATAGCGCTCTCGCCGGCGTAATCAGCCGATTGGCATGGTTCGATCTTGAGCTTTTGCTGGAGACATACGCGCGCGTTGAGGATGAACGCCGGAGTGAAATCGCGACTCAGCTTGAAGGCTTCCAGCAACAGGTTCAGGCTATAGTCACGAGCGTGGCGCAAAGTGCCGATACGGTCAGCAACCGTGCTGTGACGACGGTGAAGGCAACAACTGATACCACCAGATTGGCTCAGACCGTCATGGGTGCCTCTCAAGAGGCTTCCCAGAACGTGGATGGGGTCGCAGCCGCGGCAGAGGAGCTGTCAGCCTCCTTGAGCGAGGTCTCGCAGCAGGTCACGCGGGCCGCTGAGATCGCACAGGCTGCCAATCTGGCCGCCCACCAAACCGATACGACAGTTCAGAGCCTGTCAGGCTCTGCCGCTAAGATTGGCGATGTCGTCTCGCTCATCTCTTCGATCGCCTCCCAGACCAACCTGCTAGCGCTAAACGCAACCATCGAGGCCGCACGGGCCGGAGAGGCGGGTCGCGGCTTCGCAGTGGTGGCCGCCGAGGTCAAGGATCTGGCCGGTCAAACCGCGAAGGCTACCTCAGAGATCTCGGCTCAGGTGGCAGCTATGCAGGGCGCGACCAGTTCGGCGGTCGCAGCGATCGAACGCATCGCCGCCATGATCGGGGAGATGGATCAGGTTGCAGCCACGATGGCCGCCGCAGTCGATCAGCAGCGCGCCGCTACGCATGAAATTGCGGGCAACGTCAGCCGGGCGGCCTCCGGAACGCAAGAGGTTGCCGGCAGCATCACCGGAGTCAGCGATGCAGCTCGGACGGCAGGTAGCGCCGCCAGCGAAATGCAGGGCATCGCGCGTGACCTCGCTAACCAGGCGGCCAAGCTTGAGCAGGCGATGACGACGCTCGTGACTCGCAGCAAAGTGGCATGATGGCGAGCGTTGAGTACGCACTGATCGGCATCAGCGCACCCCCGCGAGGTCGAGGAGGGCTGCGCCAGCCGCCACGATGACGTTCCCACGGCCGCCCCAGCGCAGGGGCTCCACCTCGATCACCGCGGCCACCTCCGGCAGCACGGTCTCAGGCGCCTCGGCCTCGCGGTCCCGGTCGTTCCCACGCAGCCATGTGATCTGACTGCCAGTGTGGTTCTCCGGCGCCGCCAGGGAAGGCTCGTAGTCGGCGCCGTCCTCAAGGTCCGTGTCGCCGTCCATGCGGTCGAGCACGGCGATGATGCGGTCCGCGGCGTCGAGGGCGACCTGAGCCGCCTCCTCCAGGCTGGCGCGGAGTGCGGGTCCGGCTAGCGGCGCCGGGATCGCTGGCGCAGCCGGTTTCGGACGTGGGGTGAAGGTAAGCACGTCGCCCATAGTGTCAGGTCTCGGGGTGTGATGGGGGAGCCCGGCAGGAACTGGCCGGGGCGGTACGCACGGCGAAGGAAGGGAAGGCTCAGCGATTAGGCTGAGCGTTCAGCTCGGACAGCAGGGCGTCGTCGACCGGCCTGCCGTTCGTGTTGAGTTCGTGCCGGATGAGCACCCCCAGGCGCTCGTGCCGGTCGTCGGAGCTCACGGCCGTGCGGCTCCGGACCTCGTCGGCGATGGCACTGAGGAAAGCCCCTGCCCGGTCGTACTCGCGGTCCAGCACCTCGCCGGCCGGCGTGAAGCCGCTGCGCCGATCCGATGTGAAGCACGGGATCGCGCCGGCGCCGGTGAGATGGTGGAACACGCCCTCCCAGGTCTCATAGAGGCGAGCGAGCTGAGCGAGGTCGCACCCGGACAGGTCGTGCACGGCACTGTCGCTCGCCGGGGCGCAGTCAGCCTCGAACGCCGCGGTGACGGCGCTCATGATGTCCCGAAACAGGTAGGCCGGGCAGTCGGGATCCTCGACGCTGCTGCCCGTGAAGAGCGCGACCTGGAACCGGGCGTAGTCGACCAGGGCGAGCCGACCGGCGCGGGTCGTCGGCGTGGTGCGCCACACAGCATCTCGCGTCGCGCTCTGCGCCTCCGTCAGAGCGCGTTCGCGTAGGAACCAGTTCGGCCGTGAGGTCGAGGTCGGGTCCAACCCGAACACCTTCATCGCGTCCTCGGCGCGGTAGCTGTCGGCGATCACGGCGTGGATCGGATCCGGATCGTCGGCCATGGGCGTGACCGGGTATTCATCGGCGAACGCCAGGGCGAACAGGCCGCCGAGGTTCAGCTCGTGCTCGATCTCGGCCATGCGCAGCTCGCGCTCGGTCGCCAGCGGGTAGAGGCGGGCGCACTCGGCCGGCGTCAGTTCGCCGGTTTCCAGCGCCTTGCCGAGGCTGCTCGCCGTCCACCACTCCAAGATGGTGCGCTTCAGTTCGGGGTAGCCGTTGGCGAACTGGGTCCGAAGGGTGTGCTCGTGGCAGGCTGCCTTGAACGCTGCCTTCGCCTCGTCACTACCTGGCTCCGGCTGGTGCCGAGAGCGCTTGCCGAGATTGGCCTTCAGCTCGGCGGCGCGTTGCTTGAGGTCGGTACGGTTAGGATCTCGCCGGAATAGGGCGGACAGCTTGAGAGAGGGCACAGTCGGCCTCCATGGGTCACAGGATCAGTGGGAGGAGGCGCGGCGGGTCGAGCGCCGCGCGGTGGCGGCTTCAGGCCCAATCTGCGCGGGTCGAGGCGTGCTCGTGTTCGAGGCTGGCGGGGTCGATGCCAGCGACGGCTGCCGCGCTGCGCAGCAGGTTCGGCCACGCGCCGCCCGTATCCTTCCACGGATAGAGGCCGATCACCCGGACCAGGGCGGCCATGCCCTCTGGGGTAGTGGCGACGTGCCGCCCGATCTCGCGGTTCAGATCGCGAAACTCGTCCTCTGCCGTCCGGCGGGCCGCCTCAAGGCGCCGTCGGTCGGTCGCGGTCTCGACGGCTTCCACCCGGGTATCGAAGGCGTCGGCGATCGGCATGAGGGCTTTCCACCGGCGGATCCGGCCAGGCGTCTTGCCGCCTCGGCCAAGCATCGGGACCGCGCGGGTGATGGCGATGCGCAGCGCCTCCCCGGTCCAGGCCCGCTCGGTGTGAGCCCCCTCGGTTCCCCAATCCAGGGCGACGTGCCTGAGGTTCACGCCGAGGAGCGTGGGCCAGCGCCAGCCGCCGAGCACCCGAATTTGCTCATCGCGGGTCGCGAACAGCTCCGGCGGGCACGTGACGATGACGGCGTAGACCTGCTGATACGCGACACCCCATTCCTCCCGCGCCCTCTCCTGAGCCTCGCTCGCCCGTAGCCACCGCGCGCCTAGCGACACGATGGCAGCATCGGGATGCGGCTGCGCGGGGGACGCTACGATCGGCGCGGAGAACGCCGGCGTGTGGACGGCAATGGCCATCGACTCGGCTGCGACGGGCCGGCGGCTCGACAGTGCTCCTCGTCGGGCTGCTGGCC
>NZ_JAKSYO010000058.1 GCF_022829635.1 Methylobacterium sp. E-066
GCCGCGGCATCGCACTAATCCGTCGGCGCAAGGGCTGATGGCAGCGTCCAGGGTGCGGACGGCGCAGGAGCGGGTGATGGGACGGCCGAGCGCTCAGGTCGTGCTCGGTGCAGGGAGGCGTGCGCGATCGCGCCGGCATCAACCCCCACCCGAGCCGATCTCGGCAGGCTGATGATGCTCGCCGTCTGTTCAGTGTCGCGGTACGGCATCCGGGCCCGCGAGACTCTCGTCGCCGGCCTTGGCCGCCTGAGCGACCGCGTGTTTCGCGTCGGTCCGGGGTTCAGGATCGGCGCGACCACACCCCCGGCGTCGCGGGGCGGCGTGATCGGGCGCGTTCGATCCACCACCTGCCGCGCAGGATCTGGGTTGAGCTTCGCCACGCGTCCGGGCGGGTACCCAGCGCTTATCGGCTGTTCTGGACGACCGCGGCCCTCGGTCGGGGTCTGCATCGGCGCTGACCGGG
>NZ_JAKSYO010000067.1 GCF_022829635.1 Methylobacterium sp. E-066
ACCCCGGGGGCGCCCGCCCCCGCGCGAGCTACCGGATTCACCGCTCGGGGCCGGCAGGATACGCTGGAGACACCGCAGCTCTCCCTCCACCGCAGAGCTACTATGTTCACACCTCGGCTTGCGAAAGCCGCCCCGCGCCCCCTCTCCCGTGCGGGAGAGGGTTGGGGTGAGGGACCAGGTCTTTCCGGAAAACGCGCATCCCTCACCCTATCCCTCACCGGCACGGGGGAGGGGAGGCGCGGCACATCGGGGAATGGGTGAATCCGATAACTCGTGCGGGAGAGGGACAGGGTGAGGGGACAGGTTTGTCCGGATAGGGCATATCCCTCACCCCAGCCCTCTCCCACACGGGAGAGGGAGACGCGGCGCGGGCTGCAAGGACGCCTGCGCCTCAAACCTCTGTAGCCTGTCGGCGTGAATCGAAGCGGGTATGCGGCCTGCCCATGGCCCCGAAATCGCCAGCCTGTCCCGTCGACGTCGAGACCCAGCGCGCCGCATGGGCCGGCTTCACCCGGGTGTTCCTGACCGCCGTCGTATTGCTCGGCCTCGCCATCATCGGCGCTGTGGCGAGTCTCGACCCCTACGGCCTGCGCGCGGGTCCCGGCCATCCGCCGGGCCCGATCATGGACACCAACCAGCGGCTCTCCTACCCGCAGATCGCCCGCGGCGGTCCGTTCGATGCGGCCGTGTTTGGCACCTCGACGGCACGGCTCCTCGATCCGGTCGCGCTTGATGCCGCCTTCGATGCGCGCTTCGCCAACCTGGCGGTGAACGCCGCGACGCCGGACGAGCAGATCCGCCTGGCCGAACTCTTCCTCGCGCACCGGCCGGTGAAGGCAGTCCTGTTCGGCCTCGACACGACGTGGTGCGCCGCCGATCCGCCGGCCCGCACCGCCAACGCCTTCCCGGACTGGCTCTATGAAGCGGGCGCGCCCTGGGGCGTGCTGCGGCAGGCCAGCCTGCGCTCGGTCACGATCGCTGCGCAGACCGGGCTGGCGCGCCTCGGCCTGGCACGGCCGCGCATACGCCCCGACGGCTACGCGGTCTTCACGCCGCCCGACGCACTGTACGATCCCGTACGCGCTCGCGCCCATATCCGGGCCGGCGCTCCCGATCCGGCGGCCCCCGCCGACCGGCCGGACGCCCCTATGCCGGCGCTGGCACGGCTCGATGCGCTCCTCCGGCGCGTCCCAGCGGGCGCCTTGAAGCTCGTCGCCTTCATGCCGGTGCACGCGGCGGCGCAAGGCCCCCCCGGCACACCAGCCGGCCGACGGGAGACGGCCTGCAAGGCCCGGGTCGCGGAGATCGGCAGCCGGCACGGTGCTGTCGTGGTGGATTTCCGCATGCCTTCACCCGTGACCACGCAGGACAGGAATTACTGGGACGCGCTGCATTACCGCCTGCCGGTGGCCGCGCGGATCGTGGCGGATCTGAAGGCTGCGCTCGGCACCGGCGCCGACGACCCGGACGGCATCTATCGGGTGCTCGCGCACCCGTGACGCCGGTTCATCCAGCGGCCGCGCGCTCGGCCCGCGCCCAGCCCTCGCGGGTGGCGCCGCAGTAATCGTCGAATCGCCCGTCCCGGATCGCCGCCCGGGCGCCCGCCATCAGGTCCTGATAGTAGGCCAGGTTGTTCCAGGTCAGCAGCATCATCCCCAGAATCTCGTTCGACCGGACGAGGTGATGCAGGTAGGCCCGGGAATAGTCCCGCGCCGCCGGGCAGGTCGAAGCCTCGTCCAGCGGCGCCGTATCCTCGGCGTGGCGGGCGTTGCGTAGGTTGACCCGGCCGTTGCGGGTATAGGCGAGGCCGTGGCGGCCGGCCCGGGTCGGCATCACGCAATCGAACATGTCGATGCCCCGGGCCACCGCGCCGAGGATGTCGTCCGGCGTGCCGACGCCCATCAGGTAGCGCGGCTTGGCCTGCGGCAGGTGCGGCTCGACGGTCTCGATCATGGCGAACATCACCGCCTGCGGCTCGCCTACCGCAAGGCCGCCGACCGCGTAGCCTTTCAGGTCGAGGTCGGTCAGCGTGCGCGCGCTCTCGACGCGGAGCGCCGGAACGTCGCCGCCCTGAACGATGCCGAACATCGCCTTGCCCGGCTGCTCGCCGAACGCCACCCGGCAGCGCTCGGCCCAGCGCAGGGACAGGTGCATGGCCTTCTCGATCGCCGCATGCTCGGCCGGCAGGCGCACGCATTCGTCGAGCTGCATCTGGATGTCGGAGCCGAGCAGGCCCTGGATCTCGATGGAGCGTTCCGGGCTCATATGGTGCGCGGTGCCGTCGATATGCGAGCGGAAGGTCACCCCCTGCTCGTCGATCTTTCGGAGGGCCGAGAGCGACATCACCTGGAAGCCGCCGGAATCGGTCAGGATCGGCCGGTCCCAGTTCATGAATTTGTGCAGGCCGCCGAGCCGCGCCATCCGCTCCGGGCCCGGACGCAGCATCAGGTGATAGGTGTTGCCCAGCACCACGTCGGCGCCGAGCTCCCGCACCTGCCCCGGATACATCGCCTTGACGGTGGCGGCGGTGCCCACCGGCATGAAGGCCGGCGTGCGGATGTTTCCCCGCGGCGTCGCGATTTCGCCGGTCCGGGCGGTGCCGTCCTGCCCGTGCAGGGTGAAGCCGAAGGGCACGGTCTCGGTCATGGCATGTCCGCGCGCGGGCCCGGGAACAGCAGGCTGGCGTCGCCGTAGGAGTAGAAGCGGTAGCCGCTCCGGATCGCGTGCGCGTAGGCCGCCCGCATCGTGTCGAGGCCCGAGAAGGCCGAGACCAGCATGAACAGGGTCGAGCGCGGCAGGTGGAAGTTGGTCACCAGCGCGTCGACCGCGCGGAACCGGTAGCCGGGCGTGATGAAGATGTCGGTGGGGCCGGAGAAGGCCGCGAGCGTGCCGTCGGGGTTCGCGGCGCTCTCCAGCAGGCGCAGGGCCGTGGTGCCAACCGCGACGATCCGGCCGCCGGCGGCCCGGACGGCGTTGAGCGCGGCGGCCGTCTCGGCATCGAGGATGCCGATCTCGGCATGCATGCGGTGGCCCTCGGTATCGTCCGCCTTGACCGGCAGGAACGTCCCGGCGCCGACATGCAGGGTGACGTGGTGCCGGTGCAGGCCGGCCGCGTCGAGCGCGGCCAGCAGGTCATCGGAAAAGTGCAGCCCCGCGGTGGGCGCCGCCACGGCGCCCGGATGGCGCGCATAGATCGTTTGGTAATCGGTGGCGTCGCGGGCGTCGGTGGCGCGCTTGCCGGCGATGTAGGGCGGCAGGGGGAGGGCGCCTTCCAGCGCGATCTGGGCGTCGAGCGCGGCCCCCGCCCGGTCGAAATCGAGGGTGATCTCGCCGGCCTCGCCCTTCGCGAACACGGTGGCCCGAAGCTCACCGAACTGCAGAGCGTCTCCGGCAGCGAGACGCTTGGCCGGCCGGGCGAAGGCGCGCCAGCGCGCGGGCGCCTCGTGCAGGTGCAGCATGACCTCGGTGCGCTGGCCGGGCGCGCCGGGGCGGGTTCGGATCCCGTTGAGCCGCGCCGGAATCACCTTCGTGTCGTTGAAGATCAGGGCATCGCCGGGCCGGAGCGCCCCGGGCAGGTCGCGGACGGTACGGTCCGCCAGCGCCTCGCCCGGACGCACGACGAGGAGCCGCCCGGCATCGCGCGGCTCGGCCGGGCGCAGGGCGATGCAGCTCTCCGGCAACTCGAAATCGAACAGGTCCACGCGCATCGCCGGCTGCCTGCACCGAACGGCACGCGGATTCAACCTCGGAACCGGTTCGCGACCCTGCCTGTTCTCGCCTCACCGAAGCGGGAGACGCTGACTCGATGCCCTGGTACGCCGTGCGACCCCGCGATGCCGCCGACCCGCGCTGGCCTCTGCCCGGCACCGAACAGATCGTGCTCAAGGCCGACGATCCGGCCGCCGCCCGGGCGAAATTCGAGGAGGCCTATCCGAGCGAGCCCTTCGGCAGCCCGGCCGTACCGGTGCCCAATACCGGGGTCGGCAGCTTCCGCGGCGATGCGGACGGGCTGATCGTGGCCGAGACCGGCGAACCGGCATCCCCACAGGACTGAACAGCATGCTCAGGCCCAGCCGCACCCCGCGCATCACCCTCGACGGCCAACTCGTCGGCTACTGGGACCGGGAGGCGGCGCGCCTTGAGGCGATCGCGGCCACCACGCGCTTTGCCTGGCAAAAGCGCCGCCTGTTGCGGAAAGCCGCCGAGGCGCGGGCCAAGGCCGAGCGGAGCCGGCGACGCGAAACCGAACGCGGCCAGGAGACTCCGCCGGCCGAGGCATAGCCGAAGCTAAGACTCTTTCGGCAGCGTCGAAGCTTTGCCGTGGCCTGAGGCAAGCTGCATCCCGTATGGGCACGTCGACTCGTGATCGGCGTATCCCATGGACCGGACCCAGAAAGCAGCCCTCCTCAGCGCCGGCATCGGCCTCGTGGTGACCGTGCTCAAATTCTATGCGGCGTGGCTCACCAGCAGCCTGGCGCTGTACTCCGACGCGCTCGAGAGCATCATCAACGTTGTCGCCGCAATCGGCGCCTTCGTGGCCCTGCGGGTGGCGGCGCGCCCGGCCGATGCCGAGCATCCCTACGGCCACCACAAGGCCGAGTTCTTCTCCGCGGTGATCGAGGGCGCGCTCATCGTCGTGGCGGCGGTCCTGATCCTGCGGGAAGCGTATTTCGGCCTGCTCGCCCCGAAACCTCTGGACGCGCCGGCCCTGGGCCTGGCCATCAACCTCGGGGCCGGGGCCATCAACGCCGCCTGGGCCTGGGCGCTGATGCGCTGGGGTCGGGCCTGGCGCTCGCCGGCCCTGATCGCGGATGCCCGCCACGTCTTCGCCGACGTGGTGACCTCGTGCGGCGTGCTCCTGGGCGTCGCCGCGGTCTGGCTGACGGGCTATCCGACCCTCGACCCGGCGGTGGCCGGGCTCGTGGCGCTCAACATCCTCTGGTCCGGCTTCCGCATGGTGCGCGAATCGGTCGACGGTCTGATGGATCGGGCGGCCTCGCCCGACATGGTCTGCGAGATCCGCTCGCTGATCTCCCGCCACGGAGAGGGCGCCTTGGAAGCCCACGACGTCCGGACCCGGTCGGCGGGTCAGGCGACCTTCATCGACTTCCATCTCGTGGTCCCGGGCAGCATGACCGTCGAGGCCTCGCATGCCATCTGCGACCGGCTGGAGAGCGCCCTGGAAACGACGATCCCCGGGGCGGTCGTCACGATCCACGTCGAGCCCGGCGAGGAAGCCAAAGCCCGCGGCCTGCCGGTTCTCTGAACGTCCGGCGCCCTGGAAGCGGTATCACGGGCGCCGGCTGTCATTCTTCGAGGCGCGCGCCTAGCTCCAGGCGTGGAACGGCGGCGCGACGCCGTTCAGCGCGTGGTTGCCGATGATGGCGACTTTCCAGCGCACCGGATCGTGCAGCGTGTGGGTCCGGGCGTTGCGCCAGTGCCGGTCGAGGTTCTCGGCGGCGAGCGTCGAGCGGGTGCCGGACAATTCGAACAGCTTGTTGGAAGCCGCCAGGGCGATGTCGGTGGTCAGTACCTTCGCTTCGGCGACGGCGAGTTGTGCCGCGGCGACGCTCTCGGCATCCGGCTGCGCGACCGCCGCGTCGAGGGCGAGCCCGGCCTTGTCGAGGAGGGCTTCGGCCGCATGCTGGCGGATGGTGAGGTCGCCGATCGCCTGGATCGTGTAGGGATCGTCGGAGGCCCGCTCCTGCCCGCTATCGATCCAGGGCCGCGCCTTCTCACGCACGAACCGGATCGTGTCGTCCAGGGCCTCGCGGCCGATGCCGGCATCGACCGCCGCCTGGATGATCTGGAAGATGGCCCCGTCCGCGCTCGGCGCCTCGTAGCCCTTCCAGGCCGGCACCAGGTGGCTCTTCTCCACCCGGACATCCTCGATCAGCACCGTGCCGCTCGCCGTGCCGCGCTGGCCGAAGCTGGACCAGTCGTCGATCACCGTGAGCCCCGGCGCGTCCCGCTCGGCGATGGCGTACCAGGCCCGGCCCTCGGCATCGAGGGCGACGATCGGCACGAGATGCGCCAGCAGCGCCCCGGTCGCGTAGAACTTCTGGCCGCGCACGATCACGTGGTCGCCGTGATCGGTGAACCGCGTGTCGAAATCGGCGGCCCGCTTGGTCCCCCGCTCGGAGAAGGCGTTGCCGAACCGGGTGCCCCGCAGGACCTCCCCGAACAGCCGTTGCTTCTGCGGCTCGTCCGAGACCGTCCGGATCGCCGCCACGATGCCCAGATGGTTCTGCGCGATCTGCCCGATCGCCGGATCGGCCGCCGAGATGAGCGCGATGACCTGCGCCAGGGTCTTGTAGGAGACCTCCGGGCCGCCATAGGCCTTGGGCACGTTGATCGACCACAGGCCGCTCTGGGAGAAGGCATCGAGCTCCGCCAGGGGCCGGGAATGGTTCCGGTCGCGCTCGGAGGCGCCCAGCCGGAACTCCGAGGCGAGGCGGTGGGCCACCGCCAGCGCCTCGGCATCGTCACGGATCACGTGGGCGGGGGAGGACGGCCGCGCCGGCCCGGGAACGCCCTGGCGCAACTGAGTGTCGAGCGTGCGCGCATCGACCGCGATGTTCATGGCTCACTCCGGAAGGGTAGGGAATTGTTTCGAGGTTTGGGGCGGCCCGTCAGGCCGCCTCGGCGCGCTTCTCGCGCGCGGCTTCGAGCGCACGGACCCGCGGGATCACGTGAGTGCCGAAATACGCGACGTCCTCCTGGAAATGCAGGAAGGCCAGCAGGGCGAGATCGGCCCCGGCATCCTTGAGGGCCAGGATCCGCTCGGCGATCTGGTCCGGCGTACCGATCAGGTTGGTCTTGAACCCGTCGTTGTACTGGACGAGGTCGGTGAAGCTGGATTTCGCCCAATTGCCCTCGCCCTCGGGAGAAGCCTTGCCGGCGTTCTTCACCTCGTGGCCGAACGCCTTCACGGCGTCGGGATCGGCCTGGTCGATGATCTCCTGAAGGACGGCGCGGGCTTCCTCCTCGGTGTCCCGGGCGATCACGAAGGCGTTCACGCCGATGCGCGGACGGTTGCTGCTCTCGGCGGCCTTCGCGCGGATATCGTCCACCTGGGCGCGGATGTTCTCGGGCGTGTTGCCGTTGGTGAAGTACCAATCGGAGACGCGGGCCGCCATGTCGCGCGCCGCCCGGGATGAGCCGCCCTGGAAGATTTCCGGCAACGGATCGGCCGGCTTCGGCTTCAGGGTGTAGTCGGTGTAGCGGTAGAAATCGCCGCGGAAGGTGAAGTTGTCCTGCGTCCAGATCCCCCGGAGACTGCGGATGAACTCTTCCGAGCGGCGATAGCGCTCGTCGTGGTCGAGCCAGGGCTCGCCGATCGCCCGGAACTCGCCCGAGAACCAGCCGGAGACGATGTTGACGGCGATCCGGCCGCCGGTGAGCTGGGAGATCGTCGCGATCTGCTTGGCAGCCAGGGTGGGATGCCACGGGCCGGGCAGGAGCGCCGCGATCACCTTGAGCCGTGAGGTCGCGGCCAGCAGCGCGTGGCTGAACGCCACCGATTCGTGCTGGTACTCGGCGCCGTAGCCGGCGGTGAAGCGGATCTGGGTCAGGGCGTAGTCGAAGCCGGATTCCTCGGCGATCTGCGCCAAGCGACGGTTGTAATCGGCGTCCCAGCTCGTGCGTTGCGGGATCTTGCTGATCACCAGGCCGCCCGAGACGTTGGGCACCCAATAGGCGAACCGGATCGGATCAGGCGGCGTGTCGTCGACGAAACGGTTGGTCATGGCGCGCTACCTCGTTCGCGCGGGGTCGTTGCCCCGCCGCGTCTTCAAGGGATCGCAGCAAACTGAATACAAGATGCAGACTTGCGCGACCGCTCAGGAACACGCAAAGTATTCCGGCTTGGCCGCGACAGGTCAAAGGAACGGGATGCCGTTTTAATCGCGGCTTGGGCGGCATTCTTCTGCGCAGCCCGGCGTCGAATGCGAGTTTATTCTTTCCCTTTTGGCGTGGTGTCCGAATCGTGCAGGCGACGATAGGCGAACACGCCGAAGACGCCGATCAGGCAGGCGGCCAGGGCGAACCACGTGAAGGCGTATTGCAGATGGTTGTTGGGGATATCGACCTTCAGCTGGCCGCCGCGCGGCCACGTGGTCTGGCCGGGCACGGCATCGGCCTCGATCAGGTAGGGCGCCGCCTCGGCGATCCCGCGCGCGGCGGCGATGCCGGCGACATCGCGGTTGAACCACTCGCCGCGCGTCGGGTCCGCCTCCGGCACGAACATCGCGCGCGGTTCGCTGGCGCGGAGGATTCCGGTCACGGTGGTCAAGCCTTCGATCAGGCCGTCCTTGCGATCGGCCTGGGCCTTCAGCTCGGTCGGCACGAAGCCGCGGTTGATCAGGACCGCGCCACCCTCCGCCCGCAGGAGCGGGGTGATCACGTAATAGCCCTGCAGCGCCCGGCCGGGCGTCTCGCCGGCGGCGAGACCGTGGACCAGGGTCTCGCGATCGTTGGCGAAGCGGCCGGAGACGCGCACGTGGCGGAACTCGTCGCGGCCGGGATCCCAGGCATCGGGCGCGGGCGGCGCCACCGGCTCGGCCCGGGTCTGCCGGGTGATGCGGTCGATCAGGTCTTCCTTCCAGGTCTTGCGCTCGATCTGCCAGATCCCGAGGCTCACCAGAATCGCCAACGCGATCAGGGAAGCGAGACCGGGCGCGATGAGCTCGCGCCAGGCGGCCGCGCGCGGCGTGGTTCGGCTCACTGCTCGAAGCGTCCCTGCTCGGCCTTGTTGCTGTACTGGAGGGCGATCAGCATGCCCTTGAGCGGCCGGACCAGCATGAGGCTTAAGCCGATCGACAGGGTGCCGGCGACGAGCGCGTGCACCCAGATCGGTGGCTCGTAGGTGATCTCCAGCCACAGGGCCAAGCCGACCACCAGCAGGCCGACGATGGACATCACGAAGAAGGCCGGCCCGTCCGCGGAATCGAAGCTCGAATAGTCGAGCCCGCAGGCCTCGCAGGACGGGCGCAGGGTCAGGTAGCCCTTGAACAGGTGGCCCTCGCCGCAGCGCGGACACCGGCCGCGCAGGCCAGTGGGGACGGGCGGCGGCTGCGGATAGGTTCGTTGGTCCACGTGAACACTCCAGACCGGCCCGGGAGGCCGCATATGCGCCGCCGCCCGGCCGTCCTTACCGATATGGGGATCGTGCCGAGTCGGACACGAAAAAGGGCGGCCTGAGCCGCCCTTTCACAGACCCGCCATGCGGTGACGGGGTAGCTGCCCTCAGTGCGCAGCGCCGTGGAAGACGCCCGAACCCCAGACGTAGATCGCGGCGAACAGGAACAGCCAGACCACGTCGACGAAGTGCCAGTACCAGGCGGCGAATTCGAAGCCGAGATGCTGGCGAGGGGTGAACTGGCCCGCATAGGCGCGGAACAGGCACACCGCCAGGAAGATCGTGCCGATGATGACGTGGGCCCCGTGGAAGCCCGTCGCCATATAGAAGGTCGACGAGTAGATGCTGCCCGAGAAGCCGAACTCGGCGTGGCTGTACTCGTAGGCCTGGCAGGCCGTGAACAGCACGCCCAGGATGATCGTCAGCCACAGGCCGTATTTCAGGCCCTTGCGGTCATTATGCAGCAGCGCATGGTGCGCCCAGGTCACGGTCGTGCCGGAGGTCAGCAGGATCAGCGTGTTGAGCAGCGGCAGGTGCCAGGGGTCGAACGCCTCGATGCCCTTGGGCGGCCAGACACCGCCGGTGAACTCGACCCGGGAGGCCTGGATCGGATCGGCGGTGTAGAGCGCCGCCTCGAAATAGGCCCAGAACCACGCGACGAAGAACATCACCTCGGAGGCGATGAACATCATCATGCCGTAACGGTGATGCAGCTGGACGACGCGGGTGTGGTCGCCCGAATTGGCCTCGTGCGCCACGTCCTTCCACCAGGAGAACATGGTGTAGAGCACGCCGATGGCGCCGACGCCGAAGATGTACGGGCCCGGGGTCAGGGTGCCGATCTGGAGGCTCTTCATCCAGAACACGGCGCCGAAGGCCATGAGGAAACCCGAGAAGGCCCCGAGCAGCGGCCATGGACTCGGGCTCAGAATATGGAAATCGTGATTCTTGGCGTGCGCCTCGGCCATCGTCCCGTCGCTCCTCACCCTGACGCCCCGCGCCGTTCCCGGCATCCGGCCTAATCGCTCTTGGCTGGGCGCCGCATACAGGACGCCCAAGCTTGTCCGCACACTTAGTCGGTGCCGACCTCTGTTGTCACGCGTTCGCGATCAGAAATCGCGCTTCGTGCCCGAAGCCCCTGTGGTCGCGACCGCCGCAGTGACCGGCTGGCCGTTCTTCGAGGCGAAATAGGTGTAGGACAGCGTCATCTCCGAGAGATGCGCGGTGTTCGAATCGTCCCGCACTGCCGGATCGACGTAGAAGACCACCGGCACGTCCAGGGTCTCGCCCGGCTGCAGCGTCTGCTCGTTGAAGCAGAAGCAGGCGATCTTGACGAAGTAGCCGCCCATCAGACCGGGCTGAACGTTGAAGGTCGCCACGCCGGTGGTGGGCTTGCTGCTGGTGTTCTGGACCCGGAAGAAGACCGTCTTGGTCTCTCCGAGCTTGGCTTCGACGGCGTTCGCCTCGGGGACGAACTTCCAGGGCAGGCCTGGCGCGACGTTGGTGTCGAAATGCACCACCATGCTGTCGTCGGCGCGGGCCGACGACGCCACCAGGGCCGGACCCTGGCGCGGTGTGCCATCGTAGCCCGTCGCCTTGCAGAACGCGTCGTAGAGCGGCACCGACGCGAAGGCGAGGCCGATCATGCCGACCGCGAGGCCGGCGCAGGCGATCGCCGTCCGTCTGGCACCGCGGCTGGGATCGGGGCGGGATGCGCTCATCGGGTCCTCGTCAGAGCGGACGGCTGAGGATCTGCGGGCCGAGCTTGACGATGGTCAGCACGAAGAACAGCAGCACCCATGCACCCAACGCGAGGGCGATCGCGATCGACCGCTTCCGGCGACGCGCCTCTTCCGCGGGGGTGAGCTGACGATACGGGGTCTCGGGATCCGGCATAGCGCTCAGACCAGCGGCCGGAACAGGCCGAAGCTTTGCTCGGCGAGCAGCGCCGAGAACAGCGCGAACAGGTAGAGGATCGAGAAGCCGAACATGCCCATCGCGGCGCGCTTCTCGGCCTCGCCCTCGCGGTTCTTGAGAACGCGGACGCTGAAGGCCAGCATGCCGACGCCGCCGACCACGCCGATCACCGCGTAGAGCAGGCCGCCGAAGCCGAGGGCCACCGGCACGAGGCCGAGGGGCGCCAGGATCACCGTGTACCAGACGATCTGGCGGCGCGTGGAGGCGGGGCCGGCGACGTTAGGCATCATCGGGATGCCGGCGCGGGCATATTCTTCGGCCTTGATCAGGGCCAGCGCCCAGAAATGCGGCGGCGTCCAGATGAAGATGATCGCGAACAGGACCAGCGACTCGATCCCGAACGAGCCGGAGACCACCGCCTGGCCGATCACCGGCGGCAGGGCGCCGGCGGCGCCGCCAATGACGATGTTCTGCGCGGTCGCCCGCTTCAGCCACATCGAGTAGATCACCGCGTAGAACACGATGGTGAAGGCCAGCAGCCCGGCGGCGAGCCAGTTCGCGGCCAAGCCCAACACCAGCACCGACGCCACCGACAGGAACAGGCCGAAGCCGAGCGCTTCCTCGGAGGAGATCCGGCCGGCAGGGATCGGACGCTGGGCGGTCCGAGTCATCACGGCGTCGATATCCGCATCCCACCACATGTTGAGGCAGCCCGACGCCCCGGCCCCGACCGCGATGGCGAGCAGCGAGATCACGCCGATCGCCGGCGGGACGTGCCCCTGCGAGACGACCATGCCGACGAGGGCCGTGAAGATGACGAGGACCATCACCCGCGGCTTGAGCAGGGCGAAATAGTCCGGCACGTCGCCGCCGACGGCCGTGAAGGCCGGGGCCGGAGCGTCCGGGCCGATCGTGTTGGTCAGGCTCGTCATCGCGTCTGCTGCTGTTGTTTCGGCGCCCGGCCACGCGCGTCACGGCCGGGTCATGTTTCGAAATCGATTAGTTCCAAGGGAAGGCGCGAGCGGAACACGCGGCCTGTGCGGTTCGCCCGTCTTCATCGCCCTTGCCGGGAAGTCGCCGTCGCGGCCTCCGGGGAAGGGCGAGGGCCGCCGATGCGGCCCTCGCAAGGTTGGTCAGTGCGCGCCCGGCTCGTCGACGATGCGGGGCAGCGTCTCGAACTGGTGGAAGGGCGGCGGGGAGGGCAGCGTCCACTCGAGGGTGGTGGCGCCTTCGCCCCAGGGATTGTCGGCAGCCCGCTCCTTGGAGCGGAAGGCCAGCACGACGCCGATCACGAAGACGAACATGCTGAGGCCGAAGATGTGGCCGCCGTAGGTCGAGACCTTGTGCCAGGCCGCGAAGGCGTCCGGGTAGTCGGCGTAACGACGCGGCATGCCGGCCAGCCCGAGGAAGTGCATCGGGAAGAACAGGACGTTGGCGCCGATGAAGGCCAGCCAGAAGTGCAGCTTGCCGGCCCATTCCGGGATGATATGCCCGGTCATCTTCGGGAACCAGTAGTAGACGCCGGCGAAGATGATGAACACCGCGCCCAGCGACAGCACGTAGTGGAAGTGCGCCACGACGTAGTAGGTGTCGTGCAGGTACTTATCGACCGCCGAGTTGGCGAGCACGACGCCGGTGACGCCGCCGACGGTGAACAGGAAGATGAAGCCCACCGCCCAGTGCATCGCAGCGGTGAAGCGGATCGAGCCGCCCCACATCGTGGCGATCCAGGAGAAGATCTTCACGCCCGTGGGGACCGCGATCACCATGGTGGCGAACACAAAGTAGGACTGCGTCTGCAGGGACAGGCCGACCGTGTACATGTGGTGGGCCCAGACCACGAAGCCGACGACGCCGATCGCCACCATCGCGTAGGCCATCGCGAGGTAGCCGAAGACCGGCTTGCGCGAGAAGGTCGAGATGATGTGCGAGACGATGCCGAAGGCCGGCAGGATCATGATGTACACTTCGGGGTGACCGAAGAACCAGAACAGGTGCTGGTACAGGATCGGGTCACCGCCGCCGGCCGGGTCAAAGAAGGTCGTGCCGAAGTTGCGGTCGGTGAGCAGCATCGTGATAGCGCCCGCGAGCACCGGCAGCGACAGCAGCAGCAGGAAGGCGGTGACCAGCTCGGCCCAGGCGAAGAGCGGCATCTTGTGCAGCGTCATGCCCGGGGCGCGCATGTTCAGGATCGTGGTGATGAAGTTGATCGCCCCGAGGATCGAACCGGCACCGGACAGGTGCAGGGCGAAGATCGCGAAATCGACGGCCGGGCCGGGATGGCCGGCGGTGGAGAGCGGCGGATAGACGGTCCAGCCGGTGCCAGCGCCGGACGCGCCGGGCGCGCCCTCGACGAACAGCGAGCACAGCAGCGAGCAGAAGCCCGCCACGGTCAGCCAGAACGAGATGTTGTTCATACGCGGGAACGCCATGTCGGGCGCGCCGATCATGAGGGGCACGAACCAGTTGCCGAAGCCGCCGATCAGCGCCGGCATCACCATGAAGAACACCATGATGAGGCCGTGTCCGGTGACGAACACGTTGTAGGTCGCCGGGTTCGAGAAGTACTGCAGCCCCGGCTGCTCCATCTCCATCCGGATGCCGAAGGAGAGGAACGCGCCGATCATGCCGGCGCAGAAGGCGAAGAGCAGGTAGAGCGTACCGATGTCCTTGTGGTTCGTCGACAGGAACCACCGGGCGAAGAACGACGGCTTGTGGTCGTGGACCTCGTGGGCCTCGGCATGGGCTGCGGCTGTAGCCATGGATTCGGGTGCCTTGTGGATCTGACGGGTTCTGTTCGGTCAGCCGGGGCTCAGCGCGCCTCGGCGAAGCTCGTCCCGGTATCGATGCGGGCGTACTTGGTCTTCGCTTCCTTCAGCCAGTCGGCATAGGCCTGCTCGCTGACCACGCGGACGACGATCGGCATGTAGGCGTGGCGCTGGCCGCACAGCTCCGAGCACTGGCCGTGGAAGGTGCCTTCCTTGTCGGCGCGGAACCACATCTGGTTCAGGCGTCCCGGCACGGCGTCGATCTTGAAGCCGAAGGCCGGCATCGCCCAGGAATGCAGCACGTCGGCCGCGGTCACCTGGATCTTCACGATCTTGCCCAGCGGCACGACCATCTCGTTGTCGGTCTGCAGCAGGCGGGGCTGCTTGTCCTCGTCGATGTTGGCATCGAACGTGAAGCCGCCGCCGGCCTCGGTCTGCGGGTACTCGTAGGACCAGTACCAGGCATGGCCGATGACCTTCACGATCATGTCGGCCTTGGGATCCGCGAGCTGCGTGCGCAGCAGACGGAAGGACGGGATCGCGACGGCGACCAGGATCAGCACCGGAACGATGGTCCAGGCGATCTCGATGGCGGTGTTGTGCGTGGTACGCGAGGGGGTCGGGTTGGTCTTCTCGTTGAAGCGGAAGACGCACCACAGGATCAGCCCGAGCACGAAGACCGAGATGGCGAGCGAGAGCCAGTGCAGGCCGATCTCGAAGCCCAGGATGTCGCGGGCATTCTCGGTGACCGGGATCTGCCGGCTCATTTCCCACGGCACCGGCTGTCCGAAGCCGCCGGCGAGCGCACCGGATGTCGAGGTGAGCAATGCGCCGAGGGCGGCGAGGCTCCAGGGTGATCGGGTGATCGTCCGCACCGTCCGCATCTGCCTCTCGTTGCTCCCCGTGCGATTTGCTTGCCCGTCGGCCTTTCCCGTCTTGACTGAGCGCGGGATGGTGCCGACGTGACGGACCGCCAGTTGTGTTACCCGGCATGTATCCGATCGCGGCTTCAGATCACAAGGACGTTCGAGGTGCAACCGCACAAGCGTCGCAGCGGGTTGATTCAGGCTGATTCAGGTGTCGACGCGACCTTGCCTCGACCTTTCGTCGCCTTCGATTCTGTTCCGCTGCTCCGGAGACGTCGCGGCGGCACGATCGGACGCTGGTAGAGCATGAGATGTTGATGAAACCCGAGGATCGACCGGCCGGGCTCCCGCCTCGCTCAGTCCGAGCCCCGATGCAGGTCGTCGCCTATACGGGCTCGGAGCCGCAGCCGGGCACGCGGGCGCTGGCCGTCGAGTCGCCGGTCAATCTGGTCTACGGCAGCGTCCCGCACGCCGTGATGATGGCGACGCCCGCCGATCTCGAGGATTTCGCCTACGGTTTCAGCCTCACGGAAGGGATCATCGAATCCGCCGACGAGATCCGCGCGACGCGGGTCGAGGCCGGCGCGGATGGCTTGCGCCTCCATGTCGAGCTGGCCCCGGGGCGCCTGCGGGAGCACCTGGCGCGCAAGCGCGCGATCAGCGGCCGCACCGGCTGCGGCGTCTGCGGCATCGAGGATCTGGCCGAACTGCCCCGGGCCGAGATGCGGGACGCGCCGGACGTCCGGGTCGCCCTCCCGGCCATTGCCCGGGCGCTGCAGGGCCTCGACGCCGCGCAGGTGTTGGGCGCCGAGACGCGGGCCGTTCACGCCGCCGCCTGGGCCCGGCTCGACGGCACGCTGGTCGCCGCGCGCGAGGATGTCGGCCGGCACAATGCCCTGGACAAGCTGATCGGCGCGCTGATGCGGGCCGGCACCGACACGGCAGACGGGTTCCTGGTGATCACCAGCCGCTGCTCGTTCGAGATGGTCGAGAAGGCTGCGCGGCTCGGCGCCGCCGTGGTCGTGGCGATCTCGGCCCCGACCTCCCTGGCGCTGGAGCGCGCCAAAGCCCACGGGATCACGCTCTGCGCCATCGCGCGCTCGGACACGCTGACCGTCTTCACCGGGGCCGAACGGCTGGTCCCCGGCGTGTGACGTTACTACTGCGCCGCCGGCTCCTTCTCGGACGGACCGGGGACGATGGTGGCTCCGCCGATGATTCGCACCGGCTTCTTGTCCGGCGGCGGATCCTTCCAATCCTGCGCCGCAGGCTTGGCCGCTTCGGCGACGCCGCCCGTCGCGGGCTTGGCCGGCGCGGGATTCGCGTGCGCAGGGCTGGCCGCCGGAGTCTTGTCGATGGCGGCCGACTTGGTGTCCGGCTTAGGCTCGGCGGCCGGATCCGCCTTGGCAGCCTCGGCGGGGGCGACCTTCGGGGCAGGGGCCTCGGGCACCGTGCGAAGCGCGGGCTTCAGTTCCGGCTGGCGGCCGGGCTGGGCCGCACGAGCGACCTTGCGCGGCGCCTCGGGGCGGGAACGGATATCGGGATTGAGGCCGTCGGGATTGATACCCGGGCGCAGGGCCTCGGGAGCCGGACGACGTTGCGTCCGCATCGCCGGGCCTGGCACGTCGTCGGGCGTCGCCGGCCGCAGGATGCGACGCGGCGCGGCATCCTCCTCGGTCCAGCCGAAGCCGGGGCCGGGTCGCTCCAGCCGGGCATAGGTCTCCGGCGCACCGATCCGCTGGCGCCCGACGATCGCGCCAGCGGCGGGATCGACGAACAGCCGGACCGGAACGCCGCTCGGGCTGACGGCGTCCACCACGTAGACGCGCCCGTCAAAGCGCGGGCGGCTCAAGCCGCTGAAGCCGCGATCGGCCAGACGCCACGCGATGATCCGCGGCGGCAGGATGTCGTCCTCGAAGGCGAATTGCGCGCTGGCGCCGCGGCAGAGACCCAGCATCGCTCCGCCGGACAGCAGCACGGCACAGAGCGCACGCGTCGTCGCGCGCCGTGCCCGGCCAGCCAATCTGTTCTCGATCATCACTCTGGTGCGTTCCCGTCTTGGAGACCCGGCAGAGTATCCGGTTCCGGCATGGTCCGGGCCGGTTTGCCCAGACCTCGACCATGCCGGCGAGGTCGTTGCCCCGCATGCCGCTTGTGCTCGGCGAGAACCCGTAGACTGGGTGATTCGGGCGAGATTGCGGAAGAGACTGGTGAACGGCGGTTTAAGCCAAGTCGCTGATGCCGCGCCCGCGTCCTCGCGCGATCCCTTGCTGAAACGGTTTCAATCTGCCAATTTCGCGACTTAGGACAGTAGAACTGTCCCATCGGCCGTGCATGCCGACCGTCTCCGTCTCGCGCACAAGCGGGAAATCCGGCAGACGGTCTCGAGCGCGCCAGCGCGCCGCTCCCCGGAGCGGTCCGGGTTCTCGATGAACGCAGGTCGACGGACGTGCCCTCCCGGGGACCGGCCGAACCGCCTGCGGCATCGGGTCGGGGCGCCGGGCGGCGACGGCTCGCGGGCATGAAACATGCTGGCGGGTTGATCGGCAGCGGACGGGATCGAGGGAAGGACGAGACGAAGCATGGCCCAGCGCGGACCCGCCGACGAGTTTGCTGCTTCCGAGTTCCAGGCTGTCGCTCCGCGCGGCGGCGCGATGCCGCTCACGGTGCGCGACCCCGCCCTGCCCAAAGCCCAGGGCGCCTACGATCCGGCCAACGAGCGCGATGCCTGCGGCGTCGGCTTCATCGCCGACATGCATGACCGCCGCACCCATGCCATCGTCCAGCAGGGCCTGAAGATCCTCGAGAATCTCGACCATCGCGGGGCGGTGGGCGCGGATCCGAAGATGGGCGACGGCTGCGGCATCCTCACACAGATCCCGCACGGCTTCTTCGCGGATGAGTGCTCGCGCCTCGGCTTCGAGCTGCCGCCGGCCGGCCAATACGCGATCGGCCAGTTCTTCATGCCCAAGGCCGAGGAGCCCCGGGCGATCATCCAGGGAATCATCGAGGCGGCCCTGGCCGACGAGGGCCTGCCGCTGCTCGGCTGGCGCGACGTGCCGGTCGATCCCGAGGATCTCGGCGTGGCCGTGAAGGCGACCGAGCCGCATCACCGGCAGGTGTTCATCGGTCGTCCCGGCTCGGTCTCCGACCAGGACGTGTTCGAGCGGCGCGTCTTCGTCGCCCGCAAGGTGATCTCCAACAAGGTCTATGCCCTCGACGACCCGCGGGTGAAGGAGTTCTACCCGGTATCCGTCTCGACCCGGACCATCGTCTACAAGGGCATGGTTCTGGTCACGCAGATCGGCGACTACTTCCTCGACCTGAAGGACGAGCGATTCGTCTCGGCGATCGCCCTGGTCCACCAGCGCTTCGCCACCAACACGTTCCCGACCTGGCGTCTGTCGCACCCCTATCGGATGGTCGCCCATAACGGCGAGATCAACACGCTGCGCGGCAACGTCAACTGGATGGCGGCCCGCCAGGCCAGCGTCGATTCGGACTTGTTCGGCAACGACATCTCGAAGCTCTGGCCGATCTCCTACGAGGGCCAGTCCGACACCGCCTGCTTCGACAACGCCCTCGAGTTCCTCGTGCAGGGCGGCTATCCGCTTGCCCACGCCATGATGATGCTGATCCCGGAGGCCTGGGCCGGCAATCCGCTCATGAGCGAGGAGCGGCGCGCCTTCTACGAGTACCACGCCGCCCTGATGGAGCCGTGGGACGGCCCGGCCGCCGTGGCCTTCACGGATGGCCGCCAGATCGGCGCCACCCTCGACCGCAACGGCCTGCGCCCGGCCCGCTACATCGTCACCGATGACGGGCTCGTCGTGCTCGCCTCCGAGATGGGCACGCTGCCGATCCCGGACGAGAAGATCGTCCAGTCCTGGCGCCTGCAGCCCGGCCGGATGCTGCTGATCGACCTTCAGAAGGGCCGGATCGTCTCCGACGAGGAGATCAAGGGCGAGCTCGCGGCCGCGCACCCCTATGCCGACTGGGTCAAGAACACCCAGATCGTGCTGGAGGACCTGAAGCCCGTCGTGGCGCGGGAATCGCGCTCGGACGTGAGCCTGCTCGATCGCCAGCAGTCCTTCGGCTACACGCAGGAAGACCTGAAGCTGCTGATGCAGCCCATGGCCGTCACCGGCCAGGAGGCGGTCGGCTCGATGGGCACGGATACGCCGCTCTCGGCGCTCTCCGAGAAGTCGAAGCTGCTCTACACCTACTTCAAGCAGAACTTCGCGCAGGTCACCAACCCGCCGATCGACCCGATCCGGGAAGAGGCGGTGATGAGCCTTGTCTCGTTCATCGGGCCGCGGCCGAACCTGCTCGACATGGAGGGCGCGTCCCGGCGCAAGCGCCTGGAGGTCCGCCAGCCGATCCTGACCAACGGCGACCTGGAGAAGATCCGCTCGATTGGCCATTTCGAGGACCGGTTCGACACCAAGACCCTGGACATGACCTACCCGGCCGAGATGGGCGCGCAGGCCATGGACGGCGCGCTCGATCGCCTCTGCGACCGGGCCGAGGCGGCGGTGCGTGGCGGCTACAACATCATCGTGCTGACCGACCGCGCGGTCGGGCCGGACCGGATCCCGATCCCGGCGCTGCTGGCCACGGCGTCCGTGCACAACTACCTGATCCGCAAGGGCCTCCGCACCTCGGTCGGCCTCGTGGTCGAATCTGGCGAGCCGCGCGAGGTGCACCATTTCGCGTGCCTGGCCGGCTACGGCGCTGAGGCGATCAATCCCTATCTCGCCTTCGAGACGTTGCTGGCGATGAAGGACGAGTTCCCGCCGGACCTCACCGACGACGAGATCATCTACCGCTACATCAAGGCGATCGATAAGGGCCTGCTCAAGGTCATGTCGAAGATGGGCATCTCGACCTACCAGTCCTATTGTGGCGCGCAGATCTTCGACGCGGTCGGTCTGAACTCGACCTTCGTGGGCCGGGACTTCTTCGGCACCGCCACCACCATCGAGGGCGTCGGCATGGCCGAGGTCGCGGAAGAAACGGTCAGCCGTCACCGCGATGCCTTCGGCGACGCGCCGATCTACCGCAACGCCCTCGATGTCGGCGGCGAATACGCCTACCGGTTGCGCGGCGAGGCCCATACCTGGACGCCCGACACGATCGCGACGCTCCAGCACGCGGTGCGCCTCAACGTGCCCGAGCGCTATCGCGAGTATGCCGCGCTGGTGAACCGGCAGGAGAACCAGCTCAAGACCCTGCGCGGCCTGTTCCGCCTGAGGTCGGCAGCCGAGCTCGGCCGCGAGTCGGTGCCGCTGGACTCGGTCGAGCCGGCTTCCGAGATTGTCAAGCGCTTCGCCACGGGCGCGATGTCGTACGGATCCATTTCGAAGGAAGCGCACGAGACGCTCGCCATCGCGCTGAATTCCTTCGGCGGACGCTCGAATTCCGGCGAAGGCGGCGAAGAGGTCGAGCGGTTCAAGCCGCTGCCGGACGGGCGCTCGCGCCGCTCCGCGATCAAGCAGGTGGCCTCGGGCCGGTTCGGCGTCACGACGGAATACCTCGTCAATTCCGACATGATGCAGATCAAGGTCGCGCAGGGCGCCAAGCCCGGCGAGGGCGGCCAGCTGCCCGGCCACAAGGTCGACGCCAAGATCGCCAAGGTCCGCTACGCCACCCCGGGCGTCGGCCTGATCTCGCCGCCGCCGCACCACGACATCTACTCGATCGAGGATCTGGCCCAGCTGATCTTCGACCTGAAGAACGTGAATCCGTCCGCGGACGTGTCGGTGAAGCTCGTCTCGGAGGTCGGGGTCGGCACTGTCGCGGCCGGCGTCGCCAAGGCGCGGGCCGATCACATCACGATCTCGGGCTATGACGGCGGCACCGGCGCCGCCCCGCTCACCTCGCTCAAGCACGCGGGCGGCCCCTGGGAGACCGGCCTCGCCGAGACCCAGCAGACGCTGGTGCTCAACGGCCTGCGCGGGCGCGTCGCCCTCCAGGCCGATGGCGGCATCCGGACTGGGCGGGACGTAATCATCGCGGCCCTGCTCGGCGCCGACCAGATGGGCTTCTCGACCGCGCCGCTGATCGCGGCCGGCTGCATCATGATGCGCAAGTGCCACCTGAACACCTGCCCGGTGGGTGTCGCGACCCAGGACCCGGTGCTGCGCAAGCGCTTCAAGGGCACGCCCGAGCACGTGGTGAACTACTTCTTCTTCGTGGCCGAGGAGGTGCGTGAGATCCTGGCGTCCCTCGGCTTCACCAAGCTGGAGGAGGCGGTCGGGCGCTCCGACGTGCTCGACAAGGTCGAGGCCATCGCCCACTGGAAGGCGCGCGGGCTCGATTTCACCAAGCTGTTCCACCGCCCGAAGGTCGCCGCAGGCATCGCCATCCGGCATGTGGAGAAGCAGCACCACCCGATCGATACGGTCCTCGACCGGCGCCTGATCGAGCGGGCCAAGCACGCCATCGAGACCGGCGAGCCGGTGGTCGTCACCGACACGATCCGCAACTCGGATCGGGCGGCGGGCGCGATGCTGTCCGGCATGGTCGCCAAGGCCCACGGCCACGAGGGGCTGCCCGACGACACCATCGTGGTGAAGCTGGCCGGCACGGCCGGCCAGAGCTTCGGCGCCTGGGTCGCCGCAGGCGTCACCATCGAGCTGACCGGCCACGGCAACGACTATGTCGGCAAGGGCTTGTCGGGCGGCAAGCTGATCATCCGGCCGAGCGACGCCCTGCGATCGCCGCCTGACCGGACCATCATGGTCGGCAACACCGTGCTGTACGGGGCGATCGCCGGCGAGTGCTACATCCGCGGCTCCGCGGGCGAGCGCTTCGCGGTGCGCAATTCCGGCGCGATCACCGTGGTCGAGGGCATGGGCGACCATGGCTGCGAGTACATGACCGGCGGCGTCGTCGTCTCGATCGGCGAGACCGGCCGCAACTTCGCGGCCGGCATGTCCGGCGGCATCGCCTACGTGCTGGACGAGGACGGCTCGTTCTCGGCCCGGTGCAACCTCTCGATGGTCGATCTCGAACCCGTCGAGGAGGAGGACGACCTGATGCGCCGCTTCCACCAGGACGGCGACCTGGAGACCAAGGGGCGCGTCGACATCCTGGCCGACATGTCCGGCCACGACGAGGAGCGCCTGAGCCAGCTCATCACCAACCATCTCAAGTACACGGGCAGCCCGCGGGCCAAGCAGATCCTCGACGACTGGGCGAGCTTCCGCACCAAGTTCGTCAAGGTGATGCCGGTGGAATACCGCCGCGCCCTGCGCGAGATGGAGATGGCGCGGATGCCGGTGGCGGCGGAATAAGCCTCTAATGATCGGTGCCCGCGCGATACGGGCGCCGATGGCGGAATGAAGGTCTTATAGGCGGCAGCATCGGTCGATCTGCGGGCCTCAAGGGTTGATCGATGGGCAAGATCACGGGTTTCCTCGAGTTCGACCGGCAGGAGCAGAAGTACCAGCTCGCGGCCGATCGCGTGCGGCACTTCCGCGAGTTCACCCTGCCGCTCGACGAGCACGACCTGACCAAGCAGGCGGCGCGCTGCATGGATTGCGGCATCCCGTTCTGCCATGGCCCGACCGGCTGCCCGGTCCACAACCAGATTCCGGACTGGAACGATCTGGTGTTCCAGTCGGACTGGGAGGAAGCGTCGCGCAACCTCCACTCGACCAACAATTTTCCGGAGTTCACCGGCCGCGTCTGCCCGGCGCCCTGCGAGGAGGCGTGCACGCTCAACCTCGAGAACCAGCCGGTCGCGATCAAGACGATCGAGCAGGCCATCGCTGACCGCGCCTGGAACATGGGCTGGATCAAGCCCGAAGCGGCCTCCGTGCGCACCGGCAAGCGCGTGGCGATCGTCGGTTCCGGGCCGGCCGGCCTCGCGGCGGCCCAGCAGCTCGCCCGGGTCGGCCACGACGTGCACGTGTTCGAGCGTGAGCCGAAGGCCGGCGGCCTGCTCCGCTACGGCATCCCCGACTTCAAGATGGAGAAGCGCCACATCGACCGCCGCGTGCGGCAGATGGAGGCCGAGGGCGTGGTGTTCCACTACAACCAGAACATCGGCGTGACGAAGCCGGTCGAAGAGCTGAAGGCCGAGTTCGACGCGGTGATGTTCTGCGGCGGCGCGGAGGATCCTCGGAACCCGCAGCTCCCCGGACAGGAGCTGGAGGGCGTCCACTACGCGATGCCCTACCTGATCCAGTCGAACCGCCGCGTCGCGGCCGAGCCGATGCGCGGCAACGGCGAGGTGCCGATCCTGGCCTCGGGCAAGAACGTCGTGGTGATCGGCGGCGGCGATACCGCCTCGGATTGCGTCGGCACCGCGTTCCGCCAGGGCGCCCTGTCGGTGACGCAGCTCGACATTCGCCCCCGTCCGCCCGAGCGCGAGGACAAGCTGACGGTGTGGCCGTACTGGCCGACCAAGATGCGCACCTCCTCCAGTCAGGCCGAAGGCGCCGAGCGCGAGTTCCAGGCGGCGACCCTGCGGCTCGACGGCAACAAGAAGGGCCGCCTGACCGGCGTGGTCTGCGCCCGGGTCGATGCCAAGCGGCAGCCGATCCCCGGCAGCGAGTTCATCCTTCCGGCCGATCTGGTGTTCATGGCGATCGGCTTCGCAGGGTCGGTCCAGAAGGGCCTCCTCGAGCAATCCGGCATCAGCGTGAGCAAGCGCGGAAACGTCGAGGCGAACGAGGAGGATTACCGCACCTCGGACGAGAAGATCTGGAGCGCGGGCGACATGCGCCGGGGCCAGTCCCTGGTGGTCTGGGCGATCCGCGAGGGCCGCCAGGCCGCCCGCGCCATCGACGAAACCCTGATGGGCGCCAGCGTCCTGCCGCGCTAGGTTTTTGCGAGGTCATCGGCGCGGGATCACGAGGCCCACGCCGGTCTCCTGCTTCAGCCGGGCGGCCAGCGGAAGTCGTCGGCGCGGCCAGGCTGAGGCAATGGCGCAGCACCGCGCACCAGCGTCCGCTCGACGGTGCCGAGGTTGTCGCCGTCGCGCGGCCGTCCGGTCAGCAAGGTTCCACCGGGAGACACCTCGGTTCGACCGAGGGGCACCACGGGGCCCGCCGCGGGCTTGACCGGTAGTGCCGGGACGCCCGGGGGCTCCGGCAGGCTCGGCAGCATCGCGGTGATCTGGCGATCGATCGTCGCGGTATCGGTGGGCTGCCCCGAACCGTCGAGGCTCGGTCCCGTCGTCGAGGGCGGCCCGGCCGGCGCGATGGTTGCGGTCGGCGGCTGATCGGTCAGCGTCGGCGTCGCCGTGCCCATCAGCCGCTTCAGCTCGACATCGGCGAAATGCGCCAGCTTACGATCGCCGGCCTTGGTGAAGTGCACACCGTCGGCGGTGCGGAGCTTGGCGATCTGCCCTTCGGGATCCGGGCCCGAGGCCGCGTAGCGGTCGCGGTCATTGACGAAGCCGGGCCAGATATCGACATAGGTCGCGCCGGCCTTGGTCACGCTGTCCCGGACGAGGTCGTTGAGGCTCGCGAGATCCCGGCTCAGGCTGTCGCTCTGCATCGGCGGGAGCCCGACCCAGACCAGCGGCACCTTGTGGTCGGCGAACACCTTCACCAGGGCGTCGATCCGCGCGCGGTACAGCGCCTTCCAGCGATCGGTGAGCGGATCGACGGTCTCGTCGCCCTCACGGATCGGCTGCCGATCGTTAGCCCCCAGCATGACCAGCGCGTAACGGACCTTCGGGTTCGTGCGGAGATAATCCTCGGCGCTCTTGGGCCAGTCGACCACGTCCTTGCGCACGAGGCCGCTGTCGCCCTTCGCGCGATCGACGACCGCGATGTCGGCATTGTCCTCGAAGACGTCCTCGAGCCCATGGGCGAGATGGTCGGCCAGCGAATCGCCGAACACCGCGATCTGCACGTTCGGCGCAGTCTTGGCGATGGTGGGCTTCGGCGGTGTCGGCGCCCGGGCTGGCCGCTCCCGACGCTTGATCGCGGGCGGGGGCCGCTGCGCATCGGCGGTTCCGTAATTGCTGCGCGGCCGGGGCGCCCGATAGGTGCGCTCCTGCGGGGGGGCGACCGGCTGCTGGGGCCTGTCCTCCCAGGGCCAGTAGAACTGGCGCGGTGCTTCCTGGGGCGGCGCGTAGCGGGGCTGGCGCGCGTAGGCGCCGTCGTCGCGATAATAGGCATCGCGCGGGCGGCGCCGCATCGGCGCTTCCGAATAGGCCCCGTTCCCGGGCGGTTGATAGCTGTCGCCCCATTGCGCCAGGGCCGCCGTATTGCCGAGCAGCGACAGGGCTGCCTGGCCCAGCAGGACGGCCAGCCCGAGGAGGGCCAGACGGGTCGTGCGACGCCAGACGGCGACTCTCATGCGTATCCCGCGACTTCAGGGCGACCAGAATGCCGGCCGGCAGGCGACACTATACGGGAGACCGGCTTGCACGTCTAAACCGGGCTTCGGACCTCGATTATCGTGCCGGGCCGTTACCGTCCCGGACCTTGGCGAGCAGGGCCGGCGAGGCGTAGCCATCCGCTGGCAGCCCGGCGCCGATCTGGTAGCGCCGCACAGCGTCACGCAGCTTCGGGCCGGCCCGGCCGTCGGTCGGACCATCGTAGAGGCCGGCTGCAGTGAGGCCGGATTGAAGCGCGCGCAGTCCCGCGCCGTCGAGGCGTGGTCCCGTGGGCCAGGGCGCTGCGAGGGCGGGACCGCCGTCGAGACGGTCGGCGAGATGGCCCACGGCGAGGGCGTAGGAATCCGACGTGTTGTACTGGCGGATCACCTCGAAATTGCCGGTGATCAGGAAAGCTGGCGCGCCCATACCCCCAGGCAGGAACAGCGCGGCGTTCCCGCTTCCGGTCAACGGCTTTCCATCCGCCCGCCGGACCCCCCGAGCCGCGAAACCGCTGAGGGGTCCCGAATAGGCGGCCAGGTCGAAATCTTCCGGCAGCCGCACCTCGTAGCCCCAGGACAAAGCCGGATCCCAGCGCAGATCCTTGAGATAGGCCGCGATGGACGCGAGCGAGTCGGCGTCGCTGGTCCAGATGTCCCGGCGGCCGTCGCCGTCGAAATCGACCGCGTGGGCGAGGTAGGTGGAGGGCAGGAACTGCACCTGTCCCATGGCACCCGCCCAGCTTCCGCTCATCCGTTCGGGCGTGATGTCGCCGCGCTGGAGGATCGTCAGGGCGGACAGGAGTTCGTCGCGAAACAGCGTGCCGCGGTGCTTGGCCTCCGCCAGCGTCGCGAGCGCCCGGACGGTCGAGATGTTGCCGGCGCTCGCGCCGAAATCGGATTCGATCCCCCAGAACGCCAGCACGATCGGGGCCGGGACGCCGTACGTGTCCTCGATCGCCTTGAGCGTGAGCGCCAGGGTGGCCGATCGGGCGCGTCCCCGGGTGATGCGACCCGCCGAGACGGCACCGACGAGATAGTCCCAGACCGGCCGCACGAACTCACCCTGCTGACGGGTCCGTGCCAGGATTGTGGCATCGGGCGCCATAATGCCACGGAAGGCCGCCGCGAAGGTCTCGGCGGACACGCCGCGGGCTTCCGCCTCGGGGCGCAGGGACGCGATGAAGGCTTGAAAGGCATCGTTCGAAGCCGGCGCCTTCGCGGCCTGGGACATGCTCGGGACCAGAGACAGGGCGGCGGCAAGCAGCGCGCGGCGGGACGGCATCCCGTCAGACCCGATTGCGCGTACTGAGTTTGTCCTCCCAGGCCAGCGCCTGGGAGACGATGGCGTCGAGGTCGTCGTGGCGCGGCTGCCAGCCCAGCCGCGACCGGATCCGCCCCGCCTCCGCCACGATCCGCGCCGGATCGCCCGCCCGGCGCGGGCACAGCCGCACGTCGAAGTCCCGCCCGGAGATCCGCTTGACCACCTCGATCACCTCCAGGACCGAGTAGCCCCGGCCGTAGCCGCAGTTCAGCGTCAGGCTCTCGCCGCCCCCGCGCAGGTGATCCAGCGCCACCCGGTGCGCCTCGGCCAGGTCAGAGACCTGGATGTAGTCGCGCAGGCACGAGCCGTCCGGCGTCGGGTAGTCGGTGCCGTAGACGTCGAGCCGGTCGCGCCGGCCGAGCGCGGCTTGCGTGGCCACCTTGATCAGGTGTGTGGCGTCCGGGGTCGACTGCCCGGAGCGTCCGGCCGGATCGGCGCCCGCGACGTTGAAGTAGCGCAGCACCACGTAGGTGAAGCCGTGCGCGGCGGCCGCGTCGGCGATCATCCACTCGCTCATCAGCTTGGAGCGGCCGTAGGGGTTGATCGGGTTGAGCGGCAGGTCCTCGGGCACCGGCACCACCTCGGGCTCGCCGTAGACGGCGGCAGTGGAGGAGAAGATCACGTGGCGCACGCCGGCGCGGGTGGCGGCCTCGATCAGGGCGCGGGTCTTGACGGTGTTGGCGAGGTAGTAGCCGAGCGGATCGGCGACCGAGTCCGGCACGACGATCCGGGCGGCGAAGTGGGCGAGCGCGTCGATGCGGTGCTGCAGGATGGTCTGGGTGACCAGCGCCTGGTCGGCGACGTCGCCGACCACGAGCTTGAC
>NZ_JAKSYO010000089.1 GCF_022829635.1 Methylobacterium sp. E-066
CGTGCGACGACGACGAACGCGTGCCGTCATTGCGAGCGCAGCGAAGCAACCCAGCGCAGCGCGCGATCCCCGGACGTAGCGTTGCCCTAGGTTGCTTCGCTGCGCTTGCAATGACGGTGGGCGGTGAGAACCTATGCCCCCCGCGCCGCCGCGGCGGCGCCGTAGCCAGCCCGCCGTCCGAAGACGACGCCGGAGGTCAGACCCGAGCCGCCGGGATAGCCGTTGAAGAACACGCCGCCGACCATCTCACCGCAGGCGTAGAGGCCTGGAATCTCGCTGCCGTCCTCGCGCCGGACGCCACCGCTCTCTCCGACCTCGACGCCGCCATACGTGAAGGTGATGCCGCCGGTGACCGGGTAGGCCTTGAACGGCCCGGTCTCAATCGCTTGCGCCCAGTTCGACTTCGGCAGGGGAAGCCCCTTGGTGCCGCGGCCGTCCTTCACGGTGGGGTCGAACGGGACGGTGTCGTCCACGGCGGCGTTGAACTCGGCGATGGTGCGCTTGGCCGCCGCGCGGTCGATGCCGTCGAGCTTGTCCAGGAGGCCGTCGAGCGTGTCGGCCTCGACGAAGTGGGCGTCGTGGAACCGGTACTCGCTGTAGAGCAGGTGATCGACCTCGGCGTCGAAGATCTGCCAGGCGACGTGGCCGGGCTGCTCCATGATCGAGCGGCCGAACTGGGCGTAGGTGTAATTGCGGAAATTCTTGCCCTCGTCGACGAACCGCTGCCCCTCAGCATTCAGCATGAGGCCCAAAAAATAGCAGATCTTGCGGTAGTGCTTGCGCTCGCCGTGGGGCAGGAAGAGGTTGCCGTAATCGGGGGTGTGCAGGTCCATCGGCGTGGCGTGGCAGCCGCCGTAGAAGCCGTGCGGCTTGGCGCCGAGTGCCAGCGCCATCTCCAGCCCGTCGCCGCGATTGTGCGGGGTGCCGCGCACCCGGGCCTTGTCCCAGCCTTCGCCGATGAAGCGCGTGCGCAACTCAGGGTTCGATTCGAAGCCGCCGCAGGCCAGGATCACGGCGTTGGCCCGGAACGCGCCCTGGGGCGTCTCCACGCCGACGACGCGGCCCGCCTCGACGATCAGCCCCGTGGCCGGACAGCCGTAGCGGATTTCCCCGCCGGCCTTGGTGAAGGCCTCCAGCTCGGCCCGGGCGAGCCCGAAACCCTCGTCGTGGGTGGCGAGCGTCAGGCCGCCCCAGAACACGAAGCGCCCGTCCTTCTCGAAGGATTGCCGTGCATAGATCGGCTCGAACTTCACGCCTTGCGTCGAGAGCCAGCGCAGGGCCGCGCCGCTCTCGTCGATCAGGATGCGCTGCTCGCGCGAGAGCGGCCGGCCATCGTTGAAGCCGAGCAGGTCGGACTCGAAAGTCTGGGCCGTATAGGCGCCGAAATCGGTGCGCGGCAGGCGCGGATCGTCCGGGTCGGCCAGCAGCGGGAGCAGGTCGTCGTTGCCCTGGTAGACGAACCGCATGGCGCCGGCCGTGTAGGCGGTATTGCCGCCGGCGAGGTCCGGCTCGGCCTTCTCGATCATCAGCACCGAGGCGCCGCGCTCGAGGGCGGCGAGGCCGGCGCTCATGGCAGCGTTGCCGGAGCCGACCACCACGACATCCCATGATCCGTCCGGACGATCCTGCATCCCCGCCTCCATCGCTCTATTTCCAATATTGTATACGCTCGCATGCAATCGGCTGCAAGCGTTCCGGACGGCGTGGTTTCAGGCTAAGGCCCCGGTCGAGGAGAGCCTGGCATGAAAGCGAGTGAGTCGGAGCGCTCCAACGGCGTCGCCGCCTATGAGCGTCTGCTGCAAGCGATAGAGGACGGCGAGCTCGCCCCCGGCAGCCGCCTGCGCGAGGCGGAGCTGGCCGAGCGGTTCGCGATCAGCCGCACGCCGGTGCGCGAGGCGCTGGGCCGCCTGGAGGCGCAGGGCCTCGTCGCGCACGAGCCGCATCGGGGCGCCAGCGTGGCGCAGCTCGATTACGGCCAGGTCAGCGAGCTCTACGACATGCGCGAGGTGCTGGAGGGCACGGCCGCCCGGCTCGCCGCGATCCACGCGAGCGCGGTCGAGACCGAGATCCTGGAGGAGATGATCGCCCGCGACCGGACGCTCACCGGCGACGCGGCGGCACTGGCCCGCAACAACCGGCTGTTCCACCGGCAGATCCACGCGGCGGCGCGCAACCGCTTCCTGCAGGGCACCCTGGAGACGATGCGGCTGTCGCTGGTGCTTCTCCCCGGCGCCACGACGCTGGCGGCTCCCGAGCGCGCCGGGGAGTCCCTCGACGAGCACGCCGCGATCATCGCGGCGATCCGGGTCCATGACGGCGACGGCGCCGAGGCGGCGGCGCGCGCGCATATCCGCGCCGCCTTCAAGGCGCGGATCCGGATCTGGCAGGGGGTTTAGGGACCTCGCCCTCAGGCGTGGGCCGGAACCCGCGCGTCCCGCGGCCCGCCGCGGAACAGCGCGAGCGTCGCGACGATGCCGCAGGCGGCGGCCGCCATCAGCCAGTAGCTCGGCGCCGCCCGGTCGCCGGTCTGGTCGATCAGGTAGGTCGAGACCATCGGGGTGGCGGTGCCGAACAGGGCCGTGGCGAGGCTGTAGGCCAGGGAGAAGCCGCTCGCGCGCACGCGCGCCGGCACCACCTCGGACAGCGCCACGATCATCGCGCCATTGTAGACGCCGAAGAAGAACGACAGCCACAGCTCGACCCCGAGCATCTTGCCGAAGGTGGGATCGGCCACGAGCCAGTGCAGGGTCGGATAGGTGGTCAGCAGCGACAGGACCGAGATCGTCAGCAGCACCGGCTTGCGCCCGACCGCGTCCGAGAGCGCGCCGCCGACGGGCAGCCAGATGAAGTTGGTGATCGCCACGCACAGGGTGACGATCAGGCTGTCGGTCTCGGTGAGCTTGAGGACGTTCTTGCCGAAGGTCGGGGTGTAGACGGTGATCATGTAGAAGGTCACCGTGGTCATGGTCGACAGCATCATGCCGAGCAGCACGATCCGCCAGTTGGCGGCCACCGTGGTGAGGATCTCGCGCGTGCCCGGATGATGGGTCCGCCGGGCGAATTCCTGGGTCTCCTGCAGGGAGCGCCGGATGAAGAAGATGAACGGCACGATCAGGCAGCCGATGAAGAACGGGATCCGCCAGCCGAAATCGCCGATCTGCTGCTTGGTCAGGTAGGCGTTGAGCCCGTAGCCGATCACGGCCGCGAACATGATCGCCACCTGCTGGCTGGCCGACTGGAACGCCGTGTAAAAACCCTTCCGCCCAAGGGTAGCGATCTCGAACAGGTAGATCGAGACCCCGCCGATCTCGACGCCGGCGGAAAAACCCTGCAGCAGGCGCCCGGCCAGCACGATCAGCGGCGCGGCGATGCCGATCGTCCCGTAGCTCGGGCAGAAGGCGATCAGCACCGTGCCGCTCGCCATGATTGCCAGCGTAACGATGAGGCCCTTCCGGCGCCCGATCCGGTCGATATAGGCGCCGAGGACGATCGCCCCGAGGGGCCGCATCAGCGCGCCGAGCCAGAAGGTCCCGAAGGTCAGGAGCAGCTCGGTGGTCTCGTTGCCCGAGGGGAAGAACGCCCGCGAAATATAGCTGGCGTAGAACCCGAACAGGAAGAAGTCGAACATCTCCAGGAAGTTGCCGCTCGTCGCGCGGAGGATCGCCCCGATCCTGGATTGCAGAGTCGCCTCGACGGCGCCCGGATCACCGGCCATGACGCAACGCTCCGGATTTCGCGTTCAAACGCCGATCCATTTCATCGCGATGATCGTCCCGGTCACGGTCAGCGCGCCGCCGATCCGGGTTGCGATCTGGGCAAACGGCATCAGCGCCATGCGGTTGGCCGCCGTGAGGATCGCGACGTCGCCGGTGCCGCCCTGGCCGCTGTGGCAGGCGTTCACGATGGCGGTCTCGATCGGGTACATCCCGAGCGCGCGGCCGACGAAGAAGCCGGTGACCATCAGCGTCGAGACGGTCGACACGATGGTGATCAGGTTCACCAGGGTGAAGGCCGCCATCAGCTCGTTCCAGGGGGTGAGCGCCACCCCGATGGCGAAGAGCAGCGGATAGGTCATCGAAACCTGGACGAACTTGTAGACCACGAAGCCGCCGGCCTGAAGGTGGGGCGACACGGCGCTGCCGAGCTTGGCGAACACCGCCAGGAACAGCATCGCCACCGGCGCCGGCAGGCCGACGAGGTGGTGGGCGATGACCCCGAGCAGGTAGAGGGTGATGGCCGTGAGCCCGGCCGCGCCGATCGTGGCGGCGTCGATCTGGCCCCGCGCCGCCTCGGAGCGCGCCTGCGCGTCGCTCGATTCCATGCCCTCCGCGCCGGGCTGGAGCCGGCCCTCGCCGGTGAGGTGGGGATAGCGCTTGCCGACGGCGTTGAGGGTGCCGGCGAAGATGATCGCGGTGAGCGAGCCGAGCATCACCGGCGGCAGCACCTGGGCGAAGACGACGCCCTGCTGCTGGCCCAGGATCGCCGCGTAGCCGATCGAGAGCGGGATCGCGCCCTCGCCGACGCCCCCGGCCATGATCGGCACGACGATGAAGAAGAAGGTCTTGTAGGGGCCGAGCCCCAGGGCGGTGCCGACCAGGGTGCCGACGATGGCCGCCGCCACCGAGCCGACCGCGAGCGGCGCGAAGATCTTGAGGAAGCCCTTGATCAGGACGTCGCGATCCATGCCGAGGATCGAGCCGACGATGATCGTGGCGATGTAGATGTAGAGGAAGTTGGTGAACTTCGTGAAATCGAAGATCGCCTTCTCCATCTGCGGCGGCACCAGCTTGTAATAGACCAGCGCCGACGGGATGAAGGTCGCGAAGATCGCGCCCGCGCCGATGTTGCGCAGGATCGGGATGCGCTTGCCGATCTCCGCGCAGGTGAAGCCGCCCATCACCAGCACGGCGATCATGGTCGGCCCGTCCGGCTTGACCTCGCCCTCCTGGACCAGGACCACCAGCAGGATCGCCACGATGACGTAGAGCGGCAGCGGGATGATGCCGATCTTCATGTCGACCAGGCGCCACCAGCCCTCCGGCCAGAACCGCGACGCGCGGCGCGCGGCGACCGGGTCTTCGGCCGATGCCGGCACGGGGCTGGTCGAGGCGGAACTGGTCATCGGCTTCCTCCGGACTTCCGACCACGCGCGGGCCCTTCCGGCCTTCGCCGCACAGCCCCGGTCGCCGCGATGGTGGCGACTGGGGCCGCGCGGTCGGCGGAGATAAAGTCGATTCCGGCGTATCAGCGCCCGCCGAGACCGGCAACGCGAACCGCGGAACAAAGCGCGCAACCTGTATTGGGGACAGGGATTAAGGCGGCTTCTCAGTCTCGATGCACGGACGCGCGACGCGAAACGGCCCGGCGGGGGGCCGGGCCGAAAACGTCGCGATGCGGGGGCCGGCTCCGGGATCGGGGTCGGCCGGTCGGATCAGAAGTCGCGCTGCACGCGCAAGCGCACGTGGGTCATCGAATCCTGCGTCGCGGTCCGCGGCACGAAGGTGCCGTTGTTGATGGCGGCAACGGCACCGTACGCACCCGGGCCCTTGTCGAGGTCGATGACCCGGCCGCTCTTCACGCCGACCTGCGTGTAGAAGGCCTCGACGCCGATATCGAGGTCGGTGACCGGAGACCAGATGAGGCTGCCGCCGAGCACGTACTGGTAGGTGTCCCGCAGGGCCTGGCTCAGCTGGTAGAACCGGGTGCCGGGCACGCCGACGCCGTTGGTGCCGAAGCTGTTGCCGCTCGGGTTCACCAGGCTGAACAGCGCGCCCTGGGCCAGGCGGGCGCCGGCCGAGAAATCCTGCTCCCCGTAGGAGCCGAACAGGGCCGAGCGCCATTCCGGCGACCAGTAATGCAGGTACGACGCGACCGCCGAGAAGCTGGTCGAGGTCTGGAGCTGGCCGGTGAACGGATTGATCGACGCGTCGGCGAAGTACTGCTCGAACTTCTGAGTGTCGAAGCCGGTGTTGGACTGCGCGTAGCAGCCGGCAATCATGCAATAGCCGGCATAGCTCTGCGCGCCGTTGGCGTAGGCCCCCTGCAGGTAGAGGGTATCGCCGGGGGCAATCGACGGCAGGTTGAACTTCACGCCGCCCTGCACGCCCCAGCCCTGGACCGAATTGGCGTGCCGGATCCCGGTGAGCACGCCGCCCGCGCCCGCGGCCGTGGCGGTGCTCAGGTTGCCGACGTTGATCTCGTGCGTGGCGGCCGAGAGCTGAGCCGAGCCCCAGGCTTGGTCGACCCGTAGGGCGCCGACGAAGTCGGGCAGCCGCGAGCGCTGGACGGTGTCGACGTTGCCGTAGCGGGACGGCCGGCCGTCGGTGTAGCCGACGAAGGTGGGGGTGAGTGCGTTCCCGGACGGCGAGAAGACCGGCGAGCGGGTGTAGACCGGGTCTTCCACCGACAGGGTCGCCGACACGCCGTTGCCGAAGGTGCCCGTGTAGGCGAGCAGGTTGGTGGACGAATTGTCCGAGCCCGAGGTCGCGCCGTAGAATTCGAAATCGTGGGCGTAGAAGTCGTAGAACGACGACGCGCGACCGGCGGTCAGGCCGGCGAACTGGATGAACGCCTTGTCGACGTTCACGTATTGCTGCGCCTGGCCCCGCTCGTCGACGCCGGTGGCGCCGTAGGCCTGGCCGATGCGCAGCATCGTCCCGGAATGGATGACGCCCGTGCGGGAGGCGGCGTCGAGGCGCACGAAGGCGCGCAGGGTGCCGTAGGCGGTCTGGGTGCGGGCATCCAGGTTGAAGCGCGCCAACCCGCGATAGCCCGACGTCTCGCCGACAGCGCCCGGCTGGCGGCTGGACGATGTCTGGTAGGCCCCTTCGAACCGGGCGCGGCCCGAGATGCGCAGGCAGGTATCGGTGCCGGGGATGTAGAAGAAGCCGGCGCCGTAGGCGGAGCAGACGCGGACGTATTCGATCGGCGCGGCCTTCTTCACCGGCAGGTCGGCGGCGTGGGCGGCTCCGGCCGCGGTGAATGCGGTGACGGACCCAAGCAAGAAACGATTCAATAATCTCATCAAGACCCCCAGATATTTTGAGCCTACGGCGGCAATGCGTTTCGCATGTCCTGACTATTGCAGGATTTTTCTTATGTTTTATGTTCTGTAGAAGATTGATCCGAGACTTAGGAACCGGAATTCATCTTTCGACGTTCATCCTGCGATCGCGGTCTTTAGCGAGCAACATTTATTCCATGATTCGTCTTCGCATTTACGCTGATGTTGCTAATCCGCCACGTTAAATGTACCTATTATTGTTCGGTCTATATGCAAATATTCGACATCAAATCATTCAATGGGAAATGATCACTTGCGCTATCGCTGTTTTGACACGCGCCCGATGCAGCGGATCATCTGATCTTGAGGGGCGGCGGACGAGGCGGCCGGCCTGCTGAACCGATGGTGTTCCTGCCACTGCCGGCAGGCTGCCCTCGCCTATCGGTGGTGGGCGCCGCTTGGGCCGCCATCCTGACGGGCAGTGGCCACGCTGATCCTCGCCAGCGAATCGCAACCGCCTTCGATCACCTTCAGCCGTATGCGCAGGCGCGGTGCCCGGAAGCCATTGGCCGGGGGAGCGTCGCGACCGGTCGGCACGACGACGCCCGCAACACAAAGTGGCCCGGCGCGGAGCCGGGCCTCAAACGTCGCATCGCACGGGACCGGGACCGAAGCCCCGGTACCGATGTGTCGGATCAGAAGTCCCGCTGGACGCGGAGGCGGATCTGCGAGACCGAGTCCTGCGTCGCGGTGCGCGGCACGAAGGTGCCGGCGTTGATGCCGGCGACGTTGGCGTAGGCCGTCGGGCTCTTGTCCGAGTCGATGACCCGTCCGCTCTTCACGCCGACCTGAGTGTAGAAGCCCTCGACGCCGATATCGAGATCTCTCACCGGCGACCAGATCAAGCTCGCCCCGACCACGTACTGGTAGCTGTCGCGCAGGGCCTGGCTCAACTGGTAGAACCGGGTCCCCGGCACGCCGACGGCGTTGGCGCCGAACGCGACGGCGCCGTTCGGGCTCACGAGGCTGTAGGCCGCGCCCTGCGCCAGACGGGCGCCGGCCGAGAAATCCTGCTCGCCGTAGGAGCCGAAGATGGCGGAGCGCCATTCCGGCGACCAGTAATGCAGGAACGAGGCGACCGCCGAGAAACTGGTTGAGGTCTGCAACTGGCCGGTAAACGGGTTGATCGACGCATCGGCAAAGGACTGCGCGAATTTCTGACCACCAAAACCGGTATTGGCCTGCGCATAGCAGCCGGCAATCATGCAATAGCCGACATAGTTCTGCGTTCCGTCGCCGTAGGCGCCCTGCAAATAGAGGGCATCGCCCGGGGCGATGAACGGCGTGTTCACCTTCACGCCGCCCTGCACCGCCCAGCCCTGGACCGAACCGGTATGCGCAACACCGGTGATCACACCACCAGTGCCGTCGGCCGGGGCGGTACTCAGGTTGCCGACATTGATCTCGTGCGTGGCGGCCGAGAGTTGCGCGGAGCCCCAATCCTGCTCGACGCGCAGGGCGCCGACGAAGTCGGGCAGCCGCGAGCGCTGGATGCTGTCGATGGTGCCGTAGCGGGACGGCAGGCCGTCGGCATAGCCGACGAAGACGGGGCCAACCGGGGTCGTGGCCGTGGTCGCGTAGGGCGCGAAGACCGGCGTGCGGCGGTAGACCGGGTCTTCGACCGACAGCGTCGCCGAGAACCCGTCACCGACGGTCGCCGTGTAGGCGAGCAGATTGGTCGACGACGTATCCGAGCCGGAGGTGGCGCCGTAGAACTCGAAGTCGTGGGCGTAGAAGTCGAAGTAAGACGCCGCACGACCGGCGGTCAGACCGGCGAACTGGATGAACGCCTTGTCGACATTCACATGTTGCTGCGCGCGGCCGGCCTCGTCGACGCCGGTGGCGGCGTAGGAATGGCCGATGCGCAGCTGGGTTCCGGAATGGATGAGACCGGTGCGGGAGGCGGCATCGAGGCGCACCAGGGCGCGCAGGGTTCCGTACTCGGTCCGGGTGCGAGCATCGAAGTTGAAGCGCAACAGCCCCCGATAGCCCGACGTGTCGCCCGTGCCGGTCTGGCGCGAGTAGGTCGTCTGGTAATTGCCCTCGAACCGGGTCCGGCCTGAGATGCGCAGGCAGGTATCGGTGCCGGGGATGTAGAAGAAGGCGACGCCGTGGGTGGTGCAGATGCGGACATACTCGACCGGTTCGGCCTTCTTCACCGGCAGGTCGGCCGCGTGCGCCGCGCCGACCGTGGCGAAAGCAGCGGTAGAACCAAGCAGCAGGAAACGATTCGATAGACTCATCAATGCCCCCAGATGTTTGAAGCCGATAACGGCAACCCTCCTCGGCTTCCCCCATCTGTCGAAGGATTTTTTCTCATTTCGCTTGTTGGCGGAATATTTATTCCAAATCTGGCGGATTAATCCCGTATTTGGACGATTATCCTGCGTTTCAGTTCTTTAGCGAGCAACAGTCATTCTTGACTTTATCTGTCCATTTGCGAATTTGTTGCATAAAAGCAACGAATAAATATCAGTTTTATGGAACAATCATATAAATACACGGTGAGTCGATCATTGATTTGGAAAAGTTCTATCGCATTACTATCGTTCTTAGGCAGCGGCTGACGCGTCCGATTGTCTAATCGCGATAGCCCGCGCATCCCTGAGCGGTGGGCGCCGAGGGCGCCGGCCATCGAGCACCTCGACGGTGCTGTCGTTCCAACCGGGCTTCGGAGGCGTGCGCTGACTCGGCACCGGGTCGTCGCGCCGCAGGCCGGGGCCGTGCGTCGCTTCGAAAGCCGCAACAGAAAAAGCCCGGCGCGGAGCCGGGCCTTAGACGTCGAAATGCACCGGGCGTGAGGCCCGGCGCCGATAGGTCGGATCAGAAGTCGCGCTGAATGCGGAGGCGGATCTGCGAGACCGAATCCTGCGTCGCGGTGCGCGGCACGAAGGTGCCGGCGTTGATGCCGGCGACGTTGGCATAGGCGGTCGGGCTCTTGTCGAGGTCGATCGCCCGGCCGCTCTTCAGACCGATCTGCGTGTAGTAGCCCTCGATGCCGAGATCGAGATCCTTCACCGGCGACCAGATCAGGCTCGCACCCGCGACGAACTGGTAGGTATCGCGCAAAGCCTGGCTCAACTGGTAGAACCGGGTCCCCGGCACGCCGACCGCGTTGGTGCTGAAGGTGTTGATGCCGTTCGGGTTCAGGAGGTTGAAGGCCGCGCCCTGGGCAAGGCGGGCGCTCCGGGAAAAGCTCTGCTCGCCGTAGGAGCCGAAGACGGCCGAGCGCCATTCCGGCGACCAGTAGTGCAGATACGACGCCACCGCGGTGACGCTGTTCGAGGTCTGCAACTGGCCGGTGAACGGGTTGATCGTCGCGTCGGAAAAGGACTGGTTGAACGTCTGGCCCTGGATCGTGGCGGCGTTCGGGGACGCTGAGCCGCTGAACGCGGAATAGCCGGTGTAGAACTGGGCCCCGTCGCCATAGGCGCCCTGCAGGTACAGGGTGTCGCCGGGCGCGACGAACGGCGCATTCAGCTTCAGGCCGCCCTGCACCGCCCAGGCCTGGACGCTGTTGGTATGGGCGACGCTGACATTCGCACCGGTACCGAGCGCGATGTTGCCGACGTTCAACTCATGCGTCGCGGCCGAGAACTGGGCCGAGCCCCAGGTTTGATCGACGCGCAGGACGCCGACGAAGTCGGGCAGACGCTCGCGCTGGATGGTGTCGATGTTGCCGAAGCTTGACGGCACGCCCCGGATGTAGCCGACGAAGACGGGGCTGACCGGGGCAGCGCCGCCCGACGGCGCGAAGATCGGCGTGCGGCGGAAGACCGGATCTTCCACCGACAGGGTCGCCGACAGGCCGTTGCCTAAGGTCGCCGTGTAGGCGAACAGGTTGGTGGAGGCGACATCCGACCCCGCAGTGGCACTCGAGAGCTCGAAATCGTGAGCGTAGAAGTCGAAGAACGAGGCGGCACGACCGGCGGTCAGGCCGGCGAACTGGATGAACGCCTTGTCGACGTTCACGACCTGTTGCGCGCGGCCCGTCTCATCGACGCCGGTGGCGGCATAGGCTAGGCCGATGCGTTCCTGAGTGCCGGACCGGCCGACCCCGGAAGCGCCGGCGCGGCTGCCCGCATCGAGGCGTACGAAGGCGCGCAGGGTGCCGTAGGCGGTCTGGGTGCGGGCATCCAGGTTGAAGCGCAACAATCCGCGATAGCCCGAGGTGTCGCCGCTGTTGGTGCCGGCTTGCCGGGTATAGGCGGTGATGTATCCGCCCTCGAACCGGGCGCGACCGGAGACCCGCAGGCAGGTCTCGGTTCCGGGGATGTCGAAGAAGCCGGCCCGAAAAGCGGAGCAGATGCGAACGTACTCGATCGGCGCAGCCTTCTTGACCGGCAGGTTGGCCGAATGGGCGGCTCCAACCGCGACGAACGCTGCGGGGAAGCCGAGCACGCAACGTCTCAATAATCTCATCCCGGCCTCCGATATTTTACATCAAACTTAGAGATATTTTTTTCAACTATGCTTTATTATAATAGTAAATGCCGTTCTATATTTATAAATATGCGTCTATTGTGCCCTTTATACGTTGATAATATACATATTCTGCATTTCACAACGCACCGGAGCAAGATTTATCTCGAGAATAAAATTACATTTACGCGCTTGTTGCTGCAAAACAACATATCAGTCATAAACATTATTGGTAATATTATTGAATAGACACCGGTACTTACAGAAAATATCGCATTTTTATTTTAAATAAGTGCTGTCATATTGGAAACGAGAGGTATTTATTTAATCACGCCGGATGGGTAGGCGGCGCGACCGGCCGGCAAATTGGACCGATGTTCCCGCCGGCGGACGTCGCACAGGTCCTTCCCGGCGGCGCCGTCGATCGGGAAGCGGCACCGCTCTCAACCCGCTGGCGTCGCCACTCCGGAGCGCGCGCGACCCGGCTCGAACATGCCGAGAGACACGGGCTCGCCGATGATCGAGGTCGAGGCCGCGATATCTTGGGGAACGGCGAGCACGACGATACCCGCGACAAAAAAAGGCCCGGCGCGGGGCCGGGCCTTGAAAGTCGAAATGCACGGGGACCGGCGCCGGGGCCAAAGCCTCGGCGCCGGTGTGTCGGATCAGAAGTCGCGCTGGACGCGGAAACGGACCTGCGAGATCGAGTCCTGCGTCGCGGTGCGCGGCACGAAAGTGCCGTTGTTGATACCGGCGACGTTGGCATAGGCCGTCGGGCTCTTGTCCTGGTCGATCGCCCGGCCACGCTTCAGGCCTATCTGCGTGTAGTAACCCTCGACCCCGATATCGAGGTCCTTCACCGGCGACCAGATCAGGCTCGCACCGGCGACGAACTGGTAGGTGTCGCGCAGCGCTTGGCTCAGCTGGTAGAATCGCGTGCCCGGCAGACCAACGGTGTTGGACAGGGGCGACGCAGTCACGAGATTGTTGATCAGGCCCTGGCTGAAGCGAGCCGTCTTCGCAAAGTTCTGCTCGCCGTAAGAACCGAAGAAGGCCGAACGCCATTCCGGCGACCAATAGTGCAGGTACGATGCGACGGCCGTGACCGTCTGCGACGTTTGCAGCTGACCGGTGAACGGGTTGATCGTCGCGTCCGAGAAGTACTGCGTCAGCTTCTGGCCCTGGATAGTGGCCGCGCTCTGCTGGTAGGAGCCACTATAGGCGGAGTAACCCGTATAGAGCTGCGCGCCATCGGCGTAGGCGCCCTGGAGGTAGAGCGCGTCGCCCGGCGCGATGAACGGCGTGTTGATCTTCAGGCCGCCCTGCACCGCCCAGGCCTGGACGCTGTTGGTGTGAGCGATGTTGACGTTCGCGCCAGCGACCGGGGTCGTTGCGATATCACCGACGTTCAGCTCATGCGTCGCGGCCGACAACTGAGCCGAGCCCCAAGCTTGGTCGAGGCGCAGGACGCCGACGAAGTCGGGCAGGCGCTCGCGCTGGACGGGATCGATGCTGCTGACGACGGTCGGAACGCCCCGGGTGTAGCCCACGACAACCGGGCTGGTGAGCGGGCTTCCGGAGGGGCCGTTCGGCGCGAAGATCGGCGTGCGGCGGAAGACCGGATCTTCGACCGACAAGGTCGCCGACAGGCCGTTGCCGAAGGTCGCCGTGTAGGCGAACAGGTTGGTCGAGGCGTTGTCCGAGCCGAGGGTGGCGGCGGTGATCTCGAAATCGTGGGCGTAGAAGTCGAAGAATGACGAGGCGCGACCGGCGGTCAGGCCGGCGAACTGGATGAATGCCTTGTCGACGTTCACGTATTGCTGCGCGCGGCCGTTCTCATCGACGCCGGTGGCGGCATAGGCCTGGCCGATCCGCTGCTGGGTGCCGGACTGGCCGATTCCGGAATAGCCGGTGCGGCTGCCAGCATCCAGGCGCACAAAGGCGCGCAGGGTGCCGTAGGCGGTCTGCGTGCGGGCATCCAGGTTGATGCGCAGACGCCCCTGATAGCCCGATGTATCGCCGTTGTTGGTGCCGGCTTGGCGCGAGTAGCTGGGCATGTAGCCGCCCTCGAACCGGGCGCGGCCGGAGACCCGCAGGCAGGTGTCGGTGCCGGGGATGTAGAAGAAGCCGGCCCCGAAGGCGGAGCAGACGCGGACGTACTCGATCGGCGCCGCCTTCTTGACCGGCAGGTCGGCGGAATGGGCGGCTCCGATCGCCGCGAAGGCGGCGGCCGAGCCGAGCAGTGAGCTCTTCAAGAGCTTCATAGATATCTCCAAAGCTTCGAGACTCGATAACAACAACGACTCCGGATTATCCGGTCGTCGCAGCGTTTATTTTTGTTTTATCTGCAAATTTGACGGCAGACTTCAGAGATATCTCGCGTCCGAGATTCCTCTTCGCCGGTCCATATGGTGGATCCGCGCTTATCCGAGCAACATCGATTTCATATCGACTCAATGATTGCTTTATGTTGTTGCACACTCGCAACGTGCTGGAAGTAGTTATAAGTATTATTTTTCGGAATTTGGATAATATAACTATCGCCACGTCGGATATTTATTACGATTTATATCGGCCATATATCAGAAACTTGGATAATTACATTCCGTCACTTGCAACGGATGCAGACATGCCTTGGCGCATGGGCCCAGCGCTCGCATTGGCCCGCAGAACCGCCTCGTACATCTGTTGAGCCGGCAAGGTTCAGCACCACATCGTCCAAACGCGACGGCCACGAAGGCCGGCGGCTGGCGCGCCCGCGCTGACGGTGATTCGAACGGATGGGAGAATCACTTCGGGGATGCGCGCATTCTGGCTGCCGCGGCAGCGCCCCCAAGGGTTGGTCGCGCTGCCGCGCGAGTCCAATTCCACCTCGACGAGGCCGACGCCCAGGCCGGACGACTTACCGCCCCCTGGTGTGGGCGCGGGTCGAGAACATCGGGAAGGCCGCTATCGCATCCCGCCGGACTCAGCGTCCAAGGGCTTTGGCCGGGGCAATGGCCGCCTCGGTCTCGGCGTGGCATCGGATAGGTGGCCGGAGGCCGGGACAGCGTGAGGAGCGGACAGACGGTCCGCAGCGGCCTGTCCGGTGGAGCGAGACGGCGCCCGACACGAGTCGGGATACGCGCGAGGCAGCGCCATCGATTCGCGGCGCAGCACCAGGCGGGATACGCGGCACCGGTCGGGCCTGAGCCATGCCTCGGCCGAGGTGGGCCACGAGAGGCTTGGCGGAAGGACTACGGGCGACGCCTGGGACGCCTGGGATGCAAGATCCCGCCTGTCCGTGCTGCGCGCAACGAAAAAGGCCCAGCCGAGGGCTGGGCCTTGAGATCCGTGATGCACGGGGGTCGGCGCCGGGATCGTATCCCCGGCGCCGCGTTTGCGGCTCAGAAGTCGCGCTGGACGCGCATGCGGAATGAGGAGTTCGAGTCTTGCGTCGTTGTACGCGGCACAAAGGTGCCGTTGTTGATGCCGGCGACGTTCGCGTAGGCGGTCGGGCTCTTGTCCTTGTCGATCACGCGCCCGTTCTTGACGCCGATCTGGGTGTAGAAGCCCTCGACACCGATATCGAGGTCCTTCACCGGCGACCAGATCAAGCTCGCACCGACAACGTACTGGTAGGTGTCGCGCAAGGCTTCGCTAAGATTGTAGAATGTCGTGCCAGGCGTACCGACGGCATTCTGACCGAAGGCGTTCGTGCCGCCCGGGTTGGCCAACGAGAACGCCGCGCCTTGGGCAGCGCGCTGGCTATTCGAGAAATTCATCTCGCCGTACGACCCGAACACGGCCGAGCGCCACTCAGGCGACCAGTAGTGCAGATACGAGGCAACGACGCTGAAGCTCGTAGACATTTCCATCTGGCCGGTGAACGGATTGACGGTCGCGTCGTTGAAGAACTGGTTGAACTTCTGGCCCTGGATGGTTGCCGCGTTCTGCGAGTACGAGCCACTGTACGATGAGTAGCCGGTGTAGAGCTGTGAGCCGACGCCGTAAGCGCCTTGTAAGTAGAGAGCATCGCCCGGGGCGATGAACGGCGCATTGATCTTCAGGCCGCCCTGCACCGCGTAGCCATACGCGTTGCTGGTGTGCGGGATGCTGATGTTGGAGCCGGTGCCGGTGCCGGCACCGTTGGCGACGTTGCCGACGTTCAACTCGTGCACAGCAGCCGAGACCTGCGCGGAGCCCCAGGCCTGGTCGAGGCGGAGAGCGCCGACGAAGTCGGGAAGACGCTCGCGCTGGATCACGTCAACAAAGCTGTAACGCGTCGGCACACCGTTAGTGTAGCCGATGAACACCGGGGCGGGCGAGTTCGTCTGGGCGAAATTAGCGATCGATGCGTTGTTCGTGATACCCGCCGGGTTGTTCGACGGCGAGTAGATCGGGCTGCGGCGGAAAACCGGGTCTTCGACCGAGAGCGTGGCTGACAGGCCGTTGCCGAAGGTCGCCGTGTAGGCGAGCAGGTTGGTGGAGGCGATGTCCGAACCCGCGGTGGCGGCGGCGAACTCGAAATCGTGGGCGTAGAAGTCGAAGAACGAGGACGCGCGACCGGCGGTCAGGCCGGCGAACTGAATGAACGCCTTGTCGACGTTCACGAACTGCTGGTCGCGGCCGAAGCTATCGATGCCGAGGCCCGGGAAGGCCTGGCCGATACGCTGCTGGGTGCCGGAGGTGCCGACGCCGGAATATCCGGTGCGGGCACCAGCATCGAGGCGCACGAAGGCGCGCAGGGTGCCGTAAGCGGTCTGGTTGCGGGCATCGAGGTTGATGCGCATGCGGCCCTGGAAGCCCGAAGTGTCGCCGACGTTGGAGCCGTTTTGGCGCGAATAGCTGGTCTGGTACCCACCCTCGAACCGGGCGCGGCCGGAGAGACGCAGGCAGGTATCGGTGCCGGGAATGTAGAGGAAGCCGGCGCCGTAGGCGGAGCAGACGCGGACGTACTCGATCGGGACCGCCTTCTTGACCGGCAGGTCGGCGGCGTGGGCGGCTCCGATCGCGACGAACGCGGTGGCGGAACCGAGCAGCGAGCTCTTCAAGAGCTTCATAGACATCTCCAAAGCTTCGAGACCCAATGATGCGGACATGTCCGGTTCTCCGGATCTTGCCGCACGTCTTGTAGGTTTGGCCTGCGTCTTAGGTGGCAGGCTCCTGCGGGCTCTCGCTTGGCGATGCCCCCGTGCACGATCACCATGTGCGAACGGGTTTCGGCGAGCAATCAGAATTCGGCTCGGATAAATTGGTTCCTGTGCGATGTTGCCGCCCGGCAACAATATCAGAACGCCTTAGCCGGCAACAGCTTGCCGGATGTAATGGTATGCTTGCCGGAGCGGCAGCGGTGCTGCCGAACCGGGCACGGCCGGTGCCGCCCCGACCGGCCGGAAGGGTCGGGGCGATCAGACCGTGTGGGATCTTCGCGAGTCACCGGCATCGCGCTGTCCGGGCGTCGGACACCCCGGTTCGGGGGGATGCGCCCGGCATCGGCTCACATCGGCGGCGTCAGGCCGTCCTTGCCGACGGCGACGCGGCGCGCCGTGATCGTGCCATCCGCGCCGCGCGCGGCGACCACGAACGCCTTGGCGCCGGGCGCGATCGCGCCCGCATCCGCGGTCTCGAAGGTGACCACCGGAGCCTGAGGCGGGACCAGGACCTGGATCGACTGGCCCTTGCCGTAATCGACCGTGAGGGTGCGCTCCGCACCGCTGCCGCTCGCCTTCACGGTGCCGTTGGTCATCGCGCTCTTCACCCGGGGGGCGTCCGGCGCGGTCGACGGCCCAGCGGCCTTCACGGTGCCGTTGGTCATGGTGCTCTTCACCGCCGAGCCGCCGGTGCGATCGGGGATCACGTCCCAATCGTAATGGCCCTCGCCGGTACCGCGCATGGATTCCGGGAACAGCACGACCTCCAGGGCCACCGGCGGCTCGCCCTTAGTGGCGGTGCCGATGAAGACACCATCCTTGATCTGGTCGAGCTGGGCCGGGACCACCCAGGACACCTTGGCGTCCGGCGCCAGGGTCATCCGCTCGCTCTTGCCGTCCAGGGTCTTGAGGGTGAAGCCGCCGTCCGCGACGGCCTCGATCGTGCCGCGCAGGCGCTCGGGCGGCGCGGCGGCCTGGGCCTGGGTGCCGAGCGTCAGCAGGCTCGCCAAGGCGAGTGTCGGGAGTTTTGCCATTTAGGGGTCCTCTCGCCGCGGAGACATGCGCGGCGAGCGTGACCTGGGACTCGGGGCGTCCGTGTCAGCCCCAAGTGCCTGTGACATCGCGACCGCCGGGCGGGGCGGTCACCCGGCCGGACCCGGAGCCGACGCTCAGGCCGGAAGCGCCAGCAGGGCCAGGCCGGCCGCCGCGACGGCGGTGCCGAGCGCCGGGGCGGCCCGCGTCGCGCCGAGCCGCGCGGCGGCGATGCCGAGGCCGATCCCGGCGCCGTGCAGAAGCGCGGTGGCGGCCAGGAAGCCGAGGCCGAAGGAGAGGCCCGAGGCAGTCTCCGGCATCTCGGCGCCGTGGGCGTAGCCGTGGAACACCGCGAACACCCCGACCAGGCTGGCGAGCAAGGCCACCGGCGCCCGCAGGCCGACGATCGCGGCGAGGCCGAACACCACGATGGAGAGCGCGATCCCGGTCTCGGTGTAGGGCAGCGCCACGCCGGCCATGCCCAGCCCCGCCCCCACGCTCATCAGCGCCAGGAACGATAGCGGCAATGCCCACAGCGCCCGGCCGCCGCGTAGCGCAGCCAGCAGGCCGACCGCGACCATCGCCAGCACGTGGTCGGCCCCCATCAGCGGGTGCAGGAAGCCGGCCTCCGCGCCGAGCGCAGCCCCGTGACCGGGATGCGCCAAAGCCGCCTGCGGCAGCAGCGCGAACGCCGCCGGAAGGCCAGCCAGGGACGAGACGAGGGGTGCGGCGAGCAGGCGCTTCATCGGTGATCCTTCGCGAGTCTGCCCACGATGTAGCGCCGATCCCGCAGCTCTGCGAGGGGCGCCGCGCGGGGGGGGCCTCAGAGCGTCATCGCCGCGTGGACCGCGTCCGGCTCCAACGGCTCCAGGAACGCCGCCCCGATGCCGTGCTCGTAATGCCGGGCGACCCGGGCCGCCCGGCTGCCGACCCAGATGGTCTCGCCGAGCTCCAGTGCCTGGTCGACCAGCAGGGCGATGCCCGAGGCCGAGACGTTGAGGACGTGCCCCGGGAAGGTCACCCCGGATTCCAGGGTGATCACGACGGTCTTCTGGGCCGGCACGATGCGGCGATGGCCGCGGATCGGCTCCAGGGAGAAGTTCTGGGCGCGTGCCAGCGTCACGAATTGCCGGGCCAGCCCGTTGAGCGTCGCGCGGCCGCCGCGGACCCAGACGACGAAGTCCTGGCCGGACACCTCGGTGATCCGCACCTCCAGCTGCCCGATATGGCGAATGCTGCAGGTCAGATCCTCACCCGCCGCCAGCCGGGCTGAGGACCGGAGCCGGATCCCCTCCGCGGTGACGTCGGCCGTAACTGCGTAGAAATCCGGCCTGCGGATGTTCCAGCAGAGAGCAGGCAGCACGACCATGTGCCGTTGGCTCGTCATGCCGGTCATCGACCTGTCATCGGTGTTCGATCCATCGACGGGCTTCTGCGATGGCGAAGCCTGCGAAGGTCTTCCGCAATTCATTAAAATCGATTCGTCTGTGGGTCGTCATCCAACGGAGACTTCAATCTACAACTCCAGGGCGCATGCAGGCCTGTAAAGGCTCAGCATCGCGAGCAACGGCGGAACTCCGGCTTCCGGTGCGCGTAACGGTCACGCCTTCGGGCGCGCCGCGCGGGAGGAGATGGGCCTTGGAGATCATCCACGACGACCCGCCGATGCCGCAAGAGATCGCCGCGGGCTTCTACCCGGCCTTCGAGGACGGCTGGCGCCGCGCCGAGATCGCCGGCCGTTTCGGGATGCTGGCCTTCGTGGCGATCTGTGCGCTCGGCCTCCTCGGGCACGGGCCGTTCAGCGAGCGCACCCGCACCAACGCGGACGATTCGATCACCATCCGGTACGAGCCGGTGGTCCGGTTCGGCGCCCCGACGATCCTGCGGCTCGACACCCGCGTGCCCCCGGGCGGCGACAAGGTCGCGGTGACCATCGCCAAGAACCTCGTCGACCTGTTCGGGCTGGAGAGCATCACGCCTCGGCCCGAGACCTGGCAGATCGCCGGCGCGAACATCCGGCTGGTCTTCCCGGTGCAACAGGGCGAGACCCGCGCGCTGATCCGCTTCACCGGGTCGCCGAGCTTCCACGGCGGCGTTGACCTCACGGCCCATCTCGACGCCGGCGAGACCCTGTCCTGGTCGCAATACGCGGTGCCGTAGCCATGAACACCGTCGTCAAGGCCGCGGCGGCCTATCTCATCGTCCTGTTCGTGATCCGGCTGATCGGGCGGCGCACGGCGAGCCAGCAGGCGCCGATCGACATGGTCGTGCTGTTCCTGTTCGGCGGCCTGAGCGTCAGCGCGGTGCTCGGCGACGACCATTCCTTCACCGGGGCGATGAGCGCGCTGCTCACGGTCGGGCTGATGCACGTCGCCGTCTCGTGGCTGAAGCTGCGCGTCGTCTGGTTCGAGCGGATCGTCGACGGCACGCCGATCGTGGTCTATCGCGACGGCATCTGGGACGAGGCGCGCATGCGCCAGCTCCGCATGCAGCAGGCCGACATCCGCACCGCCGCCCGCCAGCAGGGCCTGGACGATCTCGACAAGGTCGCGGTCGGCATCGTCGAGCGCGACGGCAAGGTCTCGATCATCGAGAAGGCGTGACCCGAGCCGCCGAGCTTGCATCGGCGCCCTCGGGGGCGCTGCGGATCATTTGAATATAGGATACGGTTTCGAGCCGGCGCCGACAGGGTCGAGCCGGCGGTTCGACATGAGCGGCGGCGGCCTCTCCGCTCCAACGGGGCGGAAGGCCGGCGGCTCGATCGCACAGGACAGGATTTCCCGTGAGAGACTTTTCCGCACCCGGACGCTCCCCGGTCTATGCCGCGAACGCCGCCGTGGCGACCTCGCACCCGCTCGCGACCCTGACGGCCGTCGAGGTGCTGCGCGCGGGCGGCAACGCCGTCGATGCCGGCATCGCCGCGGTGGCGGTGCAATGCGTGGTCGACCCGCTGATGACCGGCATCGGCGGCGATTGTTTCGCCCTCTATGCGTCGGCCGGCGCGTCCAAGCCGATCGCGCTGGACGGCTCGGGCCGGGCGCCCGCGGCCGCGACCCCCGACTGGTACGCCGAGCACGGCGTCGCGATCACGCCGACCTCGCCGCACGCGGTCACGGTGCCGGGGGCGGTCGGAGCCTGGGACCTGCTGGTGCGCCAGCACGGCACCCGTCCCTTGAGCGAGCTGCTCCAGCCGGCGATCGGCTATGCGGAGGACGGGTTCGTGATCCAGCAGCGCGTCGGCTGGGACTGGCTGCGCTGCGCCCCCCGGGTCGCGGGCGATCCCCACGCCGCCGCGACGTACCTCCCTGGTAGCGCGGCCCCGGCGATCGGCAGCGTCTTCCGCCTGCCGAAGCTCGCGGCAACGCTCCGGCGCATCGCCGAGGAGGGCCCGCGCGGCTTCTATGAAGGACCGGTGGCCGACGACATGGTCCGCCGCCTTACCGAACTCGGCGGTCTGCACACCGCGGACGATTTCGCCGCCGCCCGACCGGACGTGGTCACGCCGGTCTCGACCCGCTACCGCGGCTACGACGTCTACGAATGCCCACCCGCCGGCCAGGGTCTCGCCGCGCTGATGATGCTGAACGTGCTCTCCCATTATGACGTGGGCGCGCTGTCGGATCTCGACCGGCTCCACCTGTTCGCCGAGACCTGCAAGCAGGCCTATCACCACCGCGACGTGCTGTTCGGCGACGCCGACCTCGCCCGGGTGCCGGTGGAGCACCTGCTGTCGGATGCCTGGAAGGCCGCCGCCCATGGGGCGATCGACATGGGTCGGGCGCGGCCGCCCGAGATCTATCCCGAGATCGCCCGGGAGGTCGCGGAGGAGCGGGCCCACAAGGACACGGTCTATCTCTGCGTGGTCGACCGGGACGGCAACGCGCTGTCGCTGATCAACTCGGTGTTCCAGGGCTTCGGCTCAGGGATCCTGGCGCCGGAGAGCGGCGTGCTGCTGCACAATCGCGGCCTGTCCTTCCGAACGGAGGCCGGACACCCGAACAGTATCGGGCCGGGCAAGCGGCCGATGCACACGATCATCCCGGGCATGCTGATGAAGGACGGCCGGGCGGTCGCGCCGTTCGGCGTGATGGGCGGCCATTACCAGGCCATGGGCCATGTCGAGTTGCTATCGGGCATCCTCGACCGGGGCCTCGACGTCCAGGCGGCGCTCGATGCCCCCCGCAGCTTCGCCTATGGCGGCAGCCTGGAGCTGGAGGGCGGCATCCCCGACGCCGCGATGGCGGGCCTGATCGAACGCGGCCACCCGGCGATCCGGGCGCCGCTGCCGCTCGGCGGCGGTCAGATCATCTGGATCGATCGGAAGGCCGGCACGCTGGTGGCCGGCTCGGACCCGCGCAAGGACGGGGCGGCTCTGGGGTATTGAGGGGCAAGCCCCCTTCACGGCTACCGGACCAAAGGTGTCCGGACGCGGCGCGGGTGCCCTATCCCGTGCGAGAGGGGACAGGGTCAGGGGTGCGACCTCTCCGGAAAGACCGGGGATCCCTCAACTCAACCCTCTCTCCGCAAGCCTACGATGTTCACACATCGCTTCTGAATGAGCTGACGGCCGGACACACGCACGTCTCCCTCCCCCCCTCTGCGGGGGAGGGTGGGCCTCGCGTCAGCGAGGGTCGGGAGAGGGGAGCGACGGTGCAGAATAGGGCGCTCGCACTCACGCTTGCTCTGCTTCATCCGGAAGCCGGGTTCCCCTCTCCCGACCCCTGCTGACGCAGGGGCCACCCTCCCCCGCAGAGGGGGGAGGGAAGGCGCGGGGTGGTTTTGGAGCGCCATACCCGTCGATCGGACGGTGATCCCGAACGCGATGTGTGAATCTGGTAGCCCCGCAAGCGGGGCGAGGGGATGATCGCCCGCGCGCCTCAGCGAACGCGCAGGCTTTTGCACAGCGGGTCGGAACCCGCTCCGTCAATCCGCAAGCTGCGCGGCCGGCGTGGTCCCCTCAGGCCCGCATCCGCACATAGGTCCCCGGCGCCGGGCCGAGGGACGGAAGCGCGTCGCCGCCGGGCTTGCGGGCCGGCACCCGCTCGGGGGCCTGCGCCTCGATCCACTGGAACCAGTAGGGCCACCACGAGCCCTTGGTCTCGGCTGCGGCGGCGATCCAGTCCTTCAGCTCGCCCTTGACCGGGCCGCCGGTCCAGTAGCCGTATTTCGGCTTGTAGGGCGGGTTGACCACCCCGGCGATGTGGCCGGAGCCGGCCAGCACGTAATCGACCTTGCCGCCGAAGATCTTCGAGCCCTCGAACACCGAGATCGCCGGGGCGATGTGGTCCTCCCGGGTGGCGAGGTTGAAGATCGGCACCTGCACCTTCGTCAGGTCGAGCCGGACGTTGCCGAGGACCATCTTGCCCTGGGCCAGGCTGTTCTCGAGATAACAATTGCGCAGGTAGAACGAGTGGTTCGCCGCCGGCATCCGGGTGGCGTCGGAATTCCAGTACAGAAGGTCGAACGCCGCGGGCGGCTTGCCCTTGATGTAGTTGTTGACGACGTAGGACCAGATCATGTCGTTCGGCCGCAGCATGTTGAAGGCGTTGGCCATGCGGCTGCCCTCCAGATAGCCGCGCTCGGCCATCCGCGCCTCGACCTCCCGGATCTGTTCCTCGCCGGCGAAGACCTTGAGGTCGCCCGCATGGGTGAAGTCGACCTGGGTGGTCAGCAGGGTCGCGCTCTTGATCCGGCGGTTGCCCGTGGCGGCCTGCATGGCGAGCGTGACGGAGAGCAAGGTCCCGCCGACGCAATAGCCGGCCGCATGCACCTCGGTCTCGCCGGTGGCGACGCCGATCGCGTCGATCGCTGCCTCGATGCCCTCGCGCATGTAGGACTCGAAGTCCTTGTCGGCGTGGCGCGCGTCCGGGTTCACCCAGGAGATGCAGAACACCGTCAGCCCCTGATCGACCATCCACTTCAGGAAGCTCTTCTGGGGATTGAGATCGAGGATGTAGAACTTGTTGATCCAGGGCGGCACCATCAGGAACGGGCGCTTGAGCACGGTCTCGGTGGCGGGCGCGTACTGGATCAGCTCGATCAGGTCGTTGCGGAACACCACCTCGCCGGGGGTCACGGCGATGTTGCGCCCGACCTCGAACCCGCTCGTATCGGTCTGGCGGACCCGCAGCTGGCCGCCACCGGCCTCCAGATCCTCCTCGTACATCTTGAGGCCGCGCACGAGGTTGGCGCCGCTCTCCTTCAAGGTGTGGCGGATCAATTCCGGGTTGGTCGGCAGGAAGTTCGACGGCGACAGCATGCTGGTGAGCTGGCGCAGGTAGAACTGCGCCTTGTGGCGGGTGTGCTCGTCGATGCCCTGGGCCTCGTCGACCAGTCCCTCGGCCCAGCGGGTCGCGATCAGGTAGCCCTGCTTGAGGAAGTCGAAATACGGGTTGGTCGACCATTCGGCATCGCTGAAGCGCGCGTCCCGGGGTTCCGGGACCGCGACCGGATCGGCCTGCTGGCCCTGGAGGCGCAGGTAGGTCGAGCCCCAGAGCGTCAGGAACGCCTGAGACAGCCTGGCCTGGGCCTCGGCGCTCCGGTTCGGATCCGACATCCACGCCTCGGCGACCTGGCCCAGCGTCTTGACCGCCTCGTTGATCTCTCCGGAGGTGCCGCCGGCTTGGGCTTCGGGCGTGAGCATGCGGGCGGCGCTGCGCCCCAGCGCCTCCACGAACTGCCCGGCATTGCGCGACAGGGCCTCGATATCCGGCATCGGCGGTGTGATGCCGTCCGGCATCGCGCCGTTGGCCAGGGAAGTCCGAGCGGCTGCCGGGTCCGGCGCCTGCGTTCGCTGGCTCGTCACGCGTGCCTCCCTGTGTATGGTTCGGCTCGACTGATCATGAGCCTCGTTTCCGACAAATTAGGGAGTGAGCGAGAGGTTGCACCAGCCCGGATGCACAGGTCGTCGAAACATCCGGGCGTTCTTCTCATACCTTTGTGCCCATCCTGTGTGCCCATGCGTCGTCCGTTTTTGAACCCGGCTTCGTCCGCCGCCCGGCCTTCCGCACGGCTAAAACCGGCGCGGGGCTTCGCGCTGGCTGTCCTGGCTCTGTCGGCTGGTCTGCTCGCCGCCTGCTCGGGGGATGCGGTGCGCACGCTCGCCACCGATGCCGGCTACGGCCCCCGGGTCGTCGCCGCGCCGGATTTCGTGACCGAGTCGCGCGGCAAGGAGGCGCCGGCCTTCATGCCGGTGGGCGTCGACGCGCCCAAGCGCCCGGTCCGGGCCAAGTCGTCCGAGGGCCAGAAGGCCCTGGAGGCGGAACTCGAAGGCGCCCGCGGCCGCAACGAGTCCCGCGGGCGCGCCGCCGAGAGCGCCGGGCGGGGGGCCGCCGCCACGATCAAGCCGGCACCCGCGGCGGCGCAATAGCGCGCCCGATCCGGCCCGGATTTTTGAGGGTCGGCGGCGGCGCGCAACTCTGATAGAGCGATTCGTTCGCGCGCCCGCCATGAACGAGAGACGCCGGATTCGGGACGCGCCGATGGACACGCCGATGACCGATTTCCACCGCATCAAGCGCCTGCCGCCCTACGTGTTCGAGCAGGTCAACCGGATCAAGGCAACCGCCCGAGCCCAGGGCGCCGACATCATCGATCTCGGCATGGGCAACCCCGACCTCGACGCCCCCAAGCACGTCATCGCCAAGCTGTGCGAGACGGCCGGGCGTCCGCGGACCGACCGCTACTCCGCCTCGAAGGGCATCGCCGGGCTGCGCAAGGCCCAGGCCGGCTACTACCAGCGCCGCTTCGGCGTGAGCCTCAACCCCGACACCCAGGTGGTGGCGACGTTGGGCTCGAAGGAAGGCTTCGCCAACATGGCCCAGGCGATCACCGCACCGGGCGACGTGGTGCTGGTGCCGAACCCGAGCTACCCGATCCACGCCTTCGGCTTCCTGATGGCCGGCGGCGTGATCCGCTCCGTGCCGGCCGAGCCGACCCCGGCGATGTTCCCGGCCCTCGAGCGGGCCATGCGCCACTCGATCCCGAAGCCGGTCGCCCTGGTGGTCTGCTACCCGTCGAACCCGACCGCCTACGTCGCCGATCTCGATTTCTACCGGGACCTCGTCGCCTTCGCGAAGCAGCACGAGCTGATCCTGCTCTCGGACCTCGCCTACGCGGAGGTCTATTTCGACGGCAACCCGCCGCCCTCGGTCCTGCAGGTCCCGGGCGCGATCGACTGCACGGTGGAGTTCACCTCCCTGTCGAAGACCTATTCCATGGCCGGCTGGCGCATGGGCTTCGCGGTCGGCAACGAGCGCCTGCTGGCGGCGCTCTCCCGGGTGAAGTCGTATCTCGATTACGGCGCCTTCACGCCGATCCAGGTCGCCGCGACCGCGGCGCTGAACGGCCCGGACGACTGCATCGACGAGATGCGGGCGACCTACCGCAAGCGCCGCGACGCGCTGGTGGAGTCCTTCGGCAAGGCCGGCTGGACGATCCCGTCGCCCGCGGCCTCGATGTTCGCCTGGGTGCCGATCCCGGAGCGCTACCAGGAGATGGGCAGCCTCGAATTCTCGAAGCTGCTGCTCGAAAAATCCGACGTGGCCGTGGCGCCGGGCATCGGCTTCGGCGAGTTCGGCGACGCGTATGTCCGCATCGCGCTCGTCGAGAACGAGCAGCGGATCCGGCAGGCCGCGCGCAACATCCGCCGGTTCTTCGACGGCGGCGACAAGACCCTGCACAACGTCGTGCCGCTGGCCCGGGCCGTCTGAGGCCGGGCCGAAAAGTTGTTGCCGGCGGGCGACAGGCGCCGTCAAAGGCGTCGTCGTCCCCCGCCGGCGCTTGTCAGAGCGGATCGCGATGCGCAGGGTCGGGCACGGGGGTCCTCCCGCGTCCCGAGTGTTGCATGCGCCGCCTGAACCTCATCGCCGCCCTGCTGCTCGCCGCCGCGGCCTCGGCCTGCGCGCCGAACCCGATCATCGCGCGGGATCCGGTGCCCGCGCCGGGCCCGACGGATGCCTATGCCTGCGACTCGAAGCCGTTGCCGGTCAACGCCTTCATCTCGGATTGCCGGCCGGTGCCGGCGAGCCCGCAGGTGGTCCTGCGCGCCCGCGGCTGACCGGGGTCCGGTTAACCGGTCGGTCCGCATGCGCCGGACAGGCCGCCCGCGATAAGCTAGAGTGTAGGCCTGACGCCGGCCTGGCCGGCCCCGTGACGGAGCATTGCGTGAGCACCAAGACCCTGATCGCCGCCGGATTGCTCGGTCTCGTCGCCCAGGCCGCCGCCGCCGAGCCGGCCTTCCCGCCGGGGATCCCGCAGCCGCGCGCCTACGTGTTCAGCGCGCCCAACGGCCCGACTGTGCTTCAGGCCGAGGGCTGCTGCCAGGTGATCGTGCCGCCGGGCCGCCCCGACCTCGCCGTGCCGCCGGTCCCTGTGGCCCAGGTGATGAACGGCGGCGGCTTCGGCTATACCGGCTTCGACTATTACAACGACCAGATCACCGAGGGCCGGTTCGGCGCGCAGCGGCGTCCGAAGGAGTACGTGATCGCCCCGTCCTACATCGTGCCGCCGCGCTACTGAGCGGATCCGACGCGCGAGCAGAGCGAAGCGATCCGGCAACGCGCCGTCTCGTGGACGAGCGCGATGCCGCGTGAGGATCCGGCCGCCGTTTACAGGCCGGCCCCCGGGCGGTATCACCCGGCCCGACACCGCAACCCCATTCCCGAAAAACCAAATGCGCGCCGAGATCGAGCAAGCCTCGGATGCCGCCAAGCAGTCTATAGGGCTGCTGAGGAGGCATCTTTGACTGGGATACTGTCGATAAACGCCTCGCGGAGCTGAACGCAGCCTCCGAGAACCCCGACCTGTGGAACGACGCCGACGCCGCGCAGAAGGTCATGCGCGAGCGCCAGCAGCTCGACGAGGCGGTCTCGTCCATCCGCAAGCTGGAGCGCGACCTCGAGGATGGCGCGACGCTGATCGAACTCGGCGAGATGGAGGGCGACGAGTCCTCGATCCGCGAGGGCGAGGCTGCGATCCTCGCCGTCGAGAAGGAGGCGGCCAGCCGCCAGGTCGAGACCCTGCTGTCCGGCGAGGCCGACGGCTTCGACACCTACCTCGAAGTCCATGCCGGTGCCGGCGGCACCGAGAGCCAGGACTGGGCGAACATGCTCCAGCGCATGTACGCGCGCTGGGCCGATCGCCGGAAGTACAAGGTCGACATCGTCGAGTGGTCGGACGGCGAAGAGGCCGGGATCAAGGGCGCCACGCTCCTGATCAAGGGCCACAACGCCTATGGCTGGCTCAAGACCGAGTCCGGCGTGCACCGGCTGGTGCGGATCTCGCCCTACGATTCCAGCGCCCGGCGGCACACCAGCTTCGCCAGCGTCTGGGTCTATCCGGTGATCGACGACCGGATCGAGATCGAGATCAAGGAATCCGACTGCCGGATCGACACCTACCGCTCGTCCGGCGCCGGCGGCCAGCACGTCAACACCACCGACTCGGCGGTGCGCATCACCCACAACCCGACCGGGATCGTGGTGGCCTGTCAGCAGGAACGCTCCCAGCACAAGAACCGCGCCACGGCGTGGAACATGCTGCGCGCCCGGCTTTACGAGGCCGAGCTGAAGAAGCGCGAGGAGAAGGCCAGCGCCGAGGCCGCGGCCAAGACCGATATCGGCTGGGGCCACCAGATCCGATCCTACGTGCTTCAGCCCTATCAGCTGGTGAAGGACCTGCGCACCGGCACCCAGTCCACCGACCCGGACGCGGTGCTCGACGGCGCCCTGGATCCGTTCATGGAGGCCTCGCTGGCCCAGCGGGTCTATGGCGGTGCGGAAGAGGTCGAGGACATCGACTGAGTCTTCTTGTGAGTCGGGACGGTTGCTGCCTCCCGCGCGTTTTCCTCCCCCGCTGAGCGACGACCTTCACACATCGTTGCCGGATGGAAGCAACGGCCGGACCCAGGCGCGTCTCCCTCCCCCCTCTGCGGGGGAGGGTGGGCCTCGCGTCAGCGAGGGTCGGGAGAGGGGAACCCGGCTTCAGGACAAGGCGTGACCGGCATTACGGGCAAAGCCCAATCCTGCACCGTCGCTCCCCTCTCCCGACCCCCTGCGAGGGCCACCCTCCCCCGCAGAGGGGGGAGGGAGGGCCGCGGTGTCTCCAGCGTATCCTGCCGACCCCAATGTATGAATCCGCTCGCCCGCTAAGGGGGGAGGGTGCCTCCCGGGAGGGTGCCTCCCGAAGCGGGTCGGGAAAGCTCACTGTCCGGTCGTGCGTAACAGTGACGACGGTCCCAAAGCTCACCGGCAGTTGTAGCCGAGGGGGCGCGGGAGCCGTCCGCCACGCGTGGCCGATCTCCCCTCAATACTTCCGCACCAGCGGCGCCGGGGCGGCCGGCGGCGGGGCGCCGAACACGTAGCGGAAGCCGACCGAAACAATGTCGGCGCTCGAATCGACCACGCCCGCGAAGGCGATGTTGCTGACATTGTAGTCGCGCCCGATCCCCGCGAGCACGCGCGACCGGTCGAGGAAGAAGTGTGAATAGGCCAGGTTCAGGGTCAGGCGCTCGTTCCAGCGGTAGCTGGCGCCCACGGAGGCGATGTAGCGATCGCCGTCCGGCAGCCGCACCGAGCGGTTGCGGAAGTCGATCGGCGAGGATTCGTAGGCGAAGCCGGTCCGCATGGTCAGGTTGGGGGCCGCGTCGTACTCGGCACCGATCGAGTAGGTGTAGCCGTCCTTGTAATTCAGCGGCAGGTTGTTGACCGGCACGCCGAGGCGGTTCGACACGATCCCGACCGTCCCGAGCCGGGACCACTGGTCCCACTCGAAGCCGAGATCGACCCGGGCGACCGGCGAGATCGCCTGGACGAGGCCGACGCTCAGCTTGTCCGGCGTGTTGAGCTTCGCACGCACCTGCCCGGCCAGCGGCGCCAGCGCCACCAGCGGCACGCCGATCGAGCCATCGATGTCGTGGTGGACCGACGAGCGGTAGCCGATGCCGATCACGGTGCCGTCGCGGGGCGTCAGCGTGGCGCCCGCCGTGAAGCCGACGCCCCAGGATTCGCCCTTGAGGAACCCGCTCGGATAGAGGGACGGCGCGATGCCGGGGATCGGCAGCGCCTGCCGCAGGGTCAGCCGGAAATATTCGATGTTCGGGCCGGCGGCGAGCGACAGCCACTCGTTGACCTTGAACCCGATCACCGGATTGAATGCCAGCGTGAAGATCCGGGACGAGCGGCCATAGACCTCACCGGCCCAGACCTGGTTCGGCTTGGTCACGAGGCCGAAGGGCGCGCCCGTCGAGAGGCCGAGCCACAGGCGGTCGTTGAGCTGGTAAGAGGTCGCCCCCGCGGGCACCACGGCGCCCTGACCGATATCGCCGGAATTGCCGAGGCCGGCAAAGCCGGGATTGGTGCCGGGCGCGGTCCGGATCTCGGAGGAGAGGCCGATATAGGTGAGATTCTGCTCCGCGACGAAGCCGGGGTTCATCGTGATCGTCGCGGGGTTCCAGAAGATCGACGAGACACCGCCGGAGCCGGCGGCCGCGCCCGCGAAGGACAGGCCCTGGGCCTGGGTGCTCTGCTCCCGGATGCCGAACGCTCCGGCCCGGGCCTCCCCGGCGCCGAAAGCCGCCACCGAGGCCGCGAGCACCACCGCGCGCATTGTCCCGCCCATCTCGCTCCCCCGAACCGGTTGGTTTGCCCGGCGCCCTGATTCGACCTTGCGTACCGGCCCGGCGCTGTTGCCGGTATGGTGCAGGTTTCCGCCGGTGGATCGCAACGACGATTTCTATTCCGGCTCGGGCGTAGCGTTCTGATCAGCGGCCGAGAAGCAGCGGGTTTTACTCCACACAGGCGCAACGAAAACTGATCTTTCGCAACACAGACTGTTCTTCTCCGAGCCGTCGCGACTGTGAACAATAGATCATGGCGCATTGAGATATGCACTTTTTCACCATGATGTTGCCAAGTTGTGACACCCGGGGATCGTGTCTGATCGATTGGATGCGCTTGCACCGGCGGGGATGCGCGGCCATGGTCCCGGCGTCCGGCGCAGACCGGTTCCAGGGAAGGATGAGGAGTCGCGGCGATGAAGCTCTTTCGGCACGGCCCGAGCGGCGACGAGAAGCCCGGCCTCGTGGATGCGCAGGGCGGCCTGCGCGACCTCTCGAGCCTCGTGCGCGACATTGCCGGGCCGGCGCTCGCGCCCGAATCCCTCGCCCGGCTGCGCGCCGTCGATCCCGAGAGCCTGCCGAAGCTGCCGCCGGATACGCGGCTCGGCCCCTGCGTCGGCGGCACCCGCAACGTCATCGCCATCGGCCTCAACTTCGCCGACCACGCCGCCGAGACCGGCTCGCCGATCCCGGCCGAGCCGATCATCTTCAACAAGGCGCCGTCCAGCCTGTGCGGGCCGAACGACACGGTGATCATCCCCAAGGGCTCGGCCAAGACCGACTGGGAGGTGGAGCTCGCCGTGGTGATCGGCCGCCGGGCGAGCTACGTCCACGCCAACGAGGCGCTCAGCTACGTGGCCGGCGCCTGCATCTGCAACGACGTCTCCGAGCGCGAGTGGCAGCTGGAGCGCGGCCCGACCTGGACCAAGGGCAAGAGCGCGCCGACCTTCGGGCCGCTCGGCCCCTGGCTGGTGACGCTGGACGAGATCCCCGACCTCAAGAACCTCGCCATGAGCCTCGACGTCAACGGCGAGCGCCGCCAGACCGGCTCGACCGCGACGATGATCTTCGACGTGCCCCAGCTCGTCGCCTACGCTTCGCACTTCATGCTGCTGGAGCCCGGCGACGTGATCACCACCGGCACCCCGCCGGGCGTCGGCCTGGGCATGAAGCCGCCGCGTTACCTGAAGGCCGGCGACGAGATGGTCCTGCGCATCGAGCGCCTGGGCGAGCAGCGCCAGACGGTGATCGCCTTCGACGATTGGACCGCCAAGGTCTCGGCGGGTGAACCGACCCATTGAAGCGATGCCGCCGCCTCCGCACCGGATGGCGGCGGCCCGATGGGCGCTTGATTTTGGCCACCGATCCCACTCAAGAAGACATCATGAGCCAAGCTGCCGACCCGCACGCCTCCGATTTCCGCCACGACTGGAGCGTGGCCGAGATCCGCGCGATCCATGATCTGCCGCTGCTCGATCTGGTCTATCGGGCCGCGGCCGTGCATCGGGCGTACAACGACCCGAGCGACGTCCAGCGCGCCAGCCTGCTCTCGATCAAGACGGGCGCCTGCCCGGAGGATTGCGGCTACTGCTCGCAATCGGCCCACCACAAGGGCACCGGCCTGCCGCGCCAGCGCCTGATGCCGGTGGAGACGGTGCTGGCCGAAGCCGCCGCCGCCAAGGCCAACGGCGCGACCCGGTTCTGCATGGGCGCGGCTTGGCGCAGCCCGCGGGACGGCGCGGAATTCGACTCCGTGCTCGACATGGTGCGGGGCGTGCGCGGGCTCGGGATGGAGGCCTGCGTCACCCTCGGCATGCTGACCGCCAGCCAGGCCGAGCGCCTGGCCGAGGCGGGGCTCACCGCCTACAACCACAACCTCGATACCGGGCCGGACTATTACGACAAGATCGTCTCGACCCGGACCTACGCGGACCGGCTGAACACCCTGGAGCGGGTTCGCGAGGCCGGCATCGGCGTCTGCTGCGGCGGCATCATCGGCCTCGGCGAGGGGGTCGGCGACCGGGTTGCGATGCTGCAGGTGCTGGCCAACCACGCGCCGCATCCGGAGAGCGTGCCGATCAACGCCCTGGCCGCCGTCCCCGGCACTCCGCTCGGCGACACCGCCGCGCCGGTCGATCCGTTCGACATGGTGCGGATGTGCGCCACCGCCCGCATCGTCATGCCCAAGGCCCGGGTGCGCCTGAGCGCCGGACGCAAGGCGCTGAGCCGGGAGGCGCAGGCCCTGTGCTTCCTCGCTGGCGCCAACTCGATCTTCTACGGCGAGCGCCTGCTGACCACCGCCAACAACGAGGCGGATTCCGACGCCGCCCTGCTGCAGGATCTCGGCATCCGGGTCGCCGAGCCGATCCTCGCCGCGGCGGAATAGCGGTTCAGCCCTCCGCCAGCACGATCCGGAACCGGGCCCCGCCCGCGCCCGGGTCGAGGGTGAGGGTGCCGCCGTTGATCGCGATCAGCTCGGCCGCGATCGGCAGGCCGAGGCCAGTGCCGCCCGAGCGCGTCGAGCCCTGGAACGGCGAGAACAGGTTCTCCCGGGCCCGCTCCGGCAGGCCGGGGCCATTGTCGGTCACCAGGATGGTCACCCGGCCGGGCTCGTCCCGATTGGCGGCCACCCGCACCTCGGCGTCGGGCACCCCGGCGCCGTCGAGCGCCTGGACCGCGTTGCGGACGAGGTTGGCGAGCGCCCGGGCGAGTTGCTCCGGATCGGCCTGAACCCGGCATTCGCCAGGCTCGACGACGACGCGGACGGCACCGGACGCGAGCGCGGCGAGATCCGGCAATTCCGCGAAGAGCGGCGCCAGCGGCGTGGCGCTCAGCTTCGGCGCGCGCTCGGAAACGCGCCCGTAGGCCAGGCTCGCTTCGCAGAACCGGATCGCCCGGGCGATGGCCGCCACCAGCCGCGGCGCCACGCGCTGGACCATTGGGTCTGCGGTGTCCTCCAGCCTGTCACCCAGCAGTTGCGCGCCGGTCAGCAGGTTGCGCAGCTCGTGGCTGATCTTGCTCACCGCCAGACCGAGCTCGGCGAGCCGCCGCTTCTGGCGGAGCTGCTCGGCCAGGATCCGCTGCATACGGCCCAGCGCCAGCTCGGCCTGGCCGATCTCGTCGCGGCGGCGAGACGGCGCGATGATCCGGCCGGCATCCTCCGGATTCTCGGCGAAGGCGGTGATGCTGGTGGCGAGCCGCCGCACCGGGCGCACGATCAGCACCTGCAGGACCACGAAGACCAGCCCGGCCGCGGAGGCCGCGATGATCAGCGAGGAGACCAGCAGCCGCAGCGCGTAGTCGATCATGGCGGCCCGGAGCGGCGCCTCGTCGAGCAGAATCTCGACCCGGTCGAAGCCGATCCCGCCCTCTCCGATCACCCGGATCGGATCGCGAACCGGCGCCACCAGGGTCCGCCAGGCCCCCCGGATGGTCGACAGGGCGGTGACGTCGCGCAGGTCGACGGTGTCGGAGACCGTCTCGGGCACCGGCTCGATGGCGAGCAGCCGCTGGGCGCCGCCGCCGCGCACCGCGATCGCCCGGGCGTTGACCCCGGCGAGCAGCCGGCTCTCCAGCGCCTCGGAGACCGGCTCGCCGGTGCGGCCGTCGAGGACCAGGGCGGCGACCTGTGCGGCCGCGACCCGGTCGGACATCCACTCGATCCGGTAATTGGCCACGGCCGGCACGTAGGTCAGCACCTCGGCCACCACCACGAAGGCGACGGTGACGAGGAACAGCCGCCCGGACAGGCCGAGCCGTGCCGGGCGCCGCTCGGGCACTTCGCGCGACGCAGCGGCCGCCGGAGCCGCGACCGTATCGGATTCGACGGCCACGCCCATCACGCTCCGGGCCGCCATCGCGGACCGAGATCGGCGGGGCGAAGATCGTAAAAGCTCGAGCCGTTTCCGGCCTTCGCGCAGGACATGGTCGTGGCGCCATCGTTTCGAAGGCGAGACGACAGGGGCCGTCCCGCGCGCACTATACGAGCACGATGGGGCCGGAGTTGCATGTACCTTAGAGCACCTCGAAATTCGTCCCCGCTCGGGAGTGCTGAGCGGACGGCGCCCCGCGCCGTCCTTGCGTGCGCGGCGCGGCATACCGGGGATGCGCCGCGTTCCGGGATCGCGCCTTCCCTGGGTGTGAACGCGATCCGCGTGGGCGTTGGGTGGCCGCTTTCGACCGAGACCGTGTGAGGACACGGTTTTTGCTGACGCCGGTCGCACACGAGAGGTTGGATCACAGATCGAAGCGACGGCCCTCAGAGCCTGTTTGACCGGTCTTTCCCATTCTCGCCCTCATCCTGAGGTGGCGTAGCGTAGCGGAGCCCTCGAAGGAGCCCTCCAGCCAGCCGCGCGATCCCTGGAGGGCTCCTTCGAGGCCCAGCGATCTTCGATCGCCGGGCACCTCAGGATGAGGGGAGAGATTGGGATCTCCATCGGCAGAACCATCATTCGACTGCGTACGTGCGGTCAAACAGGCTCTCAGGCCCGGATGACCGCGATCAGCAGATCGACCCCGAAGATCTGGATCCTCCGCTTCATGGAAGCCAGAACGTGGAGGCTCATCTCGGTCCTGACCTTGGCCAAGGTCCGGGTCATGACGTGGGTCGCTCCTATTCCCTTCGAGGTCTCCGCTTCGCTCCGCCACCTCAGGATGAGGGGGTTGGTGGGAGGAGCGGCGATGTCCCAAAGTCTAAAAAAACGCCTGCAGCCCCGTTTGGGCCCGTCCCAAAATCAGCGCGTGGACGTCGTGGGTGCCCTCGTAGGTGTTGACCGTCTCAAGGTTCTGGGCGTGGCGCATCACGTGGTACTCGCCCATGATGCCGTTGCCGCCGTGCATGTCCCGGGCGGTGCGGGCGATGTCGAGGGCTTTGCCGCAATTGTTGCGCTTGATCAGCGAGATCATCTCGGGGGCCATCTTGCCCTCGTCCATCAGGCGGCCGACCCGCAGCGAGGCCTGGAGGCCGAGGGTGATCTCGGTCTGCATGTCGGCGAGCTTTTTCTGGACCAATTGCGTTTGCGCCAGGGGACGGCCGAACTGCTTGCGCTCCAGGGTGTAGTTGCGCGCCCGGTGCCAGCAATCCTCCGCCGCGCCCATGGCGCCCCAGGAGATGCCGTAGCGCGCCCGGTTGAGGCAGCCGAACGGACCTTTCAGCCCGGAGACGTTGGGCAGCAGCGCGTCCTCGCCGACCTCGACCCCCTCCATGACGATTTCGCCGGTGGTGGAGGCGCGCAGGGACAGCTTGCCCTTGAGGGTCGGGGCGGAGAGGCCCTTCATGCCCTTCTCCAGGACGAAGCCGCGGATCGCGCCCTCGTGCGCGTCGGACTTCGCCCAGACCACGAACACGTCCGCGAAGGGGGCGTTGGAGATCCACATCTTGGCGCCCGAGATCCGGTAGCCGCCGTCGATCTTTTCCGCCTTGGTCTTCATCCCCGCGGGATCGGAGCCGGCATCGGGCTCGGTCAGGCCGAAGCAGCCGATCCACTCGCCCGAGGCGAGCTTCGGCAGGAATTTCTGACGCTGTTCCTCCGAGCCATAGGCATGGATCGGGTACATCACCAGCGAGGATTGCACGCTCATCATCGAGCGGTAGCCGGAATCCACTGCCTCGACGGCGCGGGCCACCAGCCCGTAGGCGACGTAGGAGGCGCCGGCGCAGCCGTATTCCTCCGGCAGGGTTACGCCGAGCAGGCCGAGCTCGCCCATCTTCCGGAACAGGCCGGGATCGGTTTTTTCCTCGGCATAGGCCTCGACGATGCCGGGCAGGAGCTGCTCCTGCGCAAAGCTTTGGGCCGCGTCGCGGATCGCCCGCTCGTCCTCGGTGAGCTGGTCGTCCAGCAGGAACGGGTCCTCCCAGACGAAGCGCGCCGAGGCCGGGGCCGACGGGGAGGCGCTGCCCGGGGGGCGCATCGGAGCGTTCATGGGATTTCCTCGCCTGCAGGATGCGGCGGGCTTCGGCCCCGCGCTTGGCGTCACCCTAGACCCGCACGGCCTGCGGTCCAACGTGCCCGGTGACGCTGGGCTCCGAGCGTCACGCCCGGCCGAGCAGCATCAGCCAGCCGAGGGTCGTCAGCGGCGCCAGCAGCGTCGAGACCAGCACGGAGGCCGCGACCATCCCGGTCTCGGTCCGGTAGCGGGCGGCGAGCAGGTAGGCGTTGATCCCCACCGGCATCGCGGCGAACAGGGTGGCGACGCCCGCGTAAGCGGTCGGCATCGCGAAGACGTGGAAGGCGAGCACCCACACCGCCAGCGGGTGCAGCAGGTTCTTCAGGCAAGCGATCACCAGCGCGCCCTTGAGATCGAACAGCACCCGGTAGCGCTTGAGCCCGGCGCCGAGCGCCACCAGAGCGCAGGTCGAGGCGGTGCCGGCAAACGCGTCGATCAGGGATTTGGGGATCCCGGTCGGGGTGAGGCCGGTGCTCTTCATCGCCATGCCGATGAGCAGAGCCACGAAGATCGGGTTCTTGAGCAGCACCAGGGCGAGGCCGCGGATCCGGGCCAGGACCGGCAGGCCGGAATCGGATTCGATCAGGAAGGTGGCGCAGCCCATCATCAGCGGCAGGTGGACGGCGAGCAGCATGAACAGCGGGAAGGCGCCGTCCTCGCCATAGGCCTGGAGGATCATCGGCACGCCGACGAACACGGTGTTCGATTGGCTCGCCGCGAAGCCGTGCAGGATCGCGCCGCGCCGCTCGATCCCGGCACGGCGCCGGGCGATCAGCGTGCCCACGAACCAGGACAGGCCGGCCCCGCCGAAATACGAGATCCAGTAGCTCCAGGCGACCTCGCCATTCATGCCCGGCCGGGTCAGCGTGGCGATGATCAGGGCCGGCACCGCGACCGCGAAGACGTATTCCGAGAGGCCGTCGCTCACCTTGTCGGACAGGAGCCCGGTGAGCGCCGCGCCCCAGCCGATCAGGACGATCCCGAAGATCGGGGCGATGATGGCGAGGGCGTTCACGAAACCGGCGGGGCTCTGGGCGGGACGGCCCGCGCATAGCATATCGCAGCCAGCTTATGCGCCCCCGGGGCGAGGCCCGAGGGCGGGTTTCCGACCTACTTGTTCTCCAGAACCTCGATCGGGTTCGTGCGCTGGCTGGCGGGCGGCTCCTTGGTGAGGTTGGCGCCGCCTTCCCGCTGCGCCTTGACGTCCTTCGGCGCACCCGGGCCGCCGACTGCCGCGCCGCCCTGGCCGGACTGAGTCGGCACGGAGCCGGAGGCCAGTTCCAGGCAGGTCACCATCTCGACATAGGACGGGTAGCCGCCGGCCTTGAACTGGCTCTCGCACTGGCGCTTGGCCGCGGAGGTGTAGCTGCCCCAGTGGTTCTCGGCCTCGCGCTTGGCCTCCCGCTCGGAGCGGAGGCAGCCGTCGTAATTGGCCTGGTCGCTGATCGAGGTGTTGGCGACCTGCGCCGACTTGCAGGTCGTCTCCACGTCGAGGTTCGGCACCGTGTCGGCCCGGGCGGATCCAGAGGCGAGGGCCAGGAGCGCGAGCGCCCCGGGGACGGAGGCACGAAAGGGGACGGGCATGGTCGTGAGGCTCGCGGTCTGTGGCGATGGTCGCCGGCGGATTTGCCGGCACAACGCGCCAGGACGGCGTTCGGCACCACGTGGCACCCGCGTCAGTCTCCGTGCGCGCCGCGCAGCGCCTGGTCGAGGTCGCCGTACAGGTCGTCGGTGTCCTCGATCCCGGTGGAGAGGCGCAGCAGGTCCGGCGGGCAGGGGCTGCCCGGACCCTCCACGGAGGCCCGGTGCTCGATCAGGCTCTCGACGCCGCCGAGCGAGGTCGCGCGCTTCCACAGCCGGACCCGCGCCGCAGTGGCGATCGCCCCGGCTTCGCCGCCCGCCACCCGGATCGACAGCATGAAGCCGAAGCCGTCCTGCATCTGTCGGCGCGCCACCGCGTGCCCGGGATCGTCCGGCAGTCCGGGATAGAGCACATGGCTCACATGCGGATGCCCGTTCAGGCGTTCCGCCAGCCGCAGGGCGCCGGCCGATTGCGCCGCCGCCCGCAGATGCAAGGTCCGCAGCGAGCGCATCAGCAGGTAGGCCTCGAACGGCCCCAAAATCCCGCCGCTGCCGGCGCGGATACCCCGGATCCGCTCCCAGAACGCGTCCGCCCTGGCGCCGGCCAGTACGCCCGCCACCACGTCGGAATGGCCGTTGAGGATCTTGGTGCCCGAATGCATCACGATGTCGGCGCCGAGTTCCAGCGGGCGGGTATGAACCGGCGAGGCCGCGGTGGAATCCACCGCCAGCCGCGCCCCGGCCGCGTGGGCGATCTCGGCGGCGGCCGCGATGTCGGTGACCGTCCAGAGCGGGTTGCCGGGGGTCTCGATCCACACAAGCTTGGTCCGGCCGGGCTCGATCGCGGCGCGCAGGGCGGCGGTATCGTCGGTGTCCACGAAGGTCAGGGTCAGGCCGCGCCGGGGCGCCTCCTCGCGCAGCCAGCGCTTGAGCGCCCAGTACATGACCGTGCCGGCCACGACGTGGTCGCCGGGCTCCAGGGCACCGAACACGGCGGTGGCCGCCGCCATGCCGGAGCCGAACAGCAGGGCGCCGGCGTCAGCACCCTCCAGCATCGCCAGGACGCTTTCGGCCTCGCGGACCGTGGCGTTGTCGGGCCGCGCGTAGCAGTAGCCCGAGCTGTAGCCGTTGTCGGGATCGCGGATGAAGGTGGTGGAGAGGTGGAGCGGCATCACCACCGCGCGGGTCTCGGGTTCGATCCGGCCCATGGCCTGCGCCGCGAGGCTGCGGCGGGACAACCCGGTCGGCGTACCGTTGCCGGTATCCGTATGCCGGTGAGGCGCGTTAGGGTCTGACATCTGGCGATTCCGGCGGATGGAAGCAGGCGCGTGCCACGGCGCACGGGCGCCTGCAACCTGCGCCTCGACCCTGGATCCTCTTGCCCGAAGGCCGGCATCCATCGTTCGGGATGATGCTTGAGCGGAGAACGACCGACGATGCTTGCCGCGACACAAGTCCCCGTAGGTCCGGCCCTGCCACGCTGGCTACGGCTGGCGGCCGCGATCGTGCCGGTGATGATCACCGCTTCGATCGGGTCGGCCGCGACCCAGGCCGAGATCCCGGGCTGGTATGCGGGCCTGAACAAGCCGTTCTTCAACCCGCCGAACTGGGTTTTTCCGGTGGCCTGGACCCTGCTCTACACGATGATCGCCGTCGCGCTGTGGCGGCTGCTCGGCGTCATGCCGCGCACCGGGCCGAGCCGCGAGGGCTGGTGGCTCGCGCTCGCTGCCTTCCTGGTCCAGATCGTCCTCAACGCCGCCTGGACGCCGGTGTTCTTCAGTGCCCACGCGATCGGCACCGGGCTGATCGTGGTGGCGATGCTGCTGGTCATGGTGCTGTGGACGATCCGCCTGTCCTGGCGGTTCGACCGGCTCGCGGCCTGGCTGCTCGTGCCCTACGCCGCCTGGGTCGCCTTCGCGACGCTGCTCAACGCTGCAATCTTGCGGTTGAACTGAGGGGCAGCGGGGCTGCGCGGGGCCCGCTCAATCGAGGTTTCCCACCCACGCCCTCATCCTGAGGTGCACGGCGATCGAAGATCGCCGGGCCTCGAAGGAGTCCTCCAGATGCCGCTGCGATCCCTGGAGGGCTCCTTCGAGGCCTCCGCTTCGCTTCGTCGCCTCAGGATGAGGGCGTGGGTGGGATGATCGTCGAGCTTCAGCGTCGATCGCGCGCGGCAGCGAGCCGGCGCGGGTCAACTGGTCCCGCCACTCGTCGTCTCGTCGCCCGCCGGCTTGCCGTCGTCGCGGGCGCGGTGGAGCATGAAGATCGCCAGCACCATCGTGAGGATCAGGCCGGCCAGCACGCCGAGCTCGATCATCGAGGCGTTGAACAGGGCCTGTTTCTCCGGCGACCAGTCCTTGGCATGGGTGATCTCCGAGGATTGCAGCGTGATCACCAGCACCCGCCGGATCGAGGCGATCAGGCCGACGATCAGGAACGGCTCGCAGGTCAGCTTGCCCGACCGCATCGAGACCCGCACCGTGTGCAGGATCTCGATCAGCATCAGCAGGAACAGCAGCCGGTCGATCACCTCCAGGATCTTCTCGGCGCCCCCGAGCGCCCGCAGCGCGTCCCAGGTCAGCCCGGCGGCGTCGATCAGCGCGGTCAGCGCGGTGATCGCCAGGAGCAGGCCCAGCGCGGCGTAGATCGTGTGCTCGGTGTGGAGGAAGATCCCGCTGGCGATCCGCGTCAGGGGCCCCTGCTGTTCGTCGTCCCTGTCGGCCATCGTGTTACTACCCCCGGTGAAGCCATGACGAACTTAGAACGTCGTTCCGAGTCCAGTATCCGGAACAATGCACGAAGCTTTATAGGTGCGTCGTTTTCTTTCGGAATTTGGTCATTGCCCGTCTCCACGGCCCTTCGGAGCCTGTTGAGTCGGTCTTTCCCATCCTCGACCTCATCCTGAGGCGACGCAGCGAAGCGGAGGCCTCGAAGGAGCCCTCCAGCCGGCCGCGCGATCCCTGGAGGGCTCCTTCGAGGCCCAGCGATCTTCGATCGCCGGGCGCCTCAGGATGAGGGGAGAGGTTGGGATCGCCGTCGATCGGAACCGTTAGGCGACTGCGACCGCGCGCTTGAGCAAGGTCTCAGTGGAAGAACGGCAGCGCATGCGGCGCCAGGTAGCCGAAGCCGAGGAGCGCCGCACCGGCCAGTCCCAAGAAACCGCCGGCGAAGACCAGGATGGCGATGCCGGTGATGACCTCGGCCGAGGCCAAGACGATGCCGATCTGAAAGGCGGCCGAGGCCAATTCGTAATGGTGGTAGCGCAGCAGCGACAGGTCGCGGCGCTCCTCGGAGGCTCGGGCCTTGGCGGTCAGCTCCTTGCGGCCCTCGCCGGTGGCGGGCTCCGATTCCCAGCGCGCCAGAGTCTTGGCCCATTCCGCGCGCTTGGCCGCGATCGCGTCCTGGTTCGGGCCGGGCGGCACCAGGGCCAGGGCTTCGTCAGCGGTCTTGAGCACCGTCGAGCGGATCGTGCGCGCCTGGAAATACGCCCACTGGTTGGCCGCCTCGACGTTGGAGCCGATGGATTCCGTCTGGGCCGCCTTGCCCAGCGTCTCGCTGAAGGCGAGGAACAAAGCCAGGATCGAGATCAGCAGCGCCACGCGCTTGTTCGAGCCCTCGATCGCCCCGTGACCACCCGACATGGTTTCCCGATTCCCCGTTGATTCGTCGGGCGCGACTCACAGCCCATCCGGGCCCGGCGCGCAATGCCGCGGCGCCCGCCCGAGCCCTATTCCGCGGCGATCCGTGGCGGCAGCCCCCGGCCGTCATTGGCCGGATGTCGCGCCTCGCTGTAGCCCGGCTCGTCCTGCGGGTCGTCGCGCTCGCCGACGAACCGGCCGAACAGACGCCCGAGCAGACGCGAGAGATCGTCCATCAGCACGAAGATCGCCGGCACGAACACCAGCGACAGCACGGTCGAGACGATCAGCCCGCCGATCACCGCCACCGCCATGGGTGCACGGAACTCGCCGCCGATGCCGAACGCCATCGCGGACGGCACCATGCCGGCGGCCATCGCGATGGTGGTCATCACGATCGGCCGCGCCCGCTTGCGGCCGGCATCGACGATCGCGGTGGTGCGGTCGACCCCGGCATGGATCTGCTCGACCGCGAAATCGACCAGCATGATCGCGTTCTTGGTCACCACGCCCATCAGCATCAGGATGCCGATCACCACCGGCATCGAGATCGGCATGTGGCAGATCAGGAGCGCCAGGATCGCGCCGCCGATCGAGAGCGGCAGCGAGAACAGGATCGTGAGCGGCTGGAGGAAGTTGCCGAACAGCAGGATCAGCACGCCGAACACCATCATCAGGCCGGCGCCCATGGCCAGCGCGAAGCCCTCGAACACCTCGCCCATCACCTCGGCGTCGCCGGTCTGGCTGATCGTGACCCCGGGCGGCAGGTTCTTGGCGGTGGGCAGGTTCATCACCTGCTTGATCAACTCGCCGAGGGCGTCGGTGCCCTGCATGTCGCCCTCGATGGCGACGCGCACGGCGCGGTCGTAGCGGTCGATGCCGGTGGGGCCCTGACCGAGGCTGACATCGGCCACCGTCGCCAGCGGCACCGCGGCGCCGCCCTTCACCGGGACCTTCAAGGTCTCGAGCTCCGAGAGCCGGCCGCGCAGGCTCTCGGGCAGCTGCACCCGGATCGGCACCTGCCGGTCGGTGGCGTTGAACTTGGCGAGGTTCATGCCGATGTCGCCGATCGTCCCGACCCGGACGGTCTCCGCGATGGTGTCGGTGGAGACGCCGAGATCGGCCGCGACCCCGGGCTTGGGGCGGATGCGGATCTCGGTGCGGTCGAGCGGCGCCGTCGACATGACGTTGACGAGGTGCGGAATCTGGGCGGCTTCGCGCTGGAGCTTGGCGGCGACATCCGCCACCACGGCCTTGTCGGGGCCGGCGATGATCAGCGCCATGTCGCGCTGGCCGCTCTCGCGCAGGGCCCAGAAGCGGATATCCGGCTCCTCGCGCAGGATCTCGGCGACTTCGGCGTCGACCTGCTTCTGCGTGCGCGCGCGGGTGTTCTTCGGCGTGAGGTTGATGGTCAGCGTCGCGAGCCGCACCTCCTGCTTGCCCGGCAATTGCCGGCCGCCATCCACGAACACGCTCTTCACCTCAGGCAGCGCCCGGATCTTTTGCTCGATCGCGTCGCTGAGCTTCACCGTGTCGGGCAGCCGGGCGCCCGGGGGCAGCTCCAGCACGAACAGCGTGCGCGCCTGGTCCTCGGCCGGCAGGAAGCCCGCCGGCAGCAGGCCCGTGGAGGCGATGGAGGCGGCAAAGCAGGCGATGCCGAGGATCAGCGTGATGAACTTGTGCCGCACCGACCACGCGACCAGCCGCGTGTAGCCGCGCATCACGATCCCGTCCGTCGTATGGTCGGGGCCGTGGTCGCGCAGGAAATAGGCGGCGAGCAGCGGCGTGATCAGCCGCGCTACCAGCAGCGACATGAACACGGCGGCCGCGATGGTCAGGCCGAACTGCTTGAAATACTGGCCGGCGATGCCGCCCATGAACGAGACCGGCGAGAAGATCGCGATGATCGTCGCCGTGATGGCGATGACCGCGAGCCCGATCTCGTCGGCGGCCTCGAGCGAGGCGCGGTAGGGCGATTTGCCCATCCGCATGTGCCGGACGATGTTCTCGATCTCCACGATCGCGTCGTCCACCAGGATGCCGGTGACCAGCGTGATCGCGAGCAGGCTCACGGCGTTGAGCGAGAAGCCCAGCGCGCTCATCACCCAGAAGGTCGGCAGCACCGAGAGCGGCAGCGCCACCGCGGCGATCAGCGTCGCCCGCCAGTCGCGCAGGAACAGCAGCACTACGATGACTGCCAGCGCCGCGCCCTCGATCAGGCCCATCATGGCCGAGTGGTAATTGCCGATGGTGTTGACGACGCTGGTGTCGATCAGGTCGAAGCGCACGTCCGGGTTGGCCGCGTGGAGCGCAGCGATCTTCTTGGCGACGCCTACCGAGACGTCGGCGTCGCTGGCGCCGCTGGCCCGGGAGACCGCGAAAGCCACCACCGGCTCGCCGTTGAAGCGCGCGAAGGTGCGCGGCTCCTCGGCGGTGTCCGACAGGGTCGCCAGCTCGTCGAGGCGGACCTTGCGGTTGCCCGGCACCACGATCGAGGTCTGCGCGAGCGTATCGAGGCTCGCCGAGGCGGCGAGCGCCCGGATCGACTGCTCCTGCCCGCCGACCTCGCCGCGGCCGCCGGCCATGTCGGCGGAGGTCAGGCGCAGCTGCCGGTTCACGTCCGCCGCGGTGATGCCGAGCGCCAGCAGCCGGTCGGGCTTCAGGGTGACGCGGATCTCCCGGGCGACGCCGCCCAGGCGCTCGACGCCGCCGACGCCCTTCACGCTCTGCAGGCCCCGGGCGACCACGTCGTCCACGAACCACGACAGGTCCTCGGGCGTCATCGCGGGCGCGGAGGCGCCGTAGATCATGATCGGCAGGCCGGCGATCTCGACCCGGGAGACGATCGGCTCGTCGATGGTGCGCGGCAGGTTCTGGCGGATCTTGGCGATGGCGTCCTTGACGTCGTTGGTCGCCCGATCCTGGTTCACCTCCAGGCGGAACTCGATGGTCGTGGTCGAGGTGCCTTCGGTGATGGTCGAGAGGATGTGCTTGACGCCCTTCACCCCGGCGACCGAGTCCTCGACCCACTTGGTGACCTGGGTCTGCAACTCGGCCGGCGCCGCGCCCGACTGGGTGATCGTCACCGAGACGATCGGGATGTCGATATTCGGGAAGCGGGTGATCGGCAGGGCGCGGAAGCTCACCAGCCCGAGGATCATCAGGACCAGGAACAGCACCACCGAGGGCAGCGGCTTCCGGATCGCCCAGGCGGAGACGTTGAGGCGCATGGCTCTGGTCCTACCGCGGGGCCGCGTCGGCCATGGGCGGGTTCGCGGGGGCGCTCATGGGCGTGCTGCCGGCCGGGCGAGCCACCGCGCGCACCCGGTCGCCGTCGCGCAAGAAGCTGCCGGCCCGCGCCACGACGCTCTCGCCGGCCGCGACGCCGGAGCGGAGTTCCGTATAGCCGTCGGACGACAGGCCCGAGGTGACGGCGCGCGCCTCGACGCGCCCGTCCTTGGCGACCAGGACGCTGGCCCGGCCGTCCGCCGCGTAGAGCAGGCTGGAGACCGGGACCGCGATGCCCTCCCGGCGCGCCACCTCGACGGTGCCGCGCGCGAAGGCGCCGATGCGCAGGGCCGGATCGTCGGAGAGGCGGATGCGGACCTTGCCGAGCCGGGTCGCCCGGTCGACCTCCGGGTAGACCCGGCGCACCTTGCCGCGCAATTGGCGGCCGTCGTCGAGATCGAGGTTTGCCGGGTCGCCCACCGTGATGCGGGCGAGCGAGGTCTCCGGCACCTCGCCCTCCAGCTCGATCTCGCCGCGGGCGATCAGCCGGAACAGGGGTTCCCCCGCCGAGGTGACCGAGGCGCCGACCCGGGCTGTGCGGCGGTTGACGATACCGGCCTCGGGGGCGCGGATGTCGGTGCGGGCGCGCCGCAGGGCGATCTCCGAGCCGGCCGCCCGCGCGGTGGCGAGGTCGGCCTGAGCCGATTGCAGGCCTCCCTTGGCCGCCGCCAGGCGGCCCTCGGCCCCCTGCGCCGCCGAGACGCGCTGCTCCAGCACCGCCGCGGTGGCGTTGCCGGTCTTGGCCAGCGACTGGGCGCGCTCCAGCGCCTGCTTGGCCTCGATATTGGCGGCCTCCGCCTGAACGATCTGGCTCCGGGCCTGGACGATGGCCGCCTCGGCCCGGGCGATGGCCGCGACGTTCGAGGCCTCCTGGGTGACGATCATCTCCTGCGACAGTTTCGCCAGCACCTGGCCCTTGGTGACCCGATCCCCCTCCTCGACCAGCAACTCGGTGATGCGCAGCCCCTCGACCTCCGGGGCGACCAGGATCTCGTCCCGGGGGACCAGCGTGCCGGTGACCACGGCGCGCTCCACGATCTCGCGGCGCTGGGCCGGGATCACGGTGACGGCCGGGGCGATGGCGGCGGCATCGGGGACGGCGGCGGTCTCGACGGCGCGGGCCGGCGCGGCGGCCAGGAGCACGAGCCCGCACAGGAGGAAGAGGCGGGACGCGCGCCCGGACGGGATCTGCAAAACGGAAGCCTCGCTGGCGGCCTTGTACGGGTCTTTCGTCTCCGTCGCTGGGTAGATCGGCGTTTTCATGGCGCAGGCATCCAGCGGTCGTGCCAGCATAGCGGCTTCGTGCGAGTCCGTCGCTGGACCTCGGGCCGCAGGTCGGGCGCAGATCAAAACAGCCCCGTTTTACCTCCTTCGACCTGCAACCGAGTGCTTAACACGCCGTTATGAGACTGAAGGTCTTCGTGCCATCGCGGAGGAATCAGTGAGCATCTTTCAGATCAAGCAGGCGACGAGCGGCGCCGTCCTCTGGACCGGCGCGGCCGACGACGAGAAGACGGCGCTCGACGCCATGGCCCGCGAGGCCGGGTATCGCGACTTCTCAGCCCTGCCGGACACGATCCGCGCCAGCGGGCTCGAAGCGGCCAAGCTGGACCTGATTTCTTAATTCAGCCGATTCCTGAGCCCCTTCATCCCGGCGTCCGTCCTCGCAGACGGGCGCCTTTTTTTATGCCTGGATTGCAACGGCCCTCACCGTCATTGCGAGCGCAGCGAAGCGACCCAGGGACACGCCGCAATCTGGGATCGCTCGCTGCCCTGGGTCGCTTCGCTGCGCTCGCGATGACGGAGTGGTTTGATCGGCCGAGCGATGTCTTGGGAAACGGCCGCGTCTCAGGCGCGTCCGAGTCGCCGGACGAGCGCCTCGATCGCCGCCGCACAATCCTGGATCGCGCTCGGCCGGTGCAGGCCCGCGATCACCGATGGGTCGAGGGCCAGGCCGGCGCGGACCAGTCCGGGCCACGCCTCGGCGGCCGGCCAGCCCGGATGGACGATGGCGGCGCCGAGCCTGTGCAGCGCCTCGGCCTTTTCTGTCTGCTCACCGTAGGCACGCTCCTCCGGCAGGCACAGGAAGCGCTTGCCCTGTCCGGCTGCCAGCGCCACGAGGCCGTCGCCGCCGCCGCCGACCAGTAGGGCCGCCCGGGCGATCCGCGTCTCGACGTCATCGACCCAGCCGTGCAGGTGCAGGTTGTTCGGGATCTCGGCGGAGCCCGATACGGGGCCAAACACATGCCAGGGCCGGTCGGGCACGGCGCGGGCTGCCGCGGCCAGATCGGCCACATCACCCCCCGCGCCGCCGCGGCCGAACACCACGACGATGGCGTCGTTCTCCTCCGCAGCCGTCTGAGCCGGCGCGCCGAGGAAGCCGGCATAATGCGTCTTGGCGCGGATCCAGTCCGGCACGCCGGCACCGTCGAGGGCTTCGGGGAAGGGCGCGAGCAGGCGCGCGGCGCTGCGGAAGGCTTCGCAATGCGGCCTGTCGGTCCGGGTGCCGGCGAGGCGCACCACCAGGGTCGGGACCGACAGGAGCCGGGCCAGCAGCGCGATTTCGACCGAGACGTCGACCACGATGAGGGCCGGGTCGGTCCGCCCGACCCATTCGGCGATGCGCGCCATCCGGGTACGCACGCCGGGATGGTTCAGGGGGGCGTAGTGCAGGGCTTCGGGCCGCTCGGCCTCGCCGTCCCGTCCGTCGAAGTCCGATCCGCCGAGCGGGCGGTCGTCGGGCAGGTCGAGCACGTCCAGGCCGCTAGTGTCGAACTCCGCCAGGGTGCCGATCAGCGTGCAGGGCCGGGGCAGGGCGGCGGCGACCGCGCGGGCGCGCTGCAGGTGGCCCGCGCCCTGGTGGTGGACGTACCAGCCGATCCCGCGGGTCACGCGGCGTCCCGCAGCGACAGGGCGAGGGCGTCGAGGTCGGCGAGCGCCCGGTCGAGGGGGCATTCCCGCGCCGGTGCGCTGCGCGATTCGAGGATGCGGTCGGCCCGCTCCACGAAGGCGATGTCGTTGGGGCAATCGCCCAGGGCGGCCAATTCGTCGGCACTGAGCCCGAGCCGGGCGCAGGCCTCGGCCCGGGCCGGTCCGGCGAGGTGGAACGCCCGGCGCAGGGCGGCCCGGCGCAGGACCAGGGCCTGCCAATGGGCCGCCTCGGGCAGGAGGTAGGGCTCGCCGTCGAGCACCCGGGCGCGGCGGGCCATCTCGGTGGCCATGCCGCCCGAGACCCGGCCCTGGTGCCGGGCCGAGACCATCACGCGCACGTCCGGGCCGTGGCGCAGGCGGGCGCCGCTCTCCCGGAGCAGGTTGACGAGGGCATTGTCCTCGCCGCAGGGCAGGGGCGGCAGCCCGCCGACCGCGCGGTAGAGCGCCACCGGGACGGCGAGGCTGGCGCCGGTATGGTCGCCGTGGCGCGGGGCCGGGTCGTGCGGCGGCGGATCGAGGATGTCCTCCAGGCGCCGGACCGCGGCCCAGTAGCGCTCGATCCGCGCGTGCAGCTCGGCGAGCCGCGGATCGGCGGCGCCGTCCGCGTCGATCACCAGTCGCCCGCCGACGACGTCGGCCGCCCGCAGCGCCCGCAGGTTGGCCGCGACCCAGTCGGCCGGCAGGCGCGCATCGGCGTCGGTGGTGAGCAGGATCCCATCCGGGCCGGTCTCGGCGTCGAGCCAGTCGGCGCCGGAATCGAGGGCCATGCGCCGGGCGGTGCCGACATGGGCCTGCACGCCCTCAAGCGCCGCCTCGATCACCCGCAGGGCCAGGGTCGCGAGGGCGCCCGATTCTTGAAGGGCGCGGACCGCCGGCACCGTGCCGTCGGTGCAGTTGTTGGCGAGCACCACCACCCGCAGCGGCGCCTCGGCCGAAAAGCCGTCCTGCCGGGCCAGGGAGGCGAGCAGCAGCGGCAGCCGCTCCGCCTCATTGCGCGCGGGGATGCAGACGACGCAGGGCCGGGCGATCGGGGCGGCGGTTGCGAGGGTCATAGCGGTTTTCCCAACCTCATCGTCGCGAACGCAAGACGGGGCGCACTTCCCTTATTCGCAAGGGCGCGGGCCCCGCAGATACGAGGGGCACACGTTCGCAGGCCGGGCGCGTCCCCAAGCGTCCGTGGGCGGTTTGATGCCTACACAACGCTTTGTTCAGGCCGCGACGCGCTCCCTCTCCCGTGCGGGAGAGGGTTGGGGTGAGGGACCAGGTTTCTCCGGAGAGGTCGCATCCCTCACCCTGTCCCTCTCCCGCACGGGAGAGGGGACCCGCGCCTTGTCCCGAAAGGTGTAAAGCCACTCGCCCTGCTGGGAGAGCGGTCCGCACTGCTTTCGTTTAAGCCCGTCCCCCGGCCACCCGCAGCGTCGGCCGGGCCCGCTCGGCGCAGCGCGCCATCACGGCATCGTAGGTTTCGAGGTAGCGCTCGGTCATGGCGGCGGCGTCGTAGAGCGCCTCGGCGCGGTCGCGGCAGGCGCGGCGCGACAGGCCGGCCGCCTCGCGGATCGCCACCGAAAGGTCGTGCGAATCGTCCGGCCGGGCCAGGCGCCCGCATTGCGCGTCGAGGATGTCGGGCATCGCGCCCCGGCGGAAGGCGGCCACCGGCGTGCCGCAGGCCAAAGCCTCGGCAACCACCAGGCCGAACGGCTCTTCCCAGCGCGGCGAGACGATCGCCACCCGGGCGCGGCCGATATGGTGCGCGAGGTCCCGGTGCGAGAGATGTCCGAGATGGGTCAGGTCCGGCCCGAGCCGCGGGGCGATCTCGGCCGCCCAGTAGCCGGGATTGAGCTTCGGCCCGGCGAATTGCAGCGGCAATCCGGCCGCGCGGGCGGCGTCGATGGCGAGGTGGAGCCCCTTCTCGGGCACGATCCGGCCGGACCAGAACACGAAGGGCGGATCATCGGGCGCGTCGGAATACGCGAAGGTCGAGAGGTCGACGCCGTTATCGACCACCTGGGCGCCCGGCACGAGGGATTGCCATTCCTGGGCGAGCGACGGCGACACTGCCAGGAAGGCCATGTCGGGATCGGCCACCTCCACGCCCGAGACCAGGGCGTCGAAGGGCGGCGTGTGCAGCACCGTGACCCAGGGCAGCCCGAGCCGGGCGCTGAGCTGCAGGGGCAGGGCGTGCAGGGAATTGTTGTGCACGAGATCGAAGCCGCCGGCCGCCACCATCTCCATCATGCGCCGGTAGGCGTCGTATTCGGCCGCGTCGATCGCCTCCTCGCGCTCGGGATCCGCCAGGGCGTCGCCAGTCGGGTCGCAGAGCATCACCGGATCGAGGGCCGGGTCCGAGCCGCGGCTGGCGAACAGGGTCACATCGTGCCCGTGCCGCTTCAACGCCACGGTGAGGAGATGGGTGTGCATCTCCAGACCGCCGGCATAGGGCTGGCCGATCGGGTACTTCAGATGTGCCAGGACAGCGATCTTCACGCGCGCACCGAATCCGGTTGTGTGGGGATCTTTGCCGGCCGCAGCGGAGCGAGAGGATTTTCGTCCGCAGCGAGCGTGGCGGGTATCATGCCCATCTTGTCTTCACCAAGCGTTGCGTCATCGAGGCCGGGAGCGACGACGGACGCAGCGCGTTCCCGACTACATAAGGGCCGCGGTCTGAACCGATGATGATCGAGACGACAGATCGACCATTCAGCCGGGTCCGCCATCCGGCCTGGGTGCGCCTGACCCACTGGACCGGCGCGGCCGCGACCCTGGCGCTGATGGTCAGCGGCACCGCGATCCTGCTGGCCCTGCCGAAGCTGTTCTGGGGCGAGACCGGGGCCAACGACGCGCCGGCCTGGATCACCCTGCCGCTGCCGGTCGATCTCGAGCAGACCGGCTGGGCGCGCAACCTGCATTTCCTGGCCGCCTGGATTTTCGTCCTCAACGGCGCCGCCTATCTGGGCCTTGCCCTGCTGCGCGGGCACCTGCGGCGGCGCCTGCTGCCGGAGCCCGCCGAGATCCGGCCGCGGGCGCTCGCCGGCGAGATCCGGGCGCACCTGCACCTGCGCGGCGGGGCACCGCCCACAGGCCGCTACAACGCCCTCCAGAAGATCGCCTATCTGGTCGTCCTGCTGGTGCTTGCGCCGCTGATGCTGCTCACCGGCCTGACGATGTCGCCCGGCATCACCGCGGCCTGGCCGGAGCTGTTCAGCCTGTTCGGCGGCCGGCAATCGGCCCGGACGATCCACTTCCTGTCGGCCTTCGCGATGGTGGCGTTCCTCGCCATCCACATCTGGCAGGTGCTGGCCAACCGGCCGGTGGAACTCATGCGCGGCATGACCGTCGGGCGGGCCGGCAACGCGGAGGAGACCCGATGAGCGCGCTGACCCGACGCCGCCTGATCCTCGGGACCGCCGGCTTCGGCGCCGCCGGCCTCGTCGGCGGCTGCGAGCCCGGGGCGCCGCAGCTGCGCCCCAACCCCTACGGCCTGAGCGACTGGCTGACCTTCGCGGGGCAGCGCCTGCTGCTGGCGCGCCAGCCGCTCGCCCGGGAATTCGGGCCCGAAGCGATCTCGGCCGTGTTCCCGACGATCAACACCACCGACCCGGACGACCCCGCCTATCGCCGTTCGAAGGCGCTGGGCTTCTCGGATTGGCGTCTGCCGGTCACCGGACTCGTCGAGCGGCCGGGCGCGTTCTCGCTGGCCGAGCTGAAGGCGATGCCGGCGCGCACGCAGATCACGCTCCATTCCTGCGAGCAGGGCTGGTCGGCGATCGGCCAATGGACCGGCGTGCCGCTGTCCCTGGTGCTCGCCGCCGTCGGGATGCGCCCGGAGGCGCGCTACGTGGTGATCCGCAGCGTCGACGGCTGGTGGGACAGCTACGACCTGTTCGACGCCCTGCATCCCCAGACGATCCTGGCCTACGGCATGAACGGCTCCGACCTGCCGGTGGCCCACGGCGCCCCTGTGCGCCTGCGGGTGGAGCGCCAGCTCGGCTACAAGTCCTTGAAATACCTCGCCAGCATCGAGGCTGTGGACCGTGTCGACGGCATCGGCCACGGCCGCGGCAGCCTGGTCGCGGGCCTCGGGTTCAGCTGGTACGCTGGCATCTGAGCCGCCCGTCGCGTGGCGGGCAAGGGGACGGGGGCTTGGCGGCGATGGATCTCACGATCGGGTTGAGCACGTTCGCGGTCGGTGCCGCGGCGCTGGCGGTGATCACGCTGGCGGCCGGCGTGAAGATGATCCCGCAGGGCCACGTCTTCACGGTCGAGCGGTTCGGCCGCTACAACCGCACCCTGGAATCCGGCCTCGGCCTGATCATCCCCTTCGTCGAGCGCATCGGCCGGCGGGTGAACGTCATGGAGCAGGTGATCGACGTCCCGAGCCAGCAAGCCTTCACCCGCGACAATGCCGGCGTGACCATCGACGCGGTGGTGTTCTACCTCGTGCTCGACGCGGCGCGGGCCTCCTACGAGGTCTCGAACCTTGACCTCGCCATGACCACCCTGACCATGACCAACATCCGCACCGTGGTCGGCTCGATGGATCTCGACCAGCTCCTCGCCCACCGGGACGAGATCAACGAGCGCCTGCTGCGGGTGCTCGACGCGGCGGCCTCGCCCTGGGGCGTGAAGATCAACCGCATCGAGATCAAGGACATCGTGCCCCCGGCCGACCTCGCCGGCGCCATGGCCCGGCAGATGAAGGCCGAGCGCGAGAAGCGCGCCTCGATCCTGGAGGCCGAGGGCCAGCGCGCCGCCGAGATCCTGCGCGCCGAGGGGCGCAAGCAATCGGCGATCCTGGAGGCGGAAGGCCGCCGCGAGGCCGCGTTCCGCGACGCCGAGGCCCGTGAGCGCTCCGCCGAAGCCGAGGCGGCGGCGACCGGGATGGTCAGCCGGGCGATCGCCGAGGGCGACATCGCGGCGGCGAACTTTTTGGTAGCGGAGAAATACGTCGACGCGGTGCGGGCGCTCGCCACCGCGCCGAACCAGCGTGTCGTGGTGGTGCCGATCGAGGCGGCGGCGCTGGCGGGCACGCTGGGCGGCATCGGCGAGCTCACCCGCGCGGTCTTCGGCGAAGCGAGCCCGCCCCGGCGCGCGGGTACGCCGCCCAACGTCGCGCCGCGGACCTGATCCGTGGCCGATCCGCTGGCGATCCTCGCGGCCCTCGGGCCGGCCTGGAGCTGGGTGATCGCCGGCCTCGTCCTGGCCGGTGCCGAGATCGTGGTGCCGGGGGTGTTCCTGATCTGGTTCGGCCTGGCGGCGCTGGCGACCGGCCTCGCCGCCGCTTTGATCCCGATCCCCTGGCAGGCCCAGACCCTGCTGTTCGCCGGCCTTGCCGTCGTCCTCGTCGGGCTCGCTACCCGCCTGCACCGCCGGGCCGGACCGCACGACGCCATCCTCAACCGCCCCGACCGCGGCCTGATCGGCCGCGAGGGCGTGCTCGCCGAGCCGATCGTCCAGGGCACCGGCCGCATCCGCTTCGACGATACGCTCTGGCGCATCGAAGGGCCGGATCTGCCCGCCGCCACGCGCGTGCGGGTGGTCGGGCTATCGGGAACGGTGCTGAAGGTGGAGGCGGTGTGAGGCGGGCGCGTTGGCGAAATACGCGCGCCGACGGCGTCTCCGAAATCCAGTCGATCAGATCCTTCGTGGGCTGACGGCGGCGCTGGCGGATCTGCGTTGCGCCGCGGTGCGACCCTTTATCGTCCCGACGGGGCGAAAGCCTTCGCGCCGTAGAGCAAACCTGCTCCGGCATCTGCATCGGTGACACTCAGGAGAAGCGTCTCACCCGACTGTGACCACCGTCCTACGCAACGATCCCAGTCGGCACAGATTGGGCAGGCGGCCGCCACGTTTCCGAGCGCGCCTTTCATCCCTGTTCCCACGAGATATCAATGACGCCTCAATTCTGGCTGTGGCTCGGCTTTGCCGGCATGGCCGCCGGCGCCGCCGTGATCCTGTTCATGGCGAAGCGCCGGACCCCTGCCGAAGAAGCCGATGGGATCATCCACGGCATCGTGCCGATCATCGCGGCCTGCTCCTACTTCGCCATGGCGACCGGGCAGGGGAGTCTGGTTCTCCCCGCCGGTCCCGATGCGGCAGACGCCATGCGGCAGTTCTACTTCGCGCGCTACATCGACTGGACGTTCACCACGCCCCTGCTGCTGCTCGGCCTGTCGCGGACCGCGATGCATTCCGGGATGCGCCGGCCGGCCGTGGTCTGGGGGCTGATCGGGTCCGACCTGATCATGATCGTGACGGCCCTGGCCTTCGGCCTGTCCAACGTCGCCGCGGTGAAGTGGACGTGGTTCGCCATCTCCTGCGGCGCGTTCGTCGCCGTGTTCTATGGGATCTTCGTGCAGCTGCGTGAGGAGAATGCCGCCGAGCGCGCCGACGTGCGAAAAGCCTTCCTGCGCAATGCCGTGTTCCTCACCGGCGTCTGGTGTGCCTACCCGGTGGTGCTGCTCATCGGCCAGGACGGCCTCGGCTTCCTGTCGCCGACCCTCGCCCTGGCGGTGATCGCGATCTTGGATCTCACCGCCAAGGTCGTCTACGGCATCATGGCCACGATGGAGACGACCCGGGCCGTCGACCGCGACTTGGCGGAGAGCCCGAAATCCGCCCCGCTGCGCCGGGCGGCCTGACGCGGATGGCGGCTCTTTCGTCCATCCTCTCCCGCGGGGAGTCTGTCCGGGCGAGCCGCCATCCCGTTCGCGCATCGGGGACGGGACTGCTGCGGCTGGTCGGGGCACTGGTCGCCGTCGGTCTTATCGCCTCCGCGCTCCTGCCGCGTGAGAGCGCGTGGCTGGTGGCGCTGACCGTCGTGATCGTCTTCGGGGTTCCCCACGGCGCTCTGGACGGGGCCGTGGCGGCGCCTCTGCTGCGCCCCCGCTACGGGAGCGTGTGGTTCGCGGTCTTTGCCGTGCCGTATCTCGGGCTTTCGGCCCTGGTGCTCCTGGCTTGGCAGGTGGCACCCCGCGCGATCTTGGCCGGGTTCCTGGCGCTGTCGGTGCTGCATTTCGGTGAGGAGGATGCCGGCCCGGGCCGGCGCGTCGAGGCCCTCGTTCGCGGCGGGCTCCCGATCGCCCTGCCGGCCCTGCTGCGGCCCGAGGAGACGGCCGGGCTTTTCGCGGTGGTCACGCGGGTGCCGATGCCGCAGCTTCCCGTGTGGTGGGCGGTCGCGGCCTGGGTCTGGGTTGCTGTTACGGCAGCCTGGCTCCTGACGGGGCGGCGGCGGGCGGCCGTGCTGATCGAGATGGCGCTTCTCGCGCTCGCTTTCTGGTCTCTGCCGCCGCTGACCGCGTTCACCCTGTACTTCGTCGGCCTTCATGGGCCCCGCCATGTCCGGGCACTGATCCGGGATCCGTCGAAGGCACCCAGTGTCGATACGATCCGGCGCGCTGTCCGCGCAGCGCTGCCTGTCTTCGGGCAGACCCTTCTGCTCGCTGCGGGTCTCTGGCCGCTCTACGCGTCCGGCGCCCCCGATGCACCGGCGAACCTGTTGACCCTGACGCTCCAGATGCTGTCGGCCCTCACCGTGCCCCACATCCTGCTCGACCGTATCGCGACCCGGTATCCCGCTGGGGAGCCGTAGCGATCGGGGCCCGGCAGCCTCAGCTGCCCCCTACCCGAACGCCCCGACCTCGTGCTGGATCATCCCCGAGATCTCCCGCACCTGGTCGAACAGCCGGCGGATCGGCTGGAACAGGTTGGCGTGCTCGGCCTCGTAGGTGCCGACATCCCTGGGGCCGGCAGGCTCGCCGAAGTTGAGGCCGAGCGTCGGGTCCGGGGTGACCGGGAAAATCTCGTCGAGGAGCTTCAGGCAGCCGTCGATGTCGAGGCGCAGGAAGCGCTCCAGCAGCTGCTCGCGGGAGATGCCCGCCTGCGGGCGGAAGCCCGGGATGTGCACCGCCAGGAACCAGATCCGGTGGATCAGTGCCAGCCGCAGGGCGTGCAGCAGGGTCAGCCGGGCCGACATGCCGGGCAGGTCGGGGGCGGCGGTGGTGAGCGCCAGCCAGTCGCGGGTCAGGCGGCCGAACAGGCCGCGCAGCGATGCCGCGAGGTCGAGACGTTCCAGGGCGCCGGCGATCACCACCAGCTCCTCCCGGCGGAAATCCTTCTGGGTGCGCCGGGCGCGCTCCAGCCACACGGCCGGGTCGAGGGTGTCGATATAGGCGCGCAGCACGTCCAGATCGCCTGCGGCCGCGGCGTGCTGCACCAGCCGGAAGGCCCGGGAGAAACGCACCGAATCCCGGCGCATGTCGCGGAACAGGTCGGGGCCGCGCTGGGCGGCCCGGCCGATCCCGTGGAGGGAGTTCGCCAGGAAACCGAGCTGGTGCAGGATCGCGTTGTTGGGGATCGCCCGCATCTGGCGGGGATGGGTGACGCGGGCCGGGCCGCCATTGTCGGTCTGGCGGGCCACCGGACGCGAGCCGGTGCGGTCGATCAGGCTCGGGCCGAAGGTGCCGAGCAGCGCGGCGTAGCCGGCATCGTCGACCAGGGCCTCCATGTCCTGGCGGGCGGCGGTGAAGAATTCGAGGGCGAAGTCCGGCTCCGAATAGATCGGGTCGTCTTTCGCGTGGGCACCCTCCGCCGGGTCGTTCAGGGCGTAGTCGGAAAAGCTGTCGTCTTCGGCGATGTCCAGCGCATAGACGTGCTCGGCGATGCGGGCGACGCTGGCCTGAGCCAGGGCCTCGGTGCCGTAGAGCAGGTAGCCGTCGGTGCCCTGGAAGCTCGATTCGAGCCGCACCTTCAGGCCGGCCTTGCGGGCGCGGTCGCGGGCATCCTCGGGGGCCAGGTAGGCAAGGCGGTCGCGCAGCGACGTCGGGTGGGCGCCCCGGCCGATCGATTCGCCGTGGGTGTCGAAGATCGCGAGCTCGACATCGGCCAGGCCGTTCTGGACCAGCATCTCGGTGATGCGCAGGCGCAGCCGCTCGATCCAGAAGGTGGCGGCGAGCTGGCCGACATAGCGTCCGGAATCCGAGTAGCCGAACTGCACGGTCAGCCGGCCGATCCGCTTGAGGTATTGGCGCCAGTGCGGGTTGCGCAGGGCATCGTCGAGCACCCGGATGCCCTGCTCCAGGGCGCTCGCGGTCTCGAACAGGGGCGTGATCTCGAGCTTGTCGGCAATGCCGTAATGGCGCGCGAGCCAGAGGGCGGCGAGCAGGGTGTAGCCGGTCTCGGTCTCGGCGATCAGGAAGCGCACCGGGTGGGTGCCGTCCACGTGCTTGAGGATCTGGGCGATGGTCATCATCAGCCGGGCGGCCGAAGCCCGCTCGGCGGCGAGCGCGCCGAAATCCACCGCCACCGGGCGGACGTCGTTTAAGAGCGTGTGGATGGTCGCGAGATGCGAGCGGCGCTGGGCGGAATCGGTGGGCTCGCCCTCCAGGTCGATGACCCGGCGCACGGCGTTGTGGATCTGGCTGGCGTTGAGCCGGAAATGCGGCAGGGCGTTCGACAGGCCGTGGGTGGCCACGCCCGAGCGCAGGATCACGATCGCCCGCTTGTCGGCCTCGTCGGCGGCTTCCAGGGCGGCGGTGAGGCCGGCGACCAGGGCGCCGGCATCGGTCTGGGCGCGCTCGCGCTCGATGATCAGGGCCAGGGCGAAGCGGTGGACCGATTCGAGCGACGGCTTGTCGCCGAGCCGGGGCGCGACCGTGAGCTGGCGGTTGACCGCGGCAAGCGCCCCCTCGGCGAGGCCCCGGACCTCCCGGCAGGCGGGGCTCTCGGGCAAGTCGCGCATCACCCGGTCGAACTGCATGCGCTTGGAGATCAGCCGGTAGCGCAGGGTGTCCCACCAACCGATATCGGTGCGCCCGTCGGTGTCGCAGCCGACCCAGCTGGCGATGGCGAAGGGGCGGGGTGTCAGCTCGGTCCAACGGTCGGGCCAGCGGGCGCGGGCGGCGTCGAGCAGGGCGCCGTTGAAGGCGTCGAGGGCGAGCCGGCCGTTATTGGCCGCCGCGCAGGCCTGCTCGAACTCGGCATCCAGGGTGATCGGCGCGTCCGGCCGGGTGGAGAGCGCGGCGGCCCGGGCGATCAGGTCGGCGCGAGCCGACGCATCGGGCAGGCTCGCGGCCTGGGCGAGCAGGGCCGCCACGGCTTTCGGCATCCCGAAGGTCGGGTGCGCGGTGAACACCACCGCGAAGGCGGTGCGGTGGATGAAGGCCGCGAAGGCCGAGAGACCCTCCGGTCCGTCCTTGGCCGCGGCCACGAGGCTGGCGGGAATCGCGGAGTGGGGATCGGACGGCCCGGCCTCCAACCCGACATAGCTGCGCAGCCGCTCCGCCCGGGCCGCGAGCGCCGCGGCGCGCAGCCGCGCGAACAGGCCGTCGAGGTCGCCCGCGGAAATCTCGTTCCGGTCGAACCGACGGGTGATCGCGAGCGTCACGGCCAGGACCGGATTGCGGAACGGGTCCTCCCGCGCCTGCTCCCGGGCATTCTCGATCAGGCCGAGGAGATGGCTCTCCAGCTCTTCGGGCTCGCGGCTCGGCTCGTGCTGCATGGATCCGTCCCGGCTCCGATCGTCTCGCCTCTACTGTTATAGGCAAGGCGTGTTCCACGCGTGACGGGGTGACGGCGCCGCCGCGGGCGGCTAGAGCTTGCCGCCTCATGGAGCGCCTGCTGATCATCCTGGCCGTGCTGATCTGTGCCGTGGCCGGGGTCGCGGTCATCGCCATGGCCGCCCGCGGCCGGCGCAAGCCGCTGCGCATGGGCTCCGAACTCGACGCCGAGGACGAGCACCTGTTGATCGGTCCGGTCGGCCCGTCGCCGAGCCTGATCGACCGGCAGGCCGAGGTGCTCGACCCGCGTCTTCTGGATGTGGAGTCGTTCGAGCTGAAACCGATCCCAGCCCCCGAGCGCACGCAGCGGATCGAGCCGCCGCGGCCCGGAACCCCGGACGCCGCGCGATGAGGCGTATCGGTCCCGGCGCGGCCCGGCTGATCCTCGCCCTCCTGGCCTGCCAGACGGCCGCCGTGGCGGCGCCGGCGCAGCAGCCTCCGGCCCAGAAAGCGCCCGTCGCCGAGCCGCCCCGGGCGCCCGACCCGTCGGCGCCCCCGGCGCCGAATCCCACGCCCGCCGCCGCGCCGACCCCGGTGCAGCCCTGCGGTGCCCGGGCGGCCCGCTACGAGAGCGGCAAGGGCTTCACCATGGTGATCACCCGGGCCGGGCAGGTGAAGACGACGAACCCGCTCCGGCCGCTGACGCCGGAGGTGAACGAGGTGTTGCAGGTGGTGATCGCCGGCAAGGTCGCGACCGCCTACGGGCCCGATTTCACCACGCTGCGGCGCGGCACGGCCCCGGCGGCGATCGAGGCGATGCTCGGTGGGCCGATCCGCTGGGAGCCGACGCTGCCGACCCTGGCGGATCCGATCGCCATCGTCACGGAGGAGGGGTCGACCCTGGCGCAGCTCACGTTCCGCACCTGCGAGGATCCCCCGGCGGTCAAGGCGCCGCCGAAGGCCCAGGCCAAGAAGAAGGCCCCAGCCAAGCGCCCGGCCCCGAAGGCCGCCGAGAAGGCGCCCCCGGGCTTCTCCATGCCCCAGGGGGCGATCGCCGAGTAGGCGGGGCAGGCTCCTGCCGCGACGCGTTCACTCCTTCGGGCGCGCAGGGGATACACAGAACGAAGTTCGGATCGTTTTCCGCGGGACGAGAAGCTGGTTGCAGCAGACACGCGCCCTCCCTCCCCCCTCTGCGGGGGAGGGAGGGCCCCGGAGGGGGTCGGGAGAGGGGAGCGACGGCGCAGGATAGGGCTTTGCCCGTTTTGCCGGTCGCGCCCTCGTCTGAACCCGGGTTCCCCTCTCCCGACCCTCGCTGACGCGAGGCCCACCCTCCCCCGCAAAGGGGGGAGGGAGACGCGCTTGGGGCCGGCCTTTGCCCTTATCCGGCACCGATATGTGAACCGCTCGCGAGCGGCAGCCCGTCGCCGCCCCCGATAAAAATCATTTCTGCTTGGCGATCACTTTGTCCTTGATCCCGTCATAGACGCTCTGCGGGATGATCTTCTTGGAGACGAGGTCGTCCTTGCCGCGATAGGGCCGGCCCTTGATGATCGCGGCGGAGCGGGCGGCGCCGATGCCCGGCAGGGCGTCGAGTTCGGCGGCGCTGGCGCTGTTGAGGTCGATCAGGGCGCCCTTGGCGGCGTTGGGCGGCCCGGCGACCGGCGCGCTCGGGGCCGCCGGCTTGGCGGGGGCGGTCGGGGTCGCGGGGCTCGAGGTCTGGGGCGACTGCGCCCAGGCGGGCGCCGCCATCAGGCTCGAGAGCAGGGCGAGGACGGCAAAGGTCGTTTTGGAGGAAGCCATGGCGTGTCTCCCGAGGGGCCGGCCCGCTCCGCGGCGCCGTCTCACCAGATGTGGTTCCGGCGACTTGAACCCGGGCTTAACGGTTGTGGTGCCGCGCCTCTAGCCAGAGGCGGGCGCCGACGCTATAAGCGCGCCCTCATCCGTATCCCGCGGTGTGCGAGGCGATCCTCGATCGAGGAGCCGCCCGCGCGCCGCTTTGCCCGCGGCATCACGAAGGATTTTTGCCATGGCCGTTCCGAAGCGCAAGACTTCCCCCTCCCGCCGCGGCATGCGCCGCTCGGCCGACGCCCTCAAGGCGCCGACCTATGTCGAGGACAAGGATTCGGGCGAGCTGCGCCGTCCCCACCACATCGACCTGAAGACCGGCATGTATCGCGGCCGTCAGGTGCTGAAGGTGAAGTCGGCCGAGGCGTAAGCTTCGGAGTCGGTTCGAGACCCAGGGAATCCCGGTCTCGGCCTCATCCTGAGATGCGCGCGCAAAGCGGGCGCCTCGATGGAGCCTTCCGGAAGCCGCAGAGATCCCTGGCCCCCTCCTTCGAGGCCCGCTGACGCGGTCACCTCAGGATGAGGGGAGGGAATAGGATGCGCGTTCAGGCTCGCATCCCGCACACCGTCATTGCGAGCGCAGCGAAGCAACCTAGGGCAGCGCGCGCTCTGCGGACGTGGCGAATCCCTGGGTTGCTTCGCTGCGCTCGCAATGACGGTGCGGGTAACCAAAAACCATCAGGCCAGCCGGCGCGCGGTCTCCGCGTAGCGCGCCGCGGCGGCACGGGTACGCTCCAGCCGCGACGGCCTGAGGGTTGGGTCGGTGGCGACCAGCAGATGGGCCACGAAGCTCGAGCAGGCCCGGCCCCCATCGAATCGGTCCACGGACACGATCGTGGCGCGCGCCTCGCGCCGTCCCCCATCCAGCACCACCAGCGCCCGGACCGGGGGGATCTCCTCGACGGACCCGACCGGCCCTGCGGCAGCCCCCGCCGGTCGCGCGGGTCTGCTCCAGGTTGCACCGGTCCGGCCGACTGTCCCGATCCGCGCCATTGCGACACCCTCCGCACGTTGCCGTGCCTGTGTTGCAAACGTGGGACCGCCGTTAAGGGTTCGTCAACTTATCGAAAACGCGTAGTCGCACCCGCCGTGATTGGTTTTGGCACAGCCAATGTCACTTTTTGGCGAGGGCCTCGAGCCGCTGCTGCATCTCCAGCATCTGCCGCTTGAGGTCGTCGAGCTCGCCGCCGGCATAGGAAGCCGGAGCGGCCGGCGGGGCAGGGGGCTGCGTCCCGACGGCGGGCGGCGCGAAGCCGGTGAACATCTTCATGGCGTCGCCGAAGAAGGTCATGTTGGTCCGCACCGACTGCTCGATCGCGTTCTGGAACGCGGCCGGCCCGAAGCTGTGGGCGAATTTTTCGCGCAGGCCGTCCTGGTCCTTGGCGAAGTTCGCCATCGAGAATTCCAGGAAACTCGGCACCATGGTGCGCATGCTGTCGCCGTAGAAGCGGATCAGCTGGCGCAGGAACGCCACCGGCAGAAGGTTCTCGGCGCCGGCCTTGTTCTCCTGCTCGAAGATGATCTGCGTCAGCACCGAGCGGGTGATGTCGTCCCCCGCGCGGGCGTCGTAGACGACGAAATCCTCGCCGTTCTGGACCATCGTGGCGAGGTCCTCCAGCGTCACGTAGGTCGACGTGCCCGTGTGATACAGGCGCCGATTGGCGTATTTCTTGATGACGGTCTGGGTGGCCTTGACGGTATCCGCCATCGGGAACGGCCTTTCTGGACTCGGGACTCAAGGGGCGTCGCAGGCACACGCGATGCGGCCCGGCGGGGATCGTCTTCGCGCCCGCAGCACGATCCTTAAAGCCTTACACGGGCGCAGAAAACAGCAAACTGCGCCTCTTCAACGCAGAATAATGCCGGGTGCCGGCCTGCACACAGGCCATTTCAGTCACTCGGCGGCGTCATGGCAGCGTTTTCAGGCTGGAACGTCGATCCTTGACTTCGCCGACCTCAGGCCCTTCATCGCGGGACAGGCTTTAGAGCGCGCCCGGACCGAGGAGGCGCGCCGGCTCGTGAGAGGAGAACGTTCACATGGCAGGCAGCGAAGAGATCGTCATCGTCGGGGCCGCGCGCACGGCGGTCGGCTCGTTCGGCGGCGCCTTCGGGGCGGTGCCGGCCCACGAACTCGGCGCCACCGCGATCAAGGCCGCCCTGGAGCGCGCCAACGTGTCCCCCGATGACGTGGACGAGGTGATCTTCGGCCAAGTGCTCACCGCGGGCGCCGGCCAGAACCCCGCCCGCCAGGCCGCGATCAAGGCCGGCATCCCCGAGAAGGCCACCGCCTGGGGCCTCAACCAGGTCTGCGGCTCTGGGCTCCGCACGGTCGCCATCGGCATGCAGCAGATCGCCAACGGCGACGCCACCGTGATCGTGGCCGGCGGCCAGGAATCGATGTCGCTCTCGCCCCACGCCCAGTACCTGCGCGGCGGCCAGAAGATGGGCGACATCAAGCTCGTCGACACGATGATCAAGGACGGGCTCTGGGACGCCTTTAACGGCTACCACATGGGCCAGACCGCCGAGAACGTCGCTCAGGCCTTCCAGCTCACCCGGGAGCAGCAGGACCAGTTCGCCACCCGATCGCAGAACAAGGCCGAGGCCGCCCGCAACGAGGGCCGGTTCAAGGACGAGATCGTCCCTGTGACGATCCCCGGCAAGAAGGGCGACACGGTCGTCGACACCGACGAGTACATCCGCGACGGCGCCACCATCGAGGCGATGGCCAAGCTGAAGCCGGCCTTCTCCAAGGAGGGCACGGTGACGGCCGCAAATGCCTCCGGCCTGAACGACGGCGCCGCGGCGCTGGTGCTGATGTCGGCCTCCGAGGCTGAGCGGCGCGGGCTGACCCCGCTCGCCAAGATCAAGTCCTGGGCGACCGCCGGCGTCGATCCGAAGGTGATGGGCACCGGCCCGATCCCGGCCTCCCGCAAGGCCCTGGAGAAGGCCGGCTGGAAGCCCTCCGACCTCGACCTGATCGAGGCCAACGAGGCCTTCGCGGCTCAGGCGCTGGCGGTGAACAAGGACATGGGCTGGGACGATGCGAAGGTGAACGTCAACGGCGGCGCCATCGCCATCGGTCACCCGATCGGTGCCTCGGGCGCCCGGGTGCTCGTTACCCTGTTGCACGAGATGAAGCGGCGCGACGCCAAGAAGGGCCTCGCCACCCTGTGCATCGGCGGCGGCATGGGCGTCGCGATGTGCCTTGAGCGGCCGTGATCGTTTTGTAACGCCAGGTTCTCCACCAATATAGACTTGAGACTGAACTCAGAAAAAATCGCGTGCGGACGCCATCCGCACGCGGCATCAGGTGATGCGAAACAGGAGGAAACAACAATGGCTCAAGGACGCGTCGCACTCGTCACGGGCGGCACGCGCGGCATCGGCGCCGCGATCTCGAAGGGCTTGCAGGCCAAGGGCTACCGGGTTGCGGCCAATTATGCCGGCAACGACGAAGCGGCCCAGGCCTTCAAGGCCGAGACCGGCATCCCGGTCTTCAAGTTCGACGTGGGTGATTACGAGAGCTGCCAGGCCGGCATCGCGGCGGTCGAGGCCGAACTCGGCCCGGTCGAGGTGCTGGTCAACAATGCCGGCATCACCCGCGACGGCGCCTTCCACAAGATGGACTTCGCCAAGTGGCAGGCGGTCATCAAGACCAATCTGGACTCGGTGTTCACCTGCACCCGGCCGGTGATCGAGGGCATGCGCAACCGCGGCTTCGGCCGGATCATCATCATCTCGTCGATCAACGGCCAGAAGGGCCAGGCCGGCCAGACCAACTACTCGGCCGCCAAGGCCGGCGTGATCGGCTTCGCCAAGGCGCTCGCCCAGGAAAGCGCCTCCAAGGGCATCACGGTCAACGTGATCGCGCCGGGCTACATCGCGACCGACATGGTGATGGCGGTGGCCGAGGACATCCGCAACAAGATCATCGCGACGATCCCCACCGGCCGCCTCGGCAAGTCGGAAGAGATCGCCCACGCGGTGGAATACCTGGCGAGCGACGAGGCGGGCTTCATCAACGGCTCGACGCTGACCGTGAACGGCGGCCAGCACTTCGTCTGATTTTTTTTCGGGTGTGATCAGCGCCCGGCTCCACTCCGACGCCGCGCCGCCCTGCCGGGCCGTGCGGCGTTTTTTGTGACCGGCGCCGGACGCCGCTTCGATCGGGGGGCCTGTTAGACGGCGCGATCGCCGTCGAAGGACGGTTCTGATCGACGGAGATCCTGATCTCTCCCCTCATCCTGAGGTGCTGCGCAGCAGCCTCGAAGGAGCCCTCCAGGGATCGCGCGGCTGGCTGGAGGGCTCCTTCGAGGGCTCCGCTTCGCTACGCCACCTCAGGATGAGGGCGAGGATGGGAATGACCGGAATTGGTTTTTCTGACTGACGCTGTCGTGCTTCACGCCGTCATTGCGAGCGCAGCGAAGCAACCCAGGGCAGCGCGCGATCCCAAACCGCGCCCCGACGCTCGCAAAACCTCTGCACGCCATCCGGCTCGGCAAGGATTTCGATCGACGAAGACTTCGCAGGCCGGGAAATCCTGACGAATCCTTTTCTGCGACGCGGATTCATCGAGTCCGCATGTGGATCTGTGCATTGCGGGTGCGGGCGCGCGAAATCGCACACGTGTTCCGACACACGAACAATTTGAGCGGACCGGGATAGCTCTCGTTTCAGCCGGACGTGGTTGTTCGCGCCAGCAAAAACGAAGGCCCCGACACGATGAACACCGCATTCACCACGCGCCGGACCGGTGAAATTCTTGCTACGGACCGGACCGTCAAGGCGCGTGGCGTCTCGATGCTCGCCAAGCTCGGTCTCGCCGCGGCTTGCACGCTGGGGCTTGCCGCCTGCGTCACCCCGCAGGAGCGGCACGCGATGGATAACGGCCAGTGCTACGAATTCGGGTTCGAGCCCGGCACCGACGCCTTCGCGCACTGCATGATGGACCTCCATGAGCAGCGCGCGCTCACCCAGGCCAACCGGGATCTGTATTGGCAGTCCCACTTCGCCGAGCAGACCCGCCGCCGCGAGGCCCAGCAGGATCTCTTCAAGCAGATGAGCCTGCAGCGCAGCGGCGACCCGCGCTTTCCCGTCTGCGGCGCCGCCTCGGATGGCGGCCTGGACCGCCGGACCATGACCTGGTTCGGCCCGAACTGCCGCGCCCGCTGATCCGGATCGAGAGGGACCCCCGATGTCCGATGTCATCACCCGCGGCCCGCGGAATCCGAGCCGGCTCATCTTCGTCATCACCGCCCTGGTCGGCGCCGCGACCGGATTCGCGACCGGCAACTTCGGATTGTTCTGCCTGGCCGTTCTCGGCTGCGCGACCCTGTTGTGCGCGAGCTACGCGCTGGTCCGGCGCTGGTTCGGTTGGGCGCCGCTGAAGGTCGACGATCTGTTCGAAATGGTGCGGCTCCTGTCGCCGCACTGAACCGCCGCTTCGAAGTCTGCGCGAAGGCAACCCGAAAGACGCCGCGCCTTTCTTCGAAGTCCAGCCCGAACCATCCCCCGCACCCGTCGCAGTTTCTACGCCCCCGAGGCCGCCATGACGCTCGCCCTGATCCTCGCCTGCATCCTCCTGGTCAATTTCTTGATGGCCGGCCTGTTCTCGCTCGTCGCCCTCTGGGCCGACTGAGCTACGGCGCGCCGACGCAATTGGCGTAGAAGGTCGTGGTCGCCGGCCAGTCGGAGAACACGCCGAGCACGCCGACCTGCCCGTGCAGCACGTCGAGCAGCCGGAGGATGTCGCCGTCGCCGGTCACCACCGGCTTGATCGACTGGTAATAATAGCCGCCGCCCTCCTTCAGCGGGCCCGAACGCTCCAGCGACCAGGCGATCAGGCCGAGCCCGGCCTTCTTCGCCTCCCGGGCGTAGGTCGAGGGCTCGATGGCGCCGTCGGGACCGGGGCGGACCAGCATCCACAGGGGCGGCGCCAGGATCTTCACGCCCTTGGCGGCGAGCTCGGCCATGCCGGGCTTCCAGGTCTCGGGCTTCTCCGGATCGAAGCCCTTGGTGGTCTCGTCGCGGTCGTCGAGGAAGATCGCCTTGCGGCCGAAATCCGGGTCCTTCTCCAGCCAGTACAGGATGTCCCGGAGCTGGAAGCTCTGCGGATAAACGTCCGAGGCCGGGATCCCGGCCTGCTTGTACTCGTCGATCAGCTGCTGAGCGTATTGGTCCTGGGTGTAGCTGCCCTCGAACGGCATCGGGACCTGGGGCGCCTTCAGCTCGGGGGTGAACTTGCGCCCCATCGCCTTCACCAGGGCGATGTATTCCTTGTGGGATAGCAGCGTGCCGGTGGTGGCGTAGAGGTCGGTCCGCCAGTGCGGCGTGGCGTTCATGTAGGCGACGACATTGGTGGCATCCGGGTCGGCCGCATCCATCTTGCCGTTGAGCGACTTGAACTCGTCCAAGGTCAGGTCGCTGGTGCAGCACGTGGCCGAGGCCTTGCGGCCGGTGGCCGGATCGGCCGGCTCGAACCCCTTGGTGCATTTGGCCGCGAGGTTCGGCCGGGCCAGGATGTCGGTGGTGGTGTGCAGGTCGCACTGGCTGTGCCGGCAGACCAGCTGGCGGTCCTTGGTGAAGGCGACATCGCACTCGATGATCCCGGCGCCCATCCGATAGGCGGCGAGCAGCCCCTCGCGGGTATGCTCCGGGAACATCATCGGTGCGCCCCGGTGCGAGATCGAGAAGGTTCGCGGCGTGTAGGGCCGGTCGACTCCGCAGGCGGCCAGGTGCTCCTTCAGCGGCCCGGGCTTCAGCTGGTCGACCAGGTAGAACGGCCGCGGCCCGAGTTGCACGCCCTCGCCGGCCAGCGCCGACCCTCCCGCCAGCAGCAGCCCGAGGACGGCCAGGATCGCGCGCATCGACAGAACTCCCACTTCGAGCTGCCCTTAGAGCGCGACGATGACAGGGTCGTGACCCCCTCTCGCCGACTCAACCGCCCGCGTGATAGCGGCGATCCATGAGCGCGACAGCCACATCTTCCAGCCGAGCCACCACACGCTCGGCCGCCACCCTGGCGGGGTTCGGGGCGATCCTGCTGTGGTCGCTGCTGGCCCTGTTCACCGCCGCCTCCGGGACGGTGCCGCCGTTCCAGCTCGCCGCCATGACGTTCGGGGTCGGCGGCCTGTGCGGCTGCGCCACCTGGATTGCTCGGCCGGCCCGGGCGCGGGCGCTGCTCCAGCCCTGGCCGGTCTGGCTGCTGGGGGTCGGCGGGCTGTTCGGCTACCACGCCCTGTATTTCAGCGCCCTGCGCCTGGCACCGCCGGCCGAGGCCGGGCTGATCAGCTATCTCTGGCCGCTGCTGATCGTCCTGTTCTCCGCCCGGCTGCCGGGCTCGGGCGGATTACGCGCCGGGCATCTCGCCGGGGCGGCTCTGGGGCTCGCCGGCGTCGCCGCTCTGTTCGTCGGCCGAGGCGAGCTCGGTTTCACCGCGGGCGCGCTCCCCGGCTACGCGGCCTCCCTGGCGGCGGCCTTCGTGTGGTCCGGCTATTCGGTGCTGTCGGCCCGGGTCGGCCAGGTGCCGACCGACGCGGTCGCGGGGTTCTGCCTGGTCACGGCGGTGCTGAGCCTGGCCTGTCATCTCGCCTTCGAGACGACGATCTGGCCCGCCGATGCCATGCAATGGGGCGCGGTGCTGTTCCTCGGGATCGGGCCGGTCGGGGGCGCCTTCTATCTCTGGGATATCGGCTGCAAGCGCGGCGATGTCCGCCTGCTCGGCGTCACCGCCTATGCGGCGCCGGTTCTCTCGACGCTGATCCTGGTGGCGACCGGCTATGCCAGCCCCGGTCCGGCGCTCGCGCTCGCCTGCCTGCTGATCGTGGCCGGCGCGCTGACGGCGGTGCGGGCCTCGCGGGCGGCGCCGACGGGGATCTAGCTTCGCGGCGTCGGCCGCCAGTCGGGCGGCGCCATCTCGAAGCCCGCGAAGTCGAAGCCCGGCGAGACCGTGCAGCCGACGAGCGTCCAGGCGCCGAGGCTGGTGGCCGTCTGCCAATGTCCGGCCGGCACCACGCATTGCGGGCGCTGGCCGGCCGCGAGGTCCGGTCCAAGGTGTTGGGCGGTGGCGTCGTGGCCGTTCGGGCTGGTGGTGATCACCAGCGGCGCGCCGGCATGCCAGTGCCAGATCTCGGTGGCGTCCACCCGGTGCCAGGCCGAGGCCTCGCCGATGTCGAGCAAAAAATAGATCGCGGTGCCGACCGAGCGGCCGTCCACGGTGCGTGGGTCGCGGAACGTCTCGCGATAATGCCCGCCCTCCGGATGAGGCTTCAGCCCCAGCGTCGCGATCACCTCGGCTGCCGTCATCATTCGCTTCTCCGTCGTTCGCTTGCCGCCACTCGACGCCGATGGTACCGGCGCAACACCCTTAAGGTCCCAAAAAAATGCCGAGCCCGATCGTACGCCTCCACCGTGGCGACCTGCCCGCCGATTACGAGGCGGGCCGGGCTGTGGCTATCGACACCGAGACGCTCGGGCTCAACCCGCATCGGGACCGGCTCTGCGTGGTGCAAATCTCCACCGGCGACGGCACGGCCGACGTGGTCCAGATTCCCCAGGATGGCCCGGAGCCGGTCGTGCTCAAGCGCGTCCTGGCGGATCCCGACGTGCTCAAGATCTTTCACTTCGCCCGGTTCGACGTGGCGGTGCTGTTCAAGGCGTTCGGAGTGATGCCGGGGCCGGTCTATTGCACCAAGATCGCCTCGAAGCTCGCGCGCACCTACACCGACCGGCACGGGCTCAAGGACGTGGTCCGCGAGCTCGTGGGCGTCGACCTGTCGAAGCAGCAGCAATCCTCCGACTGGGGCGCCGAGACCCTGACGCAGGCGCAGCAGGATTACGCGGCCTCCGACGTGCTCTACCTCCACGCCGCCCGGGAGCGGCTCGACGCCATGCTGGCCCGCGAGGGCCGCACCGATCTCGCCGCCGCCTGCTTCGCCTTCCTGCCCACCCGCGCCCGCCTCGACCTCGACGGCTGGCCGGAGTCCGACATCTTCGCGCATACCTGAGCCATGGCGCGGGACGCCGCGCGATTCCTGTGCGCTAGAAACGTATCGGCAACCGCAGCGTGATGGACCCCTGCTAGGTTGCCCGCGCCGGGGCTCGCGAGTCCTGGCCAGGCCCTCCGCGCCGGTCACCCACCCGATCAGGCCGGCACGGAGGGCCCGTCCTCAGGTCAGCACGCGCGAGCCGGAGGGCGTCGCGAATCTGGCAGTGTAGCGCAGCGCTGGGCCGGGCTCGATCCGTGGCGGGTCGGTCAGGTCGAGGCTGGCGTAGAGCGCGGCCACAGCCTCCGGCTCCGGATGGGTCAGCCGAAACTCTTCGAGCCGTGCCCCGAGATCCGGCATCGCCCTGGCCGGGTGCGGGCGGTCGCCCCAATCCATCGCGCAGGGCGCGGCGCCGTCCGCCGGCCAAGTCCCGTCCGGGCGGAGACCGAAGCGCCACGACAGCGTGCCCCGGGTCATCGTCGCCGCCGTGCCGAGCAGGTCGGGATGGGCCGCGAGCAGGGTGTCGAGATCGTCGGTGCGGGCGACGAAGCCGCGCAGCCGCCGGCCGGCCTCCCAATCCGTCCGCACCCGTGCCGCATCGCCGAGGCCGAACCAGCGGTCGCGCGCCGGCGGCGCTGCCTCGGGATCGACGGCGATCACTTCGAGGAACGTGGATGCGCCGAGGCGGAGCAGGTGGTTGCGGGTGCCCATCTCAGGATGGCGCCCGCCCTCCGGCATGTCGAGGCCGAGGCAGTCGCGGACATGGGCCACGCCCTCCGCGAGATCGGGGGCCACGACGACGAGGTGGTCGAGGGTGAGCATGGGAGGTGTCCCTAGGCGACGCCTGAACGGCGTGCCCGGCTCTGTTCCATCATAGAGCGCCGTACCGCACGAATTCGAGTGGGTTCGGATTCATCTCGTAGCGCCACGCTGCGGTCGATTGCGGCCTGATGAGCGCATCGATCGAGTCGTCGGCGATCATGTGCCTTCTTGAAAGAACCGTCAATCCTGATCGAGGCTTGCGAATGCCTCGTGCAAACGGTCGCGGCCATGTATGATTGCGAACATGCTTAGATAGGGTTGCGTCGACATCGAGCAAAATACTTTATGACGGCGCTCGGAATACAATAAAATGCTCAATCTAGATTTCAACAAAACTAATCGATTGCCAATAAAAATGTTTAAAGAATCGAATATATCTGATTTTTCCGACATGTATAGCATTCTTGGCCGCATAGCCGAACGCTGGCAGATGTATTCCTCGGTTCCGATAGATCTCACGATCACGGAACACGATGATATGCGGCATCAGTCGGATCTAAATCTCGAAGAATATCTAAATGTCGGCCTTTCAGCGGTAAAAATAATTACCGAAGCTATGATGCTGGCGGGCCGATGCGAATTCGATTCGGTGCTCGACCTGCCCTGCGGAGGCGGTCGGGTCACAAGACATTTGCGAACTTTCTTTCCTGAAAGTACATTATTTGTCGCGGACATCGACGAAAACAAAGAGCAATTCGCCGTCCGCCAATTCGGCGCCGAAAAGTTTTCTTTCCATAGGAATTATATTGGCAATCCGGGGCGAAAATTCGACTTGCTGTTTTCTGGATCTCTGCTGACGCATTTCGATCTGCCGATGTTCGACCGGGCATTGCAGTATTTCGTTGAGGCGTTGAATCACGGGGGGCTCGCGATCTTGACGCTGCATGGGCGGAACTGCGCCCGTCATGCCATGGCGCAGCATGCAGAGGCGAAAAGCCTATTTTCTACGCGGCGCAGAGCAATCAGAATTAAGAATCTTTTGTTTAGGTTTAAGTACAGCGCAAATCTTGACCCTGATATAGCTCTGAACAAACATTTTATGCGCCGCGGATTCGGATATTTTGCCTGCCCTTTGTGGACGGCCATGTATGGTCAGAGCTACGGGGGCTCATTTACGGCGCCATCCTGGGCCATCAACAGAATTGAATCCCGAGCGGACTGTCGAATTTTGGGTTATAAGGAAATGAGCTTTGCCAACTACCAAGACGTTGTAATCATTCAGAAAATTTGACCGCGTGTCGAGAAGGCGCATCGCTCCGTCTCCGTCGAGCGTAGGCTTCGCCCGGTCGCCATCCACGGAAGCGGCTGCCCCCTCCCAAGCAATCGGATTCCGGCAGCTCGCCCTCGGCTCAGCGGACCAAACCTTGGATCGCCGGAGCCTTTCGCAAGACCCCGGCGTCGTGAGTTCCAGCCGGGGCCGGGCTCCACGCCCGGCCCCTCTCACATCACAGCGAGTAATACTGCACGAACTCGATCGGGTGCGGGGTCATCTCGTAGCGCAGCACCTCGGTCATCTTCAGCTCGATGAACGAGTCGATCTGGTCGTCCGTGAACACGCCGCCCTCCTTGAGGAAGGTGCGGTCCTTGTCGAGGTTGGTCAGCGCCTCGCGGAGCGACCCGCACACGGTCGGGATCTTCTTCAGCTCCCGCGGCGGCAGCTCGTAGAGATCCTTGTCCATGGCCGGGCCCGGATCGATCTTGTTGCGGATGCCGTCGAGGCCGGCCATCAGCAGAGCCGAGAAGGCCAGGTACGGGTTGGCCATCGGGTCGGGGAAGCGGACCTCGACGCGCTTGGCGTTCGGGCTCTTGGTCCACGGGATCCGGCACGAGGCCGAGCGGTTGCGTGCCGAGTAGGCGAGCAGGACCGGCGCCTCGTAGCCCGGCACCAGCCGCTTGTAGGAATTGGTCGACGGGTTGGTGAAGGCGTTGAGCGCCTTGGCGTGCCGGATGATGCCGCCGATGTACCAGAGGCATTCCTGGCTGAGGCCAGCATATTTGTCGCCGGCGAAGACCGGCTTGCCGTCCTTCCAGATCGACTGGTGGACGTGCATCCCTGAGCCGTTATCGCCGAAGACGGGCTTGGGCATGAACGTCGCCGACTTGCCATAGCTCTGCGCCACATTGTGGATGCAGTACTTGTAGATCTGCATGTGGTCGGCGAGCTTGGTCAGCACGTCGAACTTCATGCCGAGTTCGTGCTGGGCCGAGGCCACCTCGTGGTGGTGCTTCTCGACCTTCACGCCCATGGACTGCATCGCGGCCAACATCTCGCCGCGCATGTCCTGGGCCGAATCCTGCGGCGGGACCGGGAAGTAGCCGCCCTTGGTCTGGACCCGGTGGCCGAGGTTGCCGCCCTCGTAATCGGTGAAGCCGTTGGTCGGCAACTCGGTCGAGTCGAGCTCGAAGCCGGTGCGGTAGGGGTCGGCGGCGAATTTCACGTCGTCGAACACGAAGAACTCGGCCTCGGGGCCGACATAGATCGTGTCGCCGATCCCGGTCTGCTGCAGGTAGGCCTCGGCGCGCTTGGCGGTGCCGCGGGGATCGCGCGAATAGGGCTCGCCGGTGGCGGGCTCGAGCACGTCGCAGACGATCGACAGGGTCGAGGCGGAGAAGAACGGATCGAGGCAGGCGGTGGACGGATCCGGCATCAGCAGCATGTCGGACTCGTTGATCGCCTTCCAGCCGGCGATCGAGGAGCCGTCGAACATCGTGCCCTCGGCGAAGATCTCGTCGTCGATGAGCGACACGTCGAACGTCACGTGCTGCCACTTGCCGCGCGGGTCGGTGAACCGGAAGTCCACGTAGCGTACGTCGTTGTCCCGGATATTCTTCAGAACGTCGGCCGCAGTCGTCATCGTGGGCATCCTCCAGGAAGTTCGTCGGGGATTCTCGCGCGGGGCGGGCACTTTAGGGTCGGGCCGCACCGGCCGCGCCGCTTGATATCCGCCGCGAGGCCGCCTTGCCACCCGCGGAACGGTGGAATCGCGCGCGGCGCGGGACGTTTGGCCCACAATGGCGGCCGCTCTCATATCCGTGAACGCTAGAGAACAGGAATCTCCCCCGGCCGCCGACGGGCGAAGACAGTTCTGGCATGCTCCATGCAAAGGCGGCAGCGGCCGTCGAAACGGCGGCAAGCCGTTCGCGTCGCCCGGGGGTTGACCAGGTCGCGCATCGACAACGGACGAGAGAACCGGAATGACGAAATATAAGCTCGAGTATATATGGCTCGACGGGTATACGCCGGTCCCGAATCTGCGCGGTAAGACGCAGATCAAGGAATTCGACAGCTTCCCGACCCTCGACCAACTGCCGATGTGGGGCTTCGACGGCTCGTCCACGAAGCAGGCCGAGGGCGGCAGCTCCGACTGCATGCTCAAGCCCGTGCGCCACTTCCCCGATCCGGCCCGCAAGAACGGCGTCCTGGTCCTGTGCGAAGTGATGATGCCGGACGGCAAGACCCCGCACGAGTCCAACAAGCGCGCCACCATCCTGGACGATGCCGGCGCCTGGTTCGGCTTCGAGCAGGAGTACTTCCTGTACAAGGACGGCCGCCCGCTCGGCTTCCCGGCCAGCGGCTTCCCCGCTCCGCAGGGCCCGTATTACACCGGCGTCGGCTACTCGAATGTCGGCGACGTCGCCCGCAAGATCGTCGAGGAGCATCTCGACCTCTGCCTGGACGCCGGCATCAACCACGAGGGCATCAACGCCGAGGTGGCCAAGGGCCAGTGGGAATTCCAGATCTTCGGCAAGGGCTCCAAGAAGGCCGCCGACGAGATGTGGATGGCCCGCTACCTGCTGCAGCGCCTATGCGAATCCTACGGCATCGACGTCGAGTACCACTGCAAGCCGCTCGGCGACACCGACTGGAACGGCTCGGGCATGCACTGCAACTTCTCGACCGCGTTCCTGCGGGAGCACGGCGGCAAGGCCTATTTCGAGGCGCTCATGGAGGCGTTCAAGAACAACCGCGAGGATCACATCGCCGTCTACGGTCCAGACAACCACATGCGGCTGACCGGCAAGCACGAGACCGCCTCGATCCACGAATTCTCGTACGGCATTGCCGATCGCGGCGCTTCGATCCGTGTGCCCCACTCCTTCGCCAATAACGGCTACAAGGGGTATTTGGAGGATCGCCGCCCGAACTCGCAGGGCGACCCCTACCAGATCGCCTCGCAGGTGCTGAAGACGATCTCTTCGGTGCCGACCGAGGCCGCTGTCGCCGCGTAATGCGGGTCGGGAGCCGCAAGCTCCCGCCATCGATCAACCGGAGCCGGGCTCGCGTGCCCGGCTTCTTCGCGTTTCAGGTCCGGCGCGGGCGCTCGTCGTCGCGGATTGCGGCCTCGTGGTACCAGGCGCCGCCGCCGATGCTGGGCACGGGCGCCGTCTTGATCGTCTCGATCGCCCGCGGCGTCAGTCGGGGGCGCCGAAACGCCGACAATTCGTAGATCTTGGCGGTCTCACGCCCGTCGGTACCGGCCATTATAGGGTCCTCCTGAGTGGATCAAAGCGGCCATTCCGACCGTCCGTTCCCGAGGATGTGGTGTTGCCGGCCCAGCACTCCATGGCCCGACACGCAGATGCCGGACATTCGTGCAGCGTGAATTCTTAGGCAGATCGGGAAAAGCGCCGACTTTCGGCGCGAGAATGCTGGTCATGCTCGGGATGAAGTCCCGCGATCCACAGACGCAAAGATGCGCGGATCCTCGTTCAAAGCCTGCTTGAACGCGCGAATGCCATCACATGACGGAGGCTCTGAAGTCCGTTCGCGTCACGCCGACATCGCGGGCGCTGCAACGCGACCCGAGGGGGCGCCACGGTCCGAGATCGGGTGCTTCGCTGAGCCCGCCATGACGGTGAAGCTGCGGAGAGGCCCGGAGATGTCCGAGCCTCGAAAAGCTCAGATCGCGTCCGTGCCGGTCTCGCCGGTGCGGATGCGGATCGCCTCCTCGATGGTCGAGACAAAAATCTTGCCGTCGCCGATGCGGCCGGTCTGGGCCGACTTGCGGATCGCCTCGACGGCGCCCTCGACCAGCGCGTCCGACAGTACGATCTCGAGCTTCACCTTGGGGAGGAAGTCGACCACGTATTCGGCGCCGCGATACAGTTCGGTATGGCCCTTCTGACGGCCGAAACCCTTCGCCTCGATGACGGTGATGCCCTGGAGGCCGACCTCCTGGAGCGCCTCCTTCACCTCGTCGAGCTTGAAAGGCTTGATGATCGCTTCGATCTTCTTCATGCCGCTCGGGCCTGCGCTACGCTGCCGGATATTTCTAACATCGTCGATAAGACTCCGCCACGCCGTTTTCGCGGCGGGCGCCACGTTAGTGCTCATTCGGAGCGCAGGCTACGCACATCCTTCGGGCTTTCGATGAATTTGTGGCGCTTTTTTAATCAGCGTTGTTCGGTGCACGGGCAGACGTGGAGACGAGCATGCGAGTGCTGACGGTCGCGGCGATGCGCCGGGTCGATGCGGCAGCTATCGACGGAGGGATACCGGGTATTCGCCTGATGGAGGCGGCCGGGGCCGCGGTCGCCGAGCGTGCCCGGGCCCGGCTGCCCGAGGGTGGTCGGGTCCTGATCCTGTGCGGTTCCGGCAACAATGGCGGCGACGGGTTCGTGGCCGCGCGGCTGCTGGTGGAGCGCGGCTACACGGTCGATATCCGCCTGCTCGGCGAGCGCGGAGCGCTCACGGGCGATGCCGCTCTGGCGGCCGAGGCCTGGACCGGACCGGTGCAACCGGCTGACGCCGATGCTCTGCCGCTCTGCGACCTCGTGATCGACGCGCTGTTCGGCGCCGGCCTATCGCGCGATCTCGACGGCACCGCCCGCGCCCTGGTCGAGGCGGTGAATGCCGCCGGCCGTCCGGTGCTCGCTGTGGACGTCCCGAGCGGGGTCGACGGCGATACCGGCGCCGTGCGCGGCATCGCGATCAAGGCTGTGGAGACCGTGACCTTCGTGGCGTTCAAGCCGGGACACCTGCTCCAGCCCGGCCGGAGCCTGTGCGGCCATCGCCATCTGGCCGATATCGGGGCGGGCAAGGCGGCGCTGGAGTCCGGCCTCGCCGCGGCCACCCCGCCGCTCTTCCGCAACGGACCGGATCTGTGGGCCAAAACCTTTCCCCGGCTGACCAGTGAGAGCCACAAATACACCCGCGGCCACGCCCTGGTCCTGTCGGGGCCGGCCACCAAGACCGGCGCGGCCCGGCTCGCCGCCCGGGGCGCCCTGCGGGTCGGGGCCGGGCTGGTCACCCTGGCCTCGCCCCAGGCGGCGCTGGCCGAAAACGCCGCCCAGCTCACCGCGATCATGCTGCGCCCCTGCGAGACGGCGGACGATCTCGACGACCTGCTCACCGACGAGCGCCTCAACGTCGTCCTGGCGGGACCGGGTCTGGGCACCGGCGAGCCGACTCGCGAGCGCGTCGCGGTGGCGGCTGCCGCCGGCCGCAGTCTCGTGCTCGATGCCGATGCGCTGACGAGTTTTTCAGGCCAGGCGCCGCTGCTGGCCGCCCATCTCGCCGACGGCGACGCGCATGCGGTGCTCACGCCGCATGAGGGTGAGTTCGCGCGGCTGTTCAAAGAGACGGAGGCCACCGCCGAGGGCTCCGACAAGGTCGCGCGGACCCGCTCTGCAGCCGCGCTCACCGGCGCCGTCGTGGTCCTCAAGGGGGCCGACACCGTGATCGCGAGCCCCGACGGGCGTGCGGCGATCAACGATCACGGCAGCCCCTATCTCGGCACCGCTGGCTCGGGCGACGTGCTCGGCGGCCTGATCGCCGGGCTGCTGGCGCAGGGCATGCCGCCCTTCGAGGCGGCGGCGGCCGGCGTCTGGCTTCACGGCGATGCCGGCCTGCGCCACGGCCCGGGCCTGATCGCCGAGGACATCCCGGAGCTGATGCCCGCTGTCCTGAGAGATCTTGTCGAAGCCGGGCTTATGTGACCTCGAACATCGTCCAGAGGCCGGTATCGAACCGTTCCAGCACCGTGGCGCTGATCAACCAGCGCCCCGGATTGTCGGCCAGAAAGCCGATGCGGGCGGTCCGGCCCTCCAGCAACTGGAACGTGTCGAGCCAGTAGGGCTCCCAGCCGTCGTCTAGGGGATGAAGCAGGCGGAAGCAGTGGCCGTGCAGGTGCAGGGCCTGCGGGAAGGCGGTCTCGTTGCGCAGGGCCAGCACCACCACCTGCCCGCGCTTCACCGTGAAGATCGGCTGGAGGCCCGTACTCGCGCTGGTGCCGTTCACCGCCCAGATCTTTTGGGGATCCCCCGTGTAGACCGGCTCCGGGGCTGGCTTATCCTTCGGCGCATCCTTGGCGGTCTTCGGCACGAAGGCACCGCCGGTGATCACCACGTCCCGCCGCAGGGCGTTCTGGAGCTTGATCTCCGCGGGCAGGCGCTTGTTCTCGCCGATCGGGCCGATGGGCGGCCGCGTGTCAGTGATCTTGGCGCCCTTGGTGGTCACGGTCGCCAGGGTCAGGCCCTGGCCGACGAGCGCGATGATCGAGCAGGTGGCGCCTTCCTGCTCGGGCAAGTCGACCATCAGGTCGTAGCGGGTGCCCGGGGGGAACGGCAGGGTCGCGCGCAAGGGCTCGAACGTGTCGGTCGGCTGCCCGTCCACCGCCGCCACGTAGACCTTCACGCCCTCGAACCGGAGCCGCGTGCCGCGGGCGTTGCAGGCATTGCCGAGGCGCAGGCGGACGCGCGCGCCCGGGCGCGCCTCGAACGTGTCCGGCACCGGCTTGCCGTTGACGGTCACGAGGTTGCCGAGGCGCCCGTTCGTGGCGGCGAACAGCGGCTGGCCGAACGGCATCAGGCCGGCATCGTCCTCGAGCCGCCAATCCTGCATCACCAGGCCGACATCGGCATCGACCAGCGGCGGGTTTGCCTCCTCGACGATCAGCATGCCGGCCAGACCCCGGCCGGACGGCTCGCTCGCCCCGCCGACCACGAGGGGGCGGATCAGGTAGGTCCCGGCATCCGGAGGCGTGAACTGGTACAGGAAGTCGGTACCCGGCTGGATCGGCGCCTGGGTCACGCCGCCAACGCCGTCCATCGCGTTGACGTTGCGCACCCCGTGCCAGTGCAGCGACAGCGGCTTGTCGGTGCGATTCGCGATCTTGAGCCGGACCGGCTGGCCGAGCTTGATCCGCACCAGGGGCGGCAGGGCCTTGCCGTCGAAGCACCAGACCGGGGTCTCCGCCGCGGGCTCGGGCCGCAGCCGGGCCTTTCCGGGGGCGGCCGGCAGGGCGGAAGCCGGGGCGGTGGCGTCCGCCGCCGCCGGGGTCGGCGTGGCCGCCGGCTTCTCGGAGGCCGTCCCCTGCGCCAGACCCGTCTCCGGCATCAGCCCGAACGCGGCCGCCGTGGCGAGCAGGGTCCGGCGCGACGGCGTGCCGGCGCGCGGATCGGTCGGCGGCACGGGGCGGGATGGGGGCATGGGATCTCGACGGCGGCTCGCGAAGGGCCTCGGTAGATAGCCGCGTGCCCAGGCGTGCGCCACCGCCGGCACGGGAGGTTAAGTTTTTTGCTGCGAGCCGTGCGGCCCATGCTATAGGGCGCGCTTCCGGCGGCCGGCGACGCGCCGGGTGTCGGCGCGCGCGGGCGTGGCGGAACTGGTAGACGCGCTGGATTTAGGTTCCAGTGTCGCAAGACGTGGGGGTTCGAGCCCCTCCGCCCGCACCAGGACGCTTCGAGATGGCGCGGCCCCGCTCGGGGCCGCCTCATCCCCGTATCCGACACCGTCGTATCCCGGACCGCGCGACCAAGCCGCACGACGCCGGCCCGGCCGGCGACCACAAGGTCTTTTGAAGAGCGACGACGACGATGCAGGTGACCGAGATCAACGCCCAGGGTCTGAAGCGCGAGTTTCAGGTGCTGCTGGCCGCCCAGGAACTCGAGGAGCGCCTGACGACCGAGCTCTCCGGCATGAAGGACAAGGTCCAGCTCAAGGGCTTCCGCCCCGGCAAGGTCCCGGTCGCGCACCTGCGCAAGGTCTATGGCCGCTCGGTCATGGCCGAGGTGGTGCAGAACGCCGTCAACGAGGCCAACCGCAAGATCGTGGCTGACAATGGCCTCAAGCTGGCCCTGGAGCCGCAGGTCGAGTTCCCGACCGACCAGGCCGAGGTCGAGAAGGCGCTCGATGCCAAGGCCGACCTGGCCTTCAAGGTCGCCCTCGAGGTGATGCCGAGCTTCGAGCTGGCCGACCTCTCCGACGTCAGCCTCAAGAAGCTGGTGGCCAAGCCCGAGGAATCCGAGGTTGACGAGGCCCTGCAGCGCATGGCCGGCCAGAGCCGTCCGTTCACCGAGCGTGAGGACGGCGCCGAGGCCCAGAACGGCGACCGCGTCACCATCGATTTCGCCGGCCGCATCGACGGCGAGGAATTTCAGGGCGGCAAGGGCGAGGGCATCGACCTGGAGCTCGGCTCCGGCTCGTTCATCCCGGGCTTCGAGGAGCAGCTCGTCGGCGCCAAGGTCGGCGACAAGCGGGTCGTGAAGGCGACTTTCCCGGAGGCCTACGGCGCCGAGCACCTCGCCGGCAAGGATGCCGAGTTCGACGTGACCGTCACCAAGATCCAGGCCCCGGGCGAGGCCAAGATCGACGACGAGTTCGCCAAGTCGCTCGGCATGGACTCCCTCGAGAAGCTGCGCGAGGCGATCGCCAAGGCGATCGGCGGCGACTTCGAGGCGGCCTCACGCCGCAAGCTCAAGAAGGACCTCCTGGACGCGCTAGACGGAAAGTACGCTTTCGAGCTGCCGCCGACCCTGGTCGCGCAGGAATTCGCCAGCGTCTGGGCGCAGGTGGAGCAGGACCTCAAGACCCGCGGCAAGAGCTTCGAGGACGAGGACACCACCGAGGAGAAGGCCCAGGCCGACTACCGGAAGATCGCCGAGCGTCGCGTCCGGCTCGGACTCGTGCTTGCACAGGTCGGCGAGAGCGCCGATATCAAGGTTTCCGACGAGGAGGTGAACCAGGCCCTCATCGCTCGGGTCCGGCAGTTCCCGGGCCAGGAGCAGCAGGTGTGGGACTTCTACCGCAAGAACCCGCAGGCGCTCGCCGAGCTTCGGGCGCCGCTGTTCGAGGAGAAGGTGGTTGACCACGTCCTCGGTCAGGTCAAACTCGTCGAAGAGCCGGTCTCGAAAGAGACGCTTTTCGCCGATGAGGATGACGACGACACGACCGGCGAGAAGCCGGCAGACAAGGCCGAAGCCAAGACCGAGGCAACGGCCGACTGAGCCCCGCACTGTCCCAGGACGGCGGGCATAGGGTTAGGCGATGGTTAAGCATCGCCGGTGTTCGCTGACATGCCCGGGCTGCCCTGATTCGCGGCAGCCCCGGGCCTCACTCTGGGCAGGACGAGATGAGAGATCCGATCGACGTCTACAACAACGCACTCGTGCCGATGGTCGTCGAGCAGTCGAGCCGCGGCGAGCGCGCCTTCGACATCTACTCCCGCCTCCTGCGCGAGCGCATTATCTTCCTCACCGGTCCCGTGGAGGATTACGGTGCGTCGCTGATCGTGGCGCAGCTGCTGTTTCTCGAGGCCGAGAACCCCAAGAAGGAAATTTCCTTCTATATCAATTCCCCCGGCGGCGTCGTGACCTCGGGCCTGTCGATCTACGACACGATGCAGTTCATCCGCTGCCCGGTGACGACCCTCTGCGTCGGCCAGGCCGCCTCGATGGGCTCGCTGCTGCTCACCGCTGGTGAGCCCGGCCACCGCTTCGCCCTGCCGAACGCCCGGATCATGGTCCACCAGCCCTCCGGCGGCTTCCAGGGCCAGGCCACGGACATCCTGATCCATGCCCGCGAGATCGAGGCGCTGAAGCGGCGCCTGAACGAGATCTACGTGAAGCATACCGGCCGTGACTACGCAGCCATTGAGAACGCGCTGGAGCGCGACAACTTCATGACGGCGGATGCGGCCAAGGAGTTCGGCCTCATCGACGAGGTCATCCAGAAGCGTCCCGAGCCCGCCGCCGCCTGACGGTTGCGTCGCCTGACCGCCGCGGCGTGGCCTTGATCCCGCCGCGGCAGCGTGTTTGCATCCGATGACAGGGCCCATCGGTCAAAGGCGCGCAGCATACTGTTTCTTTAAACGGGCCCCCTTACGTTGAAGCGATGCGCGTGCGCCCTTAGCCGGCTGCGTACGCGACGAATCGGAGACCGATATGAGCAAGACTGGCGGCAACGACTCCAAGAGCACGCTGTATTGCTCGTTCTGCGGCAAGAGCCAGCACGAGGTCCGCAAGCTGATCGCCGGCCCGACCGTGTTCATCTGCGACGAGTGCGTCGAGCTGTGCATGGACATCATCCGCGAGGAATCGAAATCCTCGCTGGTGAAGAGCCGCGACGGCGTCCCGACCCCGAAGGAGATCCGGCGCGTCCTCGACGATTACGTCATCGGCCAGGACTTCGCCAAGAAGGTCCTCTCGGTCGCGGTGCACAACCACTACAAGCGGCTCGCGCACGCGACGAAGCACAACGACGTCGAGTTGGCGAAGTCCAACATCATGCTGATCGGGCCGACCGGCTCGGGCAAGACGCTGCTCGCGCAGACGCTCGCTCGAATCCTCGACGTGCCGTTCACCATGGCGGACGCCACGACCCTGACCGAGGCGGGCTATGTCGGCGAGGATGTGGAAAACATCATCCTCAAGCTGCTCCAGGCCTCGGACTACAACGTCGAGCGGGCGCAGCGCGGCATCGTCTACATCGACGAGATCGACAAGATCTCGCGCAAGTCCGACAACCCCTCGATCACCCGCGACGTGTCGGGCGAGGGCGTGCAGCAGGCGCTCCTGAAGATCATGGAGGGCACCGTCGCTTCCGTGCCGCCGCAGGGCGGCCGCAAGCACCCGCAGCAGGAATTCCTGCAGGTCGACACCACCAACATCCTGTTCATCTGCGGCGGCGCCTTCGCGGGGCTGGAGCGGATCATCTCCCAGCGTGGCAAGGGCACCTCGATCGGCTTCGGTGCCAGCGTGCAGGCCCCGGACGACCGCCGCACCGGCGAGATCTTCCGCTCGGTGGAGCCCGAGGATCTGCTGAAGTTCGGCCTCATCCCCGAGTTCGTCGGCCGCCTGCCGGTCCTGGCGACCCTTGAGGATCTCGACGAGGCCGCGCTGAAGAAGATCCTTCAGGAGCCGAAGAACGCCCTGGTGAAGCAGTACCAGCGGCTGTTCGAGATGGAGAACGTCGACCTGACGTTCCAGGACGACGCGCTGTCGTTGGTTGCCCGCAAGGCGATCGAGCGCAAGACCGGTGCCCGCGGCCTGCGGTCGATCCTGGAGACGATCCTGCTCGACACGATGTACGACCTGCCGGGTCTCGAATCCGTGGAGCAGGTTGTGATCGGTCCCGAGGTGGTCGAGGGCAAGTCGCGTCCGCTCTACATCCACGGCGACCGCAACAAGGAAGCGCCCGCCAGCGTGAGCGCGTAAGCGCTTGGTAGGGTTGCGTTAAGCGCCCGGCTCCGGCCGGGCGCGCTGCGGGGAACATCTTGAAAACGCTGCCCCCCGCAGCCACCTCAGGCTCATCGCGGTGGCCGCTCGCTCCTTCGAGGAACGGTCCGCGTCGCCAGCCGCAAAGTTCACGACCATCCCGACCCTCGCGGCCCGGTCGGCCCCTGGCAGTCGGTTCGCCCCATCGCCGGGGGGACCGAAGCTGGGCGTCCCTGAGAGGAAGTCTCCTATGACACAATCGAAATCGCGCCAGCCGGTCGTCCCGGGCTCGACGGGCTCCTACGCTGTTCTCCCCCTGCGCGACATCGTCGTTTTCCCGCACATGATCGTGCCGCTGTTCGTCGGCCGTGAGAAGTCGATCCGCGCCCTCGAAGAGGCCGTGCGCACCGATCGCCACATCCTGCTCGCCACCCAGATCAACGCGGGCGACGACGATCCGGCCACCGACGCGATCTACAAGATCGGCACCCTCGCCTCGGTGCTGCAGCTCCTGAAGCTGCCCGACGGCACCGTGAAGGTGCTGGTCGAGGGCATCGGCCGCGCCAAGGTGACGGGCTTCACCCGCTCCGACGAGTATTACGAGGCCACCGCCGAGGCTCTGCACGACGAGCTCGGGGACCGCGTCGAGGCCGAGGCGCTCGCGCGCTCGGTGCTCTCGGAGTTCGAGAACTACGTCAAGCTCAACAAGAAGATCTCGCCCGAAGTCGTCTCGGCCGTGACCCAGATCGACGAGCCCTCGAAGCTCGCCGACACGATCGGCTCGCACCTGCTGGTCAAGATCTCCGACAAGCAGGGCATCCTGGAGACGCCCACGGTGGCGCAGCGCCTTGAGCGCGTGCTGTCGCTGATGGAGAGCGAGATCTCCGTGTTGCAGGTGGAGAAGCGCATCCGGACCCGCGTCAAGCGGCAGATGGAGAAGACCCAGCGCGAGTACTACCTCAACGAGCAGATGAAGGCGATCCAGAAGGAGTTGGGCGACTCCGAGGACGGCCGCGACGAGCTGGCCGAGCTCGAGGAGAAGATCGAGAAGACCAAGTTCACCAAGGAAGCCCGCGACAAGGCCACCGCCGAGCTGAAGAAGCTCCGGCAGATGTCGCCGATGTCCGCCGAGGCGACGGTGGTGCGCAACTATCTGGACTGGATGCTCGGAATCCCGTGGGGCAAGCGCTCGAAGATCAAGAAGGATCTGCTCGGCGCCCAGGTCCTTTTGGACAACGACCATTTCGGCCTGGACAAGGTCAAGGAGCGGATCGTCGAGTACCTCGCCGTGCAGCAGCGGGCGAACAAGCTCACCGGCCCGATCCTGTGCCTCGTCGGCCCCCCCGGCGTCGGCAAGACCTCGCTGGGCAAGTCCATCGCCCGGGCGACGGGTCGCGAGTTCGTGCGCATGTCGCTTGGCGGCGTGCGTGACGAGGCCGAGATCCGCGGTCACCGTCGGACCTATATCGGTTCGATGCCGGGCAAGATCGTCCAGTCGATGCGCAAGGCCAAGACCTCGAACCCGCTCATCCTGCTCGACGAGATCGACAAGATGGGCATGGATTTCCGCGGCGATCCGTCCGCGGCGCTCCTCGAGGTGCTGGATCCGGAGCAGAACGCCACCTTCAACGACCACTACCTGGAGGTGGATTACGACCTCTCGAACGTGATGTTCGTGACCACGGCCAACACCCTCAACATCCCCGGCCCGCTGATGGACCGGATGGAGGTGATCCGCATCGCCGGGTACACCGAGGAGGAGAAGGTCGAGATCGCGCGCAAGCACTTGATCCCGAATGCCCTGAAGAAGCACGGCCTCGGGACTCACGAGTGGTCGATCGATGACGACGGGTTGATGATGCTGGTCCGCCGCTACACGCGGGAGGCCGGCGTCCGTAACTTGGAGCGCGAGCTGTCCAACCTGATCCGCAAGGCGGTGAAGGAGATCCTGATCACCAAGACCAAGTCGGTCGCGGTGAACGTGGAGACTCTTCCTGTCTTCCTTGGCCCGCCGAAGTTCCGCTACGGCGAGATCGACGCCGACGATCAGGTCGGCGTGGTCACGGGTCTGGCCTGGACCGAGGTCGGTGGCGAGTTGCTGACGATCGAGGGGGTCATGATGCCCGGCAAGGGCAAGATGACCGTCACAGGCAACCTGAAGGACGTGATGAAGGAGTCGATCTCGGCGGCCGCATCCTATGTGCGCTCGCGGGCGATCGATTTCGGGATCGAGCCGCCGCTGTTCGAGCGTCGCGACATCCACGTCCACGTGCCGGAGGGTGCGACCCCGAAGGACGGGCCGTCCGCCGGCATCGCCATGGCCACCGCCATCGTCTCGACGCTGACCGGCATCGCCGTCCGCCGCGACATCGCGATGACCGGCGAGGTGACGCTGCGTGGTCGGGTCCTGCCGATCGGTGGCCTGAAGGAGAAGCTGCTGGCAGCGCTCCGCGGCGGCATCAAGACGGTGCTGATCCCCGAGGAGAACGCCAAGGACATCGCCGAGGTGCCCGACAGCGTGAAGAACGGGCTGGAGATCATCCCGGTCTCCCGGATGGATCAAGTGCTGGAGAAGGCCCTGGTGCGCGTGCCGGTCGCCATCGAGTGGGAGGAGCCCCTGCCGGTGGCTGCTAAGCCCGCCCGGACGGACGAGGAAGGCGCGGCGTTCATCGCCCACTGACCGACCCGTGACGTGACGATCGTAGCCCCCGGAGCCTGCTCCGGGGGCTTTTTCGTGGGGAGAGCCTGGTGAAGAAGCGCATCCTGCTGATCAACCCGAACACCAGCCAGGCGGTGACCGACCTCGTCGCCGGGCATGTGCGAAGTCAGATCGGGGATCGAGCGGAGCTGCGGGCGGTGACGGGTCGCTTCGGGGCCCGTTACATCGCGAGCCGCGCGGCCTCGGTGATCGCAGGCCACGCCGCCCTCGACGCCCTGGCCGAGCACGGCGACGGTTGCGATGCGGTCTACCTCGCCTGCTTCGGGGATCCCGGCCTGTTCGCCCTGCGGGAGCTGTCCCCGGTCCCGGTGATCGGCATGGCCGAGGCCGCTTGCCGCGAGGCCGCCGCCGCGGGCCGATTCGGCATCGTCACCGGCGGTGCGGCCTGGGAGCCGATGCTCCGGGAATTCGTCGGCACGCTCGGCCTGTCCAACCGCCTCGCGGCGATCAGGACGGTCGCCCCGAGCGGCGGTGCGATCGCCGAAGACCCGGACCGCGCCCTCTCCGCCCTAGCTCAGGCATGCCGCGACTGCCACGAAGCCGGCGCGGCCAAGGTGATCCTCGGCGGCGCGGGCCTCGCGGGCCTCGCCCAGCGTCTCACTTCGCAGGTCCCGTGCCCGTTGATCTGCTCGGTGGAAGCCGGCACCCGCGCGGTTCTCGCCGCCGCCGCTGCTCCTCCGGAGCCGTCGGCGCGCCCGACCCCCATGGAGAGCATCGGCCTTGCGCCCACGCTCACCCGCCGGCTCGCCGCCCCTGACGGAGCCCTCTTGCCTCACACCGACCCCATGCCGTAACGGTCGGCCGCCGGGCGGTTAGCTCAGTTGGTAGAGCGTCTCCTTTACACGGAGAGGGTCGGGGGTTCGAGTCCCTCACCGCCCACCAGCGCTGGCCGAAATCTGATCCGGGGCGAGGTCGCATCGGGAACCGGCGTAGACGGCGTGCTTCACCCGAGTTTCTGACGCTCGCGATCGATCCGCGCTGCCCTCACACTACATACCCGCGTCTGAGTGATGTGCCCGGAGATGTCGTGTGCCTGTGCGTCTGTTGAACAACGGCAATAACAAGATCCAGATCGCGCAGGATTTCCTGGACAAGTCCGATGGGACGATCACCATCAACGGCGATGGCAGCCATGTGTTGATCGGGGATGGGGCCAATGCGTTCGAGCGGATGTCGCTCACCTGCGGGCCGAGCTCCACCGTCCATATCGGGCACGGCGTGCGCTTGGCGTCCGTGCAGATCTATGTCTGCCCGCATTCGAAGCTGCTGATCGGGCATCACAGCGCGTTTGCCAACGAGGGTCAGGTCTTCGTCCATGAGACGAAGCCGATCACCATCGGGCACAATTGCCTGATCTCGGAGGGCGTCAATTTCTGGGTGAGCGACGCCCATTCGATCATCGATCTGGATTCCGGCCGGCGGATCAACCCGTCCCGGCCGATCCATGTCGGCCACCGGGTCTGGCTCGGCCGCAATGTCAGCGTGTTCAAGGGCGCGCATATCGGCGATGGCGCGATCATCGGGGCTCAGTCGATCGTCAGCGGCGTGATCCCGGGCAACACCCTGGCCTACGGGTCGCCAGCCCGGGTCGTGCGCGAGAACGTCAGCTGGGACATCAACCTGCTCCCCGATGACGGGTCCGATCCCGGCCTGTCACGCGAGAAGCCGCGGCCGGCCGATGGCTCGTCCCGGGCAGCGGATGGTCAACTCGCCCTGGCCGAGGCGAACTACCGGACGGAGGCGGTCCAGACCGTGCTGGCGGCGGTCCTCGCCTGCCAGAGCTGGCGCGGTTTGAACCGCAAGAAGTTCCGGCGGTTGATCGGCGAGGCCAGCAGCGCGATTCCTGACGAGGGACCGGCCTCGGTGCAGCACGCGGTCCTGCTCGCCGAAGCCCGCAAGGTCCTGTGGCTTGGGTGAGCGCCCCTCCGCACCGTCGGTCCACTATGTCGGCTTCCGGGACGACCGCTACTGGAACGCGGTTCGCATTTTCGGCGGCCCGCGGGTGATCCATCGGCGCTGGGATTTCTACGCCAGCCGCGATGTCGGGCCGGGCGACGTGGTGATCTTCGCCGAGGGCGACGAGACCCAGCCACTGGCCGATCGCAACGCCACCGATATCGACGAGCGCTGGCTGCTCGGGCCTCGCCCGGATCCACGCGGGGACGACTAACGCCCGATCGACAGGGCCGCGCGCACGACCGCGTCGGAGTGGGTATGCGGGAACATGTGCCCGGCCCCGGGCAGCATCTCCAGCGTCGCCGTCGGGATCATCCGGGCGGCTGCGGCCCCGTGGAGGTAGGAATTCACCACGATGTCGGCGCCGCCGCACAGGATGCGCGTGGGAGCCCGGAGGTTCGGGTAGCGCATTGCGCTGCGGGACAGCGCCGGCCAGAGCCAGGCGGCATCCTCGCCCTCGGCGGTGATCTGCGCGGCGCGGCCGGCCAGCGCGAACGGAAAATTCTGGCGGAAGCGCTGCGGCATCGCCTGGGGCAGGAACATGGCGTGCCAGAGCAGGGGCAGCAGCGCCGGATCGCTCGATGCATGCAGGATGCGGGTCAGGAGATCGCCGCCCGGCGGCAGCGCCCGCGGCCCGAACAGCAGGTGCTCCAGACGCAGCTCCGGGAAGCAGATTGGCGCCAGGGCGACGATGCCGGCGATCTCGTCCGGGTAGAGCATCCCGTAGGCCAGCGCGACCGCGCCGCCGAACGAATGGCCGAGGATCACTGGACGCTTCAAACCCAAGCGCTGGACCGCGTCTCGGATGCGCGCGGCCTGGTCCCAGATGTCGGCGCCGCGTCCCCGCGGTCGCAGGCTGAAGCCGTGGCCGGGCCGGTCGACGGCGACCACCCGAAAATGCCCGGCCAGGGCCGGCACCGGCCCGAGCCATTGGTCCTCCAGGCACATCAGCGTGCCGTGGATCGCCACGAGATCGGGGCCAGAGCCGGTCTCGGCATACGCGATGGTCCGGTCGTCCGGCAGGTGGACGAACCGGCGCGGAACGATGCGGGAATCGGCCTGCTCGTCCCGCGTCGGCTGGGCCGGACCCGGGAGGGTACGCGCGGCGAGGGCCAATTACAGGCGCTTCCTGCGGCTGGGCGCGGTCCCGATCAGCGCCAGGGCCGCCACCGTGCCGACTCCGAGCAGCCCGGCCGCCGTGGCGAGCGGGTGCAGGCTCGCCCGGGTGTAGGCGCTGGTGCGCATCACGTAGACGGGCGGGTCGCCGCGGGTGGCACCGGCCGAGACCGGCGCGTGCAAGGCTCCGGCCGGGTCGCGGGGCGGGATCCCGCGCTTCTGCATCGCGATGATCGCCGGACCCATGTAATCGTAGGCGCCCGGGGCGAATTCCTTGCCGGCGACGAAGGCCTTGCCGGCGCCGCCGACGAAGATGTCGCGCTGCGGATGCACCGCCGCGTGCAGGATCGCGTTGGCGACCTCCTCGGGCGGGTAGATCGGCGGCGGCAGGCTCGGCTCGCGGTCCATGTAGTTGCGGGCGCGCTGCGGCAGCGGCGTGTCGATCGAGGCCGGCTTGACCAGCGTCACGGAGATCGGCGCATCCTCGACCATCAGCTCCATGCGCAAAGCGTCGGTGAAGCCCTTCACCGCGTGCTTCGAGGCCGCGTACATGCCCTGGAACGGGAAGGCGAGGTCGGAGGCGATGCTGCCGACATTGATCAGCGCGCCGCCCTGCTGGTGCAGATGCTCCACGGCGACCAGCGACCCGTAGATCGTGCCCCAGAGATTGGTCTGGATCAGGCGCTGATGGTCTTCGTCGCTGATCTCGCGCAGGCGGCCGTAGATCGAGGCGCCCGCGACGTTGACCCAGGTGTCGAAGCCACCGAACGTCGCGATCGCCCGGTCGGCGATGGCCTGGACGTCGGCGCGGTTGCCGACATCGGCGACTACGTGGAGCGCTTTGCCGCCGACGCCCTCGATCTCAGCTTGAATTTTGGCCAAGGCGTCGCCGCTGCGGGCGGCCAGTACGACCCGGGCGCCGCGCTCCGCCGCCATCCGGGCGGTCGCGAGGCCGATCCCGGACGACGCGCCGGTGATCACCACGACCTGCTCGCTGAGCGGCTTATGCTTCATCGGTCTTCCCCGTCCGCGTCCACGCTCAGGGGTAGTCGCCCGACGGGCTGCCTGGTTCCGGATCGGCCACGGGTGATCGCGTCGCAGGCGCTAGAGCCGGCTGCTGGGACAGTCCGGTGCAGTAGAGACATCATCTCTCAGCCAGCCGGGCCCAACAGCCTGACCGACCGGCCGCCCGGTGCCAATCCTGCGGGGATCGCACCCCGAGCCGGGCTGGTCCTGCGCGCGGGCGTCGTTATCTCTCTGCGCTACATGACACGCTCCGCAGCACCCCGACCGACCCTCGAAGACGCCGCGGAGGCCCCGCGCCGGATCCCCTCCGTGGAGCGCCTCGTCGGCGGGGCCCCGGACGAAATTCTCGCCGCCTTTGGGCGCACGGCCGTCACGGAGGCGGTGCGCACCATCCTCGCCGGGATCCGCTCGGAGGGCGGCCCGGTGCCGGACGAGGCGGCGATCCGGTCCGCGGCGTCGGAAAAACTTGCGGCGGAACGGCAGTCGTCGCTGCGGCCGGTCTTCAACCTCACCGGCACGGTGCTGCACACCAATCTCGGCCGGGCGCTCCTCCCGCGCTCCGCCGCGGAGGCGGTGGCCGCCGTGATGGTGCAGGCGAGCAACCTCGAATTCGATCTCGCCACCGGCTCCCGGGGCGAGCGCGACGACCATGTGGAAGGGCTGATCTGCCGCCTGACCGGGGCCGAGGCCGCTATCGTCGTCAACAACAACGCCGCCGCGGTCCTGCTGGTGCTGAACGCGCTCGCCATGCGCAAGGAGGTGGTGGTCTCCCGCGGCGAACTCGTGGAGATCGGCGGCTCGTTCCGGGTGCCCGACGTGATGGCCCGGGCCGGCTGCCGGCTGCGCGAGGTCGGTACCACCAACCGCACCCATCTGCGCGACTTCGCCGAGGCGATCGGCCCGCGCACCGGCCTCGTCATGAAGGTGCATCCGAGCAATTACGCGATCACCGGCTTCACCGCCGAGGCGGAGCCGATGGCGCTCCACGCCCTCTGCCGCGAGCACGGCGTGCCGCTGGCGGAGGATCTTGGCAGTGGCAGCCTGGTCGACCTCGCCGCCTACGGCCTGCCGCCCGAGCCCACCGTTCGGGCGGCCCTGGCCCGGGCGGATGTGGTCACCTTCAGCGGCGACAAGCTGCTCGGCGCCGTCCAGTGCGGGATCGTGGCCGGGCGCAAGGACCTGATCGCCCGGGTCCGCAAGAACCCACTGAAGAGGGCCCTGCGGGTCGACAAGATGACCTACGCCGCCCTGGAGGCGGTGCTGCGCCTCTACCTCTACCCCGAGCGGCTGGCGGAGGAACTGCCGACCCTGCGCCTGCTCACTCGCCCACGGGCGGCGATCGACGCGCAGGCTCGGGCCATGGCGCCCGCGGTCGCCGAGCGGGTTGCCGGCTGGGCCAATGTCTCGGTGGCGGAGTGCATCAGCCAGATCGGCTCCGGCGCGCTGCCGGTGGAGACCCTGCCCAGCGCCGCCCTGGTGCTGGCGCCGGAGGGCGAGGGCGGGCGCCGCGGCGCCGGGGGGCGCTGCAAGCGCTTGGCCGAACGCCTGCGCGGATTGCCGGTGCCGGTGATCGGCCGCATCAGCGGCGATGCCATCGTGCTCGACCTGCGTACGCTGGAGGACGAAGCCGGGTTCTTGAACAGCCTATCGAACTTGTCATCGCCAGGTGACGGAGCGTCCGGGCGCCGTGGTTGTTGAGAAAGGGCTGGTCGCGCAGGAGCTTGCGCGCGTGGTGAGCGTGTTATGCTAGGATGACCAACCCGCGGTCGCGGTGCGAGACAAGCGGCACTCGGACCGCGATGGGCGAGACACATGTCGTATACAGTGGACACGGTCGAGACGGAGCACGTGACGGATCCGCTCCTGCTCGACAACCAGCTTTGCTACGCGCTCTACGCGGCCGCGCACCGGATGACGAAGTCTTACCGCCCGCTCCTGGAGCGGCTCGGCCTGACCTATCCGCAATATCTCGTCCTACTGGTGCTGTGGGAGCAGGACGGCGTGACGGTCTCGGAGATCGGCCGGCGGCTGCGGCTCGATTCCGGGACGCTCACGCCGGTTCTGAAGCGGCTGGAGAGCGCGGGCTTCCTGGTCCGGACCCGGCGTCAATCCGACGAGCGCGAGGTCGAGATCGCGTTGACCCCGCAGGGCGCTGCTCTGCGCTCAGAGGCCGTGACGGTGCGCGAGAGCGTGATGTGCCAGCTGGAACTCAGCGAGCCGGAGATCCAGGCCCTGCGCAAGGATCTCGGAATCCTGATCGAGCGGCTGAACGGCAACGGCAACGACTGACGGATTTCACCGGCGCAGGCGGTTGCCCAGCACGAAGCCGTAGAGCCCCATCAGGATGATGCCGACCGCGCCTTCCAGGCCGACCAGCAGGTTGGTGACCCGCCCGGTCGGCTTGAGGCCGATGTCCGGCGGGTTGGCGGTCATCATGTTGAGCGCACTGTAGCTCATCAGGTCGATGGGGTTGTAGGTCGGCCCCGCCTCAGGACCCTCCAGCACGATCAGGCCGCCCGTGAGCCCATAGAGGCCGGCGAACACGACGATCAGGAGCGCGAAGGCTCGGGCGATGCGCGACAGGCTCTCGCCGTAATCGCACAGCCATTCGACGAAGCGGTCGGCGGTCCAGCGGTAGCCGTGGCGCAGGATTCCGGCCCCGTCGCGCCCGGCCCAGGCGGCGCGCGCCTGCGCTCCGGCATGGAAGCGGCCCATCCGGCGGCCGCGCTTGTAGGCCCAGCTCGCCGCATCGTGGTTGCCGATGCTCTTCCAGTTCTGCTCCAGGGCGAGGTAGCTCGCCTGCGCCAGCTCGTAGGCGCCCGCCACTTCTTCGCCCACGGCGCCGCCGAGCTGCTCGACACTCATCCGGGTGCCGTTGAGCCAGGCGCCGGCGAAGCGGGCATGCCGCAGCCGGCAGGTGGCAAGGTTGAGCCGGACGAGGTCGGTATCCGACAGATCCGCGCCGGACAGGTCGGCGCCGTCGAGCTTCGCCCCGGTGAACTTGGCGCCGCGCAGGCGCGAGCCCGCCAGCGACGCCTTGGTCAGGCTGGCGCCCTCGAAATCGGCATGGGTCAGGTTGGCATCGGCGAGCTTGGCTTCGTCGAGCCGCGCGTCGCGGAACACGGTGTCGTCCGCGTCAGCGCCGGAGAAATCCGCGCCCCAGAGGTCGGCCTCGGTAAAATTCGCCCCGTCCAGAAGCGCCCCCGACAGGTCGGCGAAGCGCATCGCCGCCTGGCCGAAGCGGGCATCCTCCAGCATGGCGGACGCGAATTTGACCTGACCCGCCGTGACGCCGGCGAAGTCTGCTCCCGACAGGTCGGCCTCCGACAAGTCGGCCTCCTCCAGGATCGCACCGACGAAGCGGGTCGAGCGCCCGACAGCGCCGGTGAGGCTCGCCCGGCGCAGATTGGCGCCCGACAGGTCGGCCTCCTCCATGCGGGCGCGGGACAGGTCGGCCCCGGCAAGCGGAAGGCCGCCCGATTCCGCGTCGGCCGGCGCGGTCCCGCCGGCAAGCGCGGCGCCGCTCGCATCCACATGCGCGAGGTCAAGGCCCGGCTCGCGGACGGGCGTGCCGGCCGCGATCAGGTCCAGGAGCCCGCGCAGGCGCGGCTCCACGTCTCGGGGCGTGACCTGATCCATCCGGGCTCTTTGCCGGAGGGAACGGCGGCGCGCCAGATGGCTCGGATCAGGTCCTCGGCATCGACGCGCTCACCCGCACGGTGATCGCCTTGGCGGCGGGGGTCTTGGACTGCTCGTCGTGGTGCCAGAGCGGCAGCAGGACGTTCAATTCCGGGTAGTAGCCGCCACAGTTTCCCGGCGGGATGTCGTAGGCGATCACCCGCAGGCCGCCGACGCGCCGCGTAACCGCATCGCCGGCCACCGCCTCGACATCGACGGAGCCGCCATCCTTCAGCCCGAGCCGGGTGATGTCCGCCCGGTTCATGAACAGGATGTCCCGGGTGCCCTTCACGCCCCGGAAGCGGTCGTCGTAGCCGTAGACCGTGGTGTTGAACTGGTCGTTCGAGCGCAGCGTGATCAGATCGAGCACGTCCGGGCCATGCGCCGGCAGGTCGGGATCGGCCTCCAGCCCCTCCGGCACCGCGAAGTTCGCCTTGCCGGTGTCGGTCTCCCATCTCCGGTCGCGGGCGCCGAGCGGCTTGGTGATCCCGCCGGGGCGGAACATCTGTCCGTTTAGGTCGTGGAACACCTTCGGGTAGGTCGCCTCGATCGCGTCGCGCACGCGGGCATAATCGGCAACCCAGGCATCCCAGTCGATCCGCGGGTTATGCGGCAGCGCCGCCTTGGCGATCTCGGCCACGATCCAGGGCTCGGAGCGCACCTCCGGGCCGACCGGATCGGACACGCCGCGGGACCCGTGGAAGCGGGCGGTGGAATCCTCCATCGAGACCGCCTGCGGCCCGCTCGCCTGTTGGTCGATCTCGATCCGGCCGAGGCAGGGCAGCATGTAGGCGACCGTGCCGTTGACCAGATGCGAGCGGTTGAGCTTGGTCGAGATCTGCACCGTCAGACGCTGCCGGCGCCAGGCCGGCTCCATCCGGCCGGTATCGGGGATCGCACGCAAAAAGTTGCCGCCGAGGCTGACGAAGGCCCGGACGCTGCCGTCGAGGATGCCCTCGCAGGTCTCGACCGTGTTCAGGCCCTTCTCCCGCGGCGGCTCGAAATCGTAGAGTTCCTTCAGCTTGTCGAGCGGCGCCAGCTCCGGCTTCTCTGTGATGCCGACCGTGCGCTGGCCCTGCACATTCGAATGGCCGCGCACAGGGCAGATCCCGGCGCCGGGCTTGCCGATATTGCCGCGCAGCAGCAATAGGTTCACCAGCATCCGCACGGTCTCGGTGCCCTTGCGGTGCTGGGTCAGCCCCATCCCGTAGATGCCGATCACCGCCTTGGCGCGGGCATAGGCCCCGGCCGCGGCTTCGAGGGCCGGGCGGGTAAGGCCGGAGCGCCGCTCAATCGCCGCCCAATCCGCGCGATCGCAGAACGCCACGAACGCGTCGAAGCCGTGGGTGTGCTCGGCGATGAAGGCGTGGTCGAGGATGGCGGGCTTGCCCGACGCGGTGGCGTCCCGGTCCATGGCGAGCAAGGATTTGCACAACCCGGTGATCGCCGCGAGGTCGCCCCCGGCTTTGACCTGGTGATACTGCGTCGAGATCTTGGTGGCCGAGCGCGTCAGCATCTCCACCGGCGATTGCGGGTTGGTGAAGCGTTCCAGCCCGCGCTCGCGCAGCGGGTTGAAGGTGATGATCTGCGCCCCCCGGCGCCGCGCCTCCTGGAGCGGGTGGAGCATCCGCGGCGCGTTCGAGCCGACATTCTGGCCGAAAAAGAAGATCAGGTCGGTCGACTCGAAATCCTCCAGCAGGACCGTGCCGACCGGCGCACCGATCGATTGCGGCAGAGCAACCGAGGTCGGCTCGTGGCACATGTTGGAGGAGTCCGGCAGGTTGTTGTTGCCGTAGAGGCGCGCCAGCAGCGCCCACATGTAGCTGGTCTCCAGCGAGGCCCGGCCGGAGGCGTAGAACACCGCCGATTTCGGGTCCTCTTCGCGCAGCGCCTTCAGCTCCCGCCCGATCTCGGCAAATGCCTCGCCCCAGGAGACCGGCCGGTACCGGTCGGTCTCGGGATCGTAGCGCATGGGATGCGTCAGGCGGCCCTGCTCCTCAAGGGCGTAATCGCTCCAGCCGAGCAGCTCGGTGACGGTGTGGGCGGCGAAGAAGTCCGGGGTCGCCCGCCGCCGGGTCTGCTCCCAGGCGGTGGCCTTGGCGCCGTTCTCGCAATACTCGAAGGCCAGAGGCTTGGCCGGCTTCGCCCAGGCGCAGGACACGCACATGAACCCGTCCGGCTTGTTCTGCTTCAGCAGCATGGCCGAGCCGGTGACCGGAACACCCTCGCGGGTCAGAATCTCGACCAGCGAGCGGGCCGAGCCCCAGCCGCCCGCCGGGCTGTCATAGGGCTCGATCCGCACGTCGCCGGTGTTCTGCTCGGTCATGCCGCTCTCCTCCCGGCACCCTGGTGTCCGGACCGGAGGGAACGCACGAGGATGCGGGTCGGATCACGGGCGCGTCACCGCGGCGCCTCGAGCGGCGGCCCTCAGGAGACGGCCGCGAGCTTGTCGGCCATGGATTGCTCCTTGTCCCGGCGGGTCGAGAAGATCAGCGTGAAGAAGGTCCGCTCGACGCCGAGTTCGGCGAGGCGGGCCTCGCAGCGCTCCGCCAGGGCGCAGACCTCCGACAACTCGGCCTCGATGTTGGTCCCGTTCGGATGCATCGTGGCGGTCAGGCCGCTCGCCTCGATGATCGCCTTGATCTCGCGCACGTAGGGCGAGACCGACGGGCCGACGCCCATCGGTACGATGCACAGGTCGGCGGATACCTTCATGGTGATGCTTCCCTAGAAGCCGGGACGCGCCGCACTCGACGGGGCGACGGATACGAACGGGATGGGGGCGCCTGCCGGGGCTCCGCCGCCTTGATGTGAGGCAGGCGTGGAGCGGGTACCGGGAATCGAACCCGGGTATTCAGCTTGGAAGGCTGCTGCTCTACCATTGAGCTACACCCGCGCGGGCGGACCGTTAGCACGCCGTCCGGCCCGTGAGAAGACGGTCTCAGCCCAGTCCCAGCGCGGCCCGCGCCTCGGCCGGGCTCGCAACCTGGCGGCCGTGGCGGCGGACTGCATCGGCGGCGAGGGTGACCAGCTCGGCGTTGCTCGCCGCCAGCCGGTCCTTCGTGACCCGGATGTTATCCTCCAGGCCGGTGCGGACCGCGTCGGCGCCGCGGGCGAGCGCCCAGTCCATGACGATGGCTTGGTTTCGGCCGATCCCGGCGGCGGTCCAGGTGGCCTCGGGCAGGATCCGACGGGTCTCGGCGAGCAGGATGTCGAGGAGGTGCTCCTCGGCCGGCATCGCGTTCTGGACGCCCATCACGAACTGCACGTGCGGGCGCGCGTCGATCAGGCCGGCCTCGATGAGCCGCTTGGCCCCGTGCAGGTGCGACAGGTCGAAGATCTCGATCTCGGGCCGCACGCCATACTGCTTCATCTGGCCGGCGAGGTCGGTCACGAGGCTGGCGCTGTTCTCGTACACGATGGTCGGGAAGTTCACCGAGCCGGTGGAGAGCGAGGCCATGTCGGGCCGGTGCTTGAGCGAGAGCCCCCGGGCCGCAGGATCGCGCCCGCGCCCGCCGGTGGAGAACTGTACGACCATCCCGGGGCAGTGCTTGCGCAGCCCCTCCTGCACGGCGGCGAACTTGTCGGGGTCCGAGGAGGGCGACTCGTCGTCGTTGCGCACGTGGATATGGGCCAGGGTCGCGCCCGCCTCGAAGGCCTGCCGGGTCGATTCGATCTGCTCGGCCACGGTGATCGGCACGGCCGGGTTGTCTGTCTTGCGCGGCACCGAGCCGGTGATCGCCACCGCGATCACCACGGGCGCTTCGCTCGGGGATCCTGCCATCGCATCTTCTCCCTGATCGTTCGGCTGGTTCGAGACCGGGATAGCGCCGCACGTGGGGAAACTGAACCGCCGAGGCGGGGATAGGACGCCCGGGGCGGGACATCTCGGGGCCGGTGACAGGGCGAATGTGGGGACGTGTTTGACGCTCACCCAACGCACGGCCACAACGGGGCGAACTGACCCGCGCCCTCATCCTGGGGTGCCGAAGCGTAGCGGAGGCCTCCAGCCTGCCGCGCGATTTCCTGGGAGGCTCCTTCGAGGCTCGCTGCGCGCATCTCAGGATGAGGGCGTGGGTGGGAGCAAGCGAACGAAGGTCTCAGCGCATCGGGGCTTGGAGGCTGGCCGCAGAGGGCGGCGAGGAAAGCGATGATCGACACCGTCCTGGTCCTGAACGGGCCGAACCTGAACCTCCTCGGCAAGCGGCAGCCGGAGATCTACGGGCGCGAGACCCTGGCCGATGTCGAGGCCCTGTGCCGCGAGACCGCCGCCGGCTTCGGGCTCAATGTGGATTTCCGCCAGAGCAACGCCGAGCACGCGCTGATCGACGCGATCCACGCCTTCCGGGTCGAGTCCGCCGGCATCGTGATCAACGCCGGCGCCTACACCCACACCTCGGTGGCGATCCTCGACGCACTTAACACCTGCGAGGTACCGGTGATCGAGTGCCATATCTCGAACGTCCACCGGCGCGAGGCGTTTCGCCATCACTCCTACGTGTCTCTCGCCGCGACCGCAGTGCTGGCTGGCTTCGGCACGCATGGCTACGCCCTGGCGATCCGGCATCTGGCGGAGCTTCGGGCCGGGGCCGGCGCAGCCTGAGCGGCGGATAGCGTCAGCTTCAGGGTTGACGCTGGCGGAGACAGGGCGGAGGAGACCGGTCAGGCCTTCCCATCCTCGCGCTCTTCCAGGCCGGCCCCGGCGGAGAGTGCCCCAGCGGAGCGCGCACGCCGCATGACCACGTCGTTCCTGCCCATCGACCGGACGCTGATCGCCCGCGAGGCGGCCAAGATGTTCCTTGAGATCCAGGCCGTCCATTTTTACAAGGACGAGCCGTTCAAGTTCACGTCCGGGTGGGCCAGCCCGGTCTATATCGACTGCCGCAAGATCATCTCGTTCCCGCGCCTGCGCTCAACGCTGATCGACTTCGCCGCCTCCACGATCGTGCGCGAGATCGGCTACGAGTCGCTCACCCATATCGCGGGCGGCGAGACCGCCGGCATCCCGTTCGCCGCCTGGATCGCCGACCGGCTGATGCTGCCGATGCAGTACGTCCGCAAGAAGCCCAAGGGGTTCGGCCGCAATGCGCAGATCGAGGGCGAGGTGGTCGAGGGCGCCCGGACCCTGCTGGTCGAGGATCTCGCCACCGACGGGCGCAGCAAGGTCAATTTCTGCCAGGCTTTGCGGGACGCCGGCGCCAACGTCGATCACTGCTTCGTGCTGTTCTACTACGACATCTTCCCCGGCAGCGCCGCCCTGATGCAGGAGATCGGCATCAAGCTGCACTACCTCACCACTTGGTGGGACGTGCTGGCGGTGGCCAAGGAGATGGGCACCTTCGACGCCAACACCCTGGCCGAGGTCGAGCGCTTCCTCAACGCGCCGGCGGAGTGGTCGGCGGCCCATGGCGGCATCGCGTCCTTCGGTCAGGGCTGAGGAGTTTTTCGCGATGGGCGTGGCCGAGCTGTTTCCCGCCGAGCGCCAGGAGGCGAAGCCGGCCGACCGGATCACGATCCGCCGGCCGGACGACTGGCACATCCACCTGCGCGACGGCGCAATGCTGAAGGCGGTGCTGCCCTACACGGCAGCCCAGTTCGCCCGGGGCATCATCATGCCGAACCTGGTGCCGCCAGTCACGACCGTGGCGGCCGCGCGCGCCTATCGCGAGCGGATCCTGGCCGCGCTGCCGGACGGGATGGACTTCACCCCGCTGATGACCTGCTATCTGCGGGACGATACCGACCCGGACGAGATCGAGCGGGGTTTTGCGGAGAAGGTCTGGATCGCGGCCAAGCTCTACCCGGCGGGCGCCACGACGAACTCGCATGCGGGCGTCACCGACCTGATCGGGCTCGCGCCCGTGCTGGAGCGGATGGAGCGGATCGGCATGCCGCTCCTGATCCACGGCGAGGCGACCGACCCGGAGATCGACATCTTCGACCGCGAGGCCGCCTTCATGGAGGGCAGCCTGATCCCGCTGCTCGCCCGGCACCAGGGCCTGAAGGTCACCGTCGAGCACGCCACCACGGCCGAGATCCTCGACGTGGTCCGGGCCAACCGGACCCGCGTGGCGGCCACGATCACGCCCCACCACCTCGTCATCAACCGCACCCACATCTTCCAGGGCGGCCTGCGCCCGCACCTCTACTGCCTGCCGGTGGCCAAGCGCGAGCGGCACCGCCTGGCCCTGCGCGCGGCCGCGACCTCGGGTGAGGCCTGCTTCTTCCTCGGCACCGACACGGCCCCGCATGTCCGCGGCGCCAAGGAGGCGTCCTGCGGCTGCGCCGGCGTGTTCTGCGGCCCGAGTGCCCTGCAGACCTACGTGCAGGTCTTCGACGAGGAGGGCGCGCTCGATAGATTCGAGGCCTTCGCGTCGCTGAACGGCGCGCGCTTCCACGGGCTCGAGCCCAACGCGGCGACCGTCACCCTCGAGCGCCGGGAGAGCCGCGTGATCGAGGCGGTGGCCGTGGAGGACACCGCCGTGGTGGTGTTCCGGGGGGATGAGACGCTGCCTTGGGCGGTGGTCTGATAAGGCGCCGATAGGAGCTCGCACCGGCCCCACCGTCATTGCGAGCGGAGCGAAGCAACCCAGGGAAACGCCACATTCGGCGCGCGCGCGCTGCCCTGGGTTGTTTCGCTACGCTCGCAATGACGGCGCTGAGCCTGGGGACGGGATCACGAATCGACCGCGCGTCGGGCGCGACGCCGGACGCTTGTCAGGCCGCGGGAACGTCAGACGAATCCCTGCACATCTCTTGCCTCCCCAACTATCGCGAGTAGTAGACCGCCGCACGCGACCAAACGTGTGATCGGCCTCGCCAAGCCTTGGCCATGCCGGCGCGGACCGCGATAGGGAGACGATCGACCATGCAGGATGAGCGACAGGACGGCATCACGGCGCTCGGCGCCGTGGATCTCGCGGCCGCTATCCGCGGCCGGATCGTTTCCTGCGTCGAGGTGATGCGCGCCTATCTGGAGCGGATCCACCGGCTCAATCCGCAGGTCAACGCCATCGTCGGCCTTCAGGACGACGCGGCGCTTCTCCAAGAGGCCGAGGCGCGGGATGCGGCGCTCGCCCGCGGCGAAGCGGTCGGTCCGCTGCACGGGTTTCCGCTCGCCGTGAAGGATCTCGACGCGGTGCGCGGGCTGCCGTTCACCCAAGGGTCGCCGATCTTCGCCAACCGGATCGCGCAAGTCGACACGATCATGGTCGCCCGGCTGCGCGCGGCCGGGGCGATCTTCATCGGCAAGACCAACATCCCCGAATTCGGGCTCGGCTCGCACAGCTTCAACCCGGTCTACGGCACCACCGGCAACGCCTACGATCCGGAGAAGAGTGCGGGCGGATCGAGTGGCGGCGCCGCGGTGGCGGTCGCCCTGAAGTTGCAGCCGGTGGCCGACGGCAGCGATTTCGGTGGCTCGCTGCGCAACCCGCCCGCCTTCAACAATTGCTACGGCCTGCGCCCGAGCTGGGGCCGGATCCCGGTCGAGACCAAAGATGCGTTCAGCCCGGGCCTGTCGGTGCTCGGCGCCGTCGGGCGCAGCCCGGCGGATATCGGCCTGATGCTCTCGGTCCAGGCGGGCTACGATCCCCGCTGCCCGAACACGATCCGCCAGGACCCAGCGGCCTTCGCGAGCCCGCTCGCCCGGGATTTCCGCGGGACCCGGATCGCCTGGCTGGGTGATTGCAACGGACAGATCCCGTTCGATCCCGGCGTGCTCGAACTCGGCCGCGCAGCGCTCGCCACCTTCGCGGAGATCGGCTGCGTGGTCGAAGAGGCTGCGCCCCGGTTCGACATGGAGCAGCTCTGGCGCGACTTCCTGACCTTGCGGGCCCTGATGGTCGCGCCGGTGCTCCGGCCGCTCTACGACGAGCCCTCCCACCGGGCGCAGATGAAGCCCGAGGCGATCTGGGAGGCCGAGCGCGGCCTCGAACTCACCGTCGACCGGCTCACCGCCGCCCTGGAGGGGCGTACCCGCTGGTACGAGACCCTTCGCCGCTTCATGGAAAGCTACGATTACCTGGTCATGCCGAGTGCGCAGGTCTTTCCGTTCGACAAGGGCCTGCGCTGGCCCCAGGAGGTCGGCGGCCGCCCGATGGACACCTACCACCGGTGGATGCAGACAGTGATCCCGGTGACGATGTCCGGCCTGCCGGCCCTCGACGTTCCGGCGGGCTTCGGGGAGGCCGGCCTGCCGACCGGCATCCAGATCGTCGGCCGCAATCATGGCGAGCTCGCCTGCCTCCAACTCGGCGCCGCCTACGACGCGGCGAGCAACTGGGTCCGCCGCCGGCCACCGCCCCTGCGCTGAGCGCGCGTCCGATCCTCGGCAAACGCGTTGACCGGTTCCCGGGGCTCCGGTATGAGGCTCGACACTTCACGCGTGAGTCGCATGAATCCGACCCCGGATTTGGCGTTCGCCGCGAGGCAGGCTCGGATATCCGATGAACGCGGTTCTTATTGTAGCGGAAGCGTCACCGACGGAGCGGCCCTAGATCAGGGCTGCAATCCGAGCGGTGGCGCATGCAGGGTCCCTCGGGGCCCTTTTTTATTGCCCGCTGCCCGGTGACGCATCACGGCCAACGAGATCCACGCGTTCGAGATACCGACGAAGACAGTACTTTCGAGCGAGGCGGATGCCGCCTCGCGTGACGAGAGTGCAGGACGAAAGGAACCGGTCCGTCCGGCGGCGCACGACCGCCGCTGACGATCCGGGGAGCGGAGGAGGAGAGCATGGGCGGCGAGGTCATGACCGGGGCCGAGATGGTCATCCGGGCATTCCGGGATCAGGGCGTGGACACGCTGTTCGGCTATCCGGGCGGTGCCGTACTTCCGATCTACGACGCTCTGTTCCACCAGAACGCGGTGAAGCACGTGCTCGTCCGCCACGAGCAGGGCGCCGTCCACGCGGCCGAGGGCTATGCGCGCTCGTCCGGCAAGGTCGGCTGCGTGCTGGTCACGTCGGGCCCCGGCGCCACCAACATCGTCACCGGTCTCACCGACGCGCTGCTCGACTCGATCCCGCTCGTCTGCATCACCGGGCAGGTTCCGACGCATCTGATCGGCACCGACGCCTTCCAGGAATGCGACACGGTTGGCATCACGCGCCACTGCACGAAGCACAATTACCTGGTCAAATCGATCGAGGACCTGCCGCGCATCCTGCACGAGGCGTTCTACGTCGCGGCCAACGGCCGTCCCGGCCCGGTCGTGGTCGATCTGCCCAAGGACATCCAGTTCGCCTCCGGCCTCTACGAGCGCCCGGAGATCGCGAGCCACAAGACCTACCGCCCCGCCGTCAAGGGCGATGCCGACCGGATCCGCGCGGCGGTCGAATTGATGGTGACCGCGCGCCGCCCGGTCTTCTACACCGGCGGCGGCGTGATCAATTCCGGCCCGGAGGCTTCGCGGCTCCTGCGCGAGCTGGTCGCCGAAACCGGCTTCCCGATCACCTCGACTCTGATGGGGCTCGGCGCCTATCCGGGCACGGATCCGAAGTTCCTGGGCATGCTCGGCATGCACGGGACCTACGAGGCCAACCTGGCGATGCACGAATGCGACGTGATGATCTGCGTCGGCGCCCGGTTCGATGACCGGATCACCGGTCGGCTCGACGCGTTCTCGCCGTTCTCTAAGAAGATCCACATCGACGTCGATGCCTCCTCGATCAACAAGGTGGTCAAGGTCGATGTCGGGATCGTGGGCGATTGCGCCTCGGTGCTGGCCGACATGCTGGAAGCCTGGCGTGCCCTGCCGTCGCGGCCGGAGAAATCCAACCTCGACCCGTGGTTCCAGAAGATCGGAGCCTGGAAGGCGCGCGACTGCCTCGCCTACTGGCCGTCGGGGACGATCATCAAGCCGCAATACGCCGTGCAGCGCCTCTACGAGGCCTGCAAGGACCGCGAGACCTACATCACCACGGAGGTCGGCCAGCATCAGATGTGGGCGGCGCAGTACTTCAAGTACGACGAGCCGAACCGTTGGATGACCTCAGGTGGTCTCGGCACGATGGGCTACGGCCTGCCGGCGGCGATCGGCACGCAGCTCGCCCATCCGAAGGGGCTGGTGATCGACATCGCCGGCGAGGCCTCGATCCTGATGAACATGCAGGAGCTCTCGACGGCGGTGCAGTACCGGCTGCCGGTCAAGGTGTTCATCCTGAACAACGAGTACATGGGCATGGTCCGGCAGTGGCAGGAGCTGCTGCACGGCTCGCGCTACTCGCAGAGCTATTCCGAGAGCCTGCCGGACTTCGTCAAGCTGGCGGAGGCCTACGGCGCCAAGGGCATGCGCTGCGAGAAGCCGGGCGACCTCGACGGCGCGATCGCGGAGATGCTGGCCTATGACGGGCCGGTGCTGTTCGACTGCATCGTCGACAAGACCGAGAACTGCTTCCCGATGATCCCCTCGGGCAAGGCGCATAACGAGATGCTCCTGTCCGATTACCTCGGCGAGACCGGCGTCGAACTCGGCGACGTGATCTCCGAGGAAGGCAAGATGCTGGTGTGAGGTTTTCTGGTGGCGGCCCTTCGGGGCCGCTGCCCGCCGCATGGGCGGCGGCGCGCGGTCGCGCTTGCCTCGCGCAAGGCGCGCTCGGATCGCCGCCACGAGCAGGATTGGACGAGGACGAAGCCGGCGATGAACGCGATGAACACCCACTACCCCGATGCCGGCCGCGTCGAGCCGGTGAACCGGCACACGCTCGCGGTGATCGTCGACAACGAGCCCGGCGTGCTCGCGCGCATCTCCGGCATGTTCTCCGGCCGCGGCTACAACATCGAGAGCCTGACCGTCTCCGAGACCGAGGAGGCGCGCCATATCTCGCGCATCACCATCGTGACCACCGGCACAAACGCCGTGATCGAGCAGATCAAGGCGCAGCTCGATCGGCTGGTGCCGGTCCATCGGGTCGTGGACCTGACGCTCCAGGGCAATGCGCTGGAGCGCGAGATCTGCCTGGTGAAGGTCAAGGGCGAGGGCGAGCACCGCAGCGAGGCCCTGCGCCTGGCCGCCGCCTTCGGCGCCAAGACGCTGGACGCCACCCTCAACTCCTTCGTGTTCGAGCTCACCGGCGCCACCGAAGAGATCGACCGGTTCGTGCGTCTGATGAGCGTCATCGGGCTGGTGGAGATCTGCCGCACCGGCATCAGCGCCATGGGGCGGGGTTCGGAGCCGCTGTAGGAAGCGGCCAATTGAGCTATGATGTCCGGAGAGTGGGAGAAGCTCTCATGGAAGCCAAGCTCACGCGCGCCGGCGATGAATTCGTGATCCGGATCCCTGCGGGAGAAGGCGATCGGCACGGTCTGGCGGACGGCCAGACCGTCGAGATCCTGCCGCGGCGGCGAAAAGAGACGCTGCAGGACATGATCGCCGAGATGGATCGGCTCGGGCCGGCCTACCGTCCCCCCGTCGTAGATTGGGGCCCGGATGTCGGCGCCGAGATCATCCATGACGACTGGACGTGACGTCCACGACCTCCCGGAAGCCGGGGATCTCGTCTGGGTCGATCTCCGGCCAACCCTAGGGCGTGAACAATCCGGCGTTCGACCCGCGCTCGTTCTGACGAGCCGCGATTTCCATGCGCGGAACGCGACCGCCATCGTCTGCCCCGTGACGCGCAATATCGACCCGTGGCCGACGAAAGTCATGCTCCCGCAGGGGCTCGCGATCTCCGGTGCGATGCTGACCGACCAGATCCGGAACGTCGATCGCGCGGCACGCGGCTTTCGCCGCATCGACGGTGTTCCCGTTGAAACCCTCGATGCCGTCCGCCAGAAGCTCGCGAACCTCCTCGGGTTCAACCCGCCTTCCTGAAGCAAGGATACGGATCCTTTGGTACGCACCCTCTACTACGCCCCCGGCGCTTGCTCGCTCGCCGCCCACATCATCCTGGAGGAATCCGGGCTGCCCTTCGAGGGCGTCAAGCTCAACCTGGCGGCGGGGGACCAGCGGGCGCCGGAATATCTCGCGATCAACGAGCGCGGCCGTGTGCCGGCCCTGGTCGAGGACGGCTGGGTGCTGACCGAATGCGCCGCGATCCTGCGCCACGTCGCCCGGTCCGTGCCCGAGAAGGGGTTTTGGCCGACCGACCTGCGTGAGCAAGCCCGAGCCGACGAGTGGCTCGGCTGGCTCGCCGCCAACCACCACGTCACCTACGCGCATGTGCGCCGGCCGGAGCGCTACACTGCGGACGAGGACGCTTTCCCCGGCATCCGCGACAAGGCCGCCGACACCTACGGCGATCTCTGCACCATGACCGAGGTCCATCTCTCGACTGGCGACTGGGCGATTGGGGACCGGTACGGCGTGGTCGACGCCTACCTGATGGTGTTCTGGGTCTGGGCGTCCGGCTCCTCGCTCCGGTTCGACATGGCCGAGCGTTTTCCGGCCTGGCACGCGCATGCCCGCCGGGTCTCCGAGCGGCCGGCGGTGCAGGCGGTGTTCGCCCGCGAGGGGCTGAGCCTGCCGGCCTGAACCGAGCCACGCCGGGCCCCTTGCCGCACCCGACGAATCGATCTATCGAGCGTACCGTACGGTACGGTACTGGGAACGATGCGGTCGAGCCTCGCAGAGCAGCAGGAGACGAGGGAGGCGGGCGCCGCGGCGCCGGAGCCGCCATCCGTGCGCCAGCAGGCGGTGCTCGACGCCGTCCTCGCCCTGATGGTCGAGGGGGGTGAGCAACTCACCATGGACGCGGTGGCCCGCCGGGCGAGCTGCTCCAAGGAGACGCTGTACAAGTGGTACGGCGACCGCGACGGCCTGCTCACCGCGACGGTGCGGTGGCAGGCGTCCCGGGTCCATGCCGGCCGTGAGGCCGTGCAGGCGCTGGACGGGACCAGCCTGCGGGAGCATCTTCAGGACTTCGCGGTCTCGTGGCTCACGGTGATCACCAGCCGCACCTCGGTGGCGCTGAACCGGATCGCCGTGGCCCATGCGGGCTCGCGCAAGAGCAATCTCGGCGGCATCGTGCTCGCGAACGGGCGCTTCGCCATCGGCGAGCGGGTCAAGCCGGTGCTGGAGGCCGGGCGCGCGGCGGGGCTGCTCGCCTTCGCCGAAAGCGAGGCGACGTTCCGGACCTTCTTCGGCCTCGTTGGCCGGGATATCCAGATCCGATTACTGCTCGGCGAGGCGCTCGACCTCGACGCGGACGAGATCCGGCGCGATGCGGGCCGCGCCGTGGACCAGTTCCTGGCCCTGTACGGCCAGGCAAACACCTAACCCAACCCGAAACCAACCCTGAAGAGGAAACCGACATGCGGGTTTATTACGATCGCGACGCCGACCTGAACCTGATCAAGGGCAAGAAGGTCGCCATCGTCGGCTACGGCAGCCAGGGCCATGCCCACGCGCTCAACCTGCGCGACTCCGGCGTGAAGGACATCGTCATCGCGTTGCGCGAGGGCTCCGCCACCGCCAAGAAGGCCGAGCACGAGGGCTTCAAGGTCCTGTCGGTGGCCGAGGCCGCCAAGTGGGCCGACGTGGTGATGATGCTCACCCCGGACGAGCTGCAGGGCGACATCTACCGGGAGTCCCTGGAGCAGAACATGAAGGAGGGTGCCGCCCTCCTGTTCGCCCACGGCCTCAACGTCCACTTCAACCTGATCGAGCCGCGCAAGGACCTCGACGTCCTGATGGTCGCCCCGAAGGGCCCCGGCCACACCGTGCGCTCCGAGTACCTGCGGGGCGGCGGCGTGCCGACCCTGATCGCCATCGCCCAGGACGCCTCCGGCAACGCCCACGATCTCGGCCTGTCCTACGCCTCGGCCAATGGCGGTGGCCGCGCCGGCATCATTGAGACCACCTTCAAGGAAGAGTGCGAGACCGACCTGTTCGGCGAGCAGGCCGTGCTCTGCGGCGGCCTGGTCGAGCTGATCAAGGCCGGCTTCGAGACCCTGGTCGAGGCGGGCTACGCCCCCGAGATGGCCTATTTCGAGTGCCTGCACGAGGTGAAGCTGATCGTCGACCTCATCTACGAGGGCGGCATCGCCAACATGAACTACTCGATCTCCAACACCGCCGAGTACGGCGAGTACGTCACCGGCCCGCGCATCGTCACGCCCGAGACCAAGGCCGAGATGAAGCGCGTGCTCAACGACATCCAGTCGGGCACCTTCACCCGCAACTGGATGCTGGAGAACAAGGTCAACCAGACCTCGTTCAAGGCGACCCGCGCCAAGCTCGCCACCCACCCGATCGAGGAGGTCGGCACCAAGCTCCGCGCCATGATGCCGTGGATCTCCGAGAAGGCCCTGGTCGACAAGACCCGCAACTGATTTTTGGGATCTCGCGGCCGGGCTATGCTCGGCCGCACCTTCGACAGGCCGGTCACGCGAAAGCGAGGCTGGCCTTTTCTATTCCCGGTTGCCGAACGCGGGCATTCCCGGCGATAAACGCCTCAGCGGTCCCGTCTGCATGAGGACCGATGAAGGTTGGAGAGGACACGCCATGGCATCGCTCTATTCGGACGCCCACCGGGCGCTGCAGACCGAGTTCGGCACCACGAAGCTCGCCGTGCGCCTGGACGAGGATTGGGTCCATGACAGCATCCGGCCGGACGAGGGCGCCTTCATCGCGTCCCGGGACATGTTCTTCCTGTCGACGGTGGATCCCGACGGGATGCCGACCGTCTCGTACAAGGGCGGGCCCCAGGGCCTGGTGAAGGTGCTCGACGAGAACACCCTCGCGTTCCCGGGTTTTGACGGCAACGGCATGTTCTATTCGATGGGCAACATCGAGGGTCAGGCCAAGGTCGGCCTGCTGTTCATCGATTTCGAGACACCACACCGGATCCGAGTCCAGGGCCACGCGACGCTGCTGCGCGACGACGCCCTCATGGCCGAGTACACCGAGGCCAAGTACCTGGTGAAGGTCGCGGTCAAGAAGATCTGGGTCAACTGCCCGCGCTACATCCACAAGTACCAGAAGCTCGAGCAGAACAAGTACGTCCCGACCCCCGGCCGCGAGACCCCGCTCGCCTCCTGGAAGCGCCTCGACCTCGCCGGCGACGTGATCAGCGATGAGGACAAGGCCCGGGTCGCCCAGGAGGGCAAGCTCGAGGTGGCCGAGTACGAGGCGCTCGTCGCCCGCGGCGAGGCCTGAGCGAACACTCCACGCACGGCTCACCGTCATTGCGAGCGCGAGCGAAGCACCCAGGGCAGCGCACGATCCCCGGAAGGGGCGTGTCGCTGGGTCGCTGCGCACAATGACGGTCCGGGACGATCCGATGAAGCGCGCGATGTCAGCCGTGCTTGCCGAAGCCGGTGCCGCTACCCGCCCTTGCGGGCCACGATGAACACCCGCGGAAAGGCCAACAGGCGCCGCCCGTCGCTGCGCGGCGGGTAGCCGGCATCGATCGCAGCCTCATAGGCGGCCAGGAACCCGGCCGTCTGGTCCGGGTCCAGAGGGTCGAGGAACGGCCGCAGCCCGGTGGCGCTGACCCAGGCGACGATGGCGGCCGCATCCGCCATCGGGTGGTGATAGGCGGTGCGCCAGACATTCACGGTGTCGGCCAGCGGCGCCAGCAGGTCGTAATAGCCGGCCGGCTCCAGCATGCGGCCGAGACGCCCAGCGATCGCCGGATCGCCGATCGCCCCGGCCCAGGGGCCGGAAGCGGCGGTCTCGCGCATCAAGCGGTGCGAGGGCTCGGCGAGATTGTCGGGCATCTGCACGGCGAGCACGCTGCCGGGCGCCAGCAGGCCGAACAGCCGGGGCAGCAGCACCGGATGGTCGGGCAGCCATTGCAGCACCGCGTTGGCGTAGATCAGGTCCGGCGCCCGCTCGGGTGTCCAGGTCGCGGCATCGGCCAGGGCGAAGGCGAGGCGGGGCAGCCGGGTCCGGGCGCTCTCCAGCATGGCGGGCGAAGTGTCGAGGCCGATCACCTCGGCCTTGGGGAAGCGCGCCGCGATCAGCGCCGTGGAATTGCCGGGGCCGCAGCCGAGATCGTAGGCGAGGCGTGGCTCTGTAAGTGGCACTCGAGCCAGGAGCTCGGCCGCCGGGCGGGTGCGCTCGTCCTCGAAGCGGGTGTAGAGGGCGGGGTTCCAATCGGCCATCGTGTTCCCCCTCTCGCTCCGTCGTCAGCAGCCGAGCTGGTCGGCCAGATCCGCCAGGTCCCGGGCCGCGTAGGTGACCGGGACGCTGGGCGCAGTCTCGCCGCCGGCCGGCCCGTGCTCGTGCGGCCGGGCGATGTGCGCGGTGGACAGGCCGTGGCTGGCCGCCACCGCGAGATCGTTCGAATGGGCGGCGACCATCAGGGTCTCCGCCGGGGTGAAGCCGAAGGCGGCCACCGCGTCGCGGTAGAGGGCGGGTTTCGGCTTGTAGTCGCGGGAATAGCCGGCGCCCAGGATCGCGTCGAAGAGGAAGCCGTTGCGCCGGGCGAGGTCAGCCATCAGCCGGACGTGTCCGTTGGAGTTCGGCGCCAGGAGGTGCCGCTCCCGCAGCCGGCGCATCGCGTCCGGCACCTCGGGCCAGGCGTCGAGCCGGTGCCAGGCCTGGACCAGCTCCCGTCGCACATCTTCCGGCACGCTCGCGATGCCGAACTGTGCCAGCACGTCGGGCAGGGATTCCGCCTGAAGCGTGTCGAGATCGACGAACGGCCGCGCACCCGAGCGGACGGTCTCCATTGAGGGGTTGTAGCGGCCGCGCCAGGCATCCGCGAAGGCGCCGGCATCGAGCGCGGGGGCGTAGGCGCCGAGCAGGCGCGCCGCCTCCCGGGCGACCCCGGAGCGCCAGTCGACGAGCGTCCCGAAGACGTCGAAGACGAGCGCCCGGACCGTCACCGCACCGCCTGGAGGTTCGGGCTCCGGCGCACGAAGCCGACGATGTCCTTGACCGCATCAAGGGTCTGGGCCGCGATCGTCTCGGCCCGCCCGGCGCCGTCGGCCAGCACGGCATCGATATGGCCCGGATCGGCGGTCAGCCGGCGCATTTCCCCGGCGATCGGTGCCAGGCTCGCCACCGCGAGGTCGGCCAAAGCCGGCTTGAAGGTCGAGAACTGCGCCCCGCCGAAATCGCGCAGCACCTCCTCGCGGGTGATCCCAGCGAGCGCGGCGTAAATCCCGACCAAGTTGTCCGCCTCCGGCCGCTCCTTGAGCCCCGCGATCTCGGAGGGCAGCGGCTCGGAATCCGTCTTCGCCCGTCGGATCTTCTGGGCGATCGTGTCGGCCTCGTCGGTGAGGTTGATCCGCGCGTTGTCGGACGGATCCGACTTCGACATTTTTTTGGACCCATCCCGCAGCGACATGACGCGCGCAGCCGGCCCGCCGATCAGTGGTTCGGTCATCGGGAAAAACGCCTCGCCGTGGCCGTGCGCCGCGATCGAGCCCGAAAAATCGGTGTTGAACTTCTGGGCGATGTCCCGGGTCAGCTCCAGGTGCTGCTTCTGGTCCTCGCCCACGGGGACATGGGTGGCGCGGTAGGCCAGGATGTCGGCCGCCATCAGCACCGGGTAGTCGTAGAGCCCGATCGAAGCGTTCTCCCGGTCCTTGCCGGCCTTCTCCTTGAACTGGGTCATGCGGTTCAGCCAGCCGAGGCGGGCGACGCAGTTGAAGATCCAGGCGAGCTCGGCGTGCTGCGGCACCTGGCTCTGGTTGAACACGATCGCGCGCTTCGGATCGATGCCGGCGGCCAGGAACGCGGCCGTGACCTCGCGGATCTGGCCGCGCAGCGCCTCCGGGTCCTGCCAGACGGTGATCGCGTGCATGTCGACTACGCAGTACAGGCACTGCGCGTCGCGCTCCTGCATCTCCACGAAGCGCTTCACCGCCCCGAGGTAATTGCCGAGATGCAGGTTGCCGGTGGGCTGGACGCCCGAGAAGACCAATTCGGTGAACGCGGCCATCGGCGCCGATCCTGAGCAGTACATAGCCGGGGCTGCGCGCCTGCCGGGCGCCGGGTTACTCGCACCCGTGGCCCGGACCGGTCAAGGATGTCCTTACGGCTCCCGCGCGCCCGCGGCAGCGCTCGGGCAGAGATCGACCAAGACGCAGCGCCCGCAGGCCGGGCGGCGATGATGGCAGACCTGCTGGCCGTGCAGCATCAGGATCTCGTGATTGTCGTAGAGATCCTGCGCGCTCCAATCGGCAGGCAGCTGCGCGCGCAGGATCGCGTGCGAGGGCCCGACATCGATCCGCGGGCCGATCAGCCCGAGGCGCTGGGCGACCCGGTGGTGGTGGCTGTCCACCGGCAGGGCCGGCATCCGCAGCGTCGAGAACGACAGCACCGCCGCGCTGGTCTTGGGACCGATCCCCGGAATCGCCTCCAGCCAGGCGCGGGCCGCCGCGACATCCATGTCGCCTAGGAAGGCCAGATCGAGGCTGCCGCAGCGCTCGCGCACGGCGACCAGCACTTCGCGGATCCGCGGCGCCTTCAGCTCCGGCCAGGTCACGCCGGCGATTGCCACCTGGATCTCCGGCACCGCCGCGTCGATCACCGCTTCCCAATCCGGGAAGCGGGCACGCAGAGCCTTGAAGGCCCGGCCGGATTCGGCGTTGCGGGTCCGGTGCGACAGCAGCGACGAGACCAGCTCGCTCACCGGGTCGAGGCTGTGGAAGTACGGGATCGGGCAGCCATAGACCGGGCAGAGCCGGGCATGGATGGCGAGCGCCTTGTCGGCGACCGCCGGGTCGGCCGGTGACGGGGCGGCCCTGCGACGCGACGGCGGTGCGGACGTGGTCGGAAAGAGGGAGGTCGGCATGCACGTCGAATCCGCGAGCTGCCGCCGCAGTTCCGGGTCGTCCAATACAGCGGCGATCTGTCCCTGCGGTCAAGACGGCGTGACGTTCGCAGGTGGTTACTGGATCATCGCGCCAGGGAAGGGTTTTCTGACAGATCGCGGCGTCACCGAAGTCTATTCTTCGCGCGGCGATTTTTCGATGACCGAATGATTCGCAGTGTCATTCCGGGGCGCCACAGGCGAGCCCGGTCCCGAAGGGGCCGCCGACGGCGCAAGATCTTGCGCTGTCAGCGGTTATGGATCCCGGATTCCGCTTCGCGGCCCCAGGATGACAGGGCGAATAATTGGGGCCCGGCGACCTCTCGTTCGCGGAAGAGAACAAGAATTCTTTTTGCGACCGCTCTCCCGGCAGCCTACTTCACCAGCGCAAAGATATTCACGTCGAGGTTGTCGTCGGTGCCGTCCTTGAGGTCGGTGGCGTATTCCTCGACGAAGCGGTCCTGGACGACGATGTCCTTGGCGTCGAGATAGGCCGTCAGCGTCTCGTAGGTGCTATCGATCGACTCGTAGGAGCCCCGGTGGGGGAAGCGCAGGGCCTTGCCGGACGGGGTCGTGCCGAAGCGCAGGCCGTCAGCTTCCGCGGGCGCCGGACTCGGGGCTGCGGCCACCGGGATCATCGCCTCGAACTCGAAGCCGTCATCGTCCGTGCGGGTGAACACCGCCAGCGGCCGGCCCGCGGGGGCGACGCCGAGCTTGGCGAGATCCGCCTCGATCCGCGCGAAGGCTTGCGTCAGGTTGACGATGGCTTCCTCCCACTTGGTCTTACCCGAGACGATGGCGGCCGGCTTGGCCGGCAGGGTCACCTCGTCGACGTCGCCGGGCTCGCCGGGTTTTTCGATGAGGGTCGGGCGACCGGGCGTGCCCACGGCCGCCTGGCCGGCGGGCGGCGGCTTGACCGCCTGCTGAGGGGCCGGGGCGGCGCTCTTGGTCGGGTCGGGAACCGGGTTGGGCGCCGTGGTGGTCGGCAGCGGGCTGGTCTGGGCGGGCGCCGGCGCGGTGGAGGGCGGCGGCGCGGGCTGCTGCTGCGCGGCCAGCGGGCCGCCGGCGGCGAGGATCAGCGCGGTCGAGAGGGCGACGAGGGAACGAAGGCGGATCACGGGTGGCGCTCCGGTCGGGTCCCGGCGGATCGTCGCGTGGGCTCCCGCCGGCTAACCTAGTGGCGATCCGGCCCGCCCGCGAGGGCGCGGGTCACGAGAGCCGCGGGTGCGGCGCATCTGCCACGCCGCCGGCCCCCCTCGCGTCGGGCGGAGGGTTTTGCCATATAGCTGCCCGATCCCCTCAACCTCTCTGGCTGCATGAGCGCACTCGCCCATAGACGCTTCCTGAAGATGCACGGCGCCGGCAACGCGATCGTGGTGCTGGACCTGCGCGGCTCGACGGCCAAGGTCCGGCCCGAGGAGGCCCGGGCGATCGCGCAGGATCCCGGCTCGCACTTCGATCAGCTGATGGTGCTGCACGATCCCGTGAGCGTCGGCACCGACGCGTTCATGCGGATCTACAACACCGACGGCTCGGAATCCGGCGCTTGCGGCAACGGCACCCGCTGCGTCGCCTACGCGATGCTCGACGACCCGGCCATGGCCCGCCCCGCCGAGGGCGGACGACTGGTCCTGGAGACATCGGCAGGCCGCGTGGGCGTGCGCCGGGTCTCGGAGCGCGCCTTCACGGTCGATATGGGCCGGCCAAGACTCGCCTGGGACGAGATCCCCCTATCCGAACCGTTCCCCGACACGCGGCGGATCGAATTGCAGATCGGCCCGATCGACGATCCGATCCTGCACTCGCCGGGCGCCGTGAACATGGGCAACCCGCACGCGGTGTTCTTCGTGGACCGGGATCCCACCTCCTACGACCTCGCCCGGATCGGGCCGATGCTGGAGAACCACCCGCTGTTTCCGGAGCGCGCCAACATCTCGATCGCGCAGGTGACCGAGCGCGAGGCGATCACCCTGCGGGTCTGGGAGCGCGGCGCCGGGCTGACGCTCGCCTGCGGCACCGCCGCTTGCGCCACCGTGGTGGCGGCCTCGCGCCTGCGGATGATCGGACGGCAGGCCCATGTCCGGCTGCCCGGGGGCGAGCTGTTCGTGGAATGGCGCGCCGACGACCATGTCCTGATGACCGGCCCGGTCGCGCTCGTGGCTGAGGGCACGCTGGCGCCGGAGCTGTTTGCCGGCGCCGCCTGATGGGCGTCGAGACCCTCACCTTCGGGTGCCGGCTCAACACGGTCGAGTCGGAGGCCCTGCGCGTCCACGCGGCGGCCGACGGGCGCGACCGGGTCGTGGTCAACACCTGTGCTGTGACCCAGGAGGCCGGCCGCCAGGCCCGCAAGGCGATCCGCCGGATCGCCCGGGAGCGGCCCGGCACCGAGATCGTCGTCACCGGCTGCGGCGCCGAGGTCGAGACCGAAGCCTACGCGGCGATGCCGGAGGTGGCGCGCCTCGTCGGCAATGCCGAGAAGCTCAGCGCAGCTGGCTGGTCGCCCGCCGGTACCGGTCCGGGCGCCGTGATGGAGGCCCGCACGATCGCGCCAACGCGGATCGACTCCGTCACCGGCCATACGCGGGCGTTCGTGCCCGTGCAGAACGGCTGCGACCATCGCTGCACCTTCTGCATCATCCCGTTCGGCCGCGGCACCTCCCGCTCGGTGCCGGTCGCAGACGTCATCGCGCAGGTCGAGACCATCGTGGCCCATGGCGGCCGCGAGGTGGTCCTCACCGGTGTCGATCTCACGGCCTATGGCCGCGACCTGCTCGAACCGTCGCTGTCCCTCGGGGGTCTGGTGCGGGCGATCCTGCGGGGCGTGCCGGAGCTGGCGCGCCTGCGCGTCTCCTCGATCGACTCGGTAGAGGCGGACGACGCGCTGCTCGCGGCGCTCGCCGAGGAGGAGCGGCTGATGCCGCACCTGCACCTGTCCCTCCAGTCCGGCGACGACCTGATCCTCAAACGCATGAAGCGCCGGCACAGCCGTGCCGACGCGATCCGCTTCTGCGAGACGGTCCGAGCCTTACGCCCCGATGTGGTGTTTGGCGCCGACCTGATCGCGGGCTTCCCCACCGAGACCGAGGACCAGTTCCGCCGCTCCCTCGATCTGGTGGCCGAATGCGGGCTGACGCATCTGCACGTCTTCCCGTACTCGCCCCGCCCCGGGACGCCCGCCGCCCGCATGCCTCCGGTGGCGCAGGACGCGATCCGTGACCGCGCCGCCCGCCTGCGCGCAGCCGGCGCGGACGCCCTGCACCAGCATCTCGACGGGCAGGTCGGCCGCACGCTGACGGTCCTGGCGGAGCGCGGCGGCATCGGCCGGAGCGCGGATTTCACACCCGTGCGGTTGGCGGGGGATCTCGAGGCGGGGACGTTCCACGTGGTCAAAATCGCAGACCACGATGGCGCTCGGCTGATCGCCGCTTGAAGCCTCTCCGACAACGGCATTCCGAGGCGACAGAGCGAAGCGGAGCCTCGATGGCCCCACCGAGGCTCGCTTCGCTCACAGCGCAGATAAGGTCGAGGTTAGGACGACCCGTCGAACCGGTTCTACGAAAAAAGGATCGCGGCCGTCCGGACGTCCAAACTCTAACGATGCTGATAGTAATCCCAGACCAGGAACGCTGGAAATGGGATCATGATGGCGAAGAAAATCCAGTCGAACATCTGAGGCACGGCGAGATCCATTCCTTCGGGGGTCTCTGCAATCTACCGATGCGAACCGCCGAAGTTCCTGGACCGGGCACCAGCCCGCCTCGCTAGTCCCAGAAGTGAGGCCGGCTCTCTTCCAGATTTGGCCCGAGGCGCACCGCCGCGACCTTGGTGGCCAGCCCGTCCGGCCGGGTCTCCACTGCGATGCCGCAGAGCGTCGCTTCGCCGCCCGCCACTTCCCAGCGGGAGCCCGGCGTCTTCTGGATCATCCGACGGATCGGCTCGTCCTTCTGCATGCCGATCACCGAATCGTAATCGCCGCACATGCCGGCATCCGACATGTAAGCGGTGCCGCCGGGCAGGATCCGGTGATCGGCCGTGGGTGTGTGGGTGTGGGTGCCGACCACGAGGCTGGCGCGGCCGTCGAGGTAATGGCCGAAGGCCTGCTTCTCGCTGGTCGCCTCCGCGTGCACATCCACGACAACAGCGTCGGCGGCGGCCCCGAGGGGGCAGGCCGAGATCTCGCGCTCCACCGCGGTGAACGGGTCGTCCATGGCATCGAGGAACACCCGGCCCATGACGTTGACCACCAGAACCCGGGCGCCGCCCTGCGTTTCCACCACGGTGGCGCCGCGGCCGGGGGTGCCGGGCGGGTAGTTCGCCGGCCGCACCAGACGGGGCTGGCGGGCGATGAACACCAGGGCCTCGCGCTGGTCGAAGCTGTGATTGCCAAGCGTCACGGCGTCGGCGCCGGCCTGGATCAGCTCGTCGCAGATCGTCTCGGAGATGCCGAAGCCGCCGGCCGCGTTCTCGCCGTTGACCACGACGCAGTCGAGCCGCCAGCGCTCGCGCAGCTTGGGCAGACGCTCGCAGACGACGGTACGGCCCGGGCGACCGATGACGTCGCCGAGAAAAAGCAGCCGCATGGATCAGGATTTCCTGTCGAACCGGGTCACGCCCGATTCGGTGATCACGAACTGGAGCGGCCGGTCATGCGGCTCGGCCGGCACGCGATCAACCCGTTGCACGGAGAATCCGACCCCGACGGTGAGCACGGGCCGGGTGCGGGACAGGCGGCTGATCGCGCCGTCATAGTAGCCGCGGCCGTAGCCGATGCGCTGACCCGAGCCGTCGAAGGCGGCGAGCGGCACGATCAGGGCGTCGGGCTCCACCGGCGGCAGCGACGGATCGGGCTCGCTCAGGCCGAAGCGGCCGGCGACCAGCGCATCCTCGGCCCGCCATTCCCGGAAGACCAGTCCCTCGGGGGTGACATGCGGCAGGGCGATTCTCTGGCCGCGGGCCAACAGGCCCTCGGCGGCGGGACGCGGATCGACCTCGCTGCGGATCGGCCAGTAGGCGCCGACCAGCCGAGCCTCGGCGAGTTCCGGCAGGGCCAGCAGCGCCTCGACGATCCATGCGGAGGCCGCCTGTCGGGCGGGCGGCTCCAGGGCATCGCGGGCGGCGAGTGCGGCGCCGCGCAACTCGGCCTTGAGCGCCGCGTCGGTCTTGGAGGGGCCGGCTTCAGGAGAAGGAGAGTGCGGAGCCACGTGAGCCGTTGGAGGATCGATCCCGGGAAACCTACAGAGTAGGTGGGCGCCGTGTTGGCCAAGTCCAGGGACGAGGCCAGGGACAGCTCCCGAGGGAGTCGATAAGGCCCCGGGGAAAGTGCTCCTGACGAACTCTGCAGCCCCGCCTCCGCAATGTAGCGATCTCGGGGGGCTCCCGCCAGGGCCGGGGGAAGCGAAATATCGATGGGCGATCAACTCGGCAGCGTTCGCTCGGCGAAACGCTCTCAGCGCGACCGGTCGGCCGCTCCGGCGACGACCGCTCGGGTGCCGGCCAGGATCTCGGCTCGCACGGTTTCGGTCGGGGCCGCGTCCCAGAGCCGGATCAACTCGATCAGCCCGGCCTGCGGCATCGCGGCGGGGTCGGCGAAGAACGCGTCGATCGGCACGCCGATGACGGCGGCGATCCGCGAGAGCTTGGCGTTCAGGGCACGCCGCCTATGCGTTTCGGGCCGGATCGTCGCGCTCGCAGTCATGAAACAGCCACTCCGATGCATCGGAAGCCCTCGATATCAGACATCCTCCAACCAAAATACAATCTATGCAATTAATCCATATGAATTAAAGCACGCATAAGTTGCGCTATCCACCATAGGGATGCGGATCGGCCGACCGGATATCGTTTTGGCGGCTGAAATCCCGCGGCGACAAGTCGAGGCGCTAAACTCCTGACCGCTCCGGAAGCGGACACGCGTCGAGGCGGTTAGGTCCGGATCCGGGGCGCCCGGGCCGAGCCGTCTATGCATTCGATGCCGCCGCCCGTGTTCAGGGTATGGAGCCGGCTCCCGGACCAAGCCGGCCCGGGCTCGATACGGCCGATCAAGGTCTGGGCGAAGCCCTCCGGGTCGAGGCGGTCGATCCGGGCCAGACCCAGGGCGCGGCCGTAGCCCTCCGCACAATCTTGGACCGGACGGATCAGGCGGCCGCCGCGCTCGACGATGCGCCCGGCGGGCCGTGCGGTCGCAGGATCGATCAGCACCGGATTGGCCGGATGCGGCGTGTAGGGCCCACGAAAATCCGGGGCCGACCAGAGGCAGAGCGCATCATGGTAGGATCCGGAACCGGCGGGCGCATCAGGGGCGGCGTCGCGCACGGTCGCGAACATCCACCAACGGCCGGCATGCTCCAGCAGCGTCGCGTCGCTGGCGACCACACCGGAGAGCAAAGTCGCCTCCTTTATCCAGCCCCCCGGGTAACGGGTCGCGCGGTAGAGATCGACGGTGCCGGACGCGGAACTCTCCGGCACCATCCAGGCCTCGCCGTCGCGCTCGAACACGAACGGGTAGGAGAGGTGATGGGGCTCCTCCAGCACCGGCACGGGCGTACCCTCGGGGCCGTCCGGGCCGAACCGGACGGCGGAGATGATCGCCTTAGCCGTGGCGTGCGGGAATTCCTCGACGAAGACGTGCGTGCTGCCGGCATAGGCCAGCGGGAACGGGTCGGCGTAGAAGCGGTGGCCGTCATCCGGCAGGGTGGTCCAGCCGGTCTCGGGATGGCGTCCGAGGTCGAACAGGTCCGGTCCTTCGAGGCGGCGCCAGCCGCAGCGCCAGTGCGGGGCGCGATAGCAGAGATGGTACAGGCGGTGGACCACGGCGCCGGCCAGCATCCGCGCGGCCCGGGTGCCGAGCTCGGCACCCGACAGGGTCCGTCCGGAGCCGGAGGGCGGCGCAGGCTCGGCTGCGACGGGCGCCTCGCTCCCTCCCGCCGCCCGGCGCCGCAGGGCTGCCACGACCAGGGTCACCGTCCGCGCCAGCGCGTCGTCGACGCCGGCGAGCAGGATGCCCGGCCGATCGGTGCCGAGCCGGCCCTCGGCCCGGATGGTCCCGGCCTCGATCAGTGTCAGCCGCGGGACCGCCCCGGCGAGCAGGCTCGCCAGCAGGGCGCCGTCGCCGAGCCGGCCGTCATAGGCCAGGTGCCAGAGCGCGGTGGCGGCCGGGAGATCGCCGCACAGGTCGAGCACCAGATCCGGCGCCGCGTCGGGCCTGCGCCAGGGGTTGAGCGCAGTCGGCGGCAGGCGTTCGGAGCCGATTCGTGGCAGGCGGTGGATCAGCGCCTCCAGCCGGAACAGCAATTCGATCTTGTCGGGCCACCCGTCCGGGACCGCGGCGGCATCGACGCTCACGGCCCGGATGCCGGGGGTCTCGGCGATGCGCTGCAGCAGGGCGATCTGCCAACGGCGCGGTTCGGCGCCGTCCAGACGAACTCTCACATGCATGATGAGCGCCCCCGCCCAGCGCGATGTCCCGCCGGATAACGGCCGCAGATCCGATCTAATTCCCAAACGGTAACGGGAACGATAACTCTACAGGCCGTCGCGTTTGGTTGGGGGCGTTTACCAGACGCCGAGTAATCGGCGCGTGAGCCGACGACCCTCGGCAGTCTTGAGGGATTGTCAGCAGTCTGCGCGGCTCTTGCAGTAGGAGATGGAGCCCGCGAGGGATCGACCGAGTTCGAGACGATGGTGACCGATCGTGGCACAGATCGACCGTAACATTGCCGTCGCGACCTGGCTCGCGCCGGTCCATTCGGCACAACCGGAGCGGCCGGGCCCGACCCGGCCCGAGACCACCGCCGAGTTCGGCGACCTGTGGCGCATCCTGTGGCGGCGCAAGCGCACCGTGCTGGGCACCGCCCTGGTTCTTGGCCTGCTGGTCCTGGCCTATGCCCTGATCACCCCGTCCCTCTACACCGCCACCGCGCAGATCCTGATCGACCCGCGCGACCGGCAGGTGGTGCTGAACGACGTCAATCCCGGCGCCCTCTCGCCGGATGGCGGCATCGCCCAGGTCGAAAGCCAGGTGAAGGTGATCGAATCGGACGCGGTCCTCGGCCGGGCCGTGACGCAGGCGCATCTGGAGACCGAGCCGGGATTCGGTGTCGCCCAGGAGGGGTTGATGTCCCGCACCGTCGCGTCGCTGCGGGAGATGGTGCTCGGCCCCAAGCCCGAGCGACCGGTGGATTCGCGCGGCCGGGCCCTCGATCAGCTGCGGCGCAAGCTCGCGGTCAAGCGCGCCGACAAGGTGTTCGTGATCGACGTGGTCGTCACCACGGTGGATCCGGACCTGTCCGCCCGAATCGTCAACGCCATCGCCAACGCGTACCTCGCCGACCAGACCGAGGCGCGCTCCGACGCCGCCAAGCGCGCCTCGGGCGACCTGCGCGGGCGCCTCGACGAACTGCGCAACGCGGTGAACGCCGCCGACAAGAAGCTCGAGGATTACAAGGCCCGCAACGGCCTGATTGCGTCGAGCGGCCGGCTCGTGAACGAGCAGCAGCTCACGGATTCGAACGCCCGGCTGGTGGCCGCCCGGGGCCGGACCGCCGAAGCGAAGGCGCGCCTTCAGGGCATCAAGGATGCGCGCGGCCAGGCGATCGGCTCCGGGGCGATGCCGGAGGCGGTCCAATCCTCGGCGGTCGACCGGCTGCGCGGCCAGTACGCCGAGCTCACCGCCAAGGAGGCGGATCTGCGCACCAATCTGGGCGAGCGCCATCCCTACATCGCCGCGGTGCGCACGCAGATGCAGGATGTCCGCAGGCTGATCGACGCCGAATTGAACCGCATCGCCGGGGCGGCCGAGACCGAGTACCAGCGCGCCCTCGCCAACGAGAAGTCGATCGCCGCCGATCTGGAGAAGCTGCAGCGGCAATCGGCGGTGACCGCGCAATCCTCGGTGCAGCTGCGCGAACTGGAGCGAGAGGTCGAGGCGGCGCGCACGGTCTACAACACGTTCCTGGTCCGCACCCGCGAGATCAAGGAGCAGTCGGCCATCGACAGCTCGAACGCCCGGATCATCACCTCGGCCCGGCCGCCGCAGGATGCGAGCTGGCCGCCGCGGCTGATCCTGGTCGCCGCCGCCCTGGCGGGCGGCCTCGGCCTCGGCGCCGGCCTCGCGCTGACCCGGGAATACCTGGAGCCGACGGTGCTGTCGCCGCGCCAGCTGGAGCGGCTGTCGAACGCCCCCGTGGTCGCGGTAATCCCGGGGCTGCAGCCGGGCGGGGCCAGCACCGCGGCCGCGCATTTCACCCTGGACCATCTCGCCAGCGACGCGGGAACGCGCAGCCGGTCGCTGGTGCTGCTGGTCACCTCCGGCGAGGCCGAGGCGTCCGAGCGCCGGTCGGTGATCGCGCTGCTCGCCTCGGTGGCGGTGGCCCGCGGCGACCGGGTGCTGCTGATCGATGCGGACCTGCGCGCCGACGGCGCCGGCACGGCCGGCCTCCTCGACGTCCTGCGCGGCGAGCAGAGCCTCAACGCGGTGACGCAGGTCGATCCGAAGACGGGTGCCCGGAGGATCGGGCTCGGCGATACCCAGAAGCCGATGCGTGACGCGCTCGTGCCGGCCCATATCGAGCGCTTTCTCGCGGGCGTGAAAGGCCGGTTCGAGCTGGTCATCGTCGATGGCGGCGTGCTCTCCGAGAACCTGCGGCTCGGCCCGATCGCCGCGGCGGCCGACCGGCTGCTGCTGGTCGTCTGCAACGGCGCCACCCGCCAGCGCGACCTGATCGACCTCGTCGACACCTCCGAGGCCCTTGGCCGACCGGTCTCGGGCTCCCTGCTGCTCGACCGGCGCAGCGCGTGAGCACGGCGCGGCCCGCGGGTTTCGCGCATCGGCAGGCGGCGCGGACGCGGCCCGGCGCCGGCCTGGCCCGGGTGGAGTCGCTGGCCTTCGTGCTGCTGACCCTGGTGCTGGTCGGCGTGTCGGGTGGCCTGCTCTGGGCGCTCGGCCTCAACTACGACGGGATCAGCGGCTCGGCGCCCTCAAAGATCCATCCGGCGACCTACATGGCGGTCGCGCTCGTCGGCTGGACGATGCTGCGGGCCGGCAATCCGGTGATCCCGGTGGCCCAGGCGCTCAACCGCCGGCCGGCCTGCGTGCTGCTCGCCACCTGCGGCGTGCTGCTCCTCGTGCTGATCGCGGCCCGCGGCGGCACGGGACTGGCCGGCTCGATCGACACCTTCGTGCTGGCCGGGCTGATCCCGATCCTGCTGATGGATCGTGACGCCGCGACCCTGCGGCGGGTTGAGACCGTGTTCCACCTGATGATGCTCGCCAACGCGCTGCTCGGCCTGTTCGAGTTCGCCAGCGGCCAGCGCTTCTTCCCGTTCCGGTTCGACGGCATGGCGTTCGAGACCGATACGCGCTCGGCCGCACTCCAGGGCCACCCACTGGTCAACGCGACGCTCACCGCCTGCTACATCCTGGCGCTGGCGAATGGCGGTGGCCGGCTGAGTCCGGCGCTCCGGGCCGGAATGATCGCCGTGCAGCTCGTAGCGCTCGTCACGTTCGGCGGCCGGTCGGCCACGGTGACCACCCTGGCGCTCGGCGGAATGGTCGGGCTGGTCGCCCTCAACCGGACCCTGCGGAGCAACCGGATCCCCCTGATCGGCGCGGCCTGCGCCTGCTTCGTCCTGACGGCGCTGCCGGTGATGGTCGCAATCCTGGCGGCCGTGGGGTTCTTCGATACCCTGCTCAGCCGGTTCGTCTCCGATGGCGGCAGCGCCCAGGCCCGGGTCGACATGCTGGCGATCTTCGACGCCATCCCGTTCCGGCAATTGCTGCTCGCCCCGGACCTCCTGCAGGTGAGCACCCTGCGGCGGATCTACGGCCTGGAATGGGGCATCGAGAACTCGATCGTCTCCGACGTGCTCTACCACGGCATCCTGGTGACGACGCTGCTGGTCGTGGCGGTGGGGCTCTATCTCGGCGAGATCGCCCGCCATTGCCGGCGCGGCGTCTGGCTGCCGATCCTGACCTTCGTGATCCTGGTCAACACCTTCGAGGGTTTGGCGGGGAAGACCACGATGCTCGCGAAGTTCGCGATGATGCTGATCGTGTTGTTTCCGCCGGGTGCTCCGCGGGAGCGAGGCTGACACTTCGGTCGGCCCTACCCCCGGCTCCTCCCACCCACCCCCTCATCCTGAGGTGACGGAGCGAAGCGCAGGCCTCGAAGGAGCATTCCAGCCAGCCGCGCGATCCATGGAGGTCTCCTTCGAGGCTCGCTGCGCTCGCGCCTCAGGATGAGGGGGTGGGTGGGAAAAGTCCCCCCGCGCCGAACCGGCTTGCCTAATCGGCCGCCACGATCAGCCTACCTCCGCCCTCCAAGTCCGAGCGCAGCCACCAGCGCCGGATCGATGGCATGGGCGTCGTCCATCAGCCCCAGCCCGTCGAACAGGTTCCAGAATGACCAGGCGAAGCCCGCCTGTTCCGCCGCGCGCCGCACGTCGCCGAGATAGGCCGCGCGGTCCGCGGCCCGCGAGGCCGTGTAGCGAGAATCGGTTCGAAGCGCCCCGAACTCCCCCATCAGCACGTGCTGGGCCGGGATCCCGTAGAGGTCAGCCCAGGTCGAGACCGGGGCTAGCGCCGTCGCCAGGTAGGCCGGACCCGGCTCGGCCTCGCCATATTCGCGCAGCTTGGCCTCGATCACGGCGAGGTCGCGGGCTTTCTCGGCCTGCGGGACCGCACGGTCGGCCGCCATGCGCGCGCGGATCGCCGCGAGGGTCTCCGGCAGGCGCGCCGGATTACCCGGCCAGGGCACGGCATTCAGCCAGCGGTAGAACGGCTCCTCGGTGAGCCAGGTCGCCCCCTGATGCGAGAACAGGTAGGGCTCATAGAAGTGGAAGGTGTAGAGCAACGGCGCGAACCGGGCGAAGGATGCCGGGTCGAGGGCCGTCAGACCCGAGACGAGGCTGCCGCAGGCGCCGGTCGCCACGAGAGTCAGGTCCGGCGCGGCGTCCCGAGCGGCGGTTAGGAGCCCGGTCTGGACACGGTTCCAGGCGCCGGCCCCGCAGGCCTGCGGCGGCTCGTTGACCGGCTCCAGACCCACCCGGCCGGTGCCCTTCCGGGCGCAGAGCCGGGCCAGCTCGGCGATCAGCTCGCGATAGGCTGGGTAGAGCGGCGCCCGATCTGAGCCGTAGAAGGCATCCGGCGTGTAGTGGTGCGTGGCGGCATTCGCCTGGACGTTGACGAGGACGCGCATCCCGGTCGCCAGCACGTCGTCGATCGCGCTCGACAGGGTGCCGAGGAGCTCGGCGCGGCGGGCGCCTGTGAAGGCCACGAACGGTCCGGGATCCAGCGGAAGCCGCGCGAAGTCGAAACCCAGGCCGGCGAGGCGGCGCAGGTCGTCCCGGGTCGGCACGGGGCGGTCGGCCTGGAACGGCGGCCAGGCGTAGTCGATGCGCGGCGCCGGGAACTCGGTGGTGAGCGAGAACCACGGCCACAGGGCGATGCCCCGACGCAGCGGAAGCGGCTCGGGGCCGGAGGCGGCCGGCAACGCGCCGGCCCCCGCGACCGCGAGGCCGCCGGCCAGCACCTGCCGACGGCTGGCGCTGGCCCTCACCCGTCGATCTCGGCCGCCGCCTGGACCGGACTCGCCTCCGCGCTCGGTCGCGCCCGCGAAAGCCGCGGGTAGCCGCCGACCCGGCGCAGCTCGTCTTCGTAGGCGGCCAGAATATCGTCCCAACGGAAACGCTCGGCCTGCCTGCGCGCCGCTTTACCAGCGGCAACCACCGCGTCGTCATCGGCGAGGACCCGCTCGATCGCGGCGGCGCAGCTGTCGCCATCGGTGAAGTAGAACTGACCGTCGCCGGCTGTGCCGCGGTTGAACGGGTTGTCGTGGGCGATCACGGCGTTGCCGGCCCAGAGCGCCTCCACCAGCGACGGGTTGGTGCCGCCGACCGTGTGGCCGTGGAGATAGGCGCGCGCGTGGACGCGCAGGCTCTGGACCATCTCGGGATCGTAGATCGCCCCCGGCATCAGCACCTCCAGCCCGGCCGCGTCCTCGACCGCGCGGTGATAGGCGTTGCCGACCTTCAACGTTCCGAGCACCACGAGCCGCATGCCCCGCGGCTTGCGTGAGAACGTTTCGACGAGGGTCAGAATGTTGTTGTCGGGCTCGATGCGGGCGATCGAGACCAGGTAACGGCCCGGCTCGAGCCCGAGGGTCGGCGGCCCCAGATCCGCCGGCGGCGGATCGCCCCCGTAGGGAATCGTCGCGATGGCGCTGCGCGGGCGGCGGCGGGCGAGGTGGTCGGCGATGGCCGGGTGGTCGGCGACGAGCCGCTGCGACGACCACGCCGCGATCCACTCGCTCAGGTAGAAGAACGCCCGCACCGGCAGCGGCCATTTCGGCCGGCGCCACTCGATCCCGTCCATGTTGGTCAGGATCTTGGCGCCGCGCGCCCGCAGGTAGGGCAGGAACGCCGCGCCGTTATAGCCGAGCACCAGGCAGACGCCGCCCCGCGCCGCCGCGTCGTGCGCGCAGATCGCATCGAAGGCCAAGGTCGCGGCCGGCCCGCGGAGCGCCACCTCCACGGTGATCAGGTCGATGCCGTTCCAGGTCCGGGTCGAGACCCGGTTCCGCACCCGCTCGACCTCCGCTTGGCAATACACGCCGACCCGCCAGCCGCGACCAGCGAGATAGAGCGCGAGCCGTTCGGCGAAAGTCTCGAAGCCGCCATGGGCGGCCGGAATCCCGCGCGTCCCAAGAATAAGTAGTGTGGGCGCATCGACGGGCACGGCTCTTCCTTTCTTGTTAGCGGCTCATATTGTACGGAGACAGGAATAACGGTCGCCTAAACAGGCGATACAACTCACAGTTGTTATAGCCTGATAAGTATTCATCTTATGGTAGATAGCTCGATACTCGCGACACCTTCTAGCCCAGTTGGCGCCCGTGGGGCATCGCATCCGTTCGCTTTTGGGCCGGAGACCGCGCAGAACCTGCAGCGTGATGCGTTCACCGCCGAGCCGGGAGCCGCCGGGGCGGGGGGCACGTTCGCCTTTGGGCGTGCGCACGGAAGCGCGCCGGTCAATCGCATCACCTGCGTGCACCAGGGCTTCGAGCTCTACGGGTCGGATCGCTGCTTCATCGAGACGGTGCGCACCATCCGGGCCGCCCATCCGGGCGCGCGGATCGACGTGGTCCTGCCCCAGCGCGGCCCGATCGTCGCCGCGCTCGAGCCCTATGCCAGCGCCATCGTGATCGAGCCACTGTGGATCCTGCGGCGCAAGAATCTCGCCCGCCTCGCCACGCTGGGGATGATGGCGCTGCCCTTCGCGGTGGCCCGGGCGCTCCGGCGCCTCCGCGACAGCGACCTCGTCTACATCAACACCACCGTGGTGGCCGATTATCTGCTGGCCGCACGGCTGCTGCCGGGGCGCAGCATCGTGCACGTGCACGAGATCCCGGAAGGCGCCGTGCTGAAGGTCCTGCGCGGGCTGATCCGCTGGAGCGGCGCCAACGTGGTGTTCAATTCCCGCGCCACCGAGCGCGCCTACGCGTTGCCCGCGGGGGCCACGGCCCGCGTCGTCTATAACGGCATCGCCGGACCGGCCGAGCCGAACGGGCGGGCTTACGACGGAACGCGCCCCCTGCGGGTGCTGATGCTCGGCCGAATCAGCCGGATCAAGGGCCAGGACGTGCTGGTCGAGGCGCTGGCCTCGCTGCCTGAGGCAGTCCGCAGCCGGATCGAACTGAAGATCGTCGGCAGCGCCTTCGAGGACGCCGCCCGCGAGGAGGCGCTCGCCGCGCGGATCGCCGAGACTGGCCTGTCGAAGCAGGTGACGCTCCAACCGTTCGTGGACGATCCCTCCGAACTCTATCGTTGGGCCGACGTGGTGACGATGCCGTCGCAGCGTCCGGAATCGCTGGGCCGGGTGGCGATCGAGGCGATGTCCTACGGCGTGCCGCCGCTGGTCACCGATATCGGCGGCCTCCCGGAGGTCGTGGCCGACGGCAGGACCGGCTGGATCGTGCCCCCCGGCGGACCGGAGCCGATCGCCGCATTGCTCGCCCGCATCGCCACCGATCCGGCCAGTTGGCGCGGCTTCGGCCAGGCGGCCCGGACGCGCTACGAGACCCTGTTCTCGGAAGCCTCCGCCGCCGAAGGGATCGACGCCATGGTCCGGGCGATTCTGCGCGGGCCTCGCAATACTGACGCGGCGGTGACGGCGGAACGGACCGCGCGCCCGACGGCCTGACCGGAGCGCGTCCGGTCTGGGCCTAGCCGCGGCCCAGGGACCGGACTTCGTCCGCCGCCGATCTTCGGTGGACAAACACCGGTGCTGTCAAATTCAGTAAGTACCGGTCGACGATAATGCTCGCCGTACTGGACGCTGGCGGTTCGGCGGGTATCGTCGCGCCGGGTTAGGGCGGGGCGCGCTGCGTGCGTTGGGCGTCTCAGGGTAGTCCGGCGGTCACCGCCGGCGCGCAAGCCGGTCCGGCGGAGGGGAACGCCTCGTCATGGATGTCGTCGGGTTCATCACGCAGATCATCGACCGTGTCTCGGCCGAGAACCTAGTCGCCGCCGGCCTGCTGTTCGCGACCGCGTTCGGTTGCGCCCTGATCGCCTACCTGCGCACCGCCGAGCGCTACGCGTTCGCCGAGTTCTTCGAGTTCGTGCTGCCACACGAGGTGATGACCCACCCCTCCGCCCGGGCCGACCTGCTGTTCTACATCACCCGCAAGGCGATCATGCCGTTCCTGCTGATCCCGGCCGGGGTGACCTTCGTGGTGGCGGTCGGCTACGCGACCAACCGGGTGCTGGGCACGATTCTCGGCATCGACCAGCCGGTCTTCGGTTCGCCCGGGCCGGTGACCGTGGTGCTATTCACCCTCACGATGCTGCTCGCCTACGACCTGTCCTACTACCTCTACCACACGGCCCAGCACCGCTACCCGTTCCTGTGGGAGCTGCATAAGGTCCATCATTCCGCCGAGGTGATGGTCGGCATCACCAAGGACCGGGTCCACCCCCTCGACGAGCTGATGAACCGCGCCTGGGACGGAGTGATCCCCGGGATCTGCTTCGGGATCTGGAGCCTGGTCGCCCTCAACCCGGTCGAGCTGACGGTGTTCGGGATCAACGTCTACATCATGCGCAACATCCTGATGATGGATTTCGTGCGCCACACGCATTTCAAGATCTCGTTCGGCCGGCTCAACGCGGTGATCCTCTGCCCGCACTGGCACCAGCTCCACCACTCGACGGCGCCGCAGCACTACGACAAGAATTTCGGGCTGCTGTTCTCGTTCTGGGACCGCCTGTTCGGGACCCTGCACGTCCCGGATCCGAACGAGGACTTCACCTTCGGCCTCGTCGATCGGGATGTCGCCGATTATCAATCCCTCTCGGGGCTCTACCTTCTGCCCCTGAAGAAGATGGGCCGGCGGATCGCGCGTCAGGTTCGGCGCCTGCGCGGGATCCCCGCCCAGCCTCGCTCAGGCGCCTGACCCATGTCTCCGGAACGCTTCGAGATCGTCCGCACCGCCGAGCGGCTGGAAGCCGTCGGACCGGCCTGGACCGAGTTGTGGGCCCGCAACGGCGCCCTGGTCTTCCAGAGCCATGCCTGGATCTCGGCCTGGTGGGCAAGCGCCCCCGACCGCGAGCGCCGGGCGCTGGCGATCGTGCTGGCTTGGCGCGGCGATACCCTGGTCGGCATCCTGCCGCTGGCCACCGTGCGGCGAAAAGGATTCCGCGTGCTCGAATGGGCCGCCAAGGACTGCTCCGATTTCGGCGACGCCGTGCTGGCGGACCGCACGAATGCCGGGCTCGTCCGGCGGATGTGGCAGCACGCCAGCCGGGCCGGCGGCTTCGACCTCGCCTACCTGAACCGGCTCCTGCCCGACGCCGCCGCGCGGACCTTGCTCGCACCCGCAGCGGGTGGCCTCCGCCTGCGCCTCAACCACCGCGACGAGGCGAACTGGCGGGTGCGCGGCCCCTGGCCGACCGGGCAGGCCTGGTTCGACGCGCAGTCGAAGAAGACCCGCCAGAATTACCGCCGCGGTCAGAAATCCATGGGCGAGCACGGCCCGCTGACCTTCCGGCTGCTGGGCCCCGAGGAGCCGCTCGGGCCGGTTCTGGACAAGCTGACCCAGTTCAAGCGGGCGTGGCTCGCGACCCATAACCTGCCGTCCACCGCCTTCTACGACGAGGGCTCGCAGGCCCTGCCCGCGATGGTCCGGGTGCTGGCCGAGACCGGGCTGCTCCACGCCTTCGTGCTCGAATGCGGCGGAGCGCTCGTCGCCGTCTCGATCAACTTCGTCCAGGCCGGCACGATGATGGCCTTCGTCACCACCTACGATCCGGCCTTCGAGCGCGGCTCGCCCGGGATGGTGCTGATGATGGACTACATCATGTGGTCGATCGACCACGGACTGCACACGGTCGACTTCCTGTGCGGCGACGAGGGCTTCAAGGGCCGCTTCGGGACCGAGAGCCTGACCCTCGCCTCGATGATGGGCGGACGCACCCCGCAGGGCGCGGCGGCGCATCTGGTCGATCGTACCAGGCATGCGCTGCAGCAGCGATTGGGAAGGTCTGTGCCAGACAACGCTTCGGAGACCCAGGCCGCAGGGGCGGCATAACGGCGAAACGAGTGGGCGGCGGGCCTAAAATCAACAGGAAAACGCGTTGAAATTTATCATATTCCGGATGCTTACGTTCAGTAAGCGGCCAGTTTTTTCTTGTCTAAGATAAATTTAATTGCCAGCTCAACTATTTTTGATGTCTCTCGATCGGAAAATCTGTATAATTATCGTTTGATACAATGAAACATATTTCAACGCGATCGCCATCTTTCTGGGTACGATCAAATACCTCACAAGATCCAATTGTTTAAGTCCGTATTCTATGTGCGAATGCTTAAATTGATATCTGCCTTAAGACGCAATTGAGCTGGACAACACTATCTCATTCAGAATCGATTAGAGCCCGCTTCAATACTATGCGGAAATACTCGCGAGGCGATCGGGGGCGTCAGTGTCAATCTGGAGTGTGTACTGTAGCGGGTTATGTTCGGCATTGATCCCATATGAATGCAGTATGTCGCCAACGGCTTTGTCTTCATAGAGTTCGCCTTCCAGACAGCCGGGATACTTTAGATAATGAGAAGTCAGTTTTGACAAAGCTGTCTTCGACAGGAAATACAGCGGCCCATTTGCATAAGGCGCCACGAACGCTTTGCCGTAGATTGAAGATACTGAAGAGTTGCATTTACCGAAATGCCAAGTGCGATCGAAATGAGGATACCCCATTACATTCCCCATATAATCCGCAAACTTGAATGCAGAGCGCACTTCGTCGAGATTCGGAGGAAGATCTTTATTGATCGTCACATCATCATCAATTTTGATGACTCCGCACCGCGCCCCCAAGGCGTCGAATAGAGTGAAAACCTCAAGCATCTTGTAAGGAAGCCCTTCATAATCATCACTTACAGGCAGTTTGAGAATACCATCGTTGAAACTCTCGAATCCGCTATCCAATCCGCCTATAACGATAATAGGTTTGATGTTAAAATAATGCAGCTCTAATTCTCGAGCAACTCTTTTGGCTTTGTCGAGATATTTTTTGCAGGAAATTATCAGTGGCAGAGGCAGTTCTTTCTGGTTGCAGATCGATACGCGGTCTGCAACCTCCGGCATTTCTGCGCCTACATACTGGCGCACCGTATTCTTATAATTACCAATTAAATGGGCAACATTTTGCATGTATGGGCTCGACTTGATCGTAATTCTTATGAGAATTTTCATCATTTGTGAGGAATTGCCAGCCGCACTCTGCTGCCGAATCAACTCCGCACAATGGGCCCGGATTTCGTGAGCAGCCGGCCGTCGGCCAAGACGCTTCATGAAACTTGTAATTAGGTCTCGCTCGATCCTATTGCTATAAAGCATGCCCACAAGTTCTCCGCATCAATTGGTAAGTTAGGCCCCATCAAGGGGCTCTGCCTTTAAATACGTATCCGGCCCAATCAAGAGAACACGTCTCATTGCAGCGCCACAGAGGCAACATACATAATCGTTGAACACGATCAAGAAGCACGGAATATTATCCCGTCGTAACATGGGCAAATTAATATACCGATGGACGAGTCCATAAAGACTCGTTCGCCTGTCGGCATTTATCTCAATCAAGTATATTGGCCGTTTGTAATCTCGGATATTCGCAATTAACTCTGTCGCGCGAGGTAGCGAAAAATTTATTCTTATAAATTTTTTGATCTGTGTATTGATGCTCAAACCGAAACGAATATTTAACAGGTGAATATTTCAAATTAATGCTACAAAAAATCTAGAAGTAGCTTCAAATTCCGCAAGAAAATACTTCGCTACAATTGCAGATTGAAAGTAAGTTTGTCTTTCGCACTAAGAAGTAATACCTGAACGAAGTGAATCAGCAAATTCCTACCCCCGCCCGCCCCGCCAAGCGGCGAAACGCCCCCACCGACCACGCGAGCGTCGCGATCTCCGAGGCCAGGAGCCCGAGTAGCGCAGTCGCCGGCGGCAGTGTCAGAAGAAGCGGCACCATGAGGGCGAAGCCGAGCGCGCCGCTCGCAACCGCACCGGCCGTGATCGTCCGGAAGGCCGCGGAGGCTTCGAGATAGGCGCGCGGGATCGCGTAGAGCAGCGACGTCGTCACGACAGCCCAGACGCCGAGCCCGATCCAGCCCATGGCCTCGCCGGCAAAGCGCCCCTTGAACAGCACGTCCTCGATCAGCGGTAGGGTCGCGGCCATCACCAGCCCGTAGACGAGGCACGCGCAGGCGATCAGCAGGACATGGCGCATCACCAGCCGCCGGGCGGCCTGGACCTGCCCAGCGGCCAGCAGGCCGCTGATCTCGGGCAGGACCATGTTCATCAGCGCGCTCGTGGGGATGCGCAGCGGCGCGTACAGCACCAGCGTCGCGGCGATCGGCGCGTAGGCGGCCGGCCCGGCCAGCAGGGCGAACAGGAGCGTCAGGCCCTGGCCCTGCACGGTGAGGCTGGTAACGCCCGCTAGCGACCAGGCCAGGGTCCGCCAGATTGCCCGGTAGCGCGCCCGCGCCCGGGCATGGAGCGAGATCCGCAGGCGCTGGCGCAGAGCCCCGTAGGCCACCGCGATGGCGATGGCATGCGCCAGGGCGATCGCCAGGAACGCCCGGTCGAGCAAAGCCGTGCCCTCACCGTTCAGCCCCCACCAGACGAACAGGCCGCCGCAGATCGCGTAGACAAGGTCGCTCAGGCCCGCGATCCGCGGCCGTCCGCGGGCCAGCAGCACGATCCGCAGGTAGCTGCGAAAGCCGTAGAGGCCCACGAAGGCCCCGGCCGCCAGGGCGCCGAGGCCGATCACCGGCACGAGTGCCACGCCGGTGGCGAGCGTCATCAGCACGGAGACCAGGGCCGCGCCCGAGCCGAACATCACGTCGTAGCCGAGCGCCGCCGGCCGGCCGAGGCTCCGGGCGAGGTGGAGCGTCGCCGGCACCGCCACCAGGGCCCGGATATAGGTGATGCCGACCGCCCCGACCGTGAACACGATCGCGAACAACCCGTAATCGTGCGCCCCGAGTTCGCGCACCAGCAGGATGTTCAGCGCGAAGTGGAACAGGCTCTGGATCAGCTCGCCGGACAGGATGACGGCGAAGCGTCCGGACAGGCCGGCGCGGACCGTCGCGACGAGGCGCAGGCTGCGGGCCGGCATGGGAAAGGTCTCACCGGAACGCGGCATGAATCTCGGCAACATGATGGGGGTGGCCGCGTCCCCGGAACGACGGCCGCGCTTCGAAACGATGATTTAGGGGCGGTGCCCGCCGCGGCATCCGCATTCGCCCGATGGACAGACGGAATCTATCGATCGTGTGCTTCCGTTCGGTGTCCGCCCTCGTCACCGAGAACCCGTCCGAGTGCGGCGAGACAGCGCGCGATGTCGTCCTCGTCGGCCCAGACATGGGGGCTCAGGCGCAGCGCCCCCGACCGCTCGCTCGCGAATACGTTTGCCGCCTGCAAGCGATTTGCCAGGTTTTTAGGCAGTCCCCCGGGCGCACGCGCCCCGACGATGTGGCCGGCTCGTAGATGACGCGGTGCCACGGAAAGGCCCAGCTCCGCGACGCCACCAGCCAGGCGGTCGGTGAGCCCGTGCAGCCGCGCCGCAATGGACGGGACGCCCAGTTCGGCGATCAGCTCCAGGCCGGTCGCGGCCATCGACAGGGACACGGGATCGTTCAGCTCGCCCCGATCGTAGCGACGAGCCCCCGCCGTCGATGGGCGGTTCCCGGTATGCTCCTCGATCGATATTCCATCCTGCCGATGGGGGGCGGCGTACAGGAACGCGACCCCGTAGGGGCCGAGCGCCCATTTGTAGGTCGGGAAGGCGAGGAAATCGGGCCGCCAGCGGGCCACGTCCACCGGCATCGCGCCGACGGCCTGCGTCGCGTCGATCACCAGGGCGGCCCCCGCTTGGTGCACCGCCGGGGCGAGCCGGTCGAGATCGATCAGGCCGCCATCGGTCCAGTGCAGGGGCGTCAGGGTCGCGATGGCGAGGGGCGGCGCGCCCGGCCGCCGGATCGCCTCCAGCAGAGCGGTGGTCCAGTCGCCGTCCGGCGGCCGGGTGACCTCCTCGACGGAGAGATCGTGGGCGGCCGCCAGCCGGTCGAAGGCGTAGCGCAGGGACGGGAACTCGTCCGCCACCCGCAGCAGACGCCCCCCGGGCGCGGGGGCGAGGTTGCGCGCCGCGATCGCCATGGCGTGGCTCACGGAGCCCACGATCGCGACGTCGTCGGCGCCCGCTCCGATCAGCCGGGCCGCGGCTTCGCGGGTCCGCTCAGCGAGGGCCGGTATCGCCGTCCGGGGATAGGTCCAGGGCTGGCTCTTCATCAGGATGCCGGCCTCGCCGGCCTCGCCGGCCGCCCGGACCGCGCGGGGCAGCGGCGACCAGGCCGCGGCATCCAGGTAGCTGACATCCGCCGGAACCTCGAACAGGTGGCGTTGGCAGGGAATCGCTTCGACATCTGGCATGATGAGGGGAGGGTAAAGGATCAACCACGCCGCCGCCACGGTCCGGGCTTGATCGCTCAGCCCCGATGCCGCAAGCCGACAGGCCACAGCCCGCGAGGCACCCGTGCCGACCCGCTCCTTGTCCAAGATCGTCATGTCCAAGACCGCCATCGCGTCCCGATGGGACGTCTGAGCCGCGACTGCTTCGACGTGGCGCCCGCGCCGATGCGGGTCGCCGACGCGGTGGCCCTGCTTCGCGCGCGGCTGCCGGTCCTGTCGGGGATCGAATCGATCGCGATCGATCGGGCCGACGGGCGCGTGCTGGCGGAGGATCTGATCGCCCCGATCGACCTGCCGCCGTTCGATAATTCGGCCGTCGACGGCTACGCGGTCCGGGCTTGCGATCTCGCACCGACGGGCGAGACGCGCCTGCCGCTCGGCGGCCGGGTCCCGGCCGGTCACGCGCCGGCCGATCCCGGGCCGGGCTTCGCGGTGCGGATCTTCACCGGGGCGCCGATGCCGCCGGGCACCGACACGGTGGCGATGCAGGAGGATGTCCGGATCGATGGCGAAGCGGTGATCCTGCCGGCCGGCCTCGTCCCGGGCGCCAACCGCCGCCGGGCCGGCGAGGATGTGGCACGCGGCAACCGCGCGATCCCGGCCGGCACGAGGCTGGGTCCGCGCCATCTCGCGCTCGCCGCCGCGCTCGGCCTGTCCGACCTGCGCCCGCGCGCGCCGCTCAAGGTGGCGCTGTTCTCCACCGGCGACGAGTTGACCTCGCCCGGGCAGCCCCTGCCGCCCGCCGGCATCCACGACGCCAACCGGCCGATGCTCGCTGCCCTTCTGCGGCGCCTCGGGGCCGAACCCGCCGACCTCGGCATCCTGCGGGACGCGCCCGGCCCCCTGCGGCAACGCCTTGAAGCCGCGGCCGCCGGTCACGACCTGATCCTGACCTCCGGGGGGGTCTCGGTGGGCGAGGAGGATCACGTCCGCGCCGCCGTCGAGGCGTCGGGTGCGCTGACCTTCTGGCGGCTGGCCATCAAGCCCGGTCGGCCGGTGGCCTTGGGCACCGTGGCGGGCACGCCGTTCGCGGGCCTGCCCGGCAATCCGGCCGCCGCCTACGTGACTGCCCTGGCCGTCCTCCGTCCGCTGGTGCTGCACCTGTCGGGGGCGCGCGACGCGGCGCCGACGCTCACGGTGCGCAGCGGCTTCGCTCAGGAGAAACGCGCAGGCCGGCGCGAGTACCTGCGCGTCCGTCTCCGAGCCGGCACCGACGGCACGCCGGAAGCGGTGCCTGTGCCGGGAGGTGCCCTGTCCGGCCTGTCGGCCAGCGACGGGCTGGTGGAACTGGCCGAGGATCTGACCGCGATCCGGGTCGGCGATGATCTGCCCTACCGGTCGCATGGGGATCTGGGGTGAACTGTTGTTCTCGCCCGTGACTCTGTAGAGCGTCAGGCCCGATCACGCCGCCTTGTCCGAGATCCCGTGCCCCTGCTCGCCGACCGCGCCCCCGCCAAAGTCAACCTGACGCTCCATGTCCTCGGCCGGCGCGCCGGAGACGGCTATCATGAGCTGGAGAGCCTGGTCGCCTTTGCGGGCACCGCGGACCGGCTGACCCTCGATCCCGACGCACCGCTCGGCCTCACCGTCAGTGGCCCGACCGCCGGTCCGGCCGGCCCGACGGACGACAACCTCGTCTTGCGCGCCGCCCGCGGGCTCGCGGCGAAGGTGCCGTCGCTGCGGATGGGGGCCTTCCATCTGGTCAAACGCCTGCCGGTCGCGGCCGGGATCGGCGGGGGCTCGTCCGATGCCGCCGCCGGCCTGCGGCTGCTCGCGTGCCTCAACGGCCTGCCGCTCAACCACCCGGCCGTGATCGCAGCCGCGCGCGAGACCGGGGCCGACGTGCCGGTCTGCCTCGATCCGCGGGCCCGGATGATGCGTGGCGCCGGGGAAGAGATCGGCCCGGGGCTCGGCCTCGCGCCGCTGCCGGCGGTTCTGATCAACCCCGGCGTGCCGGTGCCGACCGCCCCGGTGTTCAAGGCTCTGGGCCTGACGGTCAGGCAGCGGCTCGACGGCGCGGCCCATCCCACCATCGCCGGGGGGCTCAGCGCGGACGCCCTCGTGGCGGCGCTCGCCCCGGCCCGGAACGACCTGGAGGCGCCGGCCCTCACGGTCGCGCCGGTGATCGGCGAGACCCTGTCGGCCCTGCGGGACCAGGTCGGCTGCCGGCTGGCGCGGATGTCGGGCTCGGGGGCGACGGTGTTCGCGCTGTTCACCGATCGGCGCGCGGCGGTGCGCGCCGCCGCAGCCCTGCGGGCCGCCCATCCGGGCTGGTGGGTGGCGCCGACCTTCCTGCGCTGACCGGAGGGCCGGCTCCCGTCATCCCCCGATCGAACCCGCCCGCGCCCGGCCCCGGCGGAAATACGCCCGACGCTCGGCCTCGGCGCGGACCGTCGTGGCGCGCACCTGCAGCAGATCCTTGCGGGTAATGAGCCCGACCAGCGCGCCGCTCTCCGGATCAGTGACCGGCAGACGCCCCTGTCCGGCCGAGAGCATCACGTCGAGGGCGTGCGAGACCACGTCGCCTGGGTGAACCACGGCCAGGCCGGCATCCGAGACGCGCTTGGCCAGCGTGCCGTCGGCCCTGTCATCCTCCCCGATCTCCACCGTCCAGCGGAGCGCGTCGTCGCGCGTGACCAGCCCCACCGGCCGGCGGCCACCGTCGAGCACTGGATAGGCGTGGTGGTCGCCCGAGATGATCGCGGCGAGGGCTTCGGCGAGCGGCAGGTCTCCGCTGAGGGTCGCGACATCGCGGGTCATCACCGCCTCGACCCGGGCGAGATCATACGGATCGATGCCGTATTCCCGGGTCACGTGCTGGCCGCGCCGGGCGATTTTTTCTGTCAGGATCGAGCGCTTGAGCAGCAGCACGGTCACCGCATAGGCCGCCATGGTGGCGGCGAGCAGCGGCGCCAGGGCGGCGACGTCGCCGGTCACCTCGACGGCGAACACCACCCCGGTGAGCGGCGCCGGCAGGGCCCCGCCGAGCATCGCCGCCATACCGAGCAGCGCCCAGAAGCCGTGCGCACCCGGTAAAGCGAGGCCGATCAGCCAACCGATCGCGCCACCGAGGATCAGCAGAGGCGCCAGCACGCCCCCGGAGGTGCCCGAGGACAGGGCCGCGAGCCAGATCACCGCCTTGACCACGAGGATCGTCAGCACGGCACCGGCCAGGAGATGTCCGGAGAGCAGGTCGCGGATCACGTCGTAGCCGACGCCGAGCGCCCGGGGCTCCACGAGGCCACCGAGGCCGACCACGAGGGCGCCTAGCGCCGGCCACCACATCCAATGGATCGGCAGCCGGCCGAACCCATCTTCCAGCGCGTAAAGCGCCCGGGTGAACACGCCTGAGATCAGCCCGCAGGCCACGCCGAGCAGGGCGCAAGCAGGCAGACCCCACCAGGGCAAAGCCGGGTTGTCGGTGAAGGGAAAGAGCGGCCCGGCCTCGAACAGGGCCGGGCGCCAGCACGCCGCCGTCACCGCCCCGACCGCCACCGGCACGAGGCTGCGCGGCCGCCACTCGAACAGCAGCACCTCGACGGCGAGCAGCACGGCCGCCACCGGCGTCCCGAAGATCGCCGTCATGCCGGCGGCGGCGCCCGCCACCAGCAGCGTCTTCCGCTCGGCCGCACTCAGATGGAAGAACTGCGCGAACAGCGAACCCACCGCACCGCCCGTGACGATGATCGGCCCTTCGGCCCCGAACGGGCCGCCGGTGCCGATCGCCACCGCCGAGGAGACCGGCTTGAGCACGGCCACCTTGGGCGACATCCGGCTGCCGCTGATCAGGATCGCCTCCATGGCCTCGGGAATGCCGTGGCCCCGGATCTTTTCCGATCCGTAGCGGGCCATGGCCCCGACGATCAGCGCGCCGATCACCGGGATCGCGACCATCCGCGGCCCCGGCGCGGCGCCGGCCAGGGAGGTCAGCGCAGTGTCGAAGTGGCCGTACCAGACGGCGTTGGTGACGAGGCCGATCAGCGCCAGCAGGATCCAGGCGGTGCCCGACGCGGCCGTACCGGTGATCACCGCGAGCCCAGCCAGCATCAGCACCCGCCGGTCCGCGCTGAAATCGCCGAGCGCCCGCCGCAACGGCGTCTCGCCGCCACGCTCGATGTTTGATCCGCCGTCCATAAAGTCCGCCCTCCGCCCAAGGCCATTTATATCGTAATACGATATATTCAACGACGAAACGACCGGAGCGCCCGGTGCGGCGGCGTCGGCACGGCCCTATGGATCACCGTGCGAGGCGGTCACGAAGCCCGGGATCAGGACCAGGGAGGCCAGCATGGGTGCCGACGAGCCTGAGGCCGAACCACTCTCACCGGAGCAATACGCGGCGCTGGCGGAGTTCCGTTATCGGCTGCGGCGCTTCCTGGCCTTCAGCGAGGCCGCCGCGGCCCGGGCGGGCATCCCGCCGCAGCAGCATCAAGCGCTCCTGGCCCTCGCCGGCCATGCGGGTCGCGCTCCGCCGACAGTGGGCTTGCTGGCCGAACAGCTCCTGATCGCGCCGCACAGCGCGGCCGAGCTGGTCGCCCGGATGGTCGAGGCCGGCCTGCTGACCAAGGTCCGGTCGACGGAGGATCGCCGCCGAAGCGAACTCGCTCTCACGCCCCGGGCCGAAGCGCTGCTGCGGACCCTGACTTCGGCGCACCTGGAAGAATTGCGCGGCCTCGCGCCAGCCTTGGCGGGCGCGCTCACGCCTGCGGCGTCTTGACGCGGATCGATGTGGCTGATCTGTTTGTTCCGGGGGTGACGGGATGGCGGATCGAGACGGTTCCGACGCGCGCAGCACCAAGCTTCGTTGCTTCTACGCGTCCCTCGTGGCGAACTCGAACGCGGCCGACCCGCGCATCGGGGCGGCCTTCGCGGCGGTGCCGCGGGAGCCCTTCGCCGGCCCCGGCCCCTGGTCGATCCTGGCTTCCAATGGCTGGCGGTCGCGGGACCGCGGGCCGCTCTACGTGACGACCCCGGACGACGATCCGGCCTTCCTCTATCAGGACGTGCTCATCGCCATCGACGCCGCCCGCGGCATCAATATCGGCCAGCCGAGCCTGCACGCCCTCTGCCTCGATGCGCTCGCGCCCCAGCCCGGCGAGACGGCAATCCAGGTCGGCACCGGCAGCGGATATTATACAGCGCTGCTCACCCATCTGGTCGGGCCCGACGGCTAGGTTCACGGCCGCGAGATCGATCCCGGCCTCGCCGAGCGGACGGCGTACAACCTCGCCCCCTGGCCCTGGGCGCGGGTCGAGGCGCGCTCCGGCGCGGCGGAGGGGCTGCCGGCGGTCGACGCGATCTACGTCAATGCCGGCGCGCCGCGCCCGGCCCAAGCCTGGCTCGACGCTCTGCGGCCGGAGGGGCGGCTGCTGTTCCCGCTCCAGCCGGCCGAGGACCGGGGCGGCATGCTGTTGATCCGCCGGGGCCTGGATGCCAGCGCATGGCCGGCCCGGTTCGTCTCACCCTCGATCTTCATCCCGCTCAAGGGCTTGGCCGAGGACGAGAGCGGCAGCCTGGCCAAGGCTTTCGCGCGGGGGCAGCTTAAGGCGGTGCGCGCGATCCGCTTCGACGGACCGCCCGATGCGAGCTGCTGGTACGACGGCGGCGATTGGTGGCTCTCCACGAAGGAGGCATGAGGCCGCCCGCAGCTACTGGAACGGACAGGCCTGGAAGGCCGGCAGCGCCTCGGCGCGGGCGCAGAGGGCGGCGAGGTTCGGATGCTCGGTTTCCGAGACCGCATCACCCTGGATGCTTCGCGTGAACCGGCAGACCACCGCGGTGGTGATGTCCGGCTGGAGCGGCGCCGGCCCGAACAGCCACGGCTCCTGAGACCCGATCTCCCGCTCCAGCTCCGCGTAGGCGGCGACGAGCTGACCCTGGATCCGATCAAGCCAGGGCGCGTACCGCTTCTCCTCGGGGCGCAGGTTGCGCTCGTAGGCGAGCTGCACCGTCTTGTCCGCGGCCGCCAGGGCGAGGCCGAGGAAGCGGGAGGCCCGGGCATGCGCGTCGGGCGCTGCCGGCATCAGCCGGGCACGGTCGGGATGCCGTTCGGCCAGGTGCGCCAGGATCAGCGTCGACTCCATCAGCACGATCCCGGCCTCGGTGATCAGGGTCGGCGCCTTGATCACCGGGTTGACGGCGCGGAACGCCTCGATGTCCCGCAGGATCGATAGCGGCTCGTGCGTGAACGGGATTCCGGCCATCCGCATCGTGATCGCGACGCGGCGGACATAGGGCGAATCGAGCATACCGATCAGGCGCATGGCGCATCCTTGCGTGGGCCGCATCCCTCTGTGCGGGCTGGTGGAATGTCTCCCGGCAGCGTGGCCGTTGCCAGTGGCACGATCGGCCATTACCGACGCGATCATGCCAAAGTCGCCCCGCCCCACCGTCGTCATCCTGGCTTATGACGGGCTCTGCACCTTCGAGTATGGCTGCGCGGTCAAGTTCTTTGCCCTGCCCCGGCCGGAATTCGGGGGGCGCTGGTACCGCTGCGCCATCGCGGCGGTCGAACCGGGACCGTTGCGCGGCACCGGCGGGGTGGTGGTCCAGGCCGATGGCGGCCTGGACTTGCTCGACACGGCGGGGACGATCGTCATCCCGGGTTGGCGAGGCCCGACGGGCGCGATCCCACCCGCCTTGCTCGCCGCGCTGAGGCGGGCGCACCTCCGGGGCGCGCGCCTCGTCTCGATCTGCGCCGGGGCCTTCGTGCTGGCTGAGGCCGGGCTTCTGGCAGGCCGAAGGGCCACGACCCATTGGCATTTCACCGACCAGCTCGCGGCCTACCCGGACGTCCGGGTCGCGGCCGACGTGCTGTATGTCGACGAGGGTTCGATCCTGACATCGGCCGGGAGCGCGGCCGGGCTCGATCTGTGCCTCCACGTGGTGCGGACGGATTTCGGCGCGCAGGTTGCCAACCGGGTGGCCCGGCGCATGGTGGTCCACGCCCACCGGGACGGCGGCCAGGCGCAGTTCGTGCAGCGGCCGGTGCCGAAGCGGGCCGGCGCCAAGCTGGGGCTCCTGTTCGATCGCGTCCGCGAAAACCTCGGCGCGGCCTGGACGGTCGAGCGCATGGCGACTGAGGCCGGGCTCAGCCTGCGGAGCCTCCACCGGCATGTCCGGGCCGCCACCGGCCAGGCGCCCGGGACCTGGCTCATCGCCGAGCGGGTGACCGAAGCGCGGACGATGCTCGAAGAGACGTCCCGCCCGGTGGACGAGATCGCCCGGCTGGTGGGGTTCGGCTCGGCGCCGACCCTGCGCAGCCATTTCCGCAGCCTCGTCGGCGTGACGCCCACAGCCTACCGGCGCAGCTTCACGACGCGGGCAGCCGGGCCTCTGCGGGAGGCCGCCTGAGGGGACGGTTCAGCGGGCCCGGGCGACGCAGAATTCCACGGCGCCGTTGAGCGCGGCCTTCACCGGTCCGTCCGGGAAGATGTCGAGGGCGGCGCGGGCCTGAGCGCCGTAATGGTGGGCGCGGGCCACGGTCTCCTCCAGGGCGCCGTGGCGCTGGAGCAGGTCGAGGGCGGTGTCGAGGTCGTCCGCACCGATCTCGCCCTGCTGCAGGGTCCGCCGCCAGAAGCCGCGCTCGCCCTCGCTCGCCTTGCGGTACGCCAGCACGATCGGCAGGGTGATCTTGCCCTCGCGAAAATCGTCGCCGACATTCTTGCCGAGGTCGGCCGAGGTGCCGCCGTAATCGAGCACGTCGTCGATCAGCTGGAAGGCGATGCCGAGATTCATCCCGTAGGCGCGGGCGGCTGCCTGCTCGGCCTCCGGCCGGCCGGCCAGCACCGGTCCGACCTCGCAGGCGGCAGCGAACAACTCGGCGGTCTTGCCGCGGATCACCGCCAGGTAGGCGGCCTCGTCGGTCTCCAGGTTCTTGGCGTTGGTGAGCTGCATCACCTCGCCCTCGGCGATCACCGTGGCGGCGGCGGACAGGATGTCGAGCGCCCGCAGGGAGCCGACCTCGACCATCATCCGGAAGGCTTGGCCGAGCAGGAAGTCGCCGACCAGCACCGAGGCCTCGTTGCCCCACTTGATCCGGGCGGCGACGCGGCCGCGGCGCATGTCGCTCTCGTCGACCACGTCGTCGTGCAGCAGGGTCGCGGTGTGCATGAACTCGACGCTGGCGGCGAGCTTCACGTCGCCATCGCCGGCGTAGCCGCACAGCTTGGCGCAGGCGAGGGTCAGGATCGGGCGCAGGCGCTTGCCGCCGCTGGCGATCAGGTGGTTGGCGACCTCCGGGATCATCGCCACGTCGGAGCCGGTGCGCGACAGGATCGTGGTGTTGACCCGCGCCATGCCGTCCGCCACCAGCGCGACGAGGTCGTTCAGCCCCGCCTCGACCTCGGGCTTCGGATTCTCGATGGAGAGGGCCATACCCAAGATCCGCGACCTCCAGTCCGGTTCCCCCGCAGGGAGCGGGCGATCCCTTCGCACGCGCCTCGCGGCGCCGCAACATCGGCGCGGGTGAGATATGGTGCGAACAGAACGCGCAGAGCACGCGACGAATGCGCCGGTGACCCGCCAAATCTTCGAAGAAACCCGATGATCGTCCTGATTTCCGCGAATGATCCGGTGCTGATCGGCTTCGCCCGCTCGGTGCTCGAGGCGGCCGAGATCCCGGTCCTGGTGGCCGACACCCATATGAGCGTGATGGAGGGCTCGATCGGGGCGTTCGGTCAGCGCCTGATGGTGCCGGGGGATTGGGCGACCCAGGCCCGCCGGTTGCTGACGGATGCCGGCCTCGCCCACGAGTTGCGCGACCCGTGAGCCCGGAGCCGGATGCGTTTCTCGGCGGGATCCTGCGCCTGCACCAGCCGCCCCGGGGGGCGCACCGGGCGGGAACCGACGCCGTGCTGCTCGCCCGGCTGATCGCGCCGGCGCCGGGGGACCGGCTCTGCGATGTCGGCGCCGGCACAGGCGCGGTGGGCCTGGCCTGCGCGGCGCTCCATCCCGGCACGCGCCCGACCCTGGTGGAGCGCGATCCGGAGCTGGCGGAGCTGGCCCGGGCCAACGCCGCCCTCAACGGCATCGACGCGGCGGTGATCGAGGCCGACGTGCTTGCCCCCGCGACCGAGCGCCGTGCCGCCGGGCTGGAGCCGGACAGCTTCGATCTCGTGCTGACCAACCCGCCGTTCTTCACCGCGGGCAGCCACCGTCCCTCGCCGCATCCCGGCAAGGCGACGGCGCACACGTTTCCCGAGGATGGCCTGGACCTTTGGATCCGAGCCTGCACGGCGATCCTGCGACCGGGGGGGCGGCTCGGGCTGATCCACCGGGCCGACGCTCTGCCGGCCTGCCTCGACGCGCTCAAGGGACGCTACGGCGGGATCGCGATCCGCCCGGTCCATCCCCGGGCGGAGACTCCGGCGATCCGGGTGCTGATCGCCGCGACAAGGGGCAGCCGCGCGGCACTCAGCCTGCTGCCGCCCCTGGTGCTGCAAGGCCCCGACCCGAAAGCATTCACCCCGGAGGCCGAGGCGCTCCACCGGGGCGCCCCCTGGCCGCCAGCCTGATCAGGCCGCGAGCGCGGTCGGCGCGACGTCCTGAATCCCCAAGAACCGCTCGACAGCGGGCAGGTCCGAAAACCCCAAAAATTCCGGACGGAGCGGCTCGGGCAGGCCATCGAAGTTGAGCCCCGGAAAGGTGTCGGGATGCGGGTAGAGCTGCCACTCGGCGCCCGGCTCCACCGGCGGGAACAGGATCGCGACTTTTTCCGCGCCCAGGCGCACGATCCGGGTCGGGCTGTACGACAGGGTCTCGATGGTCCAGCCCCGATGATGGTCCCGGCGGGCCTTCAGGGTCCGGTTGCGCGTCGCGCGATGCATGGCGGTCTCCTGCGGTTGGGGGATGGTGTGGGGGTGGGTCAGGCGGCGCTGCGGCGGCCGGCGCGCTTGGGCCAGCCGAGCGCCACGAGGCGCGCCTTGGCGTAGTCGCGGACCTCGTCCCGGGTGCCGGGCGGCATCGCCGCCAGGATCGCCTGGGTGGCGCCGTCGAGCATCAGATCGGTGACGGCGTTGATGGTCTCGGCCGCGTCGATCCGGCGCTTGAGGTCGCCCTCGGCTTCGGTGACCTCGTCGAAGGGCTGGGCCTCCTCGAAATCCTCGTCCACCGCCCGGACGGCGGGCAGGTGGGCGCGGAACTCGTCGGCCTCCTCCTCGGAGTAGACCAAGCCGTGAAGCTCGATCAGCTTGAGGATGACGCGGTCCTTCCCGCGCTTCTCGGCCATGGCGTAGACGTAGGCCGCCTGCTTGCCCGAGACGCGGTAGTTCACGTTCACCAGCGCCTCGCCCATCGACCACTCGATCCTGTCGGCGGCCTGTTTCGCGCCGGCCTTGGCCCCGGGCAGACGCCCGGTGACCAGCAGCACCGCCTCGTCGCGCTCGGCCCGGATGATGGTCGGCGGCTCGAACACGATCCCGGCCTGCGCGGCGATGCGCTCCAGGGTCTTGTGGTAGATCACGGCGGTGCCCTGCACGCGCCAGACGTTGCCCCCGAAGGGCTCCCCGTAGCGCACCAAGATGTCGGCGATCTGCTTGTCGGCGGTTCGCATGCGGGGCTCATTCCGGTGAGAGACGGCTGCGTCATCCACAGCTTTCTACGACGACGCTCTTTGTTCCCGTTTTGTTTCATCGTATATGCGGGATCGCGGGGTCATGCGCAAGGGTCGGGGCTGGCTGCCCGCGTTGATTGGAGGGGGCTGCGTCAGTGCGTGCGGGGGGCACGAGCGCCTGGAGAGGGCTCGGCCGTAGGTCGGATCGGGGATCGGTTTGAGGCGGGGGCGATGATGACGCGGTCGGTTCGGGTTTTTGCTTCACGGGTCAGGACGGCGACGGGTCCGAGCCCGATCACCCCTTCCTCCAACCCAACCCCCTCATCCTAAGGTGGCCGCGTCAGCGGGCCTCGAAGGAGCCCTTCAGCCAGCCGCGCGATTCCTGGAAGGCTCCTTCGAGGCCTGCTCGCGCAGGCACCTTGTATTAGCGAATCATGTCAGATTGCCCCTGTCCCGCGAGGGATGCCGGCTCTGGGGTGGCCACCCCAGAGCCGGCGGCGACTGTCGGATCGTTGGCACCTGAGCCTGTGGCCTGCGCCGCGGGCTGGTCCTGA
>NZ_JAKSYO010000093.1 GCF_022829635.1 Methylobacterium sp. E-066
TCAGGACCAGCCCGCGGCGCAGGCCACAGGCTCAGGTGCCAACGATCCGACAGTCGCCGCCGGCTCTGGGGTGGCCACCCCAGAGCCGGCATCCCTCGCGGGACAGGGGCAATCTGACATGATTCGCTAATACAAGGTGCCGGAGCGAAGCGGAGGCCTCGAAGGAGCCCTCCAGGAATCGTGCGGCTGGCTGGAGGCCTCCTTCGAGGCCCGCTGGCGCGGGCACCTCAGGATGAGGGTGTGGGTCGGATCGTCCTCAAGCCGAATTGGATTACGCCTCAGGCCGCTTCCCGCGCCCGCCGGGCCTCGTAGGCCTTGAGCCCGGCATAGACCTGCTCCAGCACCGGGAACGTTGCCTCCGGGGCGAGCCGGCCAGCACGGGCGATCAGGTCGCCGATCACGTGGTCGGCCTCGATCCGTCCGCCATTCTCGATGTCGCGCAGCATCGAGGCGGTGAAGGTCGAGCCCTCGGCCGTGAGCTGCGCCCGCGCCCGCTCGGCGACGACGCCGCGCGGCTCGAACCCGCTCGCCGCCGCGACCGCGGTGCATTCGGTGTGGAGGGCGGCGATCAAGGCCGCGCCGCCGGGCGCCGACACGATGTCGCCGACGGCGGCACGCATCAGCGTGGTCGCGCCCGCGAGGCTCGCGAGGAACACCCACTTCTCCCACATCTCCAGCAGAATCACGTCGCTGAGCCGGGCCTGGAACTTCAGGCCGCGAATCAGGTCGTCGATCGCTGCGATCCGGGCCGAGCGCGACCCGTCCCGCTCGCCGTAGGTGATGCTGCACAGCTCGCTCATGTGCCGGATCGCCCCGTCCGGCGCGAGCGTCGCCGCGATGGCGCAGCAGCCGCCGAGCACCCGCTCCGCGCCGAACTTGGCGTCCAGCGTGTCGAGATGGGACAAGCCGTTGAGCACCGGCAGGATCGCGGTCTGCGGCCCGACCGCGGGTGCCAGATCGGCGATGGCGCTGTCGAGGTCGTAGGCCTTGCACGACAGCAGGACGAGATCGAACGCCCCCGCCTGCGCCAGCGTGTCGGCCGTCACGGTGGGTGGGGCGGCCAGATGCAGGTCGCCCAGCGGCGAGTGCAGCACGAGCCCGTTCGCCGCCAGCTTCTCGGCCCGGGCCGGCCGGACCAGGAAGGTCACGTCGGCCCCCGATTCCGCGAGCCGCGCTCCGTAATACCCGCCGGTCGCCCCGGCTCCGACGATCAGCGTGCGCATTGGGTATCTCCGGGACGAGGCGTCGGCCGCATCGGTTCATGCGGGCTCGACCATCGAAGGTCGCCGGGAGGACCGAGTCAAGGCGGCGACGGTTCGTTGCGCGCCAAGCAAACGCTGTCCCCTCGTCCGTGCGGGCCGGGAGAGTCTCACGATGCCGAACAAATCGCAGGTGCCCTCCCCGTGCGGGCTAGCGGACTCCCGCATCCCGCTCGGTCGTAAGCCACGAAAACGCCACGGGTTTTCCCCTTCCCCTTGCGGCTAGGGGCTACACAGGTTGGAAAATTCATCTCCCGAGGATTGATACCCCATACCTGATAACCCGCGCCGTCATTCCGGGGCGCCGCAGGCGAGCCCGGAATCCAGAAACGCCGTCAGTGCAAGAGTTTGGCACGTCGGCGGCTCTGGATCCCGGGCTCCGCTGCGCGGCCCCGGGATGACGGTGTGTGGCGGCATCGGTTAAGCCTTCGCTTGAAGAACAAGACTGAGCTTTCCGCGCCGGGGAGAAATGAAAATTCTAACCTGTATAACCCGTAGCCCTTGCGGGGAGGGGTCAGGGGTGGGGGTGGTGAAGGAGGCACCGTCACGCGCGATCCTGAACCACCCCCACCTCCAACTCCTCCCCGCAAGGGGGAGGAGAGCGCGTCGCGCACCGCCGAAGACGATGTGTGAACATCGTAGCCCGTGCTGGAGAGGGGGCGTCTCGTGATTGCGGAAAGGCGCCGCCTCAGGTCCGCGACGGGTAGTTCGGGCTCTCGCGGGTGATGGTCACGTCATGCACGTGGCTCTCGCGCAGGCCGGCATTGGTGATGCGGATGAACTGCGCGCGCTCCTGGAAGTCCGGGATGGTCGCGCCGCCGACATAGCCCATGGCAGCCCGCAGGCCGCCGGCGAGCTGGTGCAGGACGTTGCCGACCGGGCCCTTGTAGGGGACCTGACCCTCGATGCCCTCGGGCACGAGCTTGTGGGTGTCGTTGACCTCCGCCTGAAAGTAGCGGTCAGCCGAGCCGCGGGCCATGGCGCCCACCGAACCCATGCCCCGGTACGACTTGTACGAGCGGCCCTGGTACAAAAAGACCTCGCCGGGGGCTTCGTCGGTACCGGCGAGCAGCGAGCCGAGCATCGCCACCGAGGCGCCAGCCGCGATCGCCTTGGCGAGGTCGCCGGAATACTTGATGCCGCCATCGGCGATGACCGGGATGTCGGCCTCGCCGGCGGCCTCCACGGCCTCCATCAGGGCGGTGAGCTGGGGCACGCCGACGCCGGCCACGATCCGGGTGGTACAGATCGAGCCCGGACCGATGCCGACCTTGATGGCGTCCGCGCCGGCATCGATCAACGCCTTCGTGCCCTCGCGGGTGGCGACGTTGCCGGCGATCACCTGGACGGCGTTGGAGAGCTGCTTCACCCGGGCGACGGCGTCGAGCACCTTGATCGAGTGGCCGTGGGCGGTGTCGACCACGATCACGTCGCAGCCGGCATCGATCAGGCGCTCGGCCCGCTCGAAACCGCTGTCGCCGGTGGTGGTGGCGGCCGCCACCCGCAGGCGACCCTGCTCGTCCTTGACGGCGAACGGGTAGGTGACGCGCTTCTCGATGTCCTTGACGGTGATCAGGCCGATGCAGCGGTAATGGTCGTCGACCACCAGCAGCTTCTCGATCCGGAACTGGTGGAGCAGCCGCTTGGCCTCGTCCTGGGTCACGCCCTCGCGAACCGTGATCAGCCGGTCCCGGGTCATCAGCTCGGCGACCGGCTGGGCGGAGTTGGTCGCGAAGCGCACGTCGCGGTTGGTCAGGATGCCGACGAGCTTGCCGCGGGAGCCGTTCGGGCCGCGCTCGACCACCGGGATGCCGGAGATGCGGTTGCGCTTCATCACCTCGAAGGCGTCGGCCAGGGTCTCGTCCGGGTGGATGGTGATGGGGTTCATCACCATGCCGGACTCGTACTTCTTGACGAGCCGGACCTGCTCGGCCTGCTCGGCCGGCTCCAGGTTGCGGTGGATCACGCCCATGCCGCCATTGGCCGCCATGGCGATCGCCATCGGCGCCTCGGTGACGGTGTCCATCGCGGAGGCGAGTATCGGCAGATTCAGCGGGATCGTGCGGGTGAGCCGGGAGGCGACGTTGACCTCGGTCGGCATCACCGAGGAGGCGGCGGGCCGCAGGAGCACGTCGTCGAAGGTCAGGCCCTCGATGATCGTTGCAGAATCGACTCGGGCCATGTGCCAACTTTCCTCGGACGGCCGCGCTCGCGGGGGCTGCGCAGCGGGATCGGGTTGGCAAGGGCCAGTATCATGGGGTCCGCGGCTGCGCCAATGCACCGTCGCCGCGCCGCAGCGGGAAATCGCGCATGGCTCCCCCGCTTTTTCCGACCGGGATGGGCGGCGCGGTCAGCGCGCCGCCGGAGCTGGGCCCTTGTCGGTGTAGTCCGGCGGCAGGCCGATATAGTCGCCGAGGATGCCATCGATGCCGGGCGCGCGGCCGTAGGCCTCGCAATCGGGGTCGAGGGGCGCTTCGCCGAGCGTGGTGACCCGAATGCGGTCCCAGGTGGGCAGGGTGTTGGGGGCGTTGAACGGGTCGTCACCCGTCGCCAGCATGAAGCCGAAATCCTGGCCGAACTCGCCGGCGAGATCGTAGGCGTCGCTGGCGTGGGAGAAGCGCGGCTGGCTGGTGAAGGAGTTCGCGGCCCCGCCCCAGACCATCGCGGCGCGCTGCTCGCGGCGGCGGTCCAGCGCCTCGGCTTCGACCGTGAGGCTGCCGAGCCCGATCGGGATCCGCGGAATCGGGATGCGGCCGATGCCCTCGACGGCGCTCAGCCCGACCTGCGAGGCCACGGTCACGCCGGCCGAGCCCGCGATGGTGGCGCCCGCGCCGAGGAGATCGGTGGGCTCGACCCGGGTGACCTGCGCCCGGATGGTGAGATCGGCGTCGCGGCCGGTCACGACGTCGTAGCGCAGCGACAGGTCGTAGCAGAGCGCCCGGTCGGCGGCGTTGGCGATCAGGCGGCGCTCCGCCTGGGTCAGCGGCGCGGCGCCCGCGACATCGGCGTGGAACGCCGTCGGGATGATCCGCACGGTGCGGGCCTTGGCCAAAGCCGGCCGGTCCACGTAGAGCCGCGAGGCCGAGGCGACCGCGCTGCTCGCCTGAAGGCGGTCGTAGCGCGTCAGCGAACCGCGATCGTTCAGCAGCACCGTGCCGCAGGCCGTGACCGTCGACAGGAGTGCGACGGCGGCGGCGATCCGCGACAGGGAACGGCGCTTGCTCGGAGAGGGCTGCATCGAGGGTCTCGCGGCCGGCACCGTGCCGGGATCGACGGCCGGAAGACCGCTCGCGCCAAACGTAGCCATTGGACCACCCGCACAAAAGGTGGTGTTCGGTCACGATGCAACCCCTGTTGCGTTGCGGATACAGGCGCGAAACACGACCGTGCGAATGGGCGCCCCCGCCGTGCAACCGTCCCGGCGCGCTACGCGTCTGCTGTCCGATGTCTTCCCCGACCCAAAAACCGCTCTGGATCGTCCCCCTGACGGTCGCCACCGCCCTGTTCATGGAGAACACCGATTCCACGGTGATCGCCACGGCGCTGCCCAGCATCGCCGCGAGCCTCGGCGAGGATCCGATCGCCCTGAAGCTGGCGCTGACCTCCTATCTCGTCAGCCTAGCGATCTTCATCCCGGTGAGCGGCTGGATGGCCGACCGCTACGGCTCGCGCACGGTGTTCCGGGCCGCGCTGGTCGTGTTCATGATCGGATCGCTGGCCTGCGCGGCGGCCAACGGCCTGGCGTGGTTCGTGGCCGCGCGGTTCCTCCAGGGCATGGGCGGGGCCATGATGGTGCCGGTGGGCCGCCTCGTAGTGCTGCGCAGCGTGCCGAAGTCGCAGCTCGTCACCGCTTTGGCCTACCTGACCTTCCCGGCGCTGGTCGGCCCGGTGATGGGGCCGCCGCTCGGCGGGCTGATCACCACGTGGTTCGACTGGCGCTGGATCTTTTTCATCAACTTGCCGATCGGCTTTGCCGGGATCGTGCTGGCGAGCCTCTACTTCGAGGACATCCGCGAGCCGGAGCGGCCGCCTCTGGACGTGGCCGGCTTCTTCCTGCTCGGCACCGGCCTCGCCGCCCTGATGCTCGGCCTCGCCTCGATGGGGCGCCACCTCCTGCCGGCCTCGGTTTCCTGGGGATGCCTGGCGGCGGGCGCGGTCCTGCTGCCGCTCTATTTCGCCCATGCCAGGCGGATCGCCCACCCGATCGTGCGGCTCGACCTGATGAACCGCCCGACCTTCCGGGTCGCGATCCTCGGCGGCAGCCTGTTCCGGGTCGGGACCGGGGCGATCCCGTTCCTGCTGCCGCTGATGCTGCAGGTCGGGTTCGGGCTCGACGCCCTGCATTCCGGGCTGATTACCTTCGCGGCCGCGGCCGGGGCGATGTTCGTGAAGGCCCTGGCGCCCAAGATCCTGCGCCGTCTGGGCTTCCGCACCGTGATGGTCTCAAACGCCGTGCTGGCTTCGGCCTTCCTGGCGGTGAACGGGCTCTACACAGCGGAGACGCCGCACTGGATCATGATCGCGCTGCTGTTCATCGGCGGCTGCTCGCGCTCGGTGCAGTTCACCTGTGTCAACGCCATCGCGTATGCCGACCTCGAATCCCGGGAGATGAGCGCGGCGACGAGCTTCGCCAGCGTCTGCCAGCAGCTGTCGCTGAGCCTCGGTGTCACCCTGGGCGCCCTGGCGCTGGAGGGCACGGCCGGGTTCCACGGCCGGACCGGAATCGAGGCCGGCGATTTCGGGCCGGCCTTCTTCGCCGTGGCTGTGCTGTCGGCGGCCTCCGTGCTGGCGTTCCGCAAGCTGACGCCCGATGCCGGCGCCGAGATTTCCGGCCGCAGGATGGTCGCCGCGACGCCGTCCGCATCGCCCGAGCTGAAGCCCCGAGCGAGCTGAGCGATCAGGCCGCGGCGCGGGCCGGCGCGCGGCCGCCCGATTTTTTGCTGCTACCGCGGGCGGCCGAGCTTTTGCCGGCGGCCTTGACTGGTGCGCGCTGCGGGGCCGGCCGCTCGCCGATCTGGCCGGCGCGCCAGCCCTGCCAGCTCCAGGCGCCGGGGCCGGTGAGCGCGTACATCAGGAAGCCGCCAGCCAGACCGAGATCAGCGAGCATGAGCGTCCGCTCGGCGACAGCCGCCGGCCCGACATATTGCCAGAACGCGTGCAGCATCACGGCCGTCACCGCCGCGAAGACGGCGAGCGCCAGCCCTGTCAGCCTCGGCAGCACGCCGAGGATCAGAGCCAGCGGGCCGAAGACCTGCACCACCACGGCGGCGGTGGCGACAGCGTTCGGAAACGGCATGCCACTGCCGGCGAGTGTCAGCGCGAAGCCCGAGACGTTGAGCGCCCGGGCGATCCCGGTCGGCAGGAGCGCGGCGGCCAGAAGCAGGCGCGCGGCGAGAAGGGTTCCGTCCTGGGCGCGGGCGATCATGGTCGAATCCGGTCGGCTGCAAGGGCTGACCGGAGGGTGCCGTATTGGTTTGAAGGCTGCGTTAAGTTCGAACGCTCAGCCGGCCACCCCGCCCTTGAACAGCCGGCCGCGCTCGGTCCAGAGCACCACCAGCAGCGCCAGGCCCCCGAGGGTGGCGTAGCCGATCCCGACCGGCAGCACGGTCCCGTCGAAGGCCTGGCCGATCACGTAGCCGGAGAACGCCCCGAGGATCGTCGTGTAGAAGCCCACGAACGACGAGGCCGTGCCCGCGATCGCACCGAGCGGCTCCAGCGCCAGAGCGTTGAAGTTCGGCAGCGCAAAACTCATCAGAAACTGGTTCGCCGCCAGGATCGAGAGGAACGCCGCCAGCGGCGGATGGCCGTGATAGGCGAGGCCCACGCCGACCTGAGCCAGGGCCACCAGCGTGAACGCGATGATGCCGGCGTGCGAGAGCGCCCGCATCCCCAGCCGCCGCACGATCCGGGCGTTGATCAGCGTCGCCGCGCCCATGGCGCCGGCCACCAGCCCGAAGGCCAGGGGGAACAGCGGCCCGAGATGGTAGAGGCCGGTGTCGAACACCTGCTGGGCCGAGCCGACATAGCCCATGATGCAGCCGGTGAGCAGGCCGAGCGCCGTGGCGTAGCCGATCGAGACCCGAGTGGTGACCGTGGTCCGGACCGCGTCCCAGGTCGCCCCGAGCGAGAGGGGGCGGCGGTATTCCGGGTGCAGCGTCTCCGGCATCCGCAGCGAAAACCAGGCGGTCAGCCAGAAGGCCAGCGCCAGCATCGAGACGAACACGTAGACCCAGGAGCCCAGCGCCAGCATCAGGCCGCCGATCGCCGGGGCGATCATCGGGACGATCAGGAAGACCATCATGGTGAGCGACATCACGCTCGCCATCTCACGGCCGGCGAAGCGGTCGCGCACGATCGCCACCGAGAGCACCCGCCCGCCGGCCGCGCCGATGCCCTGGATGACCCGGGCCGCCAGCAGCCAGCCGAAGCTCGGCGCCACCATGGCGAGCCCACAGCCGACAACGTAGATCGCCAGGCTCGCGAGCAGCACCGGCCGACGCCCGAACGTGTCCGAGATCGGCCCGTAGGCGAGCTGGGCGATGCCGAACCCGGCCATGAACACATAGACGAGGAGTTGCAGCTGGTTCGGATCGGGCACGGAGAACCGCGCCTCGATCGCCGGAAAGGCCGGCAGCAGGTTGTCGATGGAGATGGCGGTGACCGCCATCATCAGCGCGATGATGGCGACGAACTCGGTGAAGCCCGGCCCCGACCGCGTCTGCGGGGCGCGAACCTGCTGGACCGGCGGATTGGGCCGGATCGCGATTGTCACAATGCGCACTCGTGCTGCGAAGGGATGGCCCGACGGAGGCGCTCCCTTCGCGGCACGCTTATGACGGACGTTGCCGCGCGATGCAGCTCAGGCCGGCAGCGGGCGCAGGGCCGGCTCCCGGGGATTGCGTCCGACGAAGCCTGCCATCAGGGCGGCGACCAGGCAGAGCAGGCCGGCCGACACGAAGGCGCCGAGATAGGTGCCGGTATCGGTCCGGACCATGCCGGCGAGCCAGGCGGCCGAGGCGGCGCCGATCTGGTGTGCCGCGGCGATCCAGCCGAACATCAGCGCGGCGTTCTCCTCGCCGAAGGACTTTCCGGCGAGCTGCACGGTGGGCGGCACGGTGGCGATCCAGTCGAGCCCGTAGAACACCGCGAACAGGGACAGTCCGTAGAAGCTGAGGTCGAACGAGTAGGGCAGGAAGATCAGGGAGAGGCCGCGCAGGCCATAATACCAGGCGAGTAGCTTGCGCGAATCGAAGCGGTCGGTGAGCCAGCCCGAGGCCGTGGTCCCGATCAGGTCGCAGATGCCCATGACCGCGAGCAGGCCCGCAGCCGTCACTTCGGCGATGCCGTGGTCGATGCAGGCGGGGATCAGGTGCGTGCCGATCAGCCCGTTGGTCGAGGCGCCGCAGATGAAGAAGGTGCCGGACAGCAGCCAGAAATCCTTCGACTTCAGGCCGATGCGCAGACCGCGTAGCGCCCGCACCGCGGGGTTCTCGGTGAGCACCGGCGCCGGGGTCACGACGGTCTCGCCGTAGCGCGGCAGGCCGAGATCGGCGGGCCGGTCGCGCAGCAGCAGGGCTGCTAGCGGGATCAGCACCAGGGTGACGGCGGCGACCAGCAGCGAGACCGAGCGCCAGCCCGACCCGACCGCCAGGGAGGCCAGCATCGGCAGGAAGATCAGCTGCCCCGTGGCGCTGCTCGCCGTGAGCATCCCGATCACCAGCCCACGGCGCTTGCCGAACCAGCGACCGGCCACGGTGGCGCCGAGCACGTTGGCGACCATGCCCGAGCCGGAGCCGACCACGATGCCCCAGAGCAGAACCATCTGCCACGGCGCGGTCATCAGGCTGGTGGCAGCCGTGCCGAGAGCCAGGACGAAGAGCGAGCAGCAGACCGAGCGGCGCAATCCGAAACGCTCGATGATCGCCACCGCGAACGGCCCGATCATGCCGTACAGGAAGATGTTGAGCGCGATGCCGACGCTGATCGTGGCCGCGGTCCAGCCGAATTCCCGCTCCCAGGGCACGATCAGCACGCTCGGCGTGGCGCGCACGCCGGCCCCGATCAGCAGCACCAGGAAGGTCACCCCGGCGACGACCCAGGCATAATGCAGGCGCGGCACGGGCGGCGCGGAGAGCGTCTCGACGGGGGCGGGCATGTTCGGGCTCCGGGGGGGTGAGACGGTCGGTCAGGCGGCGGCGATCAGGGCTTCCGCGAGGGCTGCGACGGTTACGGGATCGACCTGCGCGTTGATTCGAGCTTGGGCCGCCTGCCAGTAGGGCGTGGCCGCCGCGACGGCCTCGCGACCGGCATCCGTCAGGGAAACGATCCGCTCGCGCGCATCCCGGCCCGCCTCGATCTTCACGAGGCCGCGCCGTTCGAGCGGGTCGAGGTTGCGACCCATCGTGGTTCGCTCCAGGACGGCCTCCGCGGCCAGCCGCGTCACCGGAATCGGCCCGAGCCGCGCAAGGCGGCGCAGGATCGAGAATTGCGTCACCCGCAGCCCGGCAGGCCGCAAGGCCGCGTCATAGGACGCGGTCAGGGCGCGGGTGGCCCGGCGCAGCGCAACGCATGTGCAGGGCTCGGTCAGGGAATCGTTGGTCACAATGCGTGTATATGCACGTATCTTCCGCCGCACAAGCCGAACCTGACGGTTCGCGCGGTTCGACATGCGCGAACAGGGAAATCCGCCGCGCTGTCATCGACACGGCGGATCACCCTGCTATCGCTGCGCGGGCAAACTCCCGGTTCGTGAGAGGCACGATGACACTCGAAACCGCTACGGCGTTGTCATCCTCGGAACAGAAATCGGCCCGGACCGGACTCATCGAGGCCGCCGCCGAGATCGTCGCCGAACAAGGCGGCCCCGGCGGCTTCGTCCGCGACCTGTTCGGGCGCGTCACCCCGGAAGACCTGGCTCCCTACTCGGCCGACGCGGTGGCCGAACTCGCGGTCCGGGCGCGGACGCTTCTCTCCGAGCCGCGCAAGCCGGGCGATCCGGCCCGGGTGCGCCTGAGCGACGCCGAACTGGTGCGGGACGGACGGCCCCGCGAGATCACGGTCCTTGAGGTCGTCAACGACAACCGGCCGTTCCTGCTGGATTCGACCCTGGCCGAGCTGACCGAGGAGGGCCTGACCCCGGATCTCGTCGCCCACCCGATCCTCGGGGTCGAGCGCGACGCCTCGGGCGCGCTGGTGCGGGTGGTCGGGGAGACCACCGCGGATGCCCATGGCAGCCTGGCGCGCGAGAGCTTCATCCACCTCCATCTCGGCCGCTTGGACGACGAGGCCCGCGAGCGGCTGGTGCAGGCCCTGGCGCAGGTCTACCGGGACGTGGCGCTCGCGAGCGACGACCATGATGCCATGCTGGCCCGGATCTCCGAGCTTGCCGATAGCCTCGGCCGCGCCCCCTCCCCGCTGCCGGAGGCCGAGATCACCGAGGCGCGCGCCTTCCTGGACTGGCTGAAGGACGGCCAGTTCCTGGTGCTGGGGATGCGCCAGCACGGCATCGAGGGGGACGGGCATCCGCTGATCGAGGGGTCCAGCCTTGGGGTGCTGCGCGATCCCGGTGCCACGCCGCTACGCCGCGGCCGGACGCCGGTGGACTACACGCCCGAGATCCTCGCCTTCCTGGAAGAGCCGCAGGCGCTGATCATCACCAAGGCGAGCGCGAAGTCCCGCGTCCACCGGGTGGCGTATCTTGACTATGCCGGCGTGAAGCTGTTCTCGGCGACCGGCAAGCTCTCGGGCGAGGTGCGGATCGTCGGCCTGTTCACGGCTTCGGCCTATACCGCCCCGACCCGGGAGGTGCCGGTCCTGCGCCGCAAGGTCGAGGCGGTGGCCGAGCGGGCCGGCCTCGACCCGACCAGCCATGCCGGGCGCAGCCTGCTGGCGGTGCTGGAGACCTATCCGCGGGACGAGCTGTTCCAGATCGATATCGAGCGGCTGTACCGGTTCACCCTGGCGATCGCCAACCTTGCCGACCGGCCGCGGATCCGCGTGCTGTCGCGCCCGGACCGGTTCGGCCGCTTCGTCTCGCTGCTGGTCTACGTCCCGAAGGACCGCTACGATTCCACCGTTCGGGCCCGGATCGGCGCCTATCTGGCCGAGGCCTATGGTGGCCGGCTGAGCTTGGCCGATCCCGATTTCCCGGATGGGCCGCTCGCCCGCACCCACTACATCATCGGCCTGTCCGAGGAGAACGTGCCGGAACGCGACCCGGCGGCCCTGGAGGCCGGCATCGCGGCCCTGGTCCGGACCTGGGGCGACGCCCTGCGGGCGGCCCTGGCCGAGGCCCATGACGGCGACCGCGCGCGCCTCTTGGCCACCCGCTACGCCGAAGCGTTCTCGGCCGCTTACCGGGACAATTTCGCATCCGATGTCGCCGTGGCCGATATCGCGATCCTCGAATCGCTGAGCGACGCGCAGCCGCGCGCCGTGCATCTGGAGCGGCGGCCCGGCGATTCCGATGCGCAGGTCCGCCTGAAAGTGTTCTCCCGCGGCACCGCGATCGCCCTGTCCGACCGGGTGCCGGGCCTGGAGAATCTGGGGTTCCGGGTCATCGACGAGCGGACCTACCGGATCAAGCCGGCGGGGCTCGACGAATCCGCCCGGGTCTGGCTGCACGACATGCGGATCGAGCGCGCGACTGGAGCGCCCATCGACCTCGCAACCCTGGAGCGGCCCCTCGAAGAGGCGATGCTGGCGCTGGGCGACGGCTCGGTGGAATCCGACGGCTACAACCGCCTCGTGCTGGAAGCCGCCCTCCCCTGGCGGGAGGCGGCGCTGCTCCGGGCGCTGGGCCGCTACCTGCGCCAGCTCCGGATCCGCTACGGGCAGGATTACCTGGCCGGCACGCTGAGCCGTCATCCCGGGATCGCCCGGGCGATCGTCAGCCTGTTCCGGACCCGCTTCGACCCGCAGCTCGAGGGCGACCGGGCCGCCCAGGAAGCGGAGACCCGCGCCCTGATCGAAGAGGCGCTTTCCGACGTCACCAGCCTGGACGACGACCGGATCCTGCGCCGGTTCGTCAACCTGGTCGAGGCGGCGGTGCGGACGAACTTCTTCCAGACAGCCGCCGAGGGCGGCCCGCGGGAGACGATCAGCTTCAAGTTCGCCTGCGCCAAGGTCACGGCGATGCCGCTGCCGCGGCCGTTCTTCGAGATCTTCGTCTATTCGCCCCGGGTCGAGGGCGTGCATCTGCGCTTTGGCTACGTCGCCCGCGGCGGCCTGCGCTGGTCGGACCGGCCGGAGGATTTCCGCACCGAGATCCTCGGCCTGGTGAAGGCCCAGCAGGTGAAGAACGCCGTCATCGTGCCGGTGGGCGCCAAGGGCGGCTTCTTCCCCAAGCGCCTGCCGCCGGCCTCGGACCGGGCGGCCTGGATGCAGGAGGGCACCGAGAGCTACCGGATCTTCATCCGCACGCTGCTCGAACTCACCGACAACATCGTCGATCAGGCGATCGTGCCCCCGCCCGACACGGTGCGGCACGATCCGGACGATGCCTACCTGGTGGTGGCGGCCGACAAGGGCACCGCGACCTTCTCGGACATCGCCAACGCCCTCTCCCTGGAGAAGGGCCACTGGCTCGGCGACGCCTTCGCGTCCGGCGGCAGCCAGGGCTACGACCACAAGGGCATGGGCATCACCGCCCGCGGCGCCTGGGAGGCGGTGCGCCGCCACTTCCGCGAGATCGATGTCGACGTACAGACGGACCCGATCACCGTGGTCGGGGTCGGCGACATGTCGGGCGACGTGTTCGGCAACGGCATGCTGCTCTCGGAGAGCCTCCGGCTGGTCGCGGCCTTCGACCACCGCGACATTTTCCTCGACCCGAACCCCGACGCGGCGAAGAGCTTCGCCGAGCGCAAGCGCCTATTCGACCTCGGCCGCTCCTCCTGGGCGGATTACGACCGCGCCCTGATCTCCGAGGGCGGCGGCGTGTTCGCGCGCAGCCTCAAGACCATTCCGCTGTCTGAGCCGATCCGGGCCGCCCTGGGCTTCGACCGGGCCGAGGCGACGCCGACCGAATTGATGCAGGCGATCCTGAAGGCGCCGGCGGACCTGCTGTGGTTCGGCGGCATCGGCACGTACATTCGCGCCACCACCGAGACCGACGAGGATGCAGGCGACCGCGCCAACGACGCCGTGCGCATCACCGCGCCGGAGCTGCGGGTGAAGGCCATCGGCGAGGGTGCCAATCTCGGCCTGACCCAGCGCGGGCGCATCGAGGCGGCCCGCTCGGGCGTTCGGCTCAACACCGACGCGATCGACAATTCCGCCGGCGTGAACACCTCCGACGTCGAGGTGAACATCAAGATCGCCCTGATGGTCCCCGAGCGCGACGGGCGGCTCGACTACGCGGCGCGCAACACGCTTCTCGCCGCCATGACCGACGAGGTCGGGCGGCTGGTCCTGCGCAACAACGAGTTGCAGACGCTGGCCCTGTCGCTGGCCCAGCGCGGCGGCCTGGGCGAGACCGGCTTCGCTATGCGCACCATGCAGGCGCTGGAGGCGGAGGGACGCCTCGACCGGGCGGTGGAATACCTGCCGGACGATGCGGCGATCACCGAGCGGATGCGCCGCGGCGAGGGGCTGACCCGGCCGGAATACGCCGTGCTGCTCGCCTACGCGAAGCTGTCGCTCTACGACGCGATCCTGGCGAGCGCGGTGCCGAACGACCCGTATTTCGACCGCGAATTGCAGCGCTACTTCCCCAAAGCTTTGCGCGAGCAATTCCCCGACGCCGTGAAGGGCCACCGGCTGCGGCGGGAGATCATTTCCACGGCGCTCGCCAACATCATCGTCAACCGCGGCGGCCCGTCCCTGATCACGCGGCTGGTCGACGGGACCGGGGCGGATGCCGCGACCATCGCCAAGGCCTACGCGATCACCCGCGACGCCTTCGGGCTGATGGAGCTGAACCTCGCGATCGACGGCCTGGGAAGCGGCCTCTCCGGGCAGGACCAGCTCGGCCTCTACGCCGAGGTGCAGGGCCTGCTCACCAACCGGATCGTCTGGTTCATCCGCAACCTCGACCTGACCGGCGGCCTCGCGCCGCTGGTGGCGCGCTACCGCGACGGCGTCGCGGCCGTGGAGGCGGCGCTGCCGAAGGTGCTGGAGGCTGAGGCGCTCACCGCAATCGGCGACCGGTCGGCGGAGCTCGAAGGCCACGGCATGGCCCGGGAGCAGGCCAGGCGCCTCGCTTCGCTCAACGCCCTGATCTCGGCCCCCGACATCGTCCGCGTAGCCGAGGCCAGCGGCCGGCCGGTCGAGGAGGTTGCGGCGACCCACTTCGCCCTGGAGCACGCCTTCCGGCTGGACGAGCTCGCTGCCGCGGCCCGGACCGTGCCGGTGGCCGACACGTTCGACCGGGTCGCCCTGGAGCGTGCGGTGGCCGGCATCGCGGCCGCCCACCGCAAGCTCACCGCCGAGGTCGTGGCCGATCTCGGCGCCGGGCCGGAGGCCGTGGCGGCCTGGGCCAAGGCCAGGGGCGCGCCGCTCGTCCGCATCCGCGACGCCGTGGACGCGATCAGCGCCTCCGGCCTGACGGTGTCCAAGGCAACCGTGGCGGCAAGCCTGCTCGGTGATCTGGTGCGGGCCGATTAGCACGTTGCGCGCCGGCCGTCGCGGCCGGCCTGACCGCCAATCCGGATCAGGCGCAGGTCCCCTCGCCCTGCGGGCTACGGGCTACACAGGTTGGAATTTTCATGTCTCCAGAGGGCGGAAGGCTCAGTCTTCTTCTTCAAGCAAAGGCTTGACCGATGCCGCCACACGCCGTCATCCCGGGGCCGCGCAGCGGAGCCCGGGATCCAGAGCCGCCGACGTGCCAAACTCTTGCACCGACGGTGTTTCTGGATTCCGGGCTCGCCTGCGGCGACCCGGAATGACGGCGCGGGTTATCAGGTATGGGGTAGCAATTCTCGGGAGATGAATCTTCCAACCTGTATAGCCCGTAACCGGCACGGGAGAGGGGGTACGGCGCGGCCTGGACACGGGTCGATGCCTCGGCATTGAAGCCGAACACACCGGTACGAGTGCCCCAAGGCCGGCGCCTGACCCTCCAGATCGTTCGCTACGCCCCCGGCGCAGAAGCCGAAAAAATCCGGCTGCCGCTGCGGCTGACGGCCGTGACCGTCAGGCCGAGCCCCAGGATCGAGACGGCGGCGGCGATCAGCGGCAGATGGCCGTAGCTGGCCCCCAGGGTCAGGGCCGAGCCGCCGAGCCAGGCGCCGGTGGCGTTGCCGAGGTTGAAAGCGCCCTGGTTCAGCGTGGAGGCGAGGTTCGGAGCATCGCTCGCCGCCTCGACCACCCAGATCTGCAGGGGCGAGACCAGCGCGAAGGCGAGGCCCGACCACAGGACCAGCACGGCGACGGTCGGGATCGCATGGTGCGCCACTGCGGCCAGGACCAGCAGCACCGCGACGATGCCGATGAAGCCGCCGATGATCGTCGCCATCAGGCCCCGGTCGGCGAAGTGGCCGCCCGCGAGGTTGCCCACCGTCAGGCCGATCCCCGCGGCGAACAGCACGCCGGTCACGCCCTGCGGCGAGAACCCGGTGACGCCGGTGAGGAACGGCGTGATGTAGGTGAACACCGTGAAGAAGCTTACCGACGACAGCGTGGAGATCAGCATCGGCCGCAGCACGGGCCAGCGGCCGAGGGCGCGGAATTCCTTCACGAGGCCGCCGCTTGTGCCGGGCAGGCCGGAGGGCACGAAGGTCTGGATCGCGAGCCCGGCAGCGATTCCGATCGCCACCACGGCCCAGAAGGTCGAGCGCCATCCAGCCACCTGCCCGAGGGCGGTGCCCAGCGGGACGCCGAGCACGTTGGCGAGCGTCAGCCCGGCGAACATCAGCGAGACCGCCTGGGTCCGCTTCTCGCGCGGCACCAGATCGCGCGCCACGACCGCACCGATCCCGAAGAACGCCCCGTGCGCGAAGGCGGTGACGATTCGGGCCGCCATCAGCAGGCCGTAGCTCGGCGCCAGGGCGCAGCCGATATTCCCGATCAGGAACACCGCCATCAGGGCGAGCAACGCGGTCTTGCGGGGCAGCCGCGCGGTGGCGATCGCCACGATCGGCGCGCCGATGACGACGCCCATTGCATAACCCGACACGAGATAGCCCGCCTGCGGGATGGTGACGCCGAAACTCTGCGCTACCTCAGGTAGCAGGCCCATGATGACGAATTCGGTGGTGCCGATTCCGAGTGAAGCGACGGCAAGGGCGAGGATCGGCAGGGGCGGCACGGCGGCCTCCTTCGAGCGTATGACGGGCGCCACTTTGTGCGACGCAGCATGACGCAAGGATGGGGCTTGATCGGTTTTTGCATAGCGATGCAAACGCGACGCACCCTTGCGCCGCATGCAAGAAGCCGGATCGCAGGGGACCGGCGCCGGTTAGAACCGCGTGCTGCCGCGCTCGGTCAGGCGCGGCGGGATCAGCACGCGCTCGCCGATGCCGACATCCTCGGCGGACATGCGGGCGATCATCGCCAGAGCTGCCTCGACCAGCGCCGGAATATCCTGATCGAAGCTGGTCAGGTCGTAGCCGCCCCATGACGCAGCGGGGGTATCGTCGTAACCGATCACCCGAACGTCTTCGGGAATGCGCCGCCCCGCGCGCCGCAGGGCGTCGATCGTGCCCAGCGCGCAGAGATCGTTGGCGCAGAAGATGCCGTCGACCGCACCTTCGGCGCAGAGCTGCATCGTCGCCTCGGCACCGCCATCATAGGTGTAGGCGGATCCGGCGACGCGCGGCTCCGGCAGGCCGGCTGCGCGCAGGCCATCGCGAAAGCCGGTCAGGCGCTCGGTGCTGGCCGGGCTGTCGGCGGGGCCGGCCACGAAGGCGGGATGGCGCACGCCGCGTGCGTGCAAAAGGGCGGCGGCCTGCCGGCCCCCGAGCGCGTTGTCGGAGCCGACCGAGCCGACCCGCGCGGCCGTCACCGGTGTGTTGAACGAGACCACCGGGATCCGGGAGGCCGAGAGCGTCGCTGCGGCATCCCGCGAGAGCACGGCCAGGGCGCTGACGATCGCGTCGACCCGGTACTGCGCGAGCCGCGCCGCGACGGCGTCGAGGGTGTAGTCGCTGTCGACCGGGACCAGCAGGATCTGGTTGCCGGTCTCCCGCAGGCGCGCGGCGAGGATCTGGACGACGCGGGCGTAGAACGCGTTCTCGAGGCCGCCGACCACCAGGGCCACGAGTCCGGACCGGTCGGTCAGCATGATCTTGGGGATCAGGCTCGGGCGGAAGCCGAGGCTGTCCGCCGCCGCCAGGACCTTGTCACGCGTCCGCGCCGAGACGCTGGCGCCCGGTGTGAAGGTCCGGGACACCGCCGATTGCGAGACCCCGGCGAGGCGGGCGACCTCGATCGATGTCGGATAACGCTTCGAGACCATGTTCGGCATGTATTGCGGCGGCGTACGCTCGTCGGTCGAGCCATCCCGCCGCCGTGTCACGCCCGCGACTGGTCTCTGTCAAACAAGACCGATGGATTTGGCGCCCGGCTCTACTCGACCGGCGCCTTCTTGCGACCCCGCGTCTTCGGCGCGGATGCTGCCGGTGCCTCCTCCACGGCGGGCGTCGCCGCACCGCGAGACTTGCGGCGCTGCTGGCCGAGGCCGAGGGCACGGGCCAGTTCCGATCGCTGGGCCGAATAGCTTGCCGCCGTCATCGGATAGTCCCGCGGCAGGCCCCATTTCTCGCGGTAGGCCTCCGGGCTGAGCCCGCGCAGGGTCAGGTGCCGGCGCAAGGTCTTGTACGGCTTACCGTCTTCGAAACTCACAAGATGATCGTGCGTAATCGATTTCCGGATCTGCGCCGGGCTCATCTTTTCCACGAGCGTCGTTGAGGACGCCCCCGAAGCCGAAAGGCTGTTCAGGGCCGCATGAATGCCGCCGATCAAACCCGGAAGTTCCGAGGGCGGCACCGAATTGTTGGACACATAGGCCGCGATGATATCGACCGCCAGCTCAATGTGTTCGGCGTGTTCAGCTTCAGCGCTATCGCTCACGTTGAACCTCGGTCGTTGCAACTATCCAGATCGGTCAATCCCGTAAGGATCGCGTCGAATTCTGCCGGACGCTACCGGATCTGCGAGAAAAGCTCAATCGCTACTTTTACGCGACGACGAATTTTAAGAGCGACTGCACCCAGGCCGTAAGAGCCGCGGAGGTTCGGCGTTGACGGCGCATTAACCATGCCGGCGCTAGCTTGCATTAACCATACCGACGACCTCGAAGGCGGCGGCGTGATCTGTTGATCCCGGCTCTTGGCGCGCGGGGCGTAGGTGGAGGCCAAGATCAGGTGCGGATGACGGGCGTTGATCGGCGGGGACGGCAGGAGATGCGGCTCGCCCTCGTCGCCCTGACGCTCGCGCTTGCGGCGTCGCCATCCCAGGCTCAGCGCTTCGACGCGATCAGCCCGGTCACCGGCCAGCCCGACAATCCCGGAATCGGCCAGGACACGGCGCCCAACGGTCTCCCGGCTCTGCGGCGCCGCATCCCGGACGGGTTTTCGCGCGAGGATGGTCGCGCGTCATCAGGCGGTAATACGACCGGCGGCGAGCAGACGGGGGGCGACAGCCTGCGGTCGCCACTCTCGCCGCCGATCCCGACCCAAAACCAATCGGGGCTCTCGCAGCTCGGGACCCGCATCTCCGGCACCGGCCAGCGCACCGGCGGCTCGACCACGGCACCGAACAACCGGACGCCGTCGGACCTGCTGCGCACCCGGGCGGCCCCGCCCCGACGCATCGGTTCCGCGACCCGCAGGGTCACGCAGGAGGTGACGCAGGTGCCGGCCCCGGCGCTTCGCCTCACCCCGGTGGTCCAGCAGGCCGTGGTCGGCGTGCCGGTGCAGCCGGTTCTGGCGTCTCGGCCGGTCCTGCCGCTCTTCGCGATCACCCCCGCGCTCGGCCTGCTCACGCCGGGATTCATCCTCGGCCTCGACCTTGCGCGTCCGATCCCGACCGATCCGGCCTACGCACCGATCGGCTACCGGATCGGCACGTTCACGGTGCTGCCGAGCTTCGCGCAGAGCGTCGGCTACGATTCGAATCCCGACCAGACCAGCCGACAGTTCGCCAAGGGGTCGGTGGCCTTGCGCACCGAGGCAGCCGTCGACTTCCGCAGCGATTGGTCCTCCAGCTCGTTCCAGGGCGCTCTGCGCGGCTCCTACCTCGAGACGCCGCAGAACGAGGCCGCCAGCCGGCCTGCCGCGGACGGCACCGTCCGCCTGCGCATCGACGCCAACCGCGACCTGCATATCGACGCGGAAGGCCGTTTTCTTGTCGATACCCAGCGCACGTCCAGTCCGAACCTGCAGGCCGCCACGGCGACGAGCCGGCCGCTGCTCGCCATCTACGGTGCCTCGCTCGGCGCCACGGAGACGTTCAACCGGCTCTCGGTGACCCTGCGCGGCTCGGTCGATCGTTCGGAGTTCGACAACGCCCAGCTCTCGGACGGCACGATCATCAACCAAGCCGACCGCAACCTGAACCAGTACAGCCTGCAACTGCGGACCGCCTACGAGGTCAGCCCGGATCTCAGCCCGTTCGTGGACCTGCTGGGCGATACCCGCGTCTACGACCTGCGCCGGGACACCAACGGCATCCGCCGCGATTCCGACGGCATCGCCCTGATGGTCGGGGCGAGCTTCGGGCTCGCGCGCTCGATCACCGGCGAGATCTCGGCCGGCATCCAGCACCGGACCTACGTCGATCCGTCGTTGCGGTCGATCGATGCCCCGCTGGTCAACGCCGCTCTGGTCTGGTCCCTGAGCCCGCTGACGACGGTCCGGCTCACCGCGGCGACGGGCGTGACCGAGACCACGATCCTGGGCTCCAGCGGCATCTTCACCGAGGTCGCGACCCTGGAGGTCCAACACGACCTGCTGCGCAACCTGTCGATCGTGCTCGGCGGCTCGTTCCTGAAGAACGACTACCAGGGCAGCACCATCCGGGAGACCGGCATCTCCGCGACCGCGCGCCTCGATTACCGGTTCACCCGGTGGCTGACCTTGCGTGGCACCTACATCTACCAGCAGATCGACAGCACCGTGGCCGGCTCGAGCTTCCGGGACAACACCTTCCTGCTCGGCCTGCGGGTCAATCCCTAGGTCGTGAACCCATAACGGGTGGCACGGTTTGGTCGGGGCGTCGTTGGTTCTTCGAATGGAGGACCGAGGATGGCGCGGTTTGACCTGACGGATGCAGAGTGGGCGGTGATCGAGCCGGTTCTGCCGACGGACGTAC
>NZ_JAKSYO010000100.1 GCF_022829635.1 Methylobacterium sp. E-066
GCCTCCAGGCCCGCGGCAAGACCCACAAGCAGGCCCTCATCGCCTGCGCCCGAAAGCTGCTCATCTACGCCAACACCGTCCTCGGCCGCGGCACGCCATGGCGTGCCGCGGCCGAGCCCGCATAACGGTTGCTCAGGATGAGGTCGTGTTTGGGAGAGCCCCGAGCGCAGCTTCCTACTGTCCCCGCTTGGCCTGCGCGGCGAACCGCACAGCCTCCTCGGCCGCCCGGAACAGCGCCTTGGCCTTGTTGACGCATTCCTGCTGCTCGGAGGCCGGGTCGGAATCGTAGACGATGCCGGCGCCGGCCTGGACGTGCATCCGGCCGTCCTTCACCAGGGCGGTGCGCAGGACGATGCAGGTATCCATCTCGCCGCGCGCGCCGAAATAGCCGATGCAGCCGGCGTAGGGCCCACGCTTCTCGTGCTCCAGCTCGTCGATGATCTCCATGGCCCGCACCTTCGGGGCGCCCGAGACCGTGCCGGCCGGAAAACCCGCCGCCAGCGCATCCAGGGGGTCGTGGCGCGGGTCGAGCTCGCCCTCGACGTTCGACACGATGTGCATCACCTGGCTGTAGCGCTCGATGAAGAACGAGTCGGTCACCCGCACGGTGCCGATCTTGGAGACCCGGCCGGCATCGTTGCGGCCGAGATCGAGCAGCATCAGGTGCTCGGCGCATTCCTTCGGATCGGCCAGCAGCTCGGCGGCCAGCGCGACGTCCTCGGCCGGAGTCGCGCCTCGGCGCCGGGTTCCGGCGATCGGCCGCACCGTGACGGTGCCTTCGCGGACCCGCACCAGGATCTCCGGCGACGAGCAGACGATCTGAAAGGTCTCGAAATCGAGGTAGCACAGGAACGGCGCCGGGTTCGTGCGCCGCAGCGACCGGTAGAGGCTGAAGGCCGGCAGCGTGAACGGCGCCGAGAAGCGCTGGGACAGCACCACCTGGAACACGTCGCCCGCGACGATGTACTCCTTGGCCCGCGCCACCATGGCGGCGAAGGCCTCCGGCGACGTGTTCGAGACCGGCTCGGGATGCGCCACCGTCGGGAGGTCCACCCGGGCGTCCACCGGCAGCGGCCCTTCGAGGGCTTCCGCCACCCGGTCCATCCGCAGAAGCGCGGCCTCGTAGGCGGCACGGGCGGTGACGCCGGGCGCCGGGCGGACGGGTGAGATGACGGTGATCTGATCGCGGATCGAGTCGAACACCACCATCACGCGCGGGCGGATCAGGATCGCGTCCGGCAGGCCCAGGGGATCGGGGTTCGGCTCGGGCAGCCGCTCCATGGCCCGGACCATGTCGTAGCCGAGAAAGCCGAACAGGCCGGCGGCCATCGGGGGCAGGTCCTGGCCGTCGCTCTCGCCGATGGCGCTCTCGGCGATCAGGGCGCGGAGGCTGGCAAGCGGCGCCCGGTCGTCCGGCTGAAAGGCGTCGAGATCGACGCCGCGGGCGATGGCGGGGATGCCGTCGCGGCAGCGCCAGATCAGGTCCGGATCGAGCCCGATCATCGAGTAGCGGCCGCGCACCGCGCCGCCCTCCACCGATTCGAGCAGGAAGGCCGGCCCGGCATGCCGGGCGCGCAGCTTGAGGAACGCCGCCACCGGCGTCTCCAGATCGGCCACCAAGCTCAGCTCGACGAGGCTCGGTTGCCCGGCCTCGTAGCGTCCGGCAAACGCCGCGTAGTCAGGCGCCTCGGCCATGGCCGTCAATACTCTCCGCCGATGGCGCGGCGCAGGGCCGTCTGGTCGATCTTCACGCCGGCGTTCTTCTGGACCTCCGAGATGTACTGGGACAGCACGTCGTCGGCGAGCGCGGCCTGGAAGTTCTTGGTGATGGTCTTGTCGGCCTGGGTGTCGACCACGAAGGCCGGCATCGTCGCCGACGTCACCTTGAACACCGCCCGCGAATCGCCCGCCGCCGCGGTCCCGGCTTTGCCGACCGCGGTCGCGAAGATCAGGTTCACGTCGTCGGCGGTGAGCATGTCCTTCGCCTGGTTGCGGGACAGGTCCTGCGCCTCCTGGGTGTTGACGCCGGCCTCCTGGGCGACCGCCTCGATGGTCGCGCCACCGTTGAGCTTCTCTACCAGCTCGCGGCCCTTGGCCTGAAGCCGCTTGGCGATCTCGGTGGCGGTCCACCCGGCCTTCACGCCGTCCCGGACCTCGTCGAGGGGCTTGTCGTGGGCGGCGTCGATGCCGGTGACGTCGTACCAGACATAGCCGCCGGACTTGGTGCGCAGCGGCTCGTTGTCGCCGCCGATCTCGGCGCGGAACAGGGCCGGCAGCGTGGTGTCCGGGTCGGGGATGTCGGCGACGCGCTGCCCGTCGGGGGCCTTGCCCTGGGGGTCGACCGCCTTGACGGTCACGAGCTTGAGCCCGCGCTCGGCCGCGATGTCGGCGAGGGGCTTGGCGCCGGCGCGCTGGTCCTCGATGGCATCGCGGGTGGTCTCCATCGCGTCGCGAGCCCGGGTGAGCGCGAGGCTCTTGCGGATCTCGCCCTCGACCGCCTCGAACGGCTTGACGGTGCCGGGCTCGATCTTGGTCACACGCAGCAGCACCGTGCCGAACCGGCCCTGGACCGGCTGACTGACGCCGCCCTCGGGCAACGCGAAGGCGGCATCGGCCACGACCTTGTCGAACAACTCGGCCTTGGTCAGCGTGCCCAGCGTCAGGTCGGTGCCGCCGGTGCTGCGCTCTTCGGCGACGGCCTCAAACGTCTTCGAGCCGTCCTCGATCGCCTTGCGGGCGGCTTCCGCGGAGGCCGCGTCCGGGAACACGACCTGCTGGATCGTGCGCTTTTCCGGGCTACCGTAGCGGCCCTTGTTCAGCTCGTAGGCGGCCTTGGCATCCGCGTCGGTGATCGCATCCGGCTTGGCCATCGCCTCCGGATCGACCACCAGCAGGGTGGCGGCGCGGAATTCCGGCGCCCGGAAGCCGGACTTGTTAGCCTCGTACCAGGTCTTCAGTTCATCCTCGGTCGGGTCGGGGATCTGCCCGGCAACGGAGGGCGTCAGCATCAGGTAGGCGGCCGAGCGGCGCTCGGTCGAGTAGCGGTGGACCGCCTCGCGCATTGCCGCCGGCACGTGCAGGTCGGACGACACCGCCTCGGCCAGTTGCAGCCGGGCGATCACGGCGCGCTGCTCGCGCACGAACAGGCCCTCGTTCAGGCCGGCCCGCTGCAAGGTCTGGTAGAACAGGGTCGGCTCGAACTGGCCTTGGGCGTTCTGGAAGCTCTTTTCGTCGTGGATCGCCCGGATCACGGAGGCGTCCGGCACGCCGAGGCCGAGATCATGCGTTTTCTGGTCGAGCGCCGCCTCGGTGATCAGCTGCGACATCACCTGCCGGTCGAGGCCGAGCATCCGCGCCTGATCGGGGGTGAGCGCGCGCTTCAGCTGCACCTGATAGCGCTGCAACTGATTCTGATAGGCTTGGCGCACCTGCTCGCCGGTGATCGGCGTGCTGCCCACGGTCGCGACGTTGTTGCTGGAGCCGCCGCGGAAGAACTCTTCCACGCCGAAAATGCCCACGCCCGCGATCAGCAGCGCGAAGATGATCGTCAAGACGATCTTGCCGAGCCAATGCTGGCTGGCGTTGCGGATGCCCTGAAGCATGATCTGTGATCGGATACCTTCGGCACCTGACCCGTCGCCGGGCCGATGCCATCCCTGAAAGGCGACCGCGATAGACCATTCGCGCCCGCAGGCAAAGGCTCAGCCTTTCGGACGGTTTGCGCGCCCAAGCTCGCTCTGGTAGGCCGCGCCGACCCCGGAAAACCGAGGCGAAGTGAGGGATAGGGATGACGCAGACGGGGCGAAAGCCGCTGGTCGCCGGCAACTGGAAGATGAACGGAACGCGGGCATCGATCCACGTGGTCGAGGCGATCCGCGACGGTCTCACGCCGGAGCTCGCCGCCCGCGTCGACGTGCTGATCTGCCCGCCCGCGACCTTGATCGGGTCCTGCGTGGCGGCCACCGCCGGGTCGCCGATCGCCATCGGCGGCCAGAACCTCCACGCCCGCCCGAGCGGCGCCTTCACCGGCTCGATCTCGGCCGAGATGCTGGCCGATCTCGGCGCCAAATACGTGATCGTCGGCCATTCCGAGCGCCGGGCCTACCACCACGAGACCGATGACGGCGTCCACGCTAAGGCGCTCGGCGCCCGCCGCGCCGGTCTGTGCGGCATCATCTGCGTCGGCGAGACCATCGAGGAGCGTGAGCAGGGCCGCGCCCTCGACATCGTCCGCGCCCAGCTCGCCATCGGCCTGCCGAAGGGCGCCAAAGCGGCCGACACGGTGATCGCCTACGAGCCGGTCTGGGCGATCGGCTCCGGCCGCACCCCGACGCCGCGCGACATCGCCGAGGTCCACGCGTCCTTACGGGAGATGCTCGACAAGCTCGTCGGCGACGAGGCCCACCGGATCCGCATCCTCTATGGCGGCTCGGTGAAGCCCAGCAACGCCCGCGAGCTGATGGCGGTGGAGAATGTCGACGGCGCCCTGGTCGGCGGCGCGAGCCTCGTGGCCGAGGATTTTCTGGGGATCTGCGCCGCTTACGCCTGAGGGTTTGAGCGCGGCCCTGGAATGACAGGGTGCTGTATCCGGGAGCGGCCACGGCGCCGGTCGAAGACTAGCTTCGAGCAGCCGCCCAATTCCAAAGACGAAGAGTTGCCGGAGGGCGATTGCACCACGCATGAGGCTTCAGGGGTTCTCGGAGCTGTCACATGATCCTGCTTTAGAGTCGTGACGACATCCGACCCAGAAGCCTGCCATGACCATCGACTACGACCGCGCCGACCCCACGATGGTGGACATGATCCGCCGCGAGATCCTCGACAGCTACGACGAGGAGATGGAACTCGGATTCGAGGACGACCGCCTCGACAGCCTCGAAGGCGGAACCAAATCCGTCCAGGATCGCAGGCGCTACTTCCGCGAACTCCTGCGCCTCCAGCACGAGCTGGTCCGGCTCCAGGACTGGGTGCAGCACAGCAAGCTGCGCGTCGTCGTCCTGTTCGAGGGGCGCGATTCGGCCGGCAAGGGCGGCGTGATCAAGCGGATCACCCAGCGCCTCAACCCGCGCGTCTGCCGCGTCGTGGCCTTGCCCGCACCGAGCGAGCGCGAGCGCACGCAATGGTACTTCCAGCGCTACGTCACCCACCTGCCCGCCGGCGGCGAGATCGTGCTGTTCGACCGCTCCTGGTACAACCGCGCCGGCGTCGAGCGCGTCATGGGCTTCTGCTCCGAAGCCGACGTGGAGGAGTTCTTCCGGTCCGTGCCCGAGTTCGAGCGCATGCTCGTGCGCTCGGGCATCATCCTGTTGAAATACTGGTTCTCGATCACCGACGAGGAGCAGGCGCTGCGCTTCAACATGCGCATCACCGACCCGCTGAAGCAGTGGAAGCTCTCGCCGATGGATGTCGAATCCCGCCGCCGCTGGGAGGACTACACCCGCGCCAAGGAGGACATGCTGGCGCGCACCCACATCCCCGAGGCGCCCTGGTGGGTGGTCGAGGCCGTGGACAAGAAGCGCGCCCGACTCAACTGCATCAGCCACCTGCTCGAGCAGATCCCCTACCAGGACGTCGAGCATCCGCCGGTTCACCTGCCCGAGCGGGTGCGCCATGCCGATTACATCCGCACGCCGACCCCGCCGGAGATGCTCGTTCCCACGCGCTACTGAGCCGCGCTTGCGGCGCGTCAGAGCTTGAACGCCTGGCGCGCCATCAGCCGCCAGCGTCCGCCGTCGCGGTGCCAGACCTGCAACACGCCGATATGGACCGGGGATGTCTTGCCACCCGCGACGGTTTCGCCGGTGAAGACGTGGCGGACGATCGCGTCGTCGCCGATCACCGAGGTCGAGCGGTCCGACAGGACAATGCTCGGGAACCGCGAACGGCCGCTGGTCAAAGCCTCGATGAACGCTGCCTTGTCCTGCACCACGCCGCTGGAATGGCCGTAGCTCAAACCGTCGAGAGTGAGCGCGTCGAGGGCGGTGCCGTCCGCCGCGAGCAGCGCCTTGGTTAGGTTGTCGACCGCCGCCTCGACTTCGGTGCCCTGGGCGGACTCGCCCGGGCCGGCGGCGAAGGCGGCCCTCGCTTGCGTCAGGATCGGCGCGGATGCAACGATGGCGAGCGCCGAACGGCGTGAGATGGTCATGGCGGGCCTCCCGGGCGGGGCGGCGCGTTTGGTGAGCCGCCCTTCCCTCCCGACAGAGCACGGCGCGCAGCCGGGCGCGAGGGGTGCCGGGAACAGTGGGCGGCCGATCGTCAAGTTGGCGGTGGCCGGCGAGTGGTGTATGGCCGGCGCAGATTTGTGACCGGCGCACCAAGTCGAACGCTTGGCACCTGTCGCCGGGCGCCCGCCGCCGGACCGGCCTCTCGGGCCGGCGCGCGAAGCCGAACGAGATTCCGGAACACCGATGCAGACCGTCCTGATCGTCGTCCACCTCATCATCGTGCTGGCGCTGATCGGCGTCGTGCTGCTGCAGCGCTCCGAGGGTGGCCTCGGGCTCGGCGGTGGCGGCGGCGGTGGCGTCGCCGGCTTCATGACCGGCCGCGGCCAAGCCAACGCGCTGACCCGCGCCACGGCGATCCTGGCCGCCCTGTTCTTCGCCACCAGCATGCTGCTCGCCGTGCTGTCGCACCGCACCGCCGCACCGAAATCGATCCTCGATACCGGCGCGTCGACCCCCGCCGGCCAGCCGGCCAAGCAGCCCACCGGCGCCGATAACCTGCTCGACACCCTGCGCCAGCAGCAGGACCGGGCGCCCGCCACCGCCCCGGCCCAGCCCGCCGTGCCCGAGGCGCCGCAGTCGCGCTGACGATTCGCGGATCGATGACGGGCGCGCATAGCTGGTGCGGGCATCCAGGGTCTGCGCCGGACGCGCGTGACATCCGGGCCGGGGGGCCGCAAGAGGGCCGGCGGCGGGTGAGCGCGGAGACGACGAGTCGGCTCGGCTTTGGTCCGCCCTGGCAGGCCGTTCCCCGCGCCCGCCCGATCCCCAGACATTTCATCGCCGGCTAGCTTGCCGTTTGGCAAATGCCAGCACCTTCTTTATGGACCGAGGCCCATGACGCGGTACGTTTTCATCACCGGCGGCGTGGTTTCCTCTCTCGGTAAGGGACTCGCCTCTGCGGCGCTCGCCGCCGTGCTCCAGGCCCGGGGCTACCGGGTCCGGATGCGCAAGCTCGACCCCTACCTGAACGTCGACCCGGGCACGATGAGCCCGACCCAGCACGGCGAGGTCTTCGTCACCGACGACGGAGCCGAGACCGACCTGGATCTCGGCCATTACGAGCGCTTCACCGGCGTTCCGGCGAGCCGGGCCGACAACATCACCACCGGCCGGATCTACCAGGACATCATCGCCAAGGAGCGGCGGGGCGACTATCTCGGCGCCACGATCCAGGTGATCCCGCACGTCACCAACGCGATCAAGGACTTCGTCCTCGACGGCAACGACACGTTCGATTTCGTCCTCGTCGAGATCGGCGGCACGGTCGGCGATATCGAGGGGCTGCCGTTCTTCGAGGCGATCCGCCAGCTCGGCCAGGAGCTGCCGCGCGGCACCTGCGCCTACGTCCACCTGACGCTGCTGCCCTACATCCCGTCGGCGGGTGAGCTGAAGACCAAGCCGACCCAGCACTCCGTGAAGGAGCTGCGCTCGATCGGCATCCAGCCCGACATCCTGCTGTGCCGCTGCGACCGCTCGATCCCCGTCGAGGAGCGGCGCAAGCTCGCCCTGTTCTGCAACGTCCGCGAGAGCGCGGTGATCGAGGCCCTCGACGTGGCCTCGATCTACGAGGTGCCGCTCTCCTACCGGAAGGCCGGGCTCGACCGCGAGGTGCTCGGCCATTTCGGCCTGGAGCACGGCGAGGAGCCGGATCTCGGCCGCTGGACCACGATCTCCGACCGGGTGCGCAATCCCGAGGGCGAGGTCTCCATCGCCATCGTGGGCAAGTACACGGGGCTGAAGGACGCCTACAAGTCGCTGACCGAGGCGCTGATCCACGGCGGCATCAGCCACCGGGTCAAGGTCAACCTCGAATGGATCGAGGCCGAGGTGTTCGAGCGCGAGGATCCCGCGCCGTTCCTGGAAGGCCTGAACGGCATCCTGGTGCCCGGCGGCTTCGGCCAGCGTGGCGCCGAGGGCAAGATCCGCGCGGCCCGCTACGCCCGCGAGAAGCGCATCCCCTATCTCGGCATCTGCTTCGGCATGCAGATGGCGGTGATCGAGGCCGCCCGCTCCCTGGCCGGCGTGCCGGACGCCAACTCCACCGAGTTCGGCGAGACCTCCGAGCCGGTGGTCGGCCTGCTGACCGAGTGGCTGCGCGGCAACGAGCTGGAGCGGCGCGCCGCGGTCGGCGATCTCGGCGGCACGATGCGGCTCGGAGCCTACGACGCCCAGCTCGACCCCGATTCGAAGATCGCCCAGATCTACGGCTCGGAGCGGATCTCCGAGCGCCATCGCCACCGCTACGAGGTCAACATGGCCTATCGCGAACGGCTGGAGGCCAAGGGCCTGCGCTTTTCCGGGCTCTCGCCGGACGGGCTCCTGCCCGAGACCGTGGAGCATGTCGGGCACCCGTGGTTCATCGGCGTGCAGTTCCACCCGGAGCTGAAGTCGCGCCCGTTCGAGCCGCACCCGCTGTTCAAGGGTTTCGTCGGCGCGGCGATCGAGCAGAGCCGGCTGGTCTAGAGCATCATCCCGAAAGGTGGTTGCCGGCTTTCGGACAAAGATGATGCGATGCGCCGGGGCGCGGCTGCGCGCCGCTGCTCGCTCCCCGGGCCGGAACCCTATATCGGTCGGATCGTGACCGAGATCCTGTTCTACCACATGCAGCGCCAGCCCCTGGAAAAGGTGCTGCCGAACCTCGTCGAGCGCTCGCTCGGCCGGGGCTGGCAGGCCGCGATCCAGGCGGCTTCCGAGGAGCGGCTGCAGGCCCTCGACGACCACCTCTGGACCTATTCCGACGAGAGCTTTTTGCCGCACGGCACCGACCGCGATCCCGATGCGGCCGGTCAGCCGGTGGTGCTGACGCTCCGCGACGTGAACCCCAACGCCGCCTCGATCCGGTTCCTGGTCGAGGGGGCCGACCTGCCGCCCGATGCAGAGAGCTACGAGCGGATCTGCATCCTGTTCGACGGGACCGACCAGGATGCCCTGCTGCGCGCCCGCGAGCAGTGGCGCCAGGCCAAGGAGGCGGGTCATGCCGTCGCCTACTGGCAGCAGGACGATTCGGGCCGCTGGAACAAGAAGGCTTGACCGTGCTCCTCAGCAAGCGTCTCGCGCAGGCCGCGCTCGCCCTCACCCTCGCGGCGGCGCCGCTGCCGCTTCGGGCGCAGGATGCCCACCATCCTGGTCCGCAAGCGGAGTCCAAGCCGGCACCGCGCGGTCCGGAGGGGCGGCGTCTCCCGCCGGATTCGACCACCCGGCAAAGCATCAAGCTTCCGGACGGACGGACGCTCGACTTCACCGCCACGGCCGGCAGCCTGCCGCTGGTCGACGAAGCCGGGAAGCTCCAGGCCGAGATCGCCTATGTCGCCTATACGATGGCCCCGGAAGCCGGCCGCGAGCGGCCCGTCACCTTCGCGGTCAATGGCGGCCCCGGCGCGGCCTCGGCCTACCTGAACATCGGCGCGATCGGCCCCTGGCGGCTGCCCACCGGCGGCGACAGCATCAGCCCGTCGCAGCCCGTTGCGCTCACGCCCAACGACGGCACCTGGCTCGACTTCACCGACCTCGTGTTCATCGATCCCGTCGGCACCGGCTACAGCCGGGCCAGCGACGGCAACGGCAAGACCTACTGGAGCATCGACAGCGATGCCTCGACGCTGGCCGCCGTCATCGCCCGCTACCTGCGGGTCAACGAGCGGATGGCGAGCCCGAAATTCTATGTCGGCGAGAGCTATGGCGGCTTCCGCGGGCCGCTGATCACCGAGAAACTGCAGGAAGAGATCGGGATCGGGCTCTCCGGCATGGTGCTGCTCTCGCCGGTGCTCGATTTCGGGTGGCTGGAGACGCCGCGGGCCAATCCCTGGGGCTACGTGCTGAAGCTGCCCTCCCTGGCGGCCGGCGCCCTGGAACGGGCCGGCACCATCCCGACCCCGGCCCTGCTCGGCGAGGCCGAGGCCTACGCGGCGGGTCCCTATCTCGCCGACCTGCTCAAGGGCCCCGGCGATACCGGCGCCGTCGCCCGCATGACCGACAAGGTCGCGCCCCTCACCGGCCTCGACCCGGCTATCGTCCGCGCGCAGGCCGCGAGGCTCTCCACCCGCAGCGTCCAGCGGGAGGTCGACCGGGCCGAGGGTCGCGTCACCAGTGCGTACGACACCGGCATCACCGGCTGGGACCCGAACCCGGACGCCGCGCAGGCGAGCTTCGAGGATCCGCAGCTCACCGCGCTCCAGGCGCCGCTGACCAGTGCGATGCTCGACCTCTACGCGCGCACCCTGAAATGGCCGGTGCCGAACCTGCGCTACGAGCTCCTGAGCAACGCGGTGAACCGCGGCTGGAGCTGGGGCTCCGGCCGGCAGGCCCCCGAGGTGCTCTCCAACCTGAAGGGCGTGCTGGCCCTCGATGGCCGGCTCCGCGTGCTGGTCGCCCACGGCTTCACCGATCTGGTGACACCCTACTACGCCTCGAAGCTGCTGCTGGCCCAGGTGCCGGCCTACGGCGCCGGGCGTCTCAGTCTCGCGGTCTATCCCGGGGGCCACATGTTCTATTCGCGCTCGGATTCCCGGGCCGCCTTCAAGCGGGATGTTCAGAAGCTCTACCAGGATGCCCTGACGGCGCGCGATAGCGGGCCTTCGCAGCCGGCTGGGGCACCGGCCGAACGCCTCAAGGACACGCCCTGATTCCGAGACAGTCCGAGCAGAACGGGTCTTGAGCCCTGATCGCGACGTTCAGTGCGGAGGCTGGCACGTGTGGCCGCTGAACCCTGAACCGAAAGCACGCCCCTTCATGCGCCGCCCCGCCAGAAGGGCGCCGGGCGACCGATCGACGACATAGGCCCGCTGACCTGTATCGTGATCGATAACTCCGCTGCGCTGGGCCTGGTCGCCCCCCGTTGCGACGGGACAAGCTCCACGCCGGCGAGGAACACGATGCCTAGCCTCACGGGCAGCGGTGGCGCGCTCGTGGAAACGTATCCCGCATCCTCCGGATGAGCATCGACGGCGACGAGAAGCCCGGCCGCGACCACGCTGGCTCCTGAATCCCTCGGCACGCTCGGGAAGAGGGCATGCAAGCTCGATTCGACCGCGTCCACCCGATTTCGGTACGCCGATTCGACATCTGCGACGCGTCCACGCGATGCGGCACAGGTCTCAACGCCTTCGATCAGGCCGGATGACGCTCTCGGCCGCTCTTCGCATCAAACCGCGCCTACGCTTAACTTGTATCCACTTGAGCGGTGAGGGCTACTGTATACCATTCGGCGCCCAAACAGCAGTTCAGCTCGTAATAAGTGGGAAATTTTTACACAACTTGCGTAAGATTTTTGATGAGGCACGCGCACACAGCTGTTGTTCACCGTATTGAAGATCGACCCACAAGCCGTGTAGGAGTTCGACACGCAACTCAGCGTAAGTCACGGTCCGAAAGGGTGAGCTGACGTGGTTGATCAATCCCAAAGTATTCGCTCTCCTAGCTATGAAAAGCCTTGGCTGAGCACGGAGCATGATAAGCGTTACTGGTATCATTCCATGTCATTTCCCGACGGCGAGGCCGTGCGAGGAAGCTGGACGATCGAAAATTTCGATCAGTATATTGGTGGATATGATTTAAACGGGAAAACCGTTCTTGATGTCGGTACTGCTTCCGGCTTCCTCGCGTTCAATGCCGAGCGATCCGGTGCTGTCGTGACTGGCTTTGATGCTGCGACGACTCATGAATTCCGGCATTTCCCGTTCGCATCGTCTTTGTCCTACAAAGATATCATAACCTCACGAGACGTATGGGAGCGCGAAAACCTTATTCCGATCAAGAATTCGTGGTGGTATGCTTGGCGAAAATTCAATAGTCAATCCAAATGCGTCTATGCGCCGATGGCTGAGCTGTACGAGTGGCCGGAGAAGATGTTCGATGTCGTGATGGCTGGCGCTATCGTCGAGCACCTGTCAGATCCCGTCTACGCCATTGGTGCCTGGGCTCGGCTCGCCAAGGAAGCGGTCCTGATCCCGTTCACCAACGTTCTGCCGCTGGACGATCTGGTCATCCACCCGATCACGAATCTCGACAATCCGAATATCTTCTACGTTTGGTGGCACCTCTCGCGCGGTCTCTACACGAAAATATTCGACAATCTCGGCTTCGACATAGCATTCACGCAGGCGCATGCACTCCATAACGACGATGCATCCGGCCCCCAGCTCGCCACCCGACCCTCAATCATAGCCACGCGCCGCCGCTAAGCCCTGCGGGATTCGAGCCGCGGTGGGGGACTGCAATGGATAAGAAACCGCTCGCCGTCGTCACGATGGCCTACAACGAGACGGTCCTTCTGCCGGTCTGGCTGAGACATTACGAGCGTCAAGTCGGGTTGGAGCACTGCTACGTCATCGACCACGGGTCCGATGACGGATCGACCCGGAACATCGGTGCGAATGTCATACATCTGCCACGCACGCCCATGGACGAAGATGCCCGTGCGACGACCGTGCGAGATTTTTGCTCAGCGTTATTCCTGGGATACAAGCGTGTGCTCTACACGGACGCGGACGAGTTGGTTGTTCCGGATCCAGGCGTATCCCCGTCGCTGAATTATTGTGCCGCTACGCAGAACCTGCCTCACGTTCTGACCTTGTTTGGTGTCGATGTCGTACACGTCGCTGAAGAGAAGCACATCGACCTGAGCCGACCCATTTCACATCAGCGTCAATTTGCACGTCCCATATCCACGCTCTGTAAACCGACTCTGATAGCGGGGCGAACGGATTGGATGCATGGGTTTCATTGCATAACCGGCGATCATCGTCCGAATTTTGGTGACATTTTTTTATTTCATGTTGCGCATTGTGATATCGACATCCTTTACGAACGACAGAAAAAGAGAAACGCGGCCGCGCCGATCGGGATACCGCATTCCCATCACACCATAACACCGGATGTGTTTGCCGATCATATGCGCTCCGAGGTGGCGCTCCTTCCGCGACGCGATGTCCAGATGCGACGGGGCGAGCCGCATTTTGAGAACACCAAGCTGAGATTCTCGGACGCTATCGAACGGAAAGATTGGTCCGTGGAGCCCGATCTCTGGCGCATCCCGGCACGCTTTGCCGGCGTTTTCTGAATTCGAGTTTGGCACCCCGGCACAGGCTTACATGGCGACACGGCCGGTCTTCGAGCAGGGTTTACGCCGGCTCGCCGCAAACCGCCCCGGCGGTCACGGACTGTCCGATGAAAGCGTATCCGCGACCGGCGCTTCATCGTTCGGCAGGCGGACACGCATCTCTCACGTCGGATGCGCGGGTGTTCGGCGCAATGAAGTCCGCCCAGCGCCGGCGCGTGCGGTGGCCGTCTGCTGGGCGGACGCGGCTATGTGAGAGCCTCCCCTGTTCGATCCCGCATCGTCAGGACCGCGGCAAGCGAGATCGCCGAGAGCAAGGCGACGTAGAGGCCCGGCCCCGTCGTGAATTGCAGGTGATGAACGATCCAGGTGGCCGCCATCGGGGCCGTCCCGCCCACCAGCGCCATGGAGGCGTTGAAGCTGATTGCCAACGCCGTGCAGCGTGTGCGGTGCCGGAACATCTCCACGAACGCGATCGGGATCACCGAGGCATATCCGGCGACCAACACCGCGAAGATGATCTGGCACACGACGATCAGGACGACCTGTCCGCCGGCCATCAGCGCGAACAGAGGCCACGAGAGGAGGGCGAGGCCTGCCGCGGTCAGGATCAGAACCAGCTTGCGTCCGATGCGGTCCGAGAGGGCACCCGCGATCGGAATGCAGACGGCCTGTGTGACCATCGCGAGCGCGTTGATCAGGAAGGCCGTGTGCTGCGGGATGCTCGCTACGGTGTGCAGGTAGGTCACGAGGTAGACGAACACGACGTAGAAGGCGCAGGCGATGCCGAGATTCATGGCGAACGCGCGCGCCATGGCCGGTCCGTCGATCGCGATCGCCGCGCGCAACGGTGACCGATGATCCGCTAAGGCGGGATCGGACCCAAGCGCCTCGTCGATGTGCCGGTCGTCCATGTGCCGCCGCAGCACGACGATGAAGGCGCCCAGCGCAATCCCGGCGAGGAACGGCAGGCGCCAGCCCCAGGCGTCAACCTCCTCGGGTGTGAGCAGGCCGGTGACGAGAGCACCGGCGATCGATCCGAGCAGGATCCCGCCGGCCGCGCCGATGCAGGCGAGGCTGCCGGTCAGGCCGCGGCGGCCCGGCTCGGCGGTCTCGGACAGGAAGACCGCCGATGAGGTGTATTCACCGCCCACCGAGAGGCCTTGGCCGAGCCGCAGCAGTACCACCAGGACCGGAGCGAGCAGTCCCGCGGAGGCGTGGGTGGGCAAGCACCCCATCGCGAAGGTCGAAACAGTCATGAGGCCGGCCGACAGCAGCAGCGCCGATTTGCGGCCGTAGCGATCCCCGATATGCCCGAACACGACGCCCCCGATCGGGCGCATGAAGAACGCCGCGGCGAAGACCGCGAAGGCCGAGAGCAACGATGTCGCCGGGCTGTCCGACGGGAAGAAGTTCCGGCCGATGACGGCGCTGAAATAGCCGTAGGTCGCGAAATCGTACCATTCGAGCATGTTGCCGATGGCGCCGGCGATGACGGATCGACTTCGTAGCGACGGAGCCGGAGCCACGCTCATCTCGGCACCGATGCGGCCATGCTCGGGAGACGGCGCACCGCCGAGAGGGGCGAGTTTCATGAACGGATAGCCTGTCGCCTATATCAGTCATGAAGGCTATATAAAGAGACAAAATTCGGCAATAGGATTGATTAGGCGTGAGAGTCACCTGCCAATAAATTGAATATGTATGGACTACGATCTGTAAGGTCCACTGTGGCTCGGCGGCTGCTCGCTCGCGGGGGGACAACCAGCGTCCAGGCGTTCCCGGCTCGCGGCGCCAGAGCGTTCCCAGGAGACCCGGCAGATCACACGCGCAACGCCTGATGCTTCGTCACGCTCGCTGAGCGGCCGCCTAACTGGTCTTCTGCCTGGAAACCTCCCTCGGCAGACGTCCTGCGGGCCTTGGGCGCTCCACTCAAAAGCCGGCAATGAACTTCGGGGGGATGCTCAGGCCACGTCGTCGAATGCCAGAGCCTCGGCCGGATAATCGATCATCATGCGGCGCTGCGCGTCGGTGTTCTGCCACTCGCCGACCTTGATGTAGCGCTCTTCGAGGTCGCGGACCTCGATCACCTTGTCGATGGTCGGGATCCCTCGAAAGATCTGCGGCCAATTGGACGCGAAGTAGAACACCTGCTCGACCCGCTCGGACAGGTGGCAGATCCCCGGACCGAAGGTGCCGAGGCCGAACACGAGATAGCGACCATTCACCAGCGCCGCGACGTCGGCGATCAGGGATTCGCTCTGCGTCTCCACCGGCAGGCCGAGGCGGCTTGCATAAGCCTCGACCTCGGCGATCACCGGGTTCAGCCGGTTCTCGAAGACCAATTTTACCGAGCGGATCCGGCCCTCGCCGAGCAGCCGGTCGATGACCATGCGGTAGAACGCGAAGGGCGGCTGCGGATAGTGAGGGTCGACCCAAGTACTGAAGATGTCGCCCGAGCGGATATGGATCAGGAGCTGGTCGTCGGGCTTGGCCGGGAACGTCGCCGGAAGGCCGTTGAACAGGGGGCGAATCATGCCCTGGATGATCGCCCGCGAATCCGGCGGCTCGTCGAGGCTCACCTGCCGCTGGAACTGCGTCGGATCGAAGAACAGGCCGGACAGGAAATAGCCGTCCGTCGGAAGCGGCTCGTCCGGTGGCAGGAAGGTGACGCCGTCGCGGGTAAGCCGCTCGGTCAGGAAGATGACTTTGCTGCGGTCGAATTTTGGGACCGCCACGTATTTCAGGTTCAGCGCCTTCGCGACCGAGAGCGCAATGATGTACTGGATTAGGCAATTGCCGAACGCGCCGTTCTGGAACGTCGACACGCCCACGAGCGCTCGGCTCGTGCGTCCGGGGCTGCTCTCCAGGCTGTAGGAAGTGAAGGCGTTAGCGCCGGGCTTCTCGTTCAGGAGCGTCACGTCGAGATTCAGCATCGCCCGCAAGGCGATCAGGTCGAAGGCAGCCTCCTCGCACCGGATCTGGACCGCGGCATCCGTCATCGATGTCGGCACCGCCACGCGCACGAACCGCGTCCAGGCGCGCTCGTCGGCTTCGATGACGACCGTGACGGTGCCCGCCTCGACTTGGTGGGATGCGATGCCGGGCTCGGACCAGGACGCGCCGTCCTGCGAGAACAGGATCGCGCCGTCTGCGGCCGAACCACCCTCTCCGCCCGCGGCCAGGACGACGGACTGGACCGGGAAACGGCCGCCGAGATCGATCTCCAGCCAAGTCGTGTCCGCGTCCACGACGGTCTGCAGGACACGGCCGGCGGCGAGATCGACGAGGGCGGGGTTCGGGGCGTCTGCCGGGGCCATCGTGTCTCCAAAGCGGTCTGGACCGATCGCGCCGGGGACGCGGCCGGACGGCGCGCCCGGCGGTGCCCGCATCGAGACCGGCCCGTCAAGCCCGCCAGCGCGCAACGAGCCCGGGATCGCGTCCGGGACCGAATTCACGATGCTCCCGCGGCGCGGGCCGTCGGCCCACAAACGACGCGTCAACCCTTCGTCGTCTTCAGGAACAGGATGTCGATGTCGCGCTGCGGGACGTAGTCCTTCACGACGATCTCGAAGGTGGTCGGGCCGATCTTCTTCGCTGTGCCGCCGCAGAACGAGACCAGGGTCGCCGGATCGCCCTTGCCGACCACCAGCTTGAACAGGCCGATCGGCCCGGCCCAGTTGTTCCCGAGCGTGATCACGTACGACAGGGACTGCTCGTAGGCCTGGAACGCGCGGCTGCCGTCGGCACTCGCCCGCCGGTACAGGGCCTGGGCCGCCCGCTCGAAGGCCGGATCGGTGCAGTACCGGGTCGCGTAGTGCGCCTTTTGTGACGGGTCGAGGTTCGGCGCGCCGTAGGACAGGCTCGAGAGACCGCCGAGGCTCGGCACGTAGCTCTGGCGGACCGCGATCTCCCGGCCGGCCGGGAAGACCTGCCGGCGCCAGAATTTCGACTTCAGCGTCCAGAGCGGGGCATCCGTGATCGTCCCGTCCTTGTGCTCCTGCCGCTCCAGGATGCCGGCCGCGATGAGGTCGCGGCGCTGCCTCTCCCCGAGCCGGCGCAGGGCGACCTCCGTCGCCTCGACGGTCGGCACCAGCGGAATCCCCAGCGTCCTCAGCCGATCGGTGATCGCGACGGGGGGCTTGTCGCTCCGCATCAGGACAGCTTGCTGCTCGACCTGCCAATCGACGGGCCGGCCGTCGACCACGGTCTCGAACTTGAGGAAGTTGTCGTTTGCCGGATCGGGAATCGAGACCAGCGTCGCGGAATCGCCGGCGATGTCGGGCATCGGAAACGCGAGCGTGGTCTCGATGTCCGCGTCGGTCAGGTTGCGGAACCGATAGTCGATCCGCACGGCCTTCTCCGAGAGGTACAGGTCCTCCGCCGCGAGGGCGATCCCGTCGGTCTTCTCCAGAACGAGACCGCCGGCCGCGAGCGCGACGCTACTGTCGTCGGCCCGGACCGGGAAAGACGCCGCCGCCAGGATGGCGAAGGCCAGCGACACACTACGCATCGACATCACGCTCGAAGAGTTGAGAATCAGCGGCCTGCCCCACCGGGGCCGTCCGCATCGGCCGTTACACGCAGGTGGTCGCGATGGCCAAGCCTCGGAGGCGGGGGCGGCGGAGGGACTTTGGCGTCCATCGCCCGGAAGCGTTCGAACCGTCACGGCAACTGCCCGACCCGCATATTCACGCCGTGCCCAAAGAGTCGGAAACGATTCCGCCGCGCCTCCGTTGTGCGAGAGCTGTCATGCGTCTACAACGATGGCGTGACGGTGCCCCGGCGACGGGGTGAAAAGGGAATGCGGTGAGGGGTGCGAGCCCTGAATCCGCGGCTGCCCCCGCAACTGTGAGCGGCGAGCGTCTGCCAGGAAGCCACCGGAGCGATCCGGGAAGGCGGCAGGCGCGCCGAGCCGCGAGCCAGGAGACCTGCCGTCGCGATGAGATCCCGCAATGCCGCCGGTGGGGCGGCTGGAGACATGTTGATGACCACCTCGATCCTCGCCGCCACCGGCACCCGCGCCGGCGAGCGCCCGGTCGCCGTCGCGCTTGCGGCCTTCCTGGGCCTGGGCCTGCTGTTCATGGCGGGCTTCTCGCCGGCGATCGCGCTGCACAACGCCGCGCACGATTTCCGGCACACCCAGAACTTCCCCTGTCACTGACGCCCCTGGCGCAGGGATGATCATCCGGCTTCTGTCGGCGGCCCTGGCCGCCGGCTTCCTCGCGGCCATCGTCGTGACGGGCCTCGAGTTGACGCTGACTTCGCCGCTGATCGTTGCGGCCGAGCGCTACGAGAACCACCAGACGCATCAGGCCGATCGCGGTCTCCCGATCGTGGTGGCGCATGCCGGGCACGATCATGCCGCGCCGGATTCCGCCCCCGAGTGGCAGCCCGGCGAGGGCCTGCCCCGCATGGCCTTCACAGCCCTGGCGACGCTCGTGGGCGCCGTCGGCTACGCTCTGCTCCTCGGCGCGGCGATCCTGGCCTGCGGGCGTGAGCCGACCCGGCAGATCGGCGTCGCCTTCGCGATCGCGGGCTTCGCCAGCGTCGCCCTGGCTCCGGGCCTGGGTTTGCCGCCGGAACTGCCGGGCAGCGAAGCGGCACCGCTTGCGACCCGGCAGGCCTGGTGGGTGATGACCGCCGCCGCCACCGGCATGGGCCTGTACCTGATCACGATCCGGCGCTCGCTGATCGCGATCCTGGGCGGGCTCGTGCTGATCGTGGCGCCGCACGTGGCCGGCGCCCCGCAGGCGCCGGAGGCGGCCTCCGAGCTGCCCGCGGCGCTCGCGGCGCAGTTCGCGGCGCGGTCCCTGGCGATCAGCTTCGTCTTCTGGATGCTGATCGGCCTTGGCTTCGGCTGGGCCTGGCAGGCCTTCGCCCGGGGCACGGCGCGCGGGACGGTCCATGCCTGAGACCGTGCTGTACGTCTGCACGACCTGCCGCCGCCCGGGCGACGACCCGGACGGCCCCCGGGCCGGTACGCGCCTGCTGGACGCCCTGCGCGCGGGTAATGCGGCCCCGGATCTGCGGATCGAAGGCGTCGAGTGCTTGTCGGTGTGCAAGCGGCCCTGCTCGGTGGCGGTCGCCTCCGCGAACCGCTGGACCTACGTCTACGGTGACATGGACCCGGCTGAGTCCGCCGCCATTATCCTGGACGGCCTCGCGGCCTATGCGGCGACCCAGGACGGCATCGTGCCGTGGCGGGAGCGGCCCGCCGCCTTCAAGACCGGCGTGATCGCCCGGATCCCGCCCTTTCCCGATCCCCGCCCGCTTCCGGCCGGCACCTTGGAGGCTGCGGAATGACCATCGTGACCAAGATCCCCTGCACCATCGTCACCGGCTTCCTCGGTGCGGGCAAGACGACGCTGGTCCGCCACATCGTCGAGAACGCCAAGGGCCGCCGCCTGGCGATCCTGGTGAACGAGTTCGGCGATGTCGGCTTCGACAAGTCGTTCCTGGCCGCCTGCGGCGTCGAGGGCTGCACCGAGGAGTCCATCGTCGAACTGCCGAACGGCTGCATCTGCTGCACCGTGGCCGACGATTTCGTCCCGGCGCTGGAGACATTGCTCGGCCGCGCCGAGCCGCCGGAGCACATCCTGATCGAGACTTCCGGCCTCGCTTTGCCGAAACCGCTGGTCCAGGCGTTCCAATGGCCGGCGATCCGCTCGCGGGTCACCGTGGACGGGGTCGTGGCGGTGGTGGACGGGCCGGCGGTGGCGGCCGGTGCCTTCGCTGAGGATCCCGAAGCTTTGGCCGCCCAGCGCGCCGCCGATACGGCGGTCGATCACGACAATCCGCTGGAAGAGGTGTTCGAGGACCAGCTCCTCTGCGCCGACCTCGTGGTGCTCAACAAGTCCGACCTGCTCGATGCCGAGACCCGGGCGCGGGTGCGCGCCGAGGTCGAGGGGCATCTGCCCCGGGCCGTGAAGGTGGTCGAGACCGCGAACGGCGCGATCGACCCGCTGGTGCTGCTCGGCCTCGGCGCTGCCGCCGAGGACGATCTGGACGCGCGTCCCTCGCATCACGGCGACGGCGAGGATCACGACCACGACGACTTCGAGACCGTCGCCCTGCCGGTCCGCCCGGCCGTCACCGCCGGCGACCTCGCTGCGCGGGTCGAGAAGGCTGCGGAGGCGGCGGGCGTCCTACGGATCAAGGGCTTCGCCGAGGTCGAGGGCAAGGCGATGCGCCTCGTGGTGCAGGGCGTCGGCCAGCGCGTCGCCCACCATTTCGACCGTCCCTGGCGATCGGGCGAGAGCCGCGACGGACGCCTCGTGGTGATCGGCCTGAAGGGGTTCGACCAGGACGCCGTCGCCGCGGCGCTGGCGGGATGATCGCCTGAGCGCAGGCGCGGCTATGTTGTCATCGCGGCGTGTTCGCAGACAATCGATCGCTGTCCGCCCATCTTGCGCGTTAAGGAACGGCGGCAGCGCGTCGCGAACTGACGAATGCTGGGGCCGAGGGAGCGCCTCGAACCATGCTGGATCGCAAGACTGAACCGATGCCGGTCGATGCGTTCCTCGCCTGGGCCGAGACCCAGGCCGAGCGGTACGAACTCGTCGGCGGCGCACCCGTCCGGATGATGGCGGGTGCCCGCAACGTCCACGACGACATCGTGGTGAACCTGCTCGCGCTCCTGCGCACGCATCTGCGCGGCAGCGGATGCCGGCCCTTCACCGGCGATGGCAGCGTCGAGACCCTTCCGGGACAGATCCGCCGGCCGGATGTCGGCGTCGATTGCGGCGCACGCGATCCGAATGCCCTGATGGCCGCGCAGCCGCGGCTCGTCGCGGAGATCCTGTCGCCCACGACACGCGATTTCGACGCCTTCGCCAAGCTCGCGGAATACAAGACCGTCGCCAGCCTCGCCCATATCCTGCTGATCGAGCCGAACGCCCCGGAGATCCGGTCTTGGTGGCGCGACGATTCGGGCGCCTGGCAGGAGCAGCGCGTCACCGGCCTCGATGGCACCGTCGATCTTTCGGCCCTTGGCCTGAGCCTGCCGCTGACCGAGATCTACGACGGGGTCACCTTCCCGGCCCGGCCGCGCCTTGTGGCGGACGAGCCCGGTCCGGTGGAATAGGCCCGGGCGCCATGCATCTCGTCCGCATCGATAGCGTCTCCCTCGACGAGGGCGAGGCGGCCGTGGATCTCGGGCAGGAGCCCGGGGATCTGGTCGTGCTCTCGTTCACCGACAGCGACCTCGCGGGCATCGGGCAGGCCCAGGCCGTAGAGCCGGGGCTGCCGAGCCTGAGGCTCGCCAAGCTCGCCAAGCTCCGACACCCGATGTCGGTCGATCTCTATGTCGAGCGCGTGGTGGCTCGCGCGAAGCTCGTGGTGATCCGCTGCCTCGGCGGCCTGGATTACTGGCGCTACGGGATCGAGCGCTGTGCTGCCGCGGCGCGGGCGCACGGGGTCGTTCTGGCGGTGCTGCCGGGCGATGACCGGCCGGACCCGCGGCTGGCCGGCTTCTCCACCGACCCGGATTTCGCACAGCAGCTCGATGCGTATTTCCGCGCCGGAGGCCCGGAGAATCTGCGACGGATGCTGCGCCTGCTCGCCGCCCGGATCGGCGCGGGTGGAACCGTCGAGCCGCCGCAGCCGCTGCCGCGGGGCTTTCCCTGGTGTCCCGGTTGCAGCGTGCTTGCGCTGGATACGGCGATCCAAGCCGCCGAAACGGCGGTACCGCTCTCAGACCCGCGCGTCACAGCAACCCCGCTGGCCCTGCTCCTGGTCTACCGCTCCGCGGTGCTCGGCGGCGATACCGCGCCGTTCGTCGCCCTTGCTGCGGCTCTGCGCGCCCGCGGCATCGGCGTGCTGCCGATGGCGGTGTCGAGCCTCAAGGAGCCGGAGGCTGCCAGGGCCGTCGCCGAGGCCGTGCGGGTGCGAAAGCCGGATCTCGTGATCGCCGCCACCGCCTTCTCGGCGCGGGAGGACGGGATCGATTTCGTCCTCGACGGCGCGGATTGCCCGGTGCTCCAGGCCTTCACGGTCGGCGCCCCCCGGGCGGCCTGGGAGGCCTCGGCCCGAGGCCTCGGCGCGGCCGACCTCGCCATGCAGATCGCCCTGCCGGAATTCGACGGCCGGCTCTCCGGCTTCCCGATCTCGTTCAAGGAAGAGGCCCCGGCGGTCGCCGGCTTCGCCGAGCGCCGGGCCGTACCGTACCCCGACGGCATCGAAGCCCTGGCCGAGCGGGCGGCGGGCTGGCTGCGTCTGGCCGCCCTCCCCCGGGCCGAGCGGCGGGTGGCCGTCGTCCTGTCCGACTATCCCGCCCGCGGCGGTCGGGCCGGCTTCGCGGTCGGCCTCGACACGCCCGAGAGCGCCCGCGCAATTTTTTCCGATCTTGCCGCTTCGGGTTACGCGACCGGCCTTCTGCCCGAACCGGCCATGCTGATGCAGGCGCTCACCGAGGGCGAGGCGGGGTTCGCGGTACCGCTGGCGGATTATGTCGCTTGGCTCGCCGGATTGCCGGCGGCGCTGCGTGAAGCGCTCACAGCAGCCTGGGGCGAGCCGGCCGACGACCCGACGTGTCGCGACGGTCATTTCCGGTTTCGGATGGTCACGTCGCCTGCCGCTGCGCGCCCTCCCCCCTCTGCGGGGGAGGGTGGCCCCTGCTTCAGCAGGGGTCGGGAGAGGGGCAGCGCGACGGTGCAGGATTTCACCTCCGTCGCGCCCTCTCCGGATACGGCGCTCCCCTTTCCCGACCCGCTTCGCGGGCCACCCTCCCCCGCAAAGGGGGGAGGGAAACTTGCGCTCTTCCTCCAGCCGGACCGTGGCCGCGATTCCGACCGCAAGGCCGGCTACCACGACCCAGATCGGGTCCCGACCCACGCCTACCTGGCATTCCACCTCGGGCTGCGCAGCCGGTTCGACGCGCTGGTGCAGCTCGGCACGCACGGCACCACCGAATGGCTGCCCGGCAAGGCGGTGGCGCTGTCGCCCGGCTGCTTCCCGGCGCTGTGCGTCGGCGGGCTGCCGGTGATCTACCCGTTCATCGTCGACGATCCCGGCGAGGCCGCCCCGCTCAAGCGCCGGCTGGGCGGGATCGCCCTCGGCCATCTCACCCCCGACACGCAGCTCCACGCTCTGTCGCCGGAGGCCGCACGCCTGCGCGAGCTGGTGGAGGAATATTCCGCCGCCAGCGTGCTCGATCCGCGCCGGGCCGGACTGATCGCCAGCGCGATCCTGGAGGATGCGGACGCCGCCGGCCTGCTCGACGGCGCCGGCATCGGCCCGGATACGCCCATGGAGGAGGCGTTGACCCGCCTCGATGCCCATCTCTGCGACCTCGGCGAGACCACGTTCCGCGACGGGCTGCACGTCTTCGGCCGCGCCCCCGACGGTGCATCCGAGCCAGTCCTGGCGAGCGCCGCCGGCGAGCGAGCCGGCCTTTTGGCGGCCCTGGACGGGCGCTTCGTGCCGCCGGGTCCCGCGGGCTCGCCGTCGCGCGGCCGCGCCGACGTGCTGCCGACGGGGCGCAACCTCGCGACCCTCGACCCGCGGGCGATCCCGAGCCGCGCCGCGGCCCTCCTCGGCGAGAAGGCCGCCGCCTCCGTGGTGACCCGCTATCTCCAGGACGAGGGCGAATACCCGGCCCGGATCGTCATGGATCTCTGGGCCTCCCCGACCCTGCGCACCGGCGGGGAGGATGTCGCCCACGCGCTGGCGCTGATGGGTGTGCGGCCGGTCTGGGACCATGCCAGCACCCGGGTGACCGGCTTCGAGGTTTTGCCGCTCGCCATGCTCGACCGGCCGCGCATCGACGTGACACTCCGCGTCTCGGGCGCGTTCCGCGACACCTTCCCGGACACGCTGGCGTTGCTCGACCGCGCCGCCCGTTCGGTGGCCGAGCGGGAGGAGGAAGACTCCGAAAATCCCCTGGCCGCGGCCCGACGCCGGGGCGAGACCATCGCCCGTGTCTACGGCGCGGCCCCGGGCCGCTACGGCGCCGGCACGGCCGCCACCGCCCTCGACGGGGCCTGGGATAATCGGGCCGATCTCGGCCGGGCCTATCTCACAGCGAGCAGCCACGCCTACGGCGACCGGGAGGGGCCGGACGCGGCATTCGGGGACCGGGTCGCGGCGGCGGACGCCTATCTGCACGCCTTCGACGTGGCCGAGCGCGACCTGTTCGACGGCGACGCCGCCGTGGACGCTATGGGCGGTTTCGCGGCCGCCGCCACGCTGCAGGGCGCCAGCCCTGCCCTGTACAGCCTCGACGTCTCGGTTCCCGAGCGCCCCAAGACCCGCACCGCCCGGGAGGATGCCGCCCGGCTGATCGGCGGGCGCCTGGCCGATCCCCGCTGGATCGCGGCCCAGCTCCGCCATGGCTACCGGGGCGCGCAGGAGCTGGCCCAGGGGCTCGACGCCGTGTTCGTGCTCGCCGCCGCGAGCGACGCCGTGACCGATGCGGGCTTCGACCGGCTCTACGCCGCCTGGATCGCCGACCCCGACGTGTTCGACCGGCTGCGCGCCGCCAACCCCGCCGCCACCCGCGCGATCCTGGAGCGGTTCGACGAGGCCCGCGACCGCGGCCTGTGGCACAGCCGGCGCAACGCGCTGCCGGCCGACGCGCTAATGCCGGAGGCGGCCGAATGAGCGTCGCCGCCCATCGCCGCACGCTGCCCGATGCCCCCGCCCGTCGGGGCTGGTGCCCCGGGCTCAGCCGCCCGATGCCGACCGGGGACGGCCTGCTCGCGCGGGTGCATCCGCCCCTCGGAATCCTGACCTTGCCGCAGGCCCGCGCGGTGGCCGAGAGCGCGCGCCGCTTCGGCAACGGCCATCTCGACCTCACTGCCCGGGCCAACCTCCAGATTCGGGGCGTCACCGAGGCGACGGGTGCACCACTGGCTCGTCTCTTGGAAGCCGCCGGCCTCGGCGACAGGCGCGCCGATGGCGGCCCGCAGCGGCTGACGCTGACCAGCCCGCTCGCCGGCCACGATCCGGCCGAAACGTTCGACGTGCTGGCCCTCGCGCGTGCGGTGGAGGCGGCGGGGCTCGCCGTGGCGGGGCTGCCGGCCAAGACCCTAGTGGTGGTCGAAGGGCGCCTGGGTGCGGAGGTGCCGGAGGCCGACGCGTACCTGATTCCACATGTCTCCGGGGACATCCGGATCGCGGTCGCCGTAGAGCAGGGCTTTCACGATCTCGCCACCTGCGCTGCGGAGGAGGCGCAGGCCGCGATAGCGGCACTGCTGCAGGCCTTCGCCCGGACCGGATTGCGGCGGATGCGCGATCTGTCGCCCGATGACTTCAGCGCACTGGACAATGCCGTTCGGGTCGAAATCCAGACGCAGGTCCCCTCTCCCGTGCGGGAGAGGGACAGGGTGAGGGATGCGACCTCTCCGGACAAACCTGGCCCCTCACCCCAACCCTCTCCCGCACGGGAGAGGGGGCGGGGTGGCGTCTCTCCAAGCGTTGCGCCTTTCTCCCCACCGGCCGGCATCGCGCGGCTGGCAGCGAGCCAGTCAGCGCTCACCGTGGATGCGCCCTTCGGTCGTTGCACGGCCGATGCCCTCGATTGCCTCGCCACTCTCGCCTCCCGCTTAGGCGCGGATGAGATCCGCCTGTCACCGGCGCGCGGCTTCGTTTTGCTGCCGCTTCAGGACCCGTCCGCCGCAGATCTGACGGCTCTGGCCCGAAACTTCATCATCGCCCCCGATGATCCACGGCGCAGCGTCGCCGCCTGCACGGGCGCGCCGGCCTGCGCCTCCGGGTCGACGCCGACGCTCAACGATGCCGCGCTTCTCGCGGAGATGTTCGCACCGTTCGGCTTAAAGGGGCTCTCCGCCCACGTCTCCGGTTGCGCTAAGGGCTGCGCCCGGCCGGGCCCGGCGGACCTCACCCTTGTCGGCCGGGACGGCCTCTACGGTGCCGTCGTCGCCGGTGCCCCCGGCGATGAGCCGGCGATGCATCTCCCTATCGAGGCGGTGCTGGAGCGGTTAGGAAGGGCCAAGACAATCGGGCTCGCCGCTGCCTTCGCACCGGATCGCGCCACGACTGATATCGGGAGGACCAGGAGACCGGCATGAGCGCGAGCCAGAATGCCCTGCGCCAGGCAGGTTCGGAGCCAGAGGCCACCTCTCGCTACGATTATATCCGCGACGGCGCCGCGATCTACGCGCGCTCCTTCGCGATGATCCGGGCCGAGGCCGACCTCGCGCGCTGGTCGGGGGCGGCCGAGCGCGTGGTCGTCCGGATGATCCACGCCTGCGGCATGACCGACCTGCCCGTCGATGTGGAGATGTCGAAAGGCTTCGCCGAGGCCGGCGTCGCGGCGCTCCAGGCCGGGGCCCCGATCCTGTGCGACGTCCGCATGGTCGCCGACGGCGTCACCCGGGCGCGGCTGCCAGCCAACAATCCGGTCGTCTGCACCCTCGGCGACCCGCGCGTGCCGGATCTCGCCAAGAGCCTCGGCACGACCCGCTCCGCCGCCGCCATGGAGCTGTGGCGCGAGCACCTGCCGGGCAGCATCGTGGCGGTGGGCAACGCCCCGACCGCCCTGTTCCGCCTGCTCGAATTGCTCGATGCCGGCGTGCCACCCCCGGCCGCCGTGATCGGCATCCCGGTGGGCTTCGTTGGCGCTGCCGAGTCCAAGGAGGCCCTGGCCCGGGACGGCCGCGTCCCGTTCGTCGTCGTCCACGGCCGGCGGGGCGGCAGCGCCATGACCGCGGCGGCGGTCAACGCGCTCGCCAGCGAGGTCGAGTGATGGACGGATTCGAGCGGGTCGAAGCGCCTGTCGAGGATAGTCCCGCCGCTTTGGTAACCGGCACCCTCTACGGGGTCGGCATGGGCCCGGGCGACCCGGAGCTGCTCACCGTGAAGGCGCAGCGCATCCTGATGCGCGCGCCGGTGCTGGTGCATTTCTGCAAGCGCGGCCGGCGCGGCAACGCCCGCACCATTGCGGACGCGATCCTGCGCGACCCCACCCGCGAGATGCCGCTCGCCTATCCCTACACCACCGAGATCCACCCGGAGCACCCGGACTACGTGGCGGCGCTGGCGGGTTTCTACGACGACGCGGCCGGGCAGCTTGCCGACCATCTCGGCGCGGGCCGCGACGTCGCGATCCTGTCGGAGGGCGACCCGTTCTTCTACGGCTCGTTCATGCACCTGTGGCGGCGCCTGAAGGACCGCTTCCCCGTGGAGGTGGTGCCCGGCGTCACCGGCATGTCCGGCTGCTGGACCCGGGCCGGCACGCCGATCACCTGGGGCGACGACATCCTGACAATCCTGCCGGCGACGCTGCCGCTGGAAGCGCTCACCGAACGCTTGCGCGGCACCGACGCCGCGGTGCTGATGAAGCTCGGCCGGCACCTTCCGAAGGTCCGGGCGGCGCTCACCGCCGCCGGGCTCATCGAGCGGGCGGTCTATGTCGAGCGCGGCACCATGGCGGGCGAGCGCGTGGTGATGCTCGCCGATAAGGCGGACGACGACGCCCCCTATTTCTCCATGGTGCTCCTGCCCGGCGAGGGGCGGCGGCCGTGAGCGGCAGCCTCACGGTGGTCGGCCTCGGCCCCGGGGATGCGGGATTGCTGACCGACTCCGCCCGCCGGGCCCTCGACGCCGCGGAGGATCTGGTCGGGTATTTTCCCTACGTGGCCCGCGTGCCCGAGCGCCCGGGCCTGATCCGGCATGCCAGCGACAACCGCGTCGAGGTCGACCGCGCCCGCCATGCCCTGCAGCTCGCCGCTTCCGGGCGGCGGGTGGCGGTGGTGTCGGGCGGCGATCCCGGCGTGTTCGCCATGGCCTCGGCGGTGTTCGAGGCGGTGGAGCACGGCGAGGCTGGCTGGCGCGATCTCGCGATCACGGTGGAGCCCGGGATCACCGCCATGCTGGCCGCCGCAGCCCGGCTCGGGGCGCCGCTCGGCGGTGACTTCTGCGCCCTGTCGCTCTCGGACAACCTGAAGCCCTGGCCGGTGGTCACCGCGCGGCTTGAAGCGGTGCTGCGCGCCGATTTCGTCATCGCGCTCTACAACCCGATCTCGACAGCGCGGCCCTGGCAGCTCGGCGCGGCCCTGGAACTCGCCGCCGGGATCCGGGCGCCGAAGACCCCGGTGATGTTCGCCCGGGCGATCAGCCGGCCGGACGAAGCGATCCGGGTCTCGACCCTTGCCGAGGCGCGGGACGTCCCGGCCGACATGGCCACGATGGTGATCCTCGGCGCCTCGACGACGCGGCTGATCCCGCGGACCTCCGGCCCGCCCTTCGTCTACACGTCGCGCAAAGTCGCGGGGCCGGCATGAGCGCCGGCATCGAGCCAGTGCAGCGCGCCGGCGGCATCCGGAACACTCTGTACGTCGGGTTTTTCGGGCCGTCGCACCATGATGACGGGGATCGCGAGGCTGCGGGCCGCGGCGATCTTGCCGTAGGTCGCCGCCCCGCCGGAATTCTTGCTGACCAGGATCTCGGTGCCGGTAGCGCGCATCAGGTCCGCCTCGGCTCCAGCGTCGAACGGGCCGCGCGTCTCGATGGCCGTGAGATGTGGGACCGGCAGCACGCCGTCCAGCGGCTCGACCGTACGCGCCAGGTAGGCGTGCTGCGGCGCCGCCGCGAAGGCGCCGGCTTCCTGCCGGCCGATGGTCAGGAACACCCGCAGGGGCTCCGTCCCCAGTGCGGAGACCGCCTCTTCCATGCTGGCGACCTCGGTCCAAAGATCGCCGGGTTCGCGGCACCAGGCCGGTCGGCGGATCGCGAGCAGCGGCACGCCTACGGCCTCCGCGGCGCGGGCGGCGTTGCCCGAGATGGTGGCCGCGAAGGGATGCGTCGCATCGATCAAACGGTCGATGCCTTCGCTGCGCAGATAGTCGGCGAGGCCCTCGGCGCCGCCGAACCCGCCGACCCGGATCGGCACCGGCTCGGGTTTCGGCGCGGCGGTCCGGCCGGCGAGCGACAGCGTCACGGCGCGATCGGGCCGGCCGGCCAAAGCCCGCGCCAGGGCGCTCGCCTCGCCGGTGCCGCCGAGGATCAGGATTCGCATCGCGCCGCCGGTCATGGGGGCCTTGTCCATGAGCGCTGACCCCCTGTCGAGCGGCCGCTGGCTGTCGATCGTCGGCATCGGCGAGGATGGACGGGCCGGGCTCGCGCCCGCCGCCGCCGCCGCGCTCGACGCCGCGCGGGTCGTCTATGGCGGACGACGCCATTTCGCGCTGGCTGGCGCCCTCGATGCCGAGACGAGGCCCTGGCCGAGCCCGATCCACGAGGCCTATCCGGAGATCTTGGCCCGGCGCGGGCAGCCGACCTGCATCCTCGCCACCGGCGACCCGTTCCATTATGGCATCGGCGCCGAGATCGCCCGGCTGGTGCCGCCGGCCGAGATCCGCGCCTTCCCGCAACCCTCGGCCTTCAGCCTCGCCTGCGCGCGGCTCGGCTGGCCGCTGGCCGAATGCGGCCTCGTCACCCTGCACGGCCGGGCGCTGACCCGGATCGTCCCGGACATCCAGCCGGGCGCGCGTCTCCTCGTGCTGTCCTGGGACGGCACGACGCCGACCGCTTTAGCGGCGCTGCTGACCGAGCGCGGCTTCGGCGCCTCGACCGTCATCGTCCTGGAGGCGATGGGCGGCCCGCGCGAGCGGATCCGCGCGGCGCAGGCCGACGCCTTCGACCTTACGGCGATCGCCCCGCTCAACACCGTGGCGATCGCGGTCGCCGGTGCCGGCCAGGCCCTGCCGCTGGCGCCCGGCCTCGACGACGGCCTGTTCGAGAATGACGGCCAGCTCACCAAGGCCGAGATCCGGGCGCTGACGCTCGCGGCGCTCCGCCCACATCCGGGGCTGCATCTCTGGGATATCGGGGCCGGCGCGGGCTCCATCGCCATCGAATGGATGCTGCGCCACCCGAGCCTGCGCGCCACCGCCATCGAGGCGCGACCCGACCGGGCCGAACGGATTCTTCGGAACGCGCAATCGCTGGGGGTTCCGGACCTCGCGGTGGTGACCGGCGCAGCGCCGGCGGTGCTCGCCGGCCTGGCCGCCCCGGACGCGGTCTTCATCGGCGGCGGCGTCTCGGAGCCCGGAATCCTGGCGGCCGCGCTTGCGACTTTGCGGCCGGGTGGGCGCTGCGTCGCCAACGCGGTGACGCTCCAGGGCGAGGCCGCCCTGCTCGCGGCTTTCGCGGACCATGGCGGCAGCCTGCGGCGGTTCTCGGTCGACCGCGCGAGCCCGGTCGGCGGACTGCACGGTTGGCGGCCGGCGATGCCGGTCACCCAATGGGCCTGGACCAAGCCATGAGCGACCGGATCGTCGCCGGGATCGGCTTTCGGCGCGGCACGGGCGCCGACGAGATCGCTGCGCTGATCGCCCGCGCCCTCGGGGCGATCGGCGCGCCCCATGCCGATCTCGCGGCCATCGCGACCGCAGCCGACCGGGCCGCGGAACCGTCCATCCGCCAGGCGGCATCGGAATTCGGCCTGTCGCCCTGCCCGGTCGAACCGGCGGCCCTGGAAGCCTGCGACCCAAACGTCGTCACGCGCTCCGCCCGGATCGCGCGGCTGCGCGGCGTCGGTTCCTTGGCCGAGGCCGCGGCCCTGGCGGCAGCGGGTCCCGAAAGCCGCCTCGCCCTCCCTCGCATCGCCAGCGCCGGCGCGACCTGCGCCCTCGCGATCCTGCAACACAACGCGCGGCCAGCATGACCGTCCACTTCATCGGCGCCGGACCAGGCGCCGCCGACCTGATCACGGTGCGGGGTCGCGACCGCATCGCCGCCTGTCCGGTCTGCCTCTATGCCGGCTCCCTGGTGGCCCCCGAGATCCTCGGCTGGTGCCCGCCGGGCGCCCGCATCGTCGACACCGCGCCCCTCGACCTCGACGCGATCATCACCGAGATCGAGGCAGCGGAGGCAAGCGGGCAGGACGTGGCGCGGCTGCATTCGGGCGACCTGTCGATCTGGAGCGCACTCGCCGAACAGATGCGCCGGCTCGACCGGCTCGGCATCGCCTACACGGTGACGCCCGGCGTGCCGGCCTTCGCGGCCGCCGCCGCGATGCTGCGCCGAGAGCTGACCGTTCCGGGCGTGTCGCAATCCGTCGTGCTGACCCGGACCTCCGGCCGGGCAAGCGCGATGCCGGAGCGGGAGACCCTGGCGGCCTTCGCGGCGACCGGGGCGACCCTGGCGATCCACCTCTCGATCCACGTGGTTGAGAAAGTCGCGGCCGAGTTGATCCCGTTCTACGGCGCATCCTGCCCGGCGGCCGCCGTGTTCCGCGCCTCATGGCCCGATGAGCGGGCGCTGATCGGCGACCTCGCCGGGCTGCCGGCGCTGGTGGCCGAGGCTGGTCTCGAACGCACCGCCCTGATCCTGGTCGGGCCGGCGCTCGGCGCCGCCGACTTCCGCGAAAGCGCCCTCTACGCCCCCGATTACGACCGGCGCTACCGGCCGGGTGGCACCGTAGGGAGCGCGGTTTGAGCGCCCCCGGCCTGCTGGTCGCGGCGCCGCGCTCCAGCTCCGGCAAGACCACCGTCACGCTGGCCCTGATGCGGGCGCTGACCCGGCGCGGCCTGCGCGTGCGCGGCGCCAAATGCGGGCCGGACTATATCGATCCGGCCTTCCACCACGCGGCGACCGGCCAGCCGAGCTTCAACCTCGACAGCTTCGCCATGGCGCCCGGCCTCCTCGACGCCCTGGCGGGCGAGACGGCCGCGCAGGCCGACATCGTGGTCGCCGAGGGCTCGATGGGCCTGTTCGACGGCGTCCGGGCCGCCGAGAGCCGGACCGGGGCGAATGCCGACATCGCAGCCCGCTACGGCTGGCCGGTGGTGCTGGTGGTCGACGTCTCCGGGGCGGCGCAATCGGCCGCCGCCGTCGCCTTGGGCTGCAAGCTCTACGACCCACGAATCCAGATCGCGGGCGTGATCCTCAACAAGGTCGCGAGCGCCCGCCACCGCCGCTTGGTAGAGGCCGGCATGGAGCGCGTAGGACTTCCAGTTCTCGGCGTGCTGATGCGCGATGCCGAGTTGGTCCTGCCCGAGCGTCATCTCGGCCTGGTCCAGGCCGGCGAGACCGCCGACCTGGAAGCGCGCCTCGACCGTCTGGCCGACCTGGCCGAGGCGGGCATCGACCTCGATGCCGTGATCGCCGCCGCGGGGGGCGCCGCCCCCGCCTCGGCCGGCCTGCTGCCGCGGCCGCCCGGGCAGCGCATCGCGGTCGCCCGGGATGCGGCGTTCAGCTTCCTCTACCCGCATCTCGAAACCGGCTGGCGCTTGGCCGGGGCCGAGATCGTGCCGTTCTCGCCGCTCGCCGACGAGGCGCCACCGGAGGAGTGCGACACCTGCTGGCTGCCGGGCGGCTATCCGGAACTGCACGCCGGCCAGCTCGCGGCGGCCGGCCGGTTCCTCGACGGCCTGCGCGCCTTCGCGGCCACACGCCCGGTCCACGGCGAGTGCGGCGGCTACATGGTCCTCGGGCGCACCCTGGAGGACGCGGACGGCACCACGCACGCCATGGCAGGGCTGCTGCCGGTCGCCACCTCGTACCGCAAGCGCAGGCTGCATCTCGGCTATCGCGTCGCGCGGCTCTGCAGCGACGGTCCGTTGGGCCACCGGGGTGCCCGGGTCGTGGGCCACGAATTCCACTACGCCAGCGAGCTTTCGCCGGCTGCCGCGGAGGCGGATGCCCTGGCCCGCGTCACCGACGCGGAGGGCACCGATCAAGGCTTGGCCGGCCACCGGGTCGGATACGTGGGCGGGAGCTTCTTCCACCTCATCGCGGCGGACGAGGCGTGAGCGACCATTGGAGTGGCAGGCCTGAAACGAAAAGCGCTCCCCGATCGGCCTGATCGGGGAGCGCTATGCCGATCCGACACTTGGACAGGATCAGGCGGGATCCGTCGCGGGCGGGGCAGTGCGGGCCTGCGCGAGGCGCGCGGCGCTCCGGACCAGTGCCAGCACGTCCCGGCGCATCTGCTCGTCCTCGATCTGCGCGTAGGCGCGGAGCAGCTCGATCGCCCCGTGGGCGCTGAGGAAGCCGAACACGTCCTCCTGGGCGTTCTCGCGGGGCTCGCTCTCCTCGAAGAAGGCCGAGACCGGCACTTCGAGCAGGCGCGCGATCTCGCGCAGCCGGCCGGCACCGACCCGATTCTGGCCCTTCTCGTATTTCTGCACCTGCTGGAACGTGACGCCGACGGCATTGCCGAGGGCGGTCTGGCTCAGGCCTCGCGCCTTCCGCAAAGCGGTGATGCGAATACCCACCAGACGATCCACGTCGGTGGTCTGCTTCGGCATCATCGGACTGCTCGCATCCTTTTCCGCCGCCTGAACAGCGTCCCCTTGCGGATCCGGTGTTCTGGCCTCGCCATCGCGCCGCTTCACCGTCCGACCCTCAATCTCATAGTCCGTCTACACCTGAAGTGTGGTGCCACACGCTAGAGCAGCGGCCGCTTGCATTGCAATCGGCTACAGCGCCAAGCCCTTATTGTGATCCGCTCTCTTGCGTCGACCAAGAATCCACATCGACGGTGAGGGCTATAGCAGTCGGTCAACAGCCCGACTGCGACACAATACGAACCGTCAGACAATTGGACACCAAGTTGTTAAGCTCCGCAAGTCTAAGTCTACATCTTGTGGTTTAACCTGACGTATCTCCAAAACATTGTTGCGGAAATGTCGATCCGCAGACTGTGCGCAGTCCATTCCGCGCGCCGCGTCGCCGCAGCAGGGCTCGCCCGAGGCGGGTTCAAGGCCTAGATTCGACGTTTCAACGGAGAACAGCATGTTTATCGCGATGAATCGCTTCAAGGTCGTTAAGGACGCGACCGAGGACTTCGAAGCCGTCTGGCTCGGCCGCGACAGCCATCTCAGCGAGATGGAGGGCTTCGTGGAATTTCACCTCCTGCGCGGGCCCGAGCAGGAGGATCACGTGCTCTACGCCTCGCACACCGTCTGGCGCTCCCGCGCCGAATTCGAGGCCTGGACGCGCTCCGAGCAGTTCCGCAAGGCGCATAGCCGGGCGCCCTCGACCAAGCCGATGTATCTCGGCCATCCGCAATTCGAGGGTTTCGAGATGGTGCAGACCGTCGGTGGCGCGGGCGAGACCCGGCAGCAGGCCGACGCCGTCTGACATCACGACTAACGGTATTCAGCGCGCTCGCTGCCGAATCGGCGGCGGGCGCTTTCCTATTCGAGGACGCGGCGACCGGCGCGCGCGGCTCGTGCCGCCGATGCGCCAGAATTCTGGTCTGGCCTCATCGTGTTCCGAAGGCCGGTAACCACCCTCCCGGATGAGGATCCGGAGCGACCGCCGCAGCATCGGCCAAGCTTCAAGTTCCGAGGGAATTCAACCGTCCAGCAATGTTCGAGCATTAGGACGCAACCACTGGTAACGGGCCACCGCACCCAGCCGGATCGCATGTGTCTGTATTTCGGTGACTCAGCATTTACCATGTATTGCCCGCAGCCGGACGTTCGCATAAATGACCGGCCATTCCGAAGCGGCCGAATCATCGGACTTCGCGGCTCACCCCTTGCTCCGTCATCGGCAGATGCCGGCGCTGAAATCTTTCGTGTTTCAGACCGGTACAAAGTCCGATCAAACCGGGACGTGGCGGGCCAGATGTTTCACGAACGGGTTCCGGAGACGTTTCAGGCCTTGCCGACCTCGGCCGATCGCCGCCGCAGCGTGTGGTCTGCGCTTCTGCCGCGTCGCGGTCGGGCTTTCGCGCGGATTGCCCTGTCGTCGTCGCTGGCTCTTGCCGACATCGCGGCGATCCTCGCCGTCATCCTGACGGTCGAGTTCGGCTATCAGGTCGTCTTCGCGGGCGACAGCATCTGGGTGACCGGCTTCCGCAGCCTGCGGCTCGCCGCCCTGCTCGGCGCCATCATCGTCGCCACGAACGCGCTCCGGGAGGATTACAGCCTCGACGGCATCATGGCGCAGAAGCTGAACGTGCAGCGCATGGCCTCGCTCTGGCTGGTCGCCTGGGCGGCTGTGCTGGTAGTCGGCTTCCTCACCAAGACGACCAACGATTACTCGCGCATCGTCTCGATCACCGCGTTCCTGCTCGGCCTGCCCGCTCTGCTGGCGACCCGTGCCGCGGCGACCCGCCTGGTGCGTCGGAGCCTCGTTTCGGGATCGGCCTCCGCCAGCCGCGTCCACCTGGTCGGCTACGAGGAGGACATCGCCCGGTTCTATGCCAGCCACGAGGCCGATCAGCTCGGCTCCCGGATCGTCGGCACCAGCTACCTGCGCCGGGTCGATCCGGGCGCGGACACCGTGTCGCGCCACGACCAGCTCCAGGAGGACCTCGACCTCGCCGTGTCGGTGGTGCGGTTCCTGCGGCCGGACGACGTCTTCGTGCTGGTGCCGTGGACCGACACCGCCGAGGTCGAGCGCTGCATCGACGCGTTCCTCCGGGTTCCGTCCGCCCTGCACCTCCGTCCGGGCAGCGTGCTCGACCGGTTCCCCGACATGCAGGTCGCCCGGGTCGGAGGCGTCTCCGGCATCAATATCGGCCGCCGGCCGCTGAACGTCGCCGAGATCGTGCTGAAGCGCGCCCTCGACTTGACGGTGGCGGCGATCGCCCTCGTCTCGCTGTCGCCGTTGCTCGCAGCGATCGCCGTGGCGATCAAGCTCGACAGCCCGGGGCCGGTCTTCTTCCGCCAGAAGCGCTACGGCTTCAACCAGCAGCCTTTCGGAGTGTTCAAGTTCCGCTCGATGCGAGCGGATGCCGCCAGCGCGGTGTTCAAGCAGGCGACCCGCAACGACAGCCGCATCACCCAGGTCGGCGCGATCCTGCGGCGAACCAATCTCGACGAGCTGCCCCAACTCCTGAACGTTCTCAAGGGCGAGATGTCCCTGGTCGGTCCGCGGCCTCACGCGCTCGCGCATGACCGCAGCTTCGAGCGGCGGATCGCCCTCTACGCGAGGCGGCACAACGTGCGCCCCGGCATCACCGGCTGGGCCCAGGTCAACGGCTATCGCGGCGAGACCCTGACCGATCTCGACATGGAGCGGCGCGTCGCCTGCGACCTGCACTACATCGACAATTGGTCGATCTGGTTCGACATGCAGATCATGATCCAGACGATCGTCTCGCGCCGGGCCTACAAGAACGCGCGCTGAGGTTTCAGCCGGCTTGCTGGCGCTCCCGGCAGGCCCCGCAATCGCCCTCGACCTCCAGGATGGTGTGGGCCGGCGTGAAGCCCGCCCGCTTCAGGGTGCGGTCGAGACCGTCCTCCAGCTCCCCCGACGAGGCCTCGTCGACGCCGCCGCAGGTGCGGCAGATCAGAAACACCACCCCCTCCCCCGGGGCGTGCCCATGGGCGCAGGGGATGAATGCGTTGCGGCTGGCGATCCGGTGGACCAGCCCCTGTTGCATCAGGAAGTCGAGGGCGCGGTAGACCGAGACCGGCGCCACCCGCTTGCCGGGCGCGCTGAGCGTCTCGGCGATGTCGTAGGCGCCCTGCGCCTTGCCAGCCTCGGCCACCGCCTCCATCACCTCGCGGCGCAGGGGCGTGAATTGCAGCCCACGCTCGCGGCAGACGGCCTCCGCCCGGGCGAGCATGTCGCCGACGCCTGTATGGCACGCGTCGTGACTCTCGTGACGGTGCATGATTGCTCCAACCGGAAAACCGCCGGTTGTCCGGCGGGTTTGTTACAGTGTATCACCGCGGCCCCGGACCATGCCAGTGCCCGACGGGTCCCCGCGCCGGCCCGAGCGCGCGACGAGGACATCTTGTCCACCACCTCTAGTTCACGACACGTGGCCCCGCGATCCCTGTTCCGCAGCGGCATCGGCCCGCGCCTCGCCCTTGCCGCGAGCCTCTCGGCTGTGGTCTGGCTGGTGATCGCCTGGGCGCTCGCCGCATGAGCATCCGTCCGTCGACACAGGATCCGATCCGCTTGGTCGGCCTGACCCTGGGCTACGATCGGCATCCGGCGGTCCACCATTTGTCGGGGACCGTGCGCGCCGGCGACCTGCTGGCGCTGGTCGGGCCGAACGGTGCCGGCAAGTCGACCCTGCTCAAAGGGATGGCCGGCGAGATCCGCTGCCTGGAGGGGCGTATCGATCGCTCCGGTGACCTCGCCTACATGCCCCAGGCCGACGAGATCGACCGCAGCTTCCCGTTGAGCGTCATGGACCTCGCCGGGATGGGTCTGTGGCGCAAGGCCGGGTCCTGGCGCAGCCTGGAGCGGTGGCGGCCGGAGATCGGGGCGGCCCTCGACGCGGTCGGGCTCGGCGGATTCGAGGCCCGGCCAATCAGCACCCTCTCGGGCGGCCAGTTCCGGCGGGCCCTGTTCGCAAGGCTGATCCTGCAGGATTGCCCGGTGGTGCTTCTCGATGAGCCGTTCACCGGCATCGACAACCGCACCGTCGAGGACCTGTTAACGCTGATCCAGCTCTGGCACGGCCAAGGACGCACCGTAATCGCCGCCCTGCACGATCTCGCCCAGGTGCGCGAGCATTTCCCGACGACGCTCCTGCTCGCCCGCGAGGCCGTGGCCTGGGGGCCGACCGCCCGGGTGCTCACACCGGAGAATCTGGCGCGTGCGCGCAATCTCTCTGAAGCCTGGGACGAGGATGCCGCGGTGTGTATCGGCCCTACGAAGCCCGGCGCGCACGGGCACGACCACGGCCCGGACAGCCATCACCATCACCACGAGGACGCCGCGTGATCGATCCGTTCGGGCCGATCCTCGCGCCCTTCGTGGAGTTCGGCTTCATGCGCCGGGCGCTGGCGGGCTGCCTGGCGCTGTCGGTCTCGGCGCCGCCGGTCGGGGTGTTCCTGACCCTGCGCCGGATGAGCCTGATGAGCGACGCGATGAGCCACGCGATCCTGCCCGGCGCCGCGGCGGGATTTTTGGTCGCCGGCCTGTCCTTGCCGGCGATGACCTTGGGCGGACTGGTCGCCGGTCTGGTCGTGGCCTTGCTCGCCGGCGCCGTCACCCGGGCCACGGTGGTGCGGGAGGATTCCAATCTCGCGGCCTTCTACCTGATCTCGCTGGCCGGCGGCGTGCTGCTGGTGTCCCTGCGCGGCTCGCAGATCGACCTGATGCACTTCCTGTTCGGCTCGGTGCTGGCGCTCGACGACGCCGCCCTGATCCTGCTCGGCGGCATCAGCACGCTGACGCTGGTGGCGCTCGCTGTGATCTACCGGCCCTTGGTCATGGAATGCGTCGATCCGCTGTTCCTGCGCACGGTGAGCCGCAGCGGTGGCCCGGTGCACCTCGCCTTCCTGGCGCTGGTGGTGGTGAACCTCGTGGGCGGCTTCCAGGCGCTCGGGACTTTGCTGGCGGTCGGCCTGATGCTGCTGCCGGCGGTGGCGGCCCGGTTCTGGGCGCGGGACCTCGGCGGCCTGATCCCGGTCTCGATGCTGATCGCGGTGATCGCCAGCGTGTCGGGCCTCAGCCTGTCGTATCATCTCGACCTGCCGAGCGGCCCGGCGATCGTGCTGGCGGCCGGTGCGCTCTACCTCGTCTCGATGCTCGCCGGCCCGCGCGGCGGCCTGCTCCGCCGTCTCATCCGGCCGCGCCACCTCGAAGCCTGATCAGGCCTGGTCCTTCAGCGCGGCCAAGCCCTCGCGATAGGTCGGATAGGCCAGCGTGACGCCGAGCTCGTCCCGGATCAGCCGGTTCCGCACGCGCTTGTTCTCGCCGTAGAAACTGCGCGCCATCGGCGACAGGTCGGCGGTCTCGAAGTCGATCTCGGGGGGCAGCGGCAGGTTGGCGAGGGCGGCGGCGTGCTCTGTCACGGTCTGCGGCGGCGTCGGCTCGTCGTCGGTGACGTTGTAGACCGCCCCCGGCCGCGGGCGATCCAGCGAGGCCAGCAGCGTCGTGGCGATGTCGTCGACGTGGATGCGGTTGAACACCTGGCCCGCCTTGACGATGCGCTGCGACCGGCCCTCGCGCAGCTTCACGATCGGGTTGCGCCCTGGCCCGTAGATGCCCGACAGCCGGAACACCTGCACGGCCTTCCCGGTCCGGGCGCCGAGATCGAGCCAGGCCGCCTCGGCCTCGAGCCTGACCTTCGACCGGGCGCTGCGCGGCGCGGCCGGCGTCGTCTCGTCAATCCAGGCGCCACCCTGGTCGCCGTAGACGCCGATGGTCGAAAGGTAGCCGATCCAGCCGATCCGGCTCGTCGCGATCACCTCCGCGTAGCGCCGCAGCACCGGGTCGCCCTGCTCGGAGGGCGGCGCCGAGACCAAGAGGGCGTCCGTGTCGGCGAGATCGGCCGCGATGCGAGGATCGTCGGCCTCCGGCCCGAAGGCGCGTAGGGCGAAGCCGGTCTCTGCGGTCAGCCGCGCAGCGGCCGCCGGATCGGTGACGGTGGCGCGCACGGTCTGGAAGCGGTCGCGCGCCCGCTCGGCGAAGCGGCGGCCGGTGAAGCCGAGCCCGAAGACGAAGAGATTCATGCCGGGGATGTCTCCCCGGCCCGGGTTTCCGTCAAGGCGGTGGCGGCGCTCCACTCGTCGCGCACATGCGAATCCGTCTCGGCCGGCGCGTGCTGCCGATGCAGGGCCTGCACGGCGTCGGGCTCCAGCAACCGCCCACAGGCCCAGACCGCCATGCCGCGCACCAGCGAGGAATCATCGTCCAGCCGCGCGATCGCGGAATCCGCGAGTCGCGGATCGCCGGAATTGCCGACCGCGATCATGACATTGCGAAGGAATCGGTCCCGGCCGGTGCGCTTCACCGGCGTGCCCGCGAAGAGTTTGCGGAAGGACCCATCGTCCAATTCGGCGAGATCGGCCAGCGCCGGCGCCGCGAGATCGGCCCGGGCCGCCAGCCGGGCATCGGCGGCGGTGCGGGCGAACTTGTTCCAGGGGCAGACCGCCAAGCAGTCGTCGCAGCCGAACACGCGGTTGCCGATCGCCGTCCGGAATTCCTCCGCGATCGGCCCGGCATGCTCGATGGTGAGATAGGAGATGCAGCGCCGCGCATCGAGGCGGTAGGGCGCCGGGAACGCATCGGTCGGGCAGATGTCGAGGCAGGCGCGGCAGGAGCCACAATGGCCGCGTCCGGGTTCATCGGGCTCGAACTCCGCGCTGGTGTAGATCGCCCCGAGCAGAAGCCAGTTGCCGTGGTCCCGCGACAGCAGGACCGTGTGCTTGCCCTGCCAGCCGAGCCCGGCGGCCTCGGCCAGGGTCTTCTCCATCACCGGCGCGGTGTCGCAAAACACCTTCACCCGGACGTCGCCCTTGGCGGATAGATACCCGCCCAGCTCCTTCAGCCGGCCTTTCAAAACTTCGTGATAGTCCCGTCGCCGCGCGTAGGCCGCGACGGCGCCGCGGTCCGTCCGGGTCACGAGGTCGAGGGGGTCGTCGTCCGGGCGGTAGCTCATGGCGAGCACCAGGATGCTGCGCAGGCCAGGCCACAGGCCGACCGGGCTGGCGCGCTGGTCGGCGCGCTCTTCCATCCAGTCCATCGTGCCGTGGGCGCCGTCTTCGAGCCAGGCCGTCAGGCGGCCGGGCAGGTCCGGCAGGCGGTCGGGTCGGGTGATCCGAAGCCCGCAGAAGCCGAGATGCTGCGCCCGCGCCTCGACGAGGCGGCGCAGGTCGGCGCCGAAAGAGGTCCGTCGTGAGCTCAGAAATCCAGATCCGCGTAATGGGCCGCCGGCGGCATACCCGCCACCCGGTCGGCCAGCAGCCCCCGGAACGAGGGCCGCGACTTGACCCGAGCATACCAGTTGCGGGCCATCTCGTCCTCGTCCCACGGGACATCGCCCAGGTAGTCGGCACAGGAGAGGTGGGCGGCCGCCGCGAGATCGGCATAGGTCAGGTTGTCGCCCGCGATCCAGCGGCGGCGGGCGATCAGGTAGCCGATATACTTGAGGTGGTAGCGGACGTTGGTCCGCGCCGCCCGGATCGCGTTCATGTCGGGCGGGCCGCCGCCCTCGTGGGCCGACATGAAGCGCTTCGAGATCTTCTCGTTGACCAGGTAGCCGGTCACTTCCGAGTCGAACTTGATCAGGAACCAGTCGAGCAGGCGCCGGACCTCGACCCGCTCCACCGTATCGTCCGGCAGCATCCGCCGCCCGGAGAGGCCGAGGCCACGGGTCTCGTCGAGATATTCGGCGATGACTCCCGCGCCCGGCACCACCAGGCCGGTCTGCTCCAGCAGCACGGGCGTCGACCCGGCCGGATTGATCAGCAGAAAGTCGTCCCGGCGCTCCCAGGGGCGCTCCTCGAACAGCGTCGGTTCCAGGCCCATCTCGGCCAGCACGAGACGGATGAACCGGGAATTCGCGCAGAAGGGGAAGTGGTAGAGGGTCGCCATTGGCCGTCAGGACTGCTCGGTCTGACGGCGCGGCCAGTCCCGCGCCGGTCGTCGGCCCAGGCGCGCAGGACTTCGGCGCGCAGGACTTCAAAGCGAGCGTTATTGCTCGATCGTTGCCGAGCCCTTAACACGCGCGGCCTGTTCCGGTAACTGCCCGTCAACCCTGATGGGCGATGCCTCCGGGCGCAATTTCCCAATGGCGCGCGATGCACCCAAGACGGGCAGTCGTGCGCCCGCGGCGCGAGGCTCGACAATGGATCCGGTAAGCATCGGCAAGGCGATCCTGCTCGCCCTCGTGGAGGGCGCGACCGAGTTCATCCCGGTCTCGTCCACCGGTCACCAGCTCCTGGTCGGCCACTTCATCGGCTTTCACTCGCCCAACAACACCTTCGAGGTGCTGATCCAGCTCGGGGCGATCCTGGCGATCCTGGCGGTGTATTTCCGCCGGCTGATCGGCATCGCCACCGCGCTGCCGACCAACCCGCAGGCTCGCCGCTTCGTGATCGGCATCCTGGTGGCGTTCCTGCCGGCCGCGATCATCGGCGGCCTCTTCTCGAAGGTGATCAAGGCCTACCTGTTCAACCCGTGGATCGTCTGCGCGACCCTGGTCGCCGGCGGCCTGGTGCTGCTGGTCATCGACGACACCGACCTCGAGGTGAAGAAGACCGACGTCTACGACTTCACCCTGCCGATGGACCTGAAGATCGGCATCTTCCAGTGCCTCGCGATGATCCCGGGCGTGTCGCGCTCGGGCGCGACCATCGTCGGCGCGATGCTGATGGGCGCCGACAAGCGCTCCGCCACCGAGTTCTCGTTCTACCTGGCGATGCCGACCATGGCGGGCGCCTTCGCCAAGGACCTGTTCGACAACTACAAATTCCTGTCGCGCGACGATGTCGGCCTGATCGTGATCGGCTTCGTCGTATCGTTCCTCTCGGCCCTGTTCGTGGTGCGGGTTCTGCTCGACTACGTGTCCCGCCACGGGTTCCGGCTGTTCGCCTGGTGGCGGATCATCGTCGGCGCGCTGGGCTTCGCCGGGCTGATCATCCTCGGATAACAATCCTCAGCCGTCGGGCGATTGCCTCCGGCCGAGCGGCATGCGACGCACGTCCCTGAAAGCGGTGCACAAGACGCCGCGCCCAGGGACGTTCCGATGGAAGACACAAAGCTCGCCGACCTGTTCGAGCCCGCCGACCGGGCGCGCTGGCTCGGCCTCGTGGACAATGTCCTGAAGGGCGCCGATTTCGAGAAGCGGCTGGTCTCCCGGACGAGCGACGGCCTGCGGATCGAACCGCTCTACCCCCGGGCCGAGCCGACCGTTCAGCCCTTCCGCGAGCCGGGACCCTGGCGGGTTTCCCAGCGGGTCGACCATCCGGAGATCGCCGCCGCCAACGCCCAGGCGATGACCGACCTCGAAGGCGGCACCGACGCGCTGGCCCTGGTGTTTGCCGGCTCCTTCGCCGCCCGCGGCTACGGCCTGACCGCCCAGACTGTCGAAGATCTCGACGCCGTTCTGAAGGGCGTGATGCTGCCGCTGATCGCCCTGCGCCTCGACGCCGGCGCCCGCGGCCTCGAAGTCGCCGGCTTGATAAAGGGCTTGGCGGCACACCGGGGCGAGGACCTGTCCAGCTACGATCTCGACCTCGGCATCGATCCGGTCGGGACGCTCGCCGCCACCGGCAGCCTCGGCGCGGTCTGGAGCGAGATCGCCCCGCGGCTGGCTGCCACCGTCTCGGATCTTGAAGCGGCGGGCTTCAACGGCCGGGCCTTCGTGGCCGACGGACGCCCCTACCACGAGGCCGGCGCCGGCGAGGCGGCCGAACTCGCCGCCGTGCTCGCCACCGCGGTCACCTACCTGCGCGCCCTGGAAGCGGCCGGTCACGATCTCGCCACCGCCCGCGACCGGATCTCCGTGCTGCTCGCCGCCGATGCCGACGAGTTCGTCACGGTGTCGAAGTTCCGCGCCCTGCGCCGGCTCTGGGCCCGGATCGAGCAGGCCTGCGGGCTGGAGCCGAAGCCCCTGCGCCTCCACGCCGAGACCGCTTGGCGGATGATGACCCGGCGCGACCCGTTCGTGAACATCCTGCGCACCGGCATGGCCGCCGCCTCGGCCGGCATGGGCGGCGCCGATGCGGTCACGGTCCTGCCCTACACCCTGGCCCTCGGCCTGCCCGACGCCTTCGCCCGCCGGGTGGCGCGCAACAGCCAGATCGTCCTGCTGGAGGAATCGCACCTCGCCCGGGTGAGCGACCCGGCCGCCGGCGCGGGCGGCTTCGAGGCCCTGACCGATCAGCTCGCCGAGGCGGCCTGGGCGGCGTTCCAGGCGATCGAGGCCGAGGGCGGCATCGTCGCCTCGCTCAGCGTCGGCAAGCTGCAGCGGCGCATCGAGCTGACCCGCGAGGCCCGGGCCAAGGCCGTGGCGACCCGCCGCGAGCCGCTGACCGGCGCGAGCGAATTCCCGAACCTCGCCGAGAAGCCGGTCACGGTCCTCGACGTGAAGCCGGTCACGGCCGGACCCAGCTCGAATTTCGGCTCCGGCTCGGCGGTCGCCTGCGATGCGCTGCCCTCGATCCGTCTCGCGGAGCCCTTCGAGGCGTTGCGCGACGCCTCCGATGCCTACCTCGCCAAGACCGGCCGCCGGCCGGCCGTGTTCCTCGCCAATCTCGGCTCGGTCTCGGCCTTCAATGCCCGGGCGACCTTCGCGGCCAACGCCTTCGCGGCCGGCGGCATCGAGGCGCTGTCGAATGACGGCTTCACCGATCCGGCAGCCCTCGCGACGGCGTTCCGGGAGTCCGGCGCCGCGCTCGTCTGCATCTGCTCCACGGACGCGATCTACGCCGAGCAGGCCGTGCCGGCCGCGGAGGCGCTGAAGCAGGCCGGGGCCGGCACGATCTACCTTGCCGGCAAACCGACGGATCTGCTCGATCCGCTGAAGGCGGCGGGCGTGCACGCCTTCCTGCATGTCGGCTGCGATCTGGTGGTTCTGCTCAACGAAGCGCTGCGCGCCGCCATGCGCCCGCCGGCGGCCCAGTAAGCCACATCGAAACGCGCCTGCCTCGTCCCCTGCCATGAGCCGAAACCGCTTCGGGTGCCTGATCGGCACCGCCCTGATCCTCGGATGCACGATCCCCGCGGAGGCCGTCCCCCGCGGCGTCCCGATACCGGACCGGTTCGACGGCACCTGGAGCGTCGAGATCCTCACCGAATCCGGCGCCTGCGACCGGGCCTATCGCTATCCGGTGCGGATCGAGCACGGGCAGGCCCGGTTCATCGGCACCGCCTTCGTCGTGCAGGGCAGCGTCGCCCGCAACGGCGTGGTGCGCGGCTCTATCGCGAGCGGCATCGCCACCGCCAACGTCGCCGGCCGCCTCGGCCCGGACGGGTTCGGGACCGGCACCTGGGTCGCCTCCGGCGCCCTCGCATGCCGCGGCCGCTGGAAAGCCGAGCGGCGGGGCTGAGGCAGCGCGGTCACGGTCGCGAAATGGTCCGCATCTTGCCCGAGATCGGGCGGATGCAGCGGCCCTTCAGCCCCGATCCCGACGCATTCATGAGGGAATGCTGAACGCCGTTCGGACACCCGACGAGGCCGCCCGCATGAAGTCCACGATCCTCGCCACCTTCGCCGTCCTCGCGCTCGCTTCGACGGCGCAGGCCCGTCCCCACCGCCACCCGGCCACTCCGGTCGTGAACCAGGCGGAGGCCGAGAAGGCCCTGGCCCCGTTGCGGCAGGCGGCGACGGAATGCTTCGCCGACACCGTGCTGGCGAACCCGAAGGCGACGGCCGAGGCCCGGGCCGGGCACTGGTACGAGGCCGTGGGCATCACCGGCTTCCTGTGCCGCCCGGAGGTCGCCGCGATGATCCAGGCCCATGACCGGATCTACGGCGCGCGGACCGGCGAGCGCTACTTCAAGGGCGCCTACGTCAAGCATCTCGACCAGCAGCTCGCCGAGCGGCTCCAGCCGATGCTGGCCCACAAGGCCGTCGCCAGCGCCGAGCCGCCGCCCGAGAAGGTTTTGGACAGCGAATCCCCGGCCAACTGAGCGGGAACAGCCCGCTTGGGGTGAACTGTCTCGGTCGAGCACTCGGTCGAGGAGATGCGATGCCCTACGAGCTTCACTACTGGCCGATGATCCAGGGGCGCGGCGAGTTCGTCCGCCTCGCCCTCGAAGAATCCGGCGCCGACTATGTCGACGTGGCGCGTCGGGACGATGAAGACGGCGGCATCGCGCCGATGCTCGACCGCCTCGCCGATCCCCAGAACCCACGCCCGCCCTTCGCGCCGCCGTTCCTGCGCGACGGCGCCGTCGTGATCGGCCAGACCGCTGCCATCCTGCTCTACCTCGGGCCGCGCCTCGGCCTCGTCGGCGAGTCCGAGACGGACCGGATCTGGACGCACCAGCTCCAGCTCACCATCGCGGATGCGGTGAACGAGGCGCACGACACCCACCATCCCCTGGGCGTCAGCCTGTACTACGCCGACCAGAAGCCGGAGGCGTTGCGCCGGGCCCAGGGTTTTCGCGAGGAGCGCATTCCCAAACTCCTCAGCTATTTCGAGCTCGTGCTGACGGCCAACGGCGGCGAGCACCTTGTCGGCTCAAGGCTGTCCTATGCTGACCTGTCCCTGTTCCAGCTCGTCGCAGGCCTGCGCTACGCCTTCCCGAAGGCGTCCGCCGCGGCTTTGCGCGATACGCGCTACGTGGCGCGGCTGCACGAGGCGGTGGCGCGGCGCCCGCGCATCGCCGCCTACCTCGCGAGCGACCGGCGCATCCCGTTCAACGAGGACGGGATCTTTCGCCGGTATCCGGAGCTCGACGGCTGAACCTTAGAGCCTCAGCCCTTTCAAGGTGTTTGGCACAGCGATTCGGGCGAGACGCGACGCGCTCTCCTCCCCCTTGCGGGGAGGAGTTGGAGGTGGGGGTGGTGCAGAAGGCACCGTTCCATTCGATCCTGCACCACCCCCACCCCTGACCCCTCCCCGCAAGGGGGAAGGGAAAACCGCCCATTTTTCAAAGCGTTGGCATCAAGGGGAAACGTGTGAAGCCGCCTCGGGATGAGGGCGCGGATGGGAAAGGCCGGTCAAACAGGCTATTACACGTCACTGGGGCGGGTGGGCGATCAGAATGCCGGCCAGCGTCAGCGCTATGAGCCCCAGCACCAGCGACAGCAGCCGCCAGAACAGCAGCGGGTCCCGCTCCAGCAGCGAGGCCCGGCGCGTCTCCGTGAAGGCCGGGTTGGGATGCCGGAGGTCGTGGACGAATTCCGAGAGCGCCTGGTAGCGCCGGGCGGGATCGGGATGCACCGCCTTGCGCAGCGCTCCGTCGACCCAGGCCGGCAGCAGCGGCCGGACGCCCCGGGCCGAGGCGTAGCGGAGCTTGCGCTGGGCGGCCCGGGTCAACGCCCGGGGCACCCGATCGCCGTAGGGCAGCCGGCCGGTGAGCATCTGGTAGGCGATCACGCCCACCGAGAAGATGTCGGAGGACGAGGTCGAGGGTTCGCCCAGAAAGCATTCGGGGGCCGTGTACTGCACCGTCCCTAAAATCTCGGCGGCGTCGATCCGCGGATCGCCCTCGACCACGCCGGCCACCTTGGTGGCGCCGAAATCGATGACCTGGACGGTCCCGGCTTTGTCGATCAGGACGTTGTCGGGCCGCAGGTCCTGGTGGACCATCTCCCGGCGGTGGAAGGCCTGCACGCCCTTGGCGAGCTGCTCGATCAACCAGCGCACCGCCTCCAGCTCTGGGGCCGCGTGGTCGCGCATCCATTGGGTCAGGGTCTGGCCCTCGACGTAGCGCATGACCGTGTAGAGGTGGCTGCGTCGGCGCGTCTGCGGATGGGCCCTGAGCACGTGCGGGCTGTCGATCCGCCGGGCGATCCATTCCTCCAGGGCGAAGCGCTTGCGCTGGGCCAGGTCGTCGCGCAGGTCGAGCGACAGAACCTTCAGCGCGACCTGGTCCCCCGTCTCCGCATCGACCGCCAGGTAGACCCGGCTGCGCGGACCGGAATGCAGGGTCCGCAGCAGCCGATAGCCGTCGAACTCGGCCGGTGGATCGAGCAGCGGCGCCGGATCGAGCCCCTCGACCCCGCCGAGCAGGTCGGCCGGCTCGCCCTCCGGTACGGAGTCGATCCGCACGATCTGGACGGTCAGGTTGTCCGGGCTGCCGGCCTCGTAGGCTGCTTCCACGATCGCCCGTGCGGCAGAATCGAGATCGTCCCCGGCCGCCGCGATCATGGCTGCCACGTCCCGCGGGCGGACATGCTCGTGGACGCCGTCGGTGGTGAGCACAAAGACGTCGCCGGCCTCGATGCTCACCGTGTGGTAGTCGATCTCGACATGCCCGCCCGCCCCCAAGGCGCGGCCGAGATAGGATTCCGCGGCCGAGACCACGACCCGGTGATCCTCGGTGAGCTGTTCCAGCGACCGGCCGGCCACCCGCCAGATCCGGGCATCGCCGACATGGAAGAGGTGCGCGGTGCGCGCCTTCAGCACCAGCGCGCTGAAGGTGGTGACGTAGCCCTTGTCGGCATCGTGCGGATCGAGGCCGCGTCGTGTCTGGGCGTAGAGCCAGGAATTCGTCGCCGCGATCACCCGCTGCGCCGAGGACTTCACCGACCACGTGTCGGGGGTGGCGTAGAAGTCGCTGAGGAAGCTCTTGACGGCGGTCTCGCTCGCCAGGGCGCCGACCGCGCTGCTGCTGATCCCGTCGGCGAGCGCCACCGCGATACCCTTCAGGCCGAGCGCCGGCGGCGACGGCACCAGGACGCCGTGGAAATCCTGATTGGCCTCCTTGCGGCCGGCTTCGCTGGCCTGGCCGATCGTGATCGTCAGCTCCGCGCTCACGCGGCCGCCGCCGACGCGTCGCCCCGGCCGCGATAGGACAAGGCCTCGGCCAGGTGCAGCCGCCGCACCTGCGCCTCCCCGTCGAGATCGGCGAGCGTGCGCGCCACCCGCAGGGTCCGGTGGAAGCCGCGGGCGGAGAGCCGCATGCTCTCGGCCGCCTGCCGGATCAGCGCCGTGCCCTCGGCGTCGGGGCTCGCGACCTCCTCGATCAGATTCGCCGGGCAGGTTGCATTGGTGGTGGCGGCCGGCAGGGCCCGGGCGGCGTAGCGCGTCGTCTGGAGTGTGCGGGCGGCGGCGACCCGGGCCGCGGCCTCGCGGGAGCCCTCGGCCGGCGGCGGCAGGATCAGGTCGGCGGCCGTGACTGCCGGCACCTCGATGCGCAGGTCGATCCGGTCGAGCATCGGCCCGGAGATCCGCGCCTGATACTGCGCCATGCAGCGCGCGTTCGGCCCCCGCCGGCAGGCATAGCCCGGCTCCAGCCCCTGGCCGCAGCGGCACGGGTTCATGGCCGCGACGAGCTGGAAGCGGGCGGGATAGGTCACCCGGTGGTTCGCCCGGGCGATCATCACCTCGCCGGTCTCCATCGGCTGGCGCAGGCTGTCGAGCACCTGCGGGGTGAACTCCGGCAGCTCGTCGAGGAACAGCACCCCGCCATGGGCGAGCGACACCTCCCCGGGCCGAGCCCCGAGGCCGCCGCCGACCAGCGCCGCCATCGAGGCGGAATGGTGCGGCTGCCGGAACGGCCGGCGGTTCGAGAGCGCCCCATCCTTCAGCTCGCCGGCCACCGACTGGATCATCGAGATGTCGAGCAGTTCCCGGGGCGTGAGCGGCGGCAGGATCGACGGCAGCCGGGCGGCGAGCATCGATTTTCCGGAGCCGGGCGGCCCGTTCATCAACAGGTTGTGGCCGCCGGCGGCTGCGATCTCCAAGGCGCGCTTGGCGCCCTCCTGGCCCTTGATGTCGGACAGGTCCGGCAGCGGCCCCGCCAGACCGGCCACGGAAGGCTCCGGCCGGGCCATGACCTGGCTGCCCTTGAAGTGGTTGGCGAGCTGGATCAGCGAGCGCGGGGCGAGCACGTCGAGATCGCCCCCGGCCCAGGCCGCCTCGGACCCGGTGGATGCCGGGCAGATCAGCCCGAGGCCGCGGGCTCCCGCCGCGATGGCCGCCGGCAGCACGCCGTTCACCGCCGTGATGCTGCCGTCCAGCGCCAGCTCGCCGAGCACGCAATAGCCGGAGAGCGCGTCGGCCGGGATCGCCCCGATCGCTGCCATGACGCCGAGTGCGATCGGCAGGTCGTAATGCGACCCCTCCTTCGGCAGGTCGGCCGGGGCGAGGTTGACGGTGATGCGCTTGGCCGGCAGTGCCAGCCCGGAGGCGATCAGGGCGCCCCGTACCCGCTCGCGCGATTCCCCCACCGCCTTGTCGGGCAGGCCGACCACGTTGAACACGACGTTGCCCGGGATGATCTGGACCTGCACATCGACGGACCGGGCCTCGATCCCCTCGAACGCCACGGTGGCGACGCGTGTGACCATAGGTCGGCAGTCCTGGGCCCCGGAGCCGGAGCGGCGCGACGGGCAACCTTAGCTGTGCTGGAAAATCGAAGCGGGCTCAAGAGGATCGCGGTTCGCGCGGAACCCGGGCGCGGTCTTCCTGTTCAAAGCCGGCACGCGATAAAAACCGGAGACCGCCATGCGCCTCACCATCCCCCTGCTCGCCTTCACCCTCGCCGCCGGCGTCACCGCCACCGCCCGGGCCGACGAAAAACTGCCGCCGGACCAGCAGGCCAAGGTCGAGGCAGTGCTCCGCCAGGAGGGCTTCACCACGTGGAAGGAGATCGAGCTGGATGACGGGATGATCGAGGTCGACGACGCGGTGGATTCCAACGGCAAGCAGTTCGACCTGAAGCTCGATCCCAAGACCCTGGCTGTGGTCAAGCGCAAGGCCGAGTAGCCGGCGCTTGCGTTCGTCCGAGAGCCCGGCCATATAGCCGGCGGGGGGTTGGCGAGGGACGTTTCACTCGCCAACCGGGTCAGGTCCGGAAGGAAGCAGCCCTAACGAGACCGAGCGGGTCTTCGTCCAGCCTCCCACCTCATTTTGTCTCGTTTCTTGGCGCTCGGAAGCCCGACCCGACACGGCATGGACGCTTCGACCGGCACGCCTGACGACGAGCCGGGCCTGCCCGGGTTCGCAAGCCCCGCCAGCGCGGCGACGCCCTATCGGGTGCTCGCGCGGAAATACCGACCCACCAATTTCGGCGACCTGATCGGCCAGGACGCGATGGTCCGGACCCTGGCCAACGGGTTCGCGGCCAACCGCATTCCCCAGGCCTGGATGCTGACCGGCGTGCGCGGGGTCGGCAAGACCACCACCGCCCGCATCCTCGCCCGCGGCCTCAACTATGCTCGCGCCGGCGTTCCCGATACCGGGCCGACCGTGTCGATGCCGGAGCTCGGGCTGCACTGCGCCGCGATCATGGAATCCCGGCACATGGACGTGCTGGAGATGGATGCCGCCTCGCATACCGGCATCGACGACGTGCGCGCGATCATCGACGGCATCCGCTACGGGCCGGTCTCGGCGCGCTACAAGGTCTACATCGTGGACGAGGTCCACATGCTCTCCGAGAAGGCGTTCAACGCCTTCCTGAAGACGCTCGAGGAGCCTCCGCCCCACGCCAAGTTCGTGTTCGCCACCACGGAGATCCGCAAGGTCCCGGTGACGATCCTGTCACGCTGCCAGCGTTTCGACCTGCGCCGAGTCGAGGCCCCGATCCTGCACGCGCATCTCGCCAAGGTCTGCGCGGCGGAAAAAGTCGAGGCCGAGGACGAGGCGTTGGGCGCCATCGTGCGCGCCGCCGAGGGCTCGGTGCGCGACGCGCTCTCACTCCTCGACCAGGCCATCGCCCACGGGGCCGGCGCGGTCACGGCCCAGAGCGTGCGCGACATGCTCGGGCTCGCCGACCGGGCCCGGATCCTCGACCTGTTCGAGGCGGTGATGCGCGGTGCCGTGCCGGCGGCCTTCGCCGAGTTGCGGGCGCAGTACGATTCCGGCGCGGACCCGTCGGTGGTGCTGTCCGATCTTGCCGCGTTCACGCATCTCGTGACCCGGCTCAAGCTCGTGCCCGAGACCGCGTCCGATCCGACGCTGAGCGAGACCGAGCGGGTCCGCGGCGGCCAGTTCGCGGAAAAGCTGTCGATCCGCGCTCTGTCGCGGGCCTGGCAGATCCTGCTCAAGGCGATCCCCGAGGTCCAGGCCGCGCCGCGCCCGCTGGCGGCGGCCGAGATGGCGATCGTGCGCCTCGCCTACGCGGCCGACCTGCCCACCCCCGACGAGGCTTTGCGCCAGTTGAAGGCCGAAGCCGCAGCGGCGTCGCCCGAGGAGGGAGCGCCTCCATCCGCCCGCCCCTCCCTGCCGCCGATCCCCGACCTGCGCGGCGGTGGCCAGACCGCCGTCGCCACCGCACCGAGGCCGATGCCGGTCGCCGCCCCCGCGGCGGCGCCCGTGGCGATGCCGGCCTCGGCGCCGGCCCCGATCGCGATGGCGGCCCCGGCAGAGCGTCCCGCCGCTCCACCCGCGCCGCGCCTCACCCGTTATGAGGACGTGGTGGCGCTGGCCGATGCCAACCGCGACATCCTGCTGAAGACCGCGCTGGAGCGCGACGTCCACCTCGTGCGCTTCGAGGAGGGGCGGATCGAGTTCCGATTGGCACCTGGCGGCCGGGCGACGCTCGCCACCGACATCGCCGCCGCGCTCCTGCGCTGGACCGGCCAGCGCTGGGTCGTCTCGATCTCGAAGGAAGAGGGCGCACCGACCCTCGACGCCACCGTGAAGGCTGCCACAGAGACGCGGCGCGAGAACGCGGCGGCCGACCCGTTCGTCCGCGAGGTGCTGACGCGCTTCCCCGGCGCCGAGATCGTGGACGTGCGCGAGACTGCGCCGCTGCCGACGCCCGATCAGGCGATCACCGGCGACGGCGACCCGGTGCCGGCCGATGAAGCCCCCGACGACGACTTCTGAGGCGCGCGCGGCCGGCCGCACATGGCAGGCGGCTCCTGTCATACCCACGTAGACTCACCGACACGCGACGAGAGGACTGCATGCGCGACCTGATGGGCATCATGAAGCAGGCTCAGGCCATGCAGGAGAAGATGGGATCCCTGCAGGCGGAGCTCGACGAGATCGAGGTGACCGGCGCCTCCGGGGGCGGCTCCGTGCGAGTGACCATGAGCGCCAAGGGCCAGATGAAGGGCGTCACCATCGACCCGTCCCTGATGGTGGCCGACGAGCGCGAGATCCTCGAGGACCTGATCGTTGCCGCCTGCAACGACGCCCGCGGCAAAGCCGAGGCGACCATGCAGGAGCGCATGGCCGAACTGACCAAGGGTCTGCCCCTGCCGCCCGGGATGAAGCTGCCGTTCTAGGGGCCCCGGGATACGGGTTCGGAGCCACGGATCTCCGAATCTCTCCCCTCATCCTGAGGTGCCGGGCGATCGAAGATCGCTCGGCCTCGAAGGTTGATGAGGGCGAGCATTGAAAAGGCCGGTCCAGCAATCGCGTGCTGCGTCTTCGTCAACGCGGCCGTCGGCTGACCAGGACGATTCCGGCCAGGATGAGTGGGATCGCCAGCGCGAGGATCGGCGGGAAGCTCTCGCCCAGCAACGCCACCGCCAGCCCTTTGCCGGTGATCGCCCCGATCCAGCCGATCTGGCTGAGCCCGACCGGGCCGCTCACTTTCTGAAGAACGAAGAACAGGCCGTAGGTCGCGGCGATGATTGCGGCCTGAATCGGCAGCAGCGCTAAGGTCCAGGTCGCAGGCACCGCGAAGAGCGGCACGGCGGCCAGGATGGCGTAGGCCCCGATCATCACGGCGGCGGTCAAGACCATCACCGGCGCCAGCAGGCCCGGCGACGTATCAGCGGGCCACGCGACCGTGCGATAGATGTTGCCGGCGGCCACGCTGACCGGCGCCGCCAGCGCGAGCCCGGCCCATAGCCCTCCACCCTCCGCACCGGTGAGTCGCGAGGCCGCGAACAGCACCGCGCCGCCGAGCCCGAGACCCATGCCGACCACGCCTTGGACCGAGACCCGATCCATCCCGAGAATCAGCGCGAGGCCGTAGGTCAGGAGCGGCGGGAAAGCGAGGCAGAGCGCGACGAAGCCGGCCCCGACATGTGGGATCGCCGCGAAAGACAGGATGTTCGGCAAGGCGAAGCTCAACATGCCCGCCTGCAGCCCGTAGCGGAGGAGGGTCGAGGACGGTTTCAGCCTCTCGCCCGCCAAGCCCGCGAAGGTCGCCAGGACCAGCCCGCCGCCCAACGCGGACCAGAACAGGAAGCTGATCGGATGCCAGCCGAGACCGCTGGCGAGGCCGGCCATGACGGTGGTCAGCCCCAGCAGGAACCCGGTCGACAGCAGCAGACCGTAAGCCGTCGGCGCGACCGCAGGCGTGATTGTCGAGGCTGTCGCACCCATGGCGTTTCTCCACGTCCGGCAAACGGGCCGGAGCGATTGCCTGCCGGACCCGCAGTGCCTAAAATCTCGACGCAAAGTATCTTGACGTCAAGATATCAGGGAGCGTGAGATGGCGCCATTCGAGGACCGTGCGGCCCGCGCCGTCGCGCAATGGCGCCGCGAGCGGCCCGATCTCGATCCGTTTCCCATGGAGGTTCTGGGTCGGCTGACCGAGTTGGCACAGGTCATCCTCCGCGACCGGCTCAATCCGGCCTTCGCGGGCTTCGGTCTCCAGCAGGGTGAATTCGACGTGCTCGCGACCTTGCGGCGGTCGGGCGCGCCCTACGCGCTGACCCCGACGGCGCTGTGCGACGCGGCAATGATCTCATCGGGCGGGATGACCGCGCGAATTGACCGCCTGGAAAAGGCCGGCCTGATCGCGCGGCAGAAGCACCCGACCGACCGGCGAGGCACCCTCGTCGCGCTGACCGCCTCGGGCAAGGAGCTGATCGACGCCATGCTGCCGGCCCATGTCGCGACCGAGCGCGGCATCCTGGCGGCCCTGACGAACGACGAGCAGCGCACGTTGAATGCGCTGCTCGCGAAGCTGCTCAAGGGGCTGGCGTGATCGGTTCGTTCGCCCCGCCTCGGATGCCCAATCCCGTTTAGCAGCGCGATCACCTCAGTGCGTGATCGCTGCCGATTCGGGCCACACGACCGCCCCGTCGACTGCATAGGCATGGCAATCCGGGGGGCCTCGTTTGCCGCACAGGGCCAATGCGGCCGCAACCGGGTCGGGCGTGCTTGCTGACCACGCCCAACGACCATCCGGTGCAATGACGAAGGCGCGGGGGCGCGAGAGGGTCAAGAACTGCTTGTATGCATTGCGGCCAGCGTCATTCACGTAGGGCAAAGCGGCGGCATCTTCGATCTTGGCGAACTGCGTTGGTGGTGGTGCAGGTGTCGAATGCGCCCATACAACGTCGTTGTTGTAAGCATAAGGCCAACACTCGATCCCGAGCGCTTCACACGTTGCAAGCCCCCTAGCCAGCGGATCAAACCCTTCCGAGTACCAACTCACAGCCTTGTTCGGTGCGATAAGGAAAACACGTGGGCTCGGGGACTTGAGAAATCGTCTATAGTCTTCCCGATTTTCGTTGCTGAGGAAGGGCACCGCTTCGATATCATCAAGCGCAGAATAATGTGTCGACGGAAGCGGCGGTCCCGGCACATAATCTGAAAACAGTTTTTGACTCGGAAGACCTAACTTATTCAAAAACTTATCGACAGATGGACCGAATATATAGACACTGCTTCCGTCAGACAGCAGACGATGAGAGTCGGATTTATAAGGCCCGAAATTTAGAACCTCGGCTTTTCCACCTTGCTCGACATAGGCGCGATGCATGGCCTGCCAGAGCGGCATTGGGAAGAAACTGTCGTTCTCACCATATAGCCAAAGCGATGGTACGCGACTTGCGGAGCCGAAACGGCGGGTACTTTGTACGAGTAACGCGCCGTCGTCGGAACAAGGTGATGACCGAACGCCGCCGAAGAAGCTGATGATCCCCGCCACACGAGCGTCTTGGAGCGTGCCCACAGCGAGGGAATTCCACCCCCCCATGCTTACACCCGCAACCACGACACGCCGCGCATCGATCTCAGGTCGCTTCCCGAGTTGATCGAGCACGGCTTCGATATCGGCCGCCGCGTGAAGTCCCAAATCATCGGGACGACATCGTGTTCGATCAATCGAACCGCCTGAGTGGCCGAACCCACGCAAGAGCGGCAATGCGACCGCGTAACCTCGTGATAGGAAGTAGTACACGCCCATATTTAGATGAGCGTTAGCCTCTTCGACGACAAATTTTTCGTCTATGGTGCCTTTTCTTCCGTTGCTGCCGTGATTCCAGATGACGAGCGGAAATGGGCCTGGACCCGGAGGCAGGACAAGACCGACCTTGAGTTTGACTGGATATGCCGGATCTCCAGTGAGATCCAGTATCACTCGCTTTTCAGGCAGCGGCCAGCCGTTATCTTTTGAATAATTCGCCGCATGCAACTGTATGGGCACCGAGTAAATTAAAATCATTGTAAGAAAATTAACGCGCCTCAACAAGGCAGAACTCCCGCAGATCACGAGCAGGAGCAAATTAGCAAGAACTCCTAACCCGTCGAGTCCGCCGAGCTCGGAATTTGCGCGTTTTTCGAAATCAATGACGCACCATGCAACCATCGACGCTTAGACGATGTATCGCTTTTTCCATAATATTGGCGCCCTCTTTCTGAAATTGCATTGATATACAACATTTAAAATTGTTCGCGAAATTTTTGATTCGCACTTTATCGTTCAACGCGGGTTCCGGGAGGTAAGCTTCCGAGCGAACCTCGATCGCAGTTACTAAGCTTTGGACGATATCTTTCGAGCGTTCCACTCTGCGTTCCGTCTGCCGCCACGCCGAACTCCTTCGCATCGGACCTGACGTCAACCCGCCCAAGCGGCTTGGCACGATCAGCGGGCGGCAGCCATCCAGGCGGCCGCCCCTGTCTCACTCACGCGGCGATCGCCTGCGCGGTCGGCCCGGCGGCGCGCACGTCGGAATCGACATGGGCCTCGAAGCGCTTGAAGTTGTCGTCGAACATCTTCACCAGCCGGGCCGCCGTCTCGACGAAGGCGCCCTTGTTGCCCCAGGTCTTGACCGGAGTGAGGATGTCCGCCTCGACGCCCGGGACCGAGACCGGCACCGCGAAGCCGAAATACGGGTCGCGGCGGAACTCGGCCTGGGCGAGCGACCCATCGAGCGCGCCGGCGAGCAGGCGGCGGGTCACGCGGATCGGCATGCGCTGGCCGGTGCCGACGCCGCCGCCGGTCCAGCCGGTGTTGACCAGCCAGCAATCGACGTCGTGCTCGGCGATCAGGTCGCGGAGCAGGTTGCCGTAGACGCTCGGGTGCCGGGGCATGAACGGCGCACCGAAGCAGGTCGAGAACGTCGCCTCAGGCCCGGTCAGGCCGCGCTCCGTGCCGGCAACCTTGGCGGTGTAGCCCGAGAGGAAGTGGTACATCGCCTCGGCGCCGGTCAGCTTGGCGATCGGGGGCATCACCCCGAAGGCGTCGCAGGTCAGCATCACGATGTTCTTCGGATGCCCGGCCCGACCGGTGGCGCTGGCATTGGCGATGAAGTCGAGCGGGTAGGCGCAGCGGGTGTTCTCGGTGAGAGAGGCGTCGTCGAAATCCGGCACGCGGGTGACCGGGTCGATCACCACGTTCTCCATCACCGTGCCGAAGCGCTCGGTGGTGGCGTAGATCTCGGGCTCGGCGTTGCGCGAGAGGCGGATCGTCTTGGCGTAGCAGCCGCCCTCGAAGTTGAAGATGCCTTCGTCCGACCAGCCGTGCTCGTCATCGCCCAGCAGCTGGCGCGAGCTATCGTTCGACAGGGTGGTCTTGCCGGTGCCCGACAGGCCAAAGAAAATCGCCGAGCCGCCCTCGGCGTCGAGCGCCGCGTTGGCCGAGCAATGCATCGGCATCACGTGCTGGCCGGGCAGGATGTAGTTCAGGTAGGTGAAGACCGACTTCTTCATCTCGCCCGCGTAAGCCGAGCCGCCGATCAGCACGAGCTTCTTGGAAAAGTCGATGGCGATCACGGTCTTGGACCGGCAGCCGTGCCGGGCGGGATCCGCCTGGAAGCTCGGCAGGTCGATGATCGTCAGGTCCGGCACGTAGGCCGCGAGCTCGGAGCGGTCCGGCCGGATCAGCAGGTTGCGGATGAACAGCGAGTGCCAGGCGAACTCGGTGAACACCCGGGCCTTCACCCGGTGGGCCGGATCGGCGCCGCCGTAGAGGTCCTGGGCGAACAGCTCCTTGCCCTCGGCGTGCTTCAGGAAGTCCTGATGCAGGGTCGCGAACTGCTCCGGCGTGATCGCGCCGTTGTTGTCCCACCAGACCTCGTTCTCGGTGGTGGCGTCGCGCACCACGAACTTGTCCTTGGGCGAGCGTCCGGTATGGCTGCCGGTGGTCGCCACGAAGGCGCCGCCGCGGGCGAGCTGGCCTTCCTTGCGGGCGAGCGCCTCCTCGTAGAGGCGCGGCGCCTCGAAATTCCAGTGGACGGCCTTCAGGGCGCGGAAGCCGGCCGCGTCGGCATCGTGGGCCGCGTTGTGATCACCGATGTTGGTCAAGAGCGTATCTCCCGGGGCCCCTGTTCGTGCCGTCGACGCGACATGACCGGACGCCAGCGGCATCCGGGATTGCCCGGGGGACGTCCGTGCGGTCGTACAGGACCGCCGCACGCTGGATCACCGTTCCCCGGTCGCCTGCACCGCCCATACTGGATAGGCGGCCAAGCGTTGCCGTCTTACTGGGTCTTGCCGGGGGCCTGCAACGCGGTCGCGCGGGTTTGACCACAGTGATGAGCGCAGCAAGCCCGTGCTGTAACCAGTCGGATCCGGTTATTCTTAATTCCGGCGGCGGCAAAGTGGGCCGGAAATACCCATATCGACGGTGGGCGCAGATGCGCCCTTGCGCGACGCCCGCCGGCCGTTATGCCCTGCCGGACGTCCCGCAAACCTTCGCCCCCGCCCAAGAGGCATGATGCCCCAAGCCGTCGCCGGCCCCGAGATCGAGCGCCTGATCCAGCTTCTGTCCCGGATGCCGGGCCTGGGACCGCGCTCGGCGCGGCGGGCCGCGCTCCAGCTCATCAAGAAGCGCGAGACGCTGCTCGCGCCCCTGGCCGACGCCATGCGGGTCGCGGCCGAGCGCATCGTGGTGTGCACCAGTTGCGGCAACGTCGACACCTCCGAGCCGTGCACGATCTGCCGCGATGCCGAGCGCGACCCCTCGACCCTCGTGGTGGTGGAGGACGTATCGGACCTTTGGGCCCTGGAACGGTCCGGGGCCGTCAAGGCGCGCTACCACGTGCTCGGCGGCGTGCTTTCGGCGCTGGACGGCGTCCGGCCCGAGCACCTCAATCTCGCCAGCCTCGTGGAGCGCGCGGCCGATCCCGCGGTGAAGGAAATCATCCTGGCGCTGAACGCCAACGTCGACGGCCAGACAACCGCCCATTACCTCACCGAATCGATCCGGCACCTCGACCGCAAGGTGACGCGCCTGGCCCACGGCGTCCCGGTCGGCGGCGAGCTGGATTATTTGGACGAGGGGACGCTCACCGCGGCGATCCGCAGCCGCACCGCCTTCTGAGCGCGCCCGTCATCCGGAGCGCGAACGGTATTTGACCGGCCTCGACCCACGCCATATTGCCTCGGAAATCCCCGGAGTCCGCGTCTGTGGCGCTCCCCTTGCCGGTTTCCGCCATGACCATTCGCCCGCTCGTCATCCTACCCGACGCCGTCCTGCGCCGCATCTCCGATCCGGTCGGGCCGATCACGCCCGAGATCCGCACCCTCGTGGCCGACATGTTCGAGACGATGTACGACGCGCCGGGCGTCGGGCTGGCGGCGATCCAGGTCGGCGTGGCCAAGCGGGTCGTGACCATCGACACCTTGAAGGAAGAGGGCGTGCGCGATGCGCGCGTGTTCATCGATCCGGAGATCATCTGGGCCTCGGACGAGAAGCGGGTCTACGACGAGGGCTGCCTGTCGATCCCGGAATATTACGCCGAGGTCGAGCGGCCGGATCGCGTCCGGGTGAAGTTCCGCGATCTCGACGGCAACGATCAGGAGATCGAGGCGGACGGCCTGCTGGCGACCTGCATTCAGCACGAGATCGACCACCTGAACGGCGTGCTGTTCATCGATCACATCTCGAAGCTGAAGCGCGACCGGGTGATCAAGCGCTTCACCAAGGCGGCCAAGCGCGACGCGGCCTGATTCCGATGCGCGTCGTCTTCATGGGCACGCCGGATTTCGCGGTGCCGACGCTGGCCCGGCTGGCGCAGGACGGCCACGACATCGTTGCCGTCTACACGCGCGCACCCGCCAAGGCCGGCCGCGGCATGAGCCTGCGGCCCTCGCCGGTCCACGCGCTGGCCGACAGCCTCGGGATCCCGGTGCTGACGCCGACGAGCCTGCGCACCCCGGAGGCCGCCGCGACCTTCGCCGGGCACGCGTCCGACATCGCCGTGGTGGTCGCCTACGGGATGCTGCTGCCGCAGGCGATCCTGGATACGCCCAAGCACGGTTGCCTCAACCTGCATGGCTCGCTGCTGCCGCGCTGGCGCGGCGCCGCTCCGATTCAGCGCGCCGTGATGGCCGGCGATGCCGAGAGCGGCGTCGGCGTGATGCGCATGGAGGCGGGCCTCGATACCGGGCCGGTGGCCCTGGAGGCGCGCATCCCGATCGCGCCCGGCATGACCGCGGGCGAATTGCACGACGCTCTGATGCCGGTGGGGGCCGCGCTGATGTCCCAGGCCCTCGAACGCCTCGGCCGCGACGACCTGACCTTCACGCCGCAAGCCACCGAGGGCGTCGTCTACGCGCACAAGATCGGCAACGACGAGGCGCGGATCGACTGGTCGCGTCCGGCCGATGCGGTGGCGAACCACATCAACGGCCTGTCGCCGTTCCCGGGCGCGTTCTTCGCGGTCGATCTCGGCAAGGGACCGGAGCGGATCAAGGTCCTCCGGGCTTCGGCTGACGAGGGCGCGGGCGCGCCGGGGACGTTGCTCGACGCGAACGGGCTGGTCGCCTGCGGCACGGGCGCGGTCCGGCTGCTGGAACTGCGCCGGGCCGGCAAGGGCGGCAGCGCCAGCGGCGCCGAGTTCGTGCGCGGCGCGCGCATCGCGCCCGGCGCAAGCCTCGGCTGATGCCCCGCTACAAGCTCGTCATCGAATATGACGGCGGTCCGTTCTGCGGCTGGCAGCGTCAGGCCGACGAACTCACGGTGCAGGGGGCGATCGAGGCGGCGGTGACGCGCTTCTCCGGCGAGGATGCCCGGCTCACCTGCGCCGGCCGGACCGATGCCGGGGTCCACGCCATCCATCAGGTCGCCCATCTCGACCTCGCCAAGGACTGGCGGACCGACACGGTGCGGGATGCCATCAACGCCCATCTGCGGCCGCTTCCCGTGGCCGTGCTGTCCGCGGAGATCGTCCCGACGCGCTTCGACGCGCGCCATTCGGCGATCCGCCGGCACTACCGCTACCGCATCCTCAACCGCCGCAGCCCCGCTGCGCTCACCCGCGCCCAAGTCTGGCAGGTGCCCTGGCCGCTCGACCCGGACGCGATGCATCGCGCCGCCCAGCGCCTCGTCGGCCATCATGATTTTTCTGCTTTCCGCGCCGCCGAGTGCCAGGCGAACAGCCCGATGCGGACCCTGGAACGGCTCGACGTGGCGCGTACGACCATGGCTTTGCACGAGGAGATCGTGGTGACGACCTGCGCGCGCTCGTTCCTGCACCATCAGGTGCGGGCCATGGTCGGCACGCTGATGCTCGCCGGCTGCGGACGGCTTTCGGCCGACGACGTGGCCGACATCCTGGCCTCGGGCGAGAAGCGCCGATGCGGGCCGCTGGCGCCGGCTTCCGGGCTGACCTTTGTGGGGGTGGATTACGCTTAACCGCTTATTCGGACCCACGATTTCCGACGGAAGACGGTTCTGAGCAACGGAGATCCCAACCCCTCCCCTCATCCTGAGGTGACGGAGCGAAGCGGAGGCCTCGAAGGAGCCCTCCAGGGATCGCGGAGCCATCTGGAGGGCTCCTTCGAGGCCCTCTGACGCGGGCACCTTGTATTAGCGAATCATGTCAGATTGCCCCTGTCCCGCGAGGGATGCCGGCTCTGGGGTGGCCACCCCAGAGCCGGCGGCGACTGTCGGATCGTTGGCACCTGAGCCTGTGGCCTGCGCCGCGGGCTGGTCCTG
>NZ_JAKSYO010000118.1 GCF_022829635.1 Methylobacterium sp. E-066
GATCTTGTCGGTGGTGCTGCTCATCGAAACTCTCCTTCAGGGTTGCGCGATGGCCGGCTCATGCCGGTCGGAAGAGGTCCCCGCCGGGAGGCGGGGACCGATGGGGATCAGGCGCGGCGGGTCTCGTAGGCGCCGAGCAGGGTGACGGGCTTGGGGGCGCCGAGACGGCCGCCCAGGAAGGCGGCGAGTGCGCCGAGCACCAGCGCCAGGGCGGCGTAGAAGGCGCCCTGGGTGGCGGCCGACTTCGTGGCGACGGCGGCGGCCTCAGCCTTCTGCTTGGCGGTGGCGACCGCCTGCTCGTACTGCTTCTCGTAGTCCTGGACCTGCTGGCGGGCCTGCTCGACCGGGACGTTCTGCGCCTTGGCGAGGGCGTCCGCGGCGCGGCTCTCGGCCTGCTGCTTCTGGGCCGGGTCACCGGTGAACAGGGCCTTCACGGCCGCCACGGCGGCGTCGCGAGCGGCCTGCGGGTCCTGGCCGGCGGCCTGCTGGCGCACGGTGCTCTCGATCCCGTCGAGGGGGTTCGTGATCTTGGCGAGCGACGGCGCCGCGGCCTGCGCGGCCGTCTGGACCGTGCCGCCGACCAGCGAGCCTGCGCCGCCGAGGGTGCTGGTCACGCCGCTGAAGGCGCCGCCGACGATACCCCCGACCGCGGAGGTCAGCAGATAGAGCACCACCAGGGTCGTCACCGCCCAGGAGACCAGGCCGTGCAGGCCGGCCGAGCCGCCCACCGGCTTGCCGGACAGGCGCCCGGCGATGGCGCCGCCGACCAGCGAGGCGACGATGCCCGAGGCCACGAACCAGATCCCGGCGCCCATGGAGGCGGTCGAGGCGGCCGGGTTGTCCGCGGCATTGGGGCCGAAGGAGGCCAGGCCGACGCCGGCGCCGATCAGGTTCAGGATCACCTGGGTGACCAGGGCCGTGGCGGCGCCGGCGAAGATCGCGCCCCAGGAGACCTGGTTGAGCAGGACGGCGCGCGTATCGGCGGATGCGCCTGTGGCCAGGGGGGACGCGGTGGTTGGGATGGTGGTCACGCTGTTACTCCGGGTCGTCGGTCGTCTGTGGAAGAGGGATCTGGGCTCAGAGCACCTCACAAAACGCCCGATCACCCGGGCGCCTCCCTCTGCACACGACAGCGCAGAGGGCGTTTTGTGAGGGGCTCTCAGTCGCGGCTGGCGCTGACCAGGAGGCCGAGGCCGAAGCCCGCCAGGCCGGCCACCAGCAGGGAGGCGAGCGGGTACTCGGCGACCTGATGGCTCACCTCGCGGGTGCCCCGGCGCAGGTAATGGCCGCCGCGCTCGTAGGCGTCCTCGGCATAGTCCGCGGTCTCGTCGGCTGCGTGCCGGACCGTGTCCTTGGCCTGGCCGTAGAGGTTCTCGGCCTGCCCGCTCGCCTCGCGGAAGCGGCCCTCGACGGAATCGCTCCGCGAGCCGGTGAGGTCGCCGACGGCGCCCTGAACCTTGCCGCCGAGCTCCTTCGCGGCGCCCGTGATCCTGTCGATATCGACCATGTCATTCTCCGGTTGTGATGGGTTCGATGGGAATGGCGCCCGGTGGGGGCGCCGGTTGAAACGGGGAGTCAGTCGTCGCGAGGCTTGGCCGCCTGAGCCGCCCGCTTCTGACGCTGGCCCTCGGCCTCGAGCCGGGCATCCCCGGTGAGCTTGCCGATGGCCTCCTTCACCGAAGCCTTGAGGTGCTCGGCAGAGGGTAATTTCGTGCGTTCGGTCATGGGTACCTCGCTGTGCCTGAGAAGACCCCGGACCGGACACCAGATGTGCGCGGCTTTCGCGCGTTCAATAGTACGAAAGTACCATTCTTTTAGACGTCTTTACCGGGCGGCCGCGTCGCGAGCGCGCCAAGATCGGCATCGATTTCGCACGGATATTGACACGGACGCCCTTGCGAGCCGGCATAGACCGATCGGTGCTCCTGTGTTCGATGTCTGCCGTCACGATCGGTCGGGCTCCCGGTGCTGATCCCTGCCCTGTCGGCAGCGGGGCTCAAACGGGTTGCGCACAAGCAAGTTCCCTGACCTACGTTGTTTCCACTGGTATGCCTGCACCACTGACGCAGTTGTTATCGACCAGAGGTAGTCTTGAGCCGCTGGCTTGGGTGTATCGGCCGCTCGGATCGGGCCGGCAGAAGACGCAGCCGGCCGGGGCCTGCGTCACCGGCGGCACGCATGGTTCGGCAACAGGCGGATACCTGAGCCCGCCGGTCCGTTGCCTGTATCCGCGGAGGGTCGGTCAGTCCCGCCACTGGCGGACAAGGATCACACCCCATGACAATTCTGATGTCGGTCGCGCTGGCCCTCGCGGTGCTCGGCGCGCTGGTGACGCATTCCGCCTATCGGTTCGCGCCGATCACGAACAAGTTCGCCGGCTGGGACGTCGCCTTCGTGAGCGGGATCAGCGTCACCGCGCTCGGCAGCCTCGGGGCGCTGCTGCTGGTCTTCACCACCTGACGGCCCGGATCGCCACCCCGGGCGGCGCATAAGGCCACAGGGGCGGACCTATCCGCCCGGCGGCCTGTTCCTCTCTCACATCCCACGCGCGCTGACGCCGAAGCGGAATCCCCTTCGGCGGTGCGCGCTCCAGGACCCGCCTTGGCGGGTCAACGAGGTTCCACCATGGCAGAACAACTCTCCGGTCAGGACGGCCGGCAGGGCAAGCGCGGCCGGCCCGCGCTCATCGTCCTGATCGCCAGCGTCGGCCTCATGGTCGCCGCGCTCGCCGGGCTGATGACGTGGCAGGGCGCGAGCTCGCCGCCGGATTACGCCAGCCAGAGCCAGGCGGCCTCGCGCAAGCAGGTCACCGGCAGCGAGAGCGGCACGACGGCGCCGTCGAACGGCAGCGCGGTTCCGGGTGGTAACCCGTCCAACCCGCAGCCGGCCGCGCGCAGCGCCAATCCGTGACCCGGCACGATCACCGGTGCGCGGCGGAGATCTGCCGCGAGCAGGGCTGGCAAATCGGGACCTGCCTGGTCGGTGATGCCGGCTACGGCCCGACCGTGATCCAGATCACCGCCTTGGGTGACAGGGTCATGCTCGCCAAGATCCTCAGCCACGGCCGCGTGGCCGTGGCCTACAACGAGGCCCAGGCCTGGTCCCTGTCGCTGCGCGACTGGCGATCGGTCGGCTGATCCCGCCCCATCGTGGTACGGAGCCACCCGGGCGCATTCGCCGGATGATTCGCCCCGAGCCGCGCGGCGTCGAAGCCTCCGGGGGGGCGTCTTATATGTCCGGGCGCGGTAGCCCGACGGCCTCGTCGGCCGGGCGCCAATCCACGAGGTAGGCTATGACATCGCTGCTCGATCAACTCCGCACCATGACCGTGGTGGTTGCCGATACCGGTGACATCGGCGCCATCGAGAAGCTCAAGCCGGTCGATTGCACCACCAACCCGTCGCTGCTCCTGAAGGCGGCCGGCATGGAGGGGCTCGCCCCGATCGTCGACGAGGCGGTCGCCTGGGGCAAGGCGCAGGGCGGCGAGACCGAGGACGTCGTCCAGGCGGTGGCCGACCGGCTCGCCGTGTCGGTGGGCGTCGAGCTGACCAAGCTGGTGCCGGGCCGCGTCTCCACCGAGGTCGACGCCAACCTGTCCTTCAACACCGACCGGACGCTGGAGAAGGCCCGGGCGATCGTCCGCGCCTACGACGAGCGCGGCGTGTCGCGCGACCGGGTGCTGATCAAGATCGCCTCCACCTGGGAGGGCATCCAGGCGGCCCGCGTGCTCCAGCGCGAGGGCGTGGACTGCAACCTGACCCTGCTGTTCTCCCTGGTTCAGGCCATGGCCTGCGCGGATGCCGGCGTGTTCCTGATCTCGCCCTTCGTCGGGCGGATCACCGACTGGTACGCCAAGGCCGAGAGCAAGACCTATACGGGGGCGGAGGATCCGGGTGTCCAGTCGGTGCGGGCGATCTACGCCGCCTACAAGGCGCGCGGGATCAAGACCGTCGTGATGGGCGCCTCGTTCCGCAACATCGGCCAGATCCAGGCGCTGGCGGGCTGCGACCGCCTGACCATCTCGCCGAAGCTCCTGGAGGAGCTCGCCGCGACGGAGGGGCCCCTCCCCCGCGCCCTGTCCCCCGACGCCTACGGCGAGCCGCCCGAGGTGCCGGCGACCGACGAGTTCTCGTTCCGCTGGGAGATGAACGAGAGCGCCATGGCGACCGAAAAGCTCGCCGAGGGCATCCGGCAGTTCGGCAGCGACCTGCGCGCGCTTCACACGCTCATCCGCGATCGGCTCGGGCGCGGGTGATCTGAGCGCGTTCCCATGCCAAGAGCCATGCCAAGAGGCAGGCCGGCCCGGAACGCGGATCGGCCCCGCGTGCCGCCGGTGGATCGTTCCAGGCGACCGCCGAGTTTAATCCCCGCCGCATCTGCCGCGGTCCGGAGTGAGCCGTGTACAATTCCTTCTTCTCTTGGATGATGCTGGCCATCGAGGCGCAGCGTGTTGTCGAACTGCGCCTGGTCCGGCTCGCCTGGGGTGGCAGCGAGGGAATGGCCGAGGCGCAATCCATGGTCACCGAGAAGATGCAGGCCGCCGGCGAAGCCATGACGATGCTGATGACGGGCGGTTCCCCCGAGACGGTGATCGCCCGCTACCGGGAGCACGTCGCCTCCAACACCAAGCGCCTGACCGCGGCCTGAATGCCGGGTCATCCCTTCGCCGTCGGGAACGGAACGCAACGCCTGCCATGATCGAGCCGAACCAAACCGCCTTCATCGTGAAGGTCGCGCGCCGGGACGAGGACGCCCCGGAAAACCTGCTGACGGTGTTCTACGCGGTCATCGCGGACAATCCCGACAGCGGCGTGCAGATCGTCAAGGAAGCCGTGAAAGCCGGGGCCGAGGTCACGCTGACGGAGGTGCGTCTGTCCCAGGCGACGGCCCAGGCCATCGACCTGATGCCCGGCTACGCCCGGGCGCTCTGAGGCCGAACGCGGGGGGCGCTTAGGCTTCCACGCCCACCCGTGTTGAGGGGCGAAATCGGATGGGCGTGGAAGGCCAGCGATCGGCTGGTGCAGTCTGGGTAGATCGACAGGGTTAACGATTCCTTGCGATCGCTACCCGCTCAGGAATGCGGGGCAATCCAGCCCAGGACCGTCGCGCAGCGCTCGGCCTGATGGCGGGTCAGCCCGGAGGCGACGGCCGCGCCGTTGCGATAGACCACGAAGGTGCCGTCATCGGTCGCGCGGATCTTGATCGAGGCCATCACGCGCCTCCTCCGGCGAAGGTCTGAAGCTGCGTCAGGCCGGCGGAGGTGATCTGCCAGATCGCGCGTTCGTCGCCGTGATCGATCCGCTCCAGATGGCCGACGCTTTCGAGGGCGGTGAGCCGGCTGTGATCGGCGGGCCAGGAAGCGTTCGGCTTCCGCTGGATGGAGATCCGACAATCGCCGGATTCGGCCGCCTTATTGAGCAAGCGGCGCGTGTGATTGACCAGCATTGGCACTCCTGTACGGCTCCAATCGGGACGCATTACTTACGTACAGGCTGGCCTATATGGTCAAGCTTGGCAACCCCGCCCCTCGAAAACCCGCTGGATCATTCCGCCCATCGCCGCGGATCAGGACGCCAGCGCCAGATCCGCACCCGCGCAGCCCAGCCCGACCAGGAACAGGCAGCCGCCCATCCCTTCGAGGAGGGCGCGGTACCGGGGCGCCCACAGGGATGCGGCGGCTAGGCTGGTGCCGGCCACCACACAGAACACACCCAAACCCATCATGACGGCCTCCGCGTCGCCCCGCGACGCCAGGACGACACGTTTCAAGCCCGAAAGGTTGCCGGCCATGCGGGTTGTCGACAGGCAAATCTGACCGGCGCGCCTATGGAGGGCGTCGACAGCAGAAGGGCCAACAGCGACGCGTACGCTCTGCCGTGCGGACCAGCAGAGTCACGCATCGGGTGGATCATCCTCGGTTGGACGATAGGCTCGCTCCGAAACGAACACCCACCCGCCCTCCCCCCCTCTGCGGGCTATCGGATTCACGCGCGGGTCCCCTCTCCCGTGCGGGAGAGGGACAGGGTGAGGGATGCGTGCTTTCCGGAAAGACCTGTCCCCTCACCCCAACCCTCTCCCGCACGGGAGAGGGGGCGCGTGGCGGCTTTCGCAAGACGATGTGCGACCATCGTAGTCCGCACGGGAGAAGGGATCCGAGTCGCCCGAAGCTATCCCGTCACCACCTCAGTCGAACATGTCGGGCTGGGTCGCCGCGATGTGGCCGTAGAGCGTCTGGAAGTGCAGCCAGCCGATATAGTCGCTGCCGACATGCTCGCGGCTGTAGCGAGCGGTCTTCTCCGACAGGAGCTGCGGCTTGATGCCGGTCGCCTCGACCAGGAGCTGCTGCTGGCAGGCCCGCTCCAGGGCGATGAACCAGAACGCCGCGTCGTCGATGCTGTGGCGGCTGCAGGTGAGCAGGCCGTGGTTCTGGTGCAGTACGCCGCGGTTGCGGCCGATCTGCTGGGCCACCGAGAGGCCGCTCGCCTTCTCGACCGCGACCGCCCCGGCCGAGGCGCCGATCACCGCGTGGCTGTTGTAGAAGGCGGCCGCATCCTGGCTGATCATGTCCAGCGGCCGGCCGGTGGCGCACCAGGCGGTGCCGTAGGTGGTGTGCGCGTGGCACATCGCCATGACGTCGGGATGCTCGTCGTGCACGGCGGCGTGGAGCACGAAGCCGGCGCGGTTGATCGCGTAGCGCCCCTCGACCACGTCGCCCTTGTGGTCGGCGAGGATCAGGTTCGACATCCGCACCTGCGAGAAGTGCACGCACATCGGGTTGGTCCAGTACAGCTCCGGACGCTCGGGATCGCGGATCGTGAGGTGCCCGGCGAAGCCGTAATCGAAGCCGTGCATCGCGAAGGCGCGGCAGGCGGCCACGAGGTGCTGCTTGCGGTATTCCCGCGCCTCGGCGTGGCTGGCGAACTGGGGGATCTCCGGGAAGATCAGGCCCGCCTGCTCGGGCTGGTAGATCGAGGTCCGCTTGCGGCCCGCGCTGTCGTTCGGCAGGTCGATGGCGATGTCGCTCTCGTGGGCATGGTCGTCGAGCATGGCGTGTCCTTTTTTTCCAGGCGAGGCCGAGATCCGGCGGCTGTCGGTCAGACGCTCGGGCTGGACGCCCCCCCGGATGCGTTTCCTCGGTCTTCGTCATTGTCTCGGCCGTCTTCGCGGCTTGGCCGGCACTATCGTGCCACCGGTTTATCTTGACAAACGACGATTTTTCACCGTTTTCGTGAATACAATTCACGGATTGCAGGATGCGGCGGATCCCGAGCTTTCCCGCTCTGCGGGCCTTCGAGGCGGCCGCACGCCTCGGCAGCTTCGCCCGGGCGAGCGAGGAGCTGCACCTGACGCCCTCGGCGGTGAGCCACCAGATCCGTGCCCTCGAACGCACCCTCGGGCGGCCCCTGTTCCGACGTGCCAACCGCCAGGCGACCCTCACCACCGACGGCGAGCGCCTCTGTGCCGGCCTCGGACAGGCCTTCGACACGATCGAGGCGCTCTGCGCCGAATTGAGACCGCCGCCGCCCTCGTCGCTCGCGGTGCAGTGCACCCCGAGCTTCGCCGCCAAGTGGCTCGGGCCCCGGCTGCATGCCTTCATGGCGGCCCATCCCGAGATCGGCATCCGCCTCTCCAGCAATGCCGACCCGATCGACCTCGGCCGGCACGAGGCGATCGACATCCTGATCGCCTATGGCCGGCCGCCGCGCGGCCCGGGCCTGACGGTCGAGTCCCTGGGCCTGGAGGAGATCGCGGCCCTGTGCACGCCGGATCTCGCCCGGGCGATCGGGCCGATCGAGCCCGCCACGGTTGCGCGCTTCACCCGGCTGGACTCGTCGTTCAGCCCGGTCCGCTGGCCGGACTGGTTCGCGCAGAACGGTTTTCCCGCCCCGGCTGCCCCCTCCGGGCCGGCCTTCGACCGCGGCTCCCTGGTGATCGCGGCGGCCATCCAGGGGCTCGGCGTCGCCCTGGAGAGCCTGCGGTTCGCCCAGGACGAGCTCGTCGCCGGGCAACTCGTGCGGCTTGGCGAGGGCCGCCTCGAGAGCCTGTACCGGGACCTCCACTTCATCTGCTACCGCGAACGGGACCGGGATCTGGAGAAGATCCGAGCCTTCCGCCGCTGGCTTCTGGAACAGGAGCAAGAGAGCCGGGCCGCGGGCTAAGGCGATGCTCGCCGGTCGCAAAGTGCCGCCGTCGCCGCATGGGCAGGCGCCGAAACGCATGATAATTCCGATCCCACGTCAATGTGCAAACGCGGCGGGGACGGGCCCCAAGGCCCGACCGACCGCGCACCACGCCGGGAGAGCGCCATGTCCCTGTTCGCCAAGCTGCAGCGTCGCGCCAGCGAAGGCCGCCCGGTCCGCGTCGGCCTGATCGGCGCCGGCAAGTTCGGCTCCATGTACCTGTCGCAGGCACCCCGGACGCCGGGCATCCACCTCACGGCCGTGGCCGACCTCTCGCCGGATCGCGCCCGCCAGGCGCTGCTCCGGGTGGGCTGGGACGAGGCCCGGTTCGCGGCGCCCAGCCTGGAGGAGGCCGCGCGGACCGGCGCGACCTGCGTCACCGACGATGCCGACGCCATGATTGCCAGCCCGTTCGTGGACATCGTGATCGACGCGACCGGCAGCCCGGCCGCCGGCATCCACCACGCCCTCCAGGCTTGCGAACACCGCAAGCACATCGTCATGGTCAACGTCGAGGCCGACGTGCTCGCCGGGCCGCTGCTCGCCCGCCGCGCCGCCGAGGCCGGGGTGATCTATTCCATGGCCTCCGGCGACCAGCCGGCGCTCATCGCCGAGCTGGTCGACTGGGCGCGCACGATCGGACTTGAGGTGGTCTGCGCCGGCAAGGGCACGAAGTACCTGCCGGCCTATCACGCCTCCACCCCCGACACGGTCTGGGGCCATTACGGCTTCAGCGCCGAGCAGGTCGCGGGCGGCGACTTCAACGCGCAGATGTTCAATTCCTTCCTGGACGGCACCAAGTCGGCCCTGGAGATGGCCGCGGTGGCCAATGCCTGCGGGCTGACCCCGCCGCGCGACGGCCTCGCATTCCCGGCCTGCGGCGTCGACGACCTGCCCACGCTCCTGCGACCGGTGGCGGATGGCGGCATCCTGACCGAGCGCGGCACCGTCGAGGTGGTCTCATCCCTGGAGCGGGACGGGCGCCCGGTCTTCCGCGACCTGCGCTGGGGCGTCTTCGCGGTGTTCGAGGCGCCGAGCCGCTACGTGCAGGAATGCTTCGCGCAATACGGGCTGAAGACCGACCCCAGCGGCCGCTACGCCGCCACCTACAAGCCCTACCACCTGATCGGCCTGGAACTCGGGATCTCGGTGGCGTCCATCGCGGTCCGCGGCGAGGCCACGGGCGCCACCGGCGCCTGGCGCGGCGACGTGGCGGCCACCGCCAAGCGCCCCCTGAAAGCCGGCGAGCGCCTCGACGGCGAGGGCGGCTTCACGGTCTACGGCGAGCTGATGCCGACGGCCGATTCCCTCCAGCAGGACGCCCTGCCGATCGGGCTCGCGCACAACCTCGTGCTGACCCACGACGTCCCGGCCGGCCGGGCGGTCCGCTGGAGCGACGTGGCGTACGACGCCGACCACCAGGCGATCCGCATCCGGCGCGAGATGGAAGCGCTGTTCCGCGCTGAGTTGGGCCTTGGCTCAGCCGCGCAACGGGTGGCCTGACCGACGGGTCCGCTTGGCGGACCATGTCGGGGTCTCCGTCGCCACGGCGGTCATCCGGGACGGGCTCGAGACGGTGGGCGGTCACGGCGGCTTGATCGCCGTGGATGCGCGCGGGCGCGTCGCAATGCCGTTCAACACCGAGGGCATCCTGTTGGTCGATGCCTTGAGCGTGCGCTTCACCACCCCCCCGAACCCGCTCCCGGGCTCCTCATCGACATCGGCTGTGAGGGTCGCGGATCTACCGCTATAGGATCGCCCTTTGAGAGGGGATTTAGGCCGTCTGTCTTCATATCGATTGGTAACCAAGGGTCAGACAGACGAAGTCGTCTGGTAATCGCGCCCATTCCGGCAACGGATTGGCAAGGTCCACGCCATCAGTATGGCCGGGCTGTCACACGATGGCTCCCGGCTTGGGGATCACGGGCCTTCACGCGACGCACGGACCATGTGGATAGGCCTTCAGGGGGAGAGCGAGAGGGGTCGCGCAACGACCGCGCGCGCATCCCGCATCGTCCGCCGTTCGATCCTCCGTGCCCTTCATGCCTTACCCCGTCACCGGGGCGGGGCCTCGGCGGTCGAGTTCGCCCTCGTCGCGCTGCCGTTTCTGGCCCTGTCCGGCGCCATCTTGGAAGCCGGCGTCACCTATTTCGCGCAGGAGATCCTTCAGCAGGCGGTCGCCGACGCAGGCCGCCAAATCTACACGGGCCAATTCCAGACGGCCAATACCAGCATCACCGACACGACGACCCTGCTCAACAATTTCCGCACGGCCATGTGCTACCCCGGTGGCCGGGCACGCATCACCGTTTTTCCCTGCTCCAACGTGCGGGTCAGCATCACAAAGGCTACGAGCTTTGGCTCGGCCACCCCCGTGCAGGCGACCGCCACGAACGCGACGACGGGCATCTCGAACTGGAATGCGAATTTCCCGTCCTACACCTGCGCACGGGCCGGCGACGTCGTCGTCGTTCAGGCGGCCATCGATGTCCCGGTCTATTTCCCATTGCTGGGGGCTGCCTACGCGACGCTGCCGAACCGGCGGCGCCTGATCCAAGCGGCGACCGTCTTCCAAGTCGAGCCATTCAACTCGACCGCTGCTTGCCCGTCCAACTCCTGAGCAGTCTCCTGATGGTTTCGTCCGCACAGCGACTGGCGCGCTTCCGGCGCGACGCAGGCGGCATCGCAGCCATCGAGTTCGCGATGATCCTGCCGCTGCTCATCACGCTTTACTTCGGGCTGACGGAACTCGTGCGTGCCATCGACACGGGAAGAAAGACCACCCTGTATGCGCGGACTATCGCCGACCTCTCGGGGCGCGCGACCAACGGCAGTCCGACAACGACCGACATGGCCGCGATCGTCAATGCCGCCGGTTCGATCATGCGCCCCTACCCGACGACCAACGTACAGGTCGCGATCCATGCCATGGGTGTCGAAAGCATTTCCGGTGGGCTCTACGGCGGCGTCTGCTCGAGTTACCCGCAAAACGCTCGCCCGGTCCTCACGCTCAACGGCAATAGCGGTCTGCCGGCCACGCCTGCGACCTTTCAATACGACGGCGCCCGTTATGTTTTAGCTGAGGTCACCGTGTCCTACGCGCCGATCATTGGCTCGAAGCTTTATCAATCGATCTTCGGGGCAAGAGGACTGGTTTTCAGCCGCCAGATTTCGTGGGCACAGCGCCTCGACAAGGGCGAGGTGGTCATGCCGGGAGGATCGAAGTGCCCGACCTATTGAGCGCGTGGCGAGCCTGGCGCGACGCGACAGCGCGCCCGGAGCGAAAGGGCTTCCTTCAACGGCTCTCGCGGCGTTTCTCGGAGGCGCGAAGCGGACAGGTGGCGATCATCTTTGCCTTGATGGTCGTTCCAATGCTTTATGCTGCGGGCTCAGCCATCGATTATGGTCGGCGCAATGCCGTGAAAGCTCAACTCGACGCAGCGGTCGATGCTGCCGTCCTCGGCGTCATCACGCAGAAGACGAACATCATGACCCTCGACATGCTTGCCAGCGTGCGCACGCAGTTCATGGCGGATGCCGCAAAGCTGGGAGGCGTCACGATCACCTCGTTCGTCGCACTTCCATTGCCGGGCGTCACCCAAGTCGGACTGACAGCGAGTTACACGGCGACCGTGCGCACGACGCTCGGCAGCATGATGAACGTGACGACGATGAATATTTCAGGGCAATCGGGCAGCGTTCGCAACGTTGCACAATACATCGATTTTTACTTGTTGCTCGATAACTCACCATCCATGGGTCTGGCGGCGACCGCAGCGGACATCTCCAACATGCAACGTGTGGCGAACGGCTGCGCATTCGCCTGCCATCTGCTCAACAGCAATGGCACGGAAAACACGAACGATAACTACAATATTGCCAAACGCAACAACATCAAGCTTCGCATCCAGGTCCTTCGCGACGCCGTATCCAATCTCGTCGATTCCGCAAAGTCGAGCATGAATCTGACGCAGCAATTCCGCATGGAGATGTGGACGTTCAGCGACATACAAACGCGCTTGATCCAGCTGACGCCATCCCTCGATCAGGTGAAAACAGCCTCCAATCAGATCGATCTGGCTTATTCCTATCAGGACCAGCGCGACAGTCAGACCGCCTATGAGCGCGCGATCGCCAAGATGACGACCACGATCCCGGCCAGCGGCAATGGTGTCACCGCGCTGACCCCGATACGGTTTCTGTTTTTTGTGACGGACGGCGTGCAGGATACGCCCATCGACGGCACGATGAGCAATCAAAGCGCCGGCTTCAAAATCAACAACAATCGATTCATCAGCGCCATCAGCCCGTCCACCTGTCAGGCAATGAAAAACAACAACATCCGAATCGGCATTATCTACACACCATATCTTCCGCTTTACAATGACGATTTCTACAACACCAATGTCAAGCCCTTCGAGAACAACATAGGTCCGATGCTAAAAAGCTGTGCTACGGACGGTTTTTACTTCACCGTCACGACGGACGGCGACATCAACGGCGCCATGCAACTGCTGTTTCGTGCGGCGCTCGCTTCCGTGCGGATCACGAATTGATAGCGAGACCGAATTCCGACCCCTGCGAAGCCGAAGACCGGCCCCTCAGAGCTTCACGCCTTCCAGGTAGCCGCGGTTCCAGGTCGGACTGATGAGGATCTCGTTGACGCACACGGAGGGCGGCAGACGGGCCACGAACAGGATCGTGTCGGCGAGGTCCTCCGATTGCAGCATGCGTCCCTTGTCTTCCGCCGTGACGGGGACGGGACGCTTATCCAGGATGGGCGTCGCGACCTCGCCGGGACAGATGCAGCAGGAGCGAATGCCATGGCCGCATTCCTCCTGGTTCAGGCTCTCCGAGAGCGCGACCAGCCCATGCTTGGCGGCGGAATAGGCCGGCCCCGTCAGCTTGGAGACGTAGCGGCCGGCCCAGGAGGAAACCTGGATGATCAGGCCATCCCGCTGAGCCCGCATCGTCGGCAGCACGGCCCGGGACGCGTAGAAGGGACCGTTGAGATCCGCGCCGACCACGGCGTCGATGTCGGCCGGCGTGATCTCGCTCCAGCTCCGCTTCGGCACGTTGAGACCCGCCGAGTTCACCAGGATGTCGCAGCGCCGGTAGGCGGCGTGGACCGCCGCCCAGGCGCGCTCCACGTCATCGGCCCGGCGCATGTCGGCCGGCGCCACCAGGGCCTCCCCGCCCGCCGCGCGAACGCGGTCCGCGGTTCGCTCCAGAGCCTCCCGCCCACGTCCCGTGAGCGCCAGCCGCACCCCCGCCTTGGCGAGGGCTACCGCGGCGGCCTCGCCGATGCCGGACCCGGCCCCCGTCACCCAGGCGACCTGTCCCTCGATCTCGCGCAGCATGTCGGGCTCCCTCTCAAGCTCACTGGCCGTACGAGGCCTGCTACGATCGGGGGTGACCGGCTGCCGGCCTCTACCCCTTGTTCACGAGCGGGCAGCCGCCCTCGCCGAGGGGGCGGAACGCCTGCTCGGCCGGAATGGTGTCGAGGAGCTTGTACAGGTCCCACGCGCCCTTCGACTCGGACGGCGTCTTCACCTCGAACAGGTACATCGGGTGCACCTTGCGTCCGTCCGCCCGGACGGAGCCTGTGCCGAAGAGCGGGTCGTCCGTCGGGTTTGCCTTCATCCAGGCCATCGTCGCCTGCGGGTCCGTCGACTTCACCGCGGCCACCGCCTTCAGGTAATGCAGCAGGCTGGCATACACGCCCGCTTGATTCATCGTCGGCATGGTGTCGCCGTGGCGCTTGTAGAACCGCTCGGAGAAGGCCCGCGTCCCGGGGTTGAGGTCCCAGTAGAACGATTCCGTGAGCACCAGCCCCTGCGCGGTCTGCAGGCCGATCGAGTGGACGTCGACGGCGTAGATCAGGAGCGCAGCCAGTTTCTGGCCGCCGTCGGTCAGCCCGAACTCATGGGCCTGCTTCACCGCGTTGATCGTGTCCCCGCCCGCATTGGCCAGCCCCACGACCTTCGCCCCGGAAGCCTGCGCCTGCAGCAGGAAGGACGAGACGTCGTTGGCCGGGAACGGGACGCGGGCCGCGCCCAGCACCCGTCCGCCGCCCTTGTCGATCACGGCGGCGGCTTCGTTCTGCAGCGAAAGGCCGAACGCGTAATCGGCCGTGAGAAAGTACCAGGTGTCGCCGCCGCGCTTGAGCATGGCACCCGCCGTACCGTGTGCCAGCGCGTAGGTGTCGTAGGTCCACTGGATCGTATTGGGCGAGCATTGCTTGCCGGTCAGCTCGGTGGTTCCGGCGCCCGAGTCGATGAAGATTTTGTTCTTCTCGCGCGTGACCTGGCTCACGGCCAGCGCGACCGAAGAGGTCGGCACGTCGAGGATCGCGTCCACGTTGTCCCGGTCGTACCATTGCCGGGCGATGGCGGCGCCGACATCGGGCTTGTTCTGATGGTCGGCGGAGACGATCTCGACCTGCACGTCCTTGTTCGTCTGCGCGAAGTCCTCGACCGCCATCTTGGCCGCGACGACCGAGCCCTTGCCGCCGGTATCCGAATAGACCCCGGACATGTCGTTGAGGACACCGACCTTGACGCGGATCGGCTCGGCCGAAATCGGCCCGGTCATGGCGGCGAGGCTGATCGCAGCCGAGACGATGCAGCACCGGATCAGTGCCATGGCAGACCGTCCTCCGAGGCGAATTCTTGTTGCCCCTACGAGGACACGCCCGGCGACCCAGCGTCAAGCGTCGTCCGGCAACCAGAAGCGGCAGAGGACGCCGCCTATAATCGCTCCGGGATTGTGGAGGCGCCTATCGGACGGACTTCTGACGACCGCGTGGCCCAGTGGACACCGGGGTGTTGTCGCGGTTCTCGGTGAGCAGCTTGCGCCATCGGGTCAGCCGATCGGGATCCAGCCGGCCGTCGGCGACGGCGGCCTGTACGGCGCAGCCGGGTTCGTGGGCATGCGTGCAGTCGCGGAACTGGCACGCGGGCGCGAGTTCGGTGATCTCGGCGAACAGGGTCGCGATGCCGTCGGCCGCGTCGCTGACCTGAAGCGTTCGCATCCCGGGCGTGTCGATGACCCAGCCGCCGCCGGCGATGGCGTGCAGCGAGCGCGCCGTCGTGGTGTGGCGTCCCTTCGCGTCGTGCTCGCGGATGCTCCCGGTCTCCTGGGCCTCGTCCTGGCTCAGGCCGGTCAGGGTGTTCACCAGGGTCGATTTGCCGACACCGGAGGAGCCGACCAGTGCGACGGTCTGTCCGACGCCGCACCACGGCGACAAGGCGCTTGCAGCCTCCGGGAGACGAGGATTGACGGTCACGACCGCCAGACCGCGCTGCAGCTCGGCGGCTTGGCGCTGGTAGGATTGCACATCGGCCGCAGTGTCGGCCTTGGTGAGCAGGATCACCGGGTTTGCGCCGCCCTGATTGGCCAGAGCCAGATAGCGCTCGAGCCGAGCCGGATTGAAATCCGCGTTGCAGGATGTGACGACGAACAGCGTATCGACATTGGCCGCGGCCACCTGCAGCGTCTTGCTGCCTTCGGTGTGGCGCTCCAGGACCGACCTGCGGTTCAGGCGGCGGTGCAGAGTCTGGGTCTGGGGATCGACCAGCACCCAATCGCCCACCGCGAAATCGCCGGTGTTCGTGTGAACCGGGAGCGTCAGCTTGATCGGTCCGGTGAGCGAAAGAGCGGTCAGGCGGGAGCGATGGACCGTGGCGATCCGCATGCGAGCGAGATCGGTCTCGTGACGCTCCAGCTGGTCGTCGAAGAAGCTGGACCAGCCGAGGCTGTCAGGCGGCACGGGATGGAGGCAGACGGCATGATCAGTCACCGACCAAGCCATGACACGGCATCCCGCTCATAGCCAGCGTCCAAATCGTAGCCTTACAAGCTCAGCAGGAGGACGCGTTTGCGTGGACGATCCCCTGCCGCCGCCAGAGTCGCGGCGTGCAAGCGCCGCTCTGGTTCAAGGGGCCATCCGAAAGCCCTGAGCGCCGAGGAGAGGCGTCTTCCCGGCTCGGCGATATGCCTATGGAGCGGTAGCCCCCGACCGTCGTGACCCGGGCGCTCCGACTTCGGGGGCGCCGGGTCGGGATAAAGGGCAGGGGTCGGAAACCGAGGCGCTACGGCGGCGGTAACGGAACGAGCGGCACGTGCATGCGCCGAGCGGCGACGAGCGGACCTCGGCCGCCGGGACCGACCTGTAGTTCACGGCGGCGGAGACGACCCGCATGCCGCAGTTCGTCACCGACGTGAACCTGCCCGACAATCCCATCCCCTTCGCCAACCGCGCCTTCCGGGACCTCTGCGGTTACCGCGCTACGCGTTGATCGAACGGAACTGCCGGTTCCTGCACGGACCCGGCCGACATCGCCCCGCGCCCGTTTCGGCCTCGGCCAAGTCGTTCCAGACAGCGGCGACAGAGGGTGAAAAATGAGGTCAGGCCGCCGCCTCGTCGCGATGGTCCTGCATGGCGCGGAGCGGCGCCTCCAAGTGGCAGACCAGGCCGGTCGGGGCGTAGGTGAGCTGGACATGCCCGCCCACCTCGCCGGCGAAGCTGCGCTCGATCAGGCGCGAGCCGAAGCCCCGACGCGTCGGCGGCGAGAGGATCGGCGGCCCGCCCTGCTCCGACCAGGTCAGGCAGAAGCGTGAGGCCCCATTCGCCTTCACGACGTGCCAGCACAGGTCCACGGCGCCGGATTCGTTCGCGAGAGCCCCGTACTTGGTCGCGTTGGTGGCGAGCTCGTGCAGGGCGAGCGCCAGCGACAGCGCGGACTTGGCCGCCAGGGGAACGTTCGGGCCGCTCACGCGGATGCGGTGCGGAGCGACGCCGCGATGCACCGCCAGCGCCCCGTCCACCACCTCCTGGATGGGGGCCTCCGTCCAGCTCGACGCGGTGAGGATATCGTGGGCGCGTCCCAGCGAGATCAGGCGGGACGCGAACGCCTCGCGCATGGCGTCGACATCGGTGGCGCCGCGCAGGGTCTGGCTGGCGATGGCCTGGACGAGGGCGAGGGTGTTCTTGACCCGGTGCTGGAGCTCGCCCGTGAGCAGGCGCTGGTGCTCCTCCGCCCGCTTGCGCGCCGTGATGTCGAGCATGGCGCCGATCATGCGGATGGCGCGGCCGTCGCCGGCGCGGATGACGTAGCCGCGATCGAGGATGCTGGCGTAGGAGCCGTCCGCCCGCTGGAAGCGGTATTCGTTGCTCCAGACGAGGCCGGTGCCGTCGATGACCGCATGGATCGAGGCGTCGACGCGCGCCCGGTCGTCGGGGTGGATGTGGGCCATCCACCAGTCTCCGGTGGGTTCGACCGCGTCCGGCCCATAGCCGTGGGCGGTCTGGAGGGCCTCGTTCCACAGGATATGGTTCGTCGTGAGGTTCCAGTCCCAGATCGCGTCGTTGGTGGCGCGGGAGGCCAGCCGGTAGCGCTCCTCGGTCTCGCGCAGGATCTGCTCCGCCTTCCGGCTTTCGGTGACGTCGCGCGCCGTGCCGATGAGGCGCACCGGTCGGTCGCCCGCGAACAGCGTCTGGCCCTTGGCCGAGACCCAGCGCTCGATCCCGTCCTCGGGGGCGACAACGCGGTACGTGATGTCGTAGGCGCCATTGCCGGCTGGATCGAGCGCGGCCCGGACCGCCTCGTCCGCCCTGGCCCGGTCGTCCGGGTGCAGACGGGCCAAGTAGACGTCGAGGTTGACGGGCGCGTCCGGTCCTAGGCCGAAAAAGGCGCGGGTGCGCAGGTCCCATTCCAGCACGTCCGCGACGAGGTCGTAATCGAAGATGCCGGTCCCGGTCGCCTCGACGGCGAGGCGCAGCTGCTCGCGCGCCTTGCGCAGATCCTCTTCGATCTGCCTGCGGTCATGGATATCGGTGTTGCTGCCGAGCCAGCCCGTGACGGCACCGCCGGCATCGCGCATCGGCTCGGCGCGGATCAGGTACCACCGATACTGCCCGTCATAGCGGCGCAGGCGCGCCTCGGTGTCGTAGACGATCTCCCGCGCGCGGGCCTCGTCCCAGACGCTCAGCAGGCCGTCCAGGTCGTCCGGGTGGATGACCTCGACCCAGCCGGACGGCAGCGCCTGCTCCGGCGTCTGTCCGGTGTAGGCGAACCAGCGGTCGTTGAGGTAGCTGACGCCGCCGTCGGGCGTACCGAACCAGATGATCGCCGGCGCGAGCTCGGTCAGGGCCTTGAAGCGGCGCTCGGCGACCTTGCGCTCGTGGATGTCGAGGGACGTCCCGATCCAGCTCTGCACGGTCCCGTCCGCGTTGGGGATCGGCTTCGCCCGGGACAGGAACCAGCGGTGTTCACCGTCCGCGCGCCGAAGCGGGAACTCGATCTCGTAGGATTGTCCCGAGCGCGCCGCCGCCAGCCAAGCCTGCCGGGTAGACTCGCGGTAATCGGGATGGATGACGGACATCCAGCTGGCCTCTCCGGTCACGCCGGGCGGCAAGCCCGTGTAATCGTACCAGTAGGCGTTGCAATAGGTGACGTTGCCCTCGGCATCGCCGAACCATACGACCTGGGGGCTGATCTCGACGAGCGAGCGGTAGCGCATCTCGCTCGCCTGCAGGGCCGCCTCGGTCGCGCGCCTTTCGGTGCGGTCGCGCAGGATCTTGAGGAAGCCGATCACGTCGCCATCATCCGCCTTCAGGGGCATCAGCTCTCCCGAGGCCCAGAAGCGGCTGCCGTCCTTGCGCACGTGCCAGCGCTCGTCGGGGGCGCTGCCGTTCTGCAGCGCGAGCGCCATCTCGGTTTCCGGCCGCGCGCCGGCACGGTCCTCCGGCGTGAAGAACAGGGCGGCCGAGTGGCCCAGCATCTCGGCCTCGCTCCAGCCCAGCACGTTCTCGGCGCCCGCATTCCAGCGCGTGACGTTGCCCCGGGCGTCGGTCGCGATGATCGCGTAGTCGGTCGCGCTGTCGAGGATGCGCTCGTGCAGCAGGCGCTGCTCGGCCTGCTCCCGCAGCGCGCGGCGCAGTTCCATCTGCACCATGGTCTGCCGGGCCAGGCGCATCAGCCCCTTGCGCTGCCGCTCGGTCAGTTCGTGAGGCTTCGTGTCGAGAACGCAGACCGTGCCGACGGGATGGCCGTCAGGCGTCTTGAGCAGGGCCCCGGCATAGAAGCGCAGACCGGGATCGCCGACGACGAGGGGGTTTCCGATGAACCGCGGATCGCGCGCGGCGTCCTGAACGTAGAGAAAATCTTCCTGCAGCAGAGCTTGGCGGCAGAAGGACGATTCGAGGGGCGTCTCGCGCACGCCCAGGCCGACCTCCGCCTTGAAGAACTGGCGGCCGTCGCCGATCAGGTTGACCACGCCGATGGGTGCATCGCAGAGCTCCGCCGCAGCCTCCGCGATCTCGTCGAAGTCGCTCTCGCGCGGTGTGTCGAGCAGGCGGTAGCTCTCCAGCGCCCGGAGGCGAGCCGTCTCGCTCGTTGGGGTCGAACGCATCGTGAGATTACACTCGGGGCTGGCGGATCGGTCCATCGCGCACGGTTACGTCGGAAGGCCCGAAGGCCTCGGAGACGTCGCCCCGCTCCATGCCTTGCGACGTCAGGTCGTCACCCGACGAAGGATACAGGAAAGCTGCTCGACCGAATCAGACTCGCGCAGGAGATCGAGGCCGTCCCGGGCCGATAGGTGGCTTAAAGCCGTTCCCGATCGCGTTGCAATCGGGCTGGCCTTTCCGCTTCGGACTCACCGCCCTCGCTGACGCCGGCCCGGTGTCCACGTCGGCGGCGAGCGCTCCAGCCGGACGCCGGCCGATCTCTCAGGCCAGGGCGACGCCGTCCATGGGGGCCGGAATCAGCCACGGGCGGCCTCGCCCGTCATCGGCGTCCCCGCGATCATTGCGCGGGCCGGAGCTTCGTCACGGTCAAACAGGCGCGGGGCCGCGAACGACTTCGCTCCGGCGCCCGCGCTCGACGCTCAGGCGTCCTGCGAGGCCGGGGACCGGACCGGCAGCGTCCAGTTCGGCCTGATGAAGTGGCAGGTGTAGCCATCCGGCCGACGCTCCAGGTAATCCTGATGCTCCGGCTCGGCCTCCCAGAACGGCCCCGCCGGCGCCACCTCGGTCACCACCTTGCCCGGCCAGAGCCCCGACGCGTCGACATCGGCAATGGTATCCACCGCGACCTGCCGCTGCACGTCGTCGAGATAATAGATGGCCGAACGGTAGCTCAGCCCCCGGTCGTTGCCCTGGCGGTTCGGCGTCGTGGGGTCGTGGATCTGGAAAAAGAACTCCAGGATGCGCCGGAAACTCGTTCTGGCCGGGTCATAGACGATCTCGATGGCCTCGGCATGGGTGCCGTGGTTGCGGTAGGTCGCATTCGGCACGTCGCCGCCGGTGTAGCCGACGCGGGTGGTGATGACGCCGTCCTGGCGCCGGATCAGATCCTGCATGCCCCAGAAGCAGCCACCCGCCAGTACCGCTCTCTCTTCGCTCATCGTGCTTCCTCCGTAGGACCGAAGCGTCCCGTCATGGCCGTTAGATGGGAACTCCGATCGCGCTTCGCCCCGCCCGGGGGCGATAACGCCCGCCGGAATTTTTCGTGCTTCCGATCCGGCGCCCCTTCAGCAAGCCTCGACCCTCATGCAGGCGCAGGCGTTGGGCAGCGCCTTGCCGCAGCCTGCCGGACCTTGCGTGCGCCAAGAACGATGAAGACGACGGCCGCCGCCCCGATCGAATGGCGTATGCAGGCCTCCCTCAGCGCCCGGCGCCGGGCTCGTGGATCGGGCAGCCGTTGAAGCGCTGGCGGAACTCGGCCGAGTGCCGGTAGGGCGCGTTGCGGGCGCGGTTGATGTTGCCCAGCGGCCGATGGGCGGCGAGCCCCGTCCAGACGCTGAAGCGCATCTCCTCATCCACGGTGCGGACGCGGGACTCATCCCAACTGTCCTGCGGACGGACGGTGATCAGGCCGACCCGCTGGAACGGCGCCTCGTCTTCGCTCCATTCGACGGTCGGATCCTCGACGGGCTGGCGCTCGAGGTCGCGGCAGAGCTGAACTCGGAATTCCCACACGCCTTCGATCCCCGTCATCTCGGAGCGCACCGTCTCGCGGATCGCGTTCGGGCGGCCGGAGGCATCGATCTCGGTGCCGGTCAGCGCGGTCAGCCCGGGAGCGACGGGGGCGATCGAGAACTTGGCGATGTGGTCGCCGTACCGGAACGGGGTGACACTGTAATAGGTCTCGCCGAGCGGATCGACGTTGGGCGCGCCGCCGAGCGAGCCGATGGTCGGGCTCTCGATGCCCACCGCCGTCAGGGCCTTGTTGACGCCGCGCAGCACCGTGGAGGCCGCGACCTTCAGGCCCTCGACCCGGTCAGTGGTGCCGGCGAGCAGCTTGAGGCTGCCCAGAAACTTCCGGGCGTTCGGGGCTTGGAAGACCTTGCCGTTGACCATGATGAAGTTCTGGGTCGTGCCCTCGGCATCGGGCAGGCGCTCGCCCGCGACATCCAAAACCTTCAGGGCGAGGCCCCGGGGCAGCGAGACCGCGTCGGGCAGGATGTCGCCGGCATTGGTCGAGAGCCGCATGTAGACCTTGTGCTCGCCGGGCTTGGCGAACAGCCCCTGAGCCAGTTCCGGCGGCAGGCTCGGATCGATCCGAAGGACGCCTTCCAGGATGCCGTGGGCCTTGGCGTGGACGGAGCGGACGGCGTGGCCGGAATCGTCGGCGACCGTTTTGAGGATGGTATCGAAGGTCTCGTTCAGTCCCGCGATGGTCTTACCCTCGTCGGGCTGCACGTGCTCGACATCGGGGCTGTAGCGGACAGGTGCTTGCAAGGTCAGGGACTCCGGCGCGGTTCGGTTTCGAAACGAACAATGATGGCCGTCCCCCCGTTCCGGATTGCTGACCGGTCAATTGTCCGTGAACAATTTGCGGTGAATGCTGGATGGGCGGCGATTGGCCGACAACGCCATCGACCTGATGGGTGCGCTCGACCTCGGGATCGTCATGGTTGCTGGTCATGACTGGGGATCGAACGCCGCCGTTCCGGCAGTGCCAGCGTCAGTGGAACCACTGGTTTCTGGGGACCAAGCGCTGCCAGAAATCCGTGCAGGCCGACCTCAAGGGGTTCGGCCGCATCATGTGGGAGACTTGGAGCTCGGCTGGCTGGTACGACGCGCGACTTTCGACGCCGTCTTCGCCTGATAGAGGGCACAGATTCGAGCGCCGCTCGCGCGGGCGGTAGCCGTCACCAAGCGGTTGCGCTGTGATCCACAGCGTTACCCGAGGTGCATCCGGCAGATTATGGAATGATATCTGCGTGTTGGCGCGCCCGAAAGGATTCGAACCTCTGACCCCCAGATTCGTAGTCTGGTGCTCTATCCAGCTGAGCTACGGGCGCCTGACACGGCGGCGGGGGCTTGGCCCGCCGGTGTGAAGGGGCTTCTAGAGGCTCGGATCGGGCTTGGCAAGACTGATTGTGCCACGCTTGAAACGGCCCGGCGCTATGGGGTCCGGGCACTCGCGCGGACGCGCTCCTCGGCCGCTTGGATCGCCTCTGGGGTGCCGACATGCAGCCACTGGCCGTCGAGGCGCATGCCCGAGAGCCGGCCGGTCGCGATCGCCCGGTCGAACAGGAGGTTAAGCGAGAAGGCGCCGTCCGGCGTGTCGGCGAAGAGGCTCGGCGTCAGGATCGCCACGCCCGCGTAGATGAACGGAGCGATCTCGCGCTCGCCGCGGCGCTCCAGGCGGCCGTCCGCGTCCATGACAAAATCCCCTGCCCCATCGTAGCCGAGGCTCGTGGCGGTGGGGGCGACCAGCAGCAGGGCGTCCATGCGGTCCGGATCCCAGGCGGCGATCAGCCGGCGCAGGTTGGGGGCCGGGCCCTCGAGCCAGAACGAATCCGAGTTCAGCACCACGAAGGGCGCGTCGCCGAGGAGCGGCAGCGCCTTGCGGATGCCGCCGCCGGTCTCCAGCAGCGCGGCGCGCTCGTCCGAGACCTGGATGGCGGGTCCCTCCGTCCGGCGGGCGAGATGCCCCTCGATCAGGTCGGGCAGGTAGTGGACGTTGACGATCGCGGTCTCGATCCCGGCCTCCGCGGCCCGGTCGAGGGCGTGGTCGAGGAGCGCCTTGCCGGCCACCTCCACCAGGGGTTTCGGCACCGTGGCGGTCACCGGCCGCATGCGCTTGCCCAGGCCCGCGGCCAGCACGAACGCACGGGTGACGGCGGGGGCGGGCTCGCTCATGCGGGAATCCGGATCAAGCATTGCAAGTCATGGTTTCAAAAGGTCCGAGACCTTTGGCGGGCGCAGGGCGGAGCCCTGCGGGCTCAGGCCTCCTCCTCGGGCGCGACGAGGCCCGGCAGGTGCGCCGCGTGCCAGGCCCGCAGCTCGGCGAGCGCCGGATGGGCGAGGTTGCGGGCGAGATAGCCCTCGATCCGCGGCAGGTGGGCGAGGTAGCCGGGCTTGCCGTCGCGCCGCTCGAGCCGGGCGAAGATGCCCAGGATCTTGGTGGCGCGCTGGGCGGCCAGCAGCGCGTAGGCGGTGGCGAAGGCGCCGACATCGAAGGCCGGGTCGCGGCTGCGGCGCTCCCGGGCGTAGAGCCCGAGCAGACGCAGCTCGAACTCGGCGCTGGTATCGACCCGGGCATCCTGCAGCAGCGAGGCGACGTCGTAGGCCGGATGGCCCATCACGGCGTCCTGGAAATCGATCAGCCCGACCCGCTCCAGCCCCTCCCGCTCGGGCAGCCAGATCAGGTTCGGCGAGTGGTAGTCGCGCAGGGTCCAGGTGGCGCGGTCGGGCACCGCGTTCTGCAGGGCGGCGCGCCACAGGGCCACGAACTCCGCCCGGTCCGCCTCGGACAGCGCGACGTTCCGGATCGCCGGGGCGTACCATTCGGGCATCAGCTCCGCCTCGAACAGCAAGGCCGCCTCGTCGTAGACGGGCAGGACGTGCTCGATGCCGTCGGCCACCGGCAGCACCGCGGGCAGCGGCGTCGCGTGGAGCTTGGCGAGCAGGCGCACCGCCTCGGTGTAGCGCTCGGGCCGCGGCGCGCCGCCCTCGACCACGGGCTCGCTGCCCAGATCCTCGAGGATCAGCAGGCCCTCGGGCAGGTCCTCGCCGTAGATCTTCGGCGCCGAGAAGCCGAGCGCCCGCAGGCCGCGGTCGAGGGCCACGAAGGCGTGGACGCTCTCGGCCAGGTGCACGATCGCGCTGTAGGGCTTGCCGTCGCGGACCGGCGGGCCGTCGGGCCGGGGCGGGGCGATCATCAGCACGGCGCTGGTGCCGTCGGGCTTGGTCAGGCGCTCGTAGGCCCGGGACGAGGCGTCGCCCTGCATCAGGGTGCGCTCGGCGATGTCCCAGCCGCTGCGGTCGAGCAGGCGGCGCACCGCCCGGGCCCGGTCGAGCCGGGCGCGCATGCCGCCGGTGCCGTCGATCCGGGCGAGGCGCGCCTCGGCGCCGAACTCGGCCCGCAGGGACAGGTCGATGGTGAGCACCGGGCCGTCGCGGGGCGGCATCCGGTCGGGCCACTCGACCAGGGTGATGGCGTCCTCGGCCATCTCGTCGAAGCCGAGTTCCACCAATTCGTCGGGGTCGCGCAGGCGGTAGAGGTCGGCGTGGACGATCGCCCGACCGTCGCGGGCCGTGTAGGGCTGGATCAGCGTGAAGGTCGGGCTCGGCACCTCCAGGCGCGGATCGCCGGCGAGTTCGCGGATCACCGCCCGCGCCAGGGTGGTCTTGCCGCCGCCGAGGCCGCCCGAGAGCGCCACGACGTCGCCAGGGCAAAGGAACTCGGACAGGAACAGGCCGAGATCCTCCGTGGCCGTCTCCTCCGGCAGCACGAATTCCCATGGGGCCGGCGGCGCGGATGCGCCCGCCCTCTGTTCGTCCTGATCGTCCCCGTCCAAAGCCCGCCTCCGAGACCCGAGGGCGCATGGTCCGAAAACACGCCGCGGATGCAAGCGTTTCCGGCCGCGGCGGCGCGCTTCCCGCCGGTCCGGTGCATCGAAACCACGCTTCGCAATGTCTTCGCAGCGGAAACATCCGGTGCGTCGCGAATTGTGATCTCTGCGAAGAATTGGCTGGCGCAGCCCTTGCAACCGCGCGGTTTCCGCGCGTCTCAGCCGAGACCGCGGGCCGCGTTCCGTGCCCGGTGCCGACCGATGCCCCCCGTCGGTTCCGGTCCGGGTGCGCACCCCGCCCGGGGTGGGGTGAGGCCGCTCGCCCCCCGCGGCCTCACCCGAACCAGCCTGACGAACGAGCACGGAGCCCCGAATGAAGCGCGCCGACCTGACCGAGAAGCTTCTCGACATCAAACGCGAGAAGGGCTGGAGCTGGGCCCACATCCACGAGGCGATCGGCGGCCTCTCGCCGTTCCTGATCACCGCCGCCTGCATGGGCCAGATGAAGCTGCCCAAGGCCCAGGCCAAGCGGGCCGCCGAGCTGTTCGGCCTGACGGTCGCCGAGGAGCGGATGCTCAACGAGGCGCCCTATCGCGGCTCGATCCCGGCGATGCCGCCCACCGACCCGCTGATCTACCGGTTCTACGAGCTGGTGATGGTCTACGGCACGACCTTCAAGGAGTTGATCCAGGAGGAGTTCGGCGACGGCATCATGTCGGCGATCGACTTCAACATGGAGATGGCCCGGGAGGCCAACAACAAGGGCGACCGGGTGAAGCTGACCATGTCGGGCAAGTTCCTGCCGTACAAGTATTACGGCAACGACGACGACACGCCGGAATACGGTTTTAAAGAGGGATAGGGGCGGCGCCCCGGCGTTTCCCCGTCATCGCGATCGCGGAGACGGGGAGGCTGCGGCCGACCCGACGGATATCCCGAACGCTCCCCTCATCCTGAGGCGACGAAGCGCAGCGGAGGCCTCGAAGGAGGCCTCCAGGGATCGCGCGGCCGGCTGGAGGGCTCCTTCGAGGCTCGCTCCGCTCACACTTCAGGATGAGGTTGGGGGGAGGACATAGCCCTCACACCGCCGCCGCCTCGCCCTCCGCCCCCAGATAATCCTGCACCGGCTGCGCGGGCCCGCTCCGCAGCAGCACGTAGAGGAACGGCACGAGCAGCAGGGTCGCCGGGGTGGCGAAGGCGATGCCGCCCATCACGGCGCGGGCGAGCGCGGCGTTCTGCTCGCCGCCCTCGCCGGTGCCCAGCGCCATCGGGATCAGCCCGAAGAACATCGCCGAGGCGGTCATCAGCACTGGCCGCAGGCGGGTCTCGCCGGCGGTGATCGCCGCCTCCAGGGCGCCGCAGCCGGTTTCCTCCCGGTGCTCCTTGGCGAAGGTCACGAGCAGGATCGAGTTCGCCGAGGCGATGCCCACCGACATGATCGCCCCGAAGATCGACGGGATCGAGAAGGCGGTCCCGGTGATGAACAGCGCGAAGGTGATGCCGCAGAACGCCATCGGCAGGGCGGCGATCACCACGAACGGGTCGCCCCAGCTCTGGTAGTTCACCGCCATCAGCAGGTAGACGGCGATCAGCGCGATGCCGAGCCCGATCTCCAGGCGGAAGAAGGCCGAGCGCATGTTCTCGATCTGGCCGCGCACCGTGATCTTGTCGGGCGCCTCCAGGTTCTTCTGCTCGTCCTGCACGATCGCGTCGATGTCGCGGGCGACCGAGCCGAGGTCGCGGTCCTGGACCGAGGCGAAGATGTCGAAGGTCGGCTGGATGTTGACGTGGTTGATCACCGTCTGGGTCGGCACCCGGCGCAGCTCGGCGAGGCTCGACAGCAGGGTCAGCACGCCGGGGCCGGTGCCGGAGGTGGCGGCCGCGCGCACGAACATCGGCGTGTTGCGCAGGTCGGCGAGCGAGGCGTTGCGGTATTCCGGCGTCTGCACCCAGAGCTGGTAGGGGATGCCGGTCTTGGGGTCGGGCCAGAAGTTCGGCGTGACCTGGTAGCTGCCGGACAGCGAGATGTTCATGTTCTGCGCCACCTGCTGCTCGGTGAGCCCCTGCTCGGAGGCGAGCCGCCGGTCGACGTCGACGTAGAATTGCGGCTCGTTGACGATCTGCTGCAGGTGGACGTCGACTAGGCCCTTGGTGTGCTTGAGCCGCTGGACGATGCGCTGGGCGACCTCCAGGTCCTTCTCCTTGTGCCGGCCGGAGACCTGCACGTCGATCGGCGTGATGACACCGAAATTCAGGATCTGGGTGATCATGTCGGCCGGCTGGAAATAGACGGTCAGATCGGGGAAGCGCTTCATCAGCACCTCCCGCAGGCGCTTCGTGTAGCCGGCGACCGAGCCGTGGCCCTCCTTGAGGCTGATCAGCATCTGGCCGTCGTTGTAGGAGACGAACGAGCCGTCCGAGAAGGCGAAATTGTAGTTGGTCGAGGGCAGGCCGATATTGTCGAGGATCTGCTCGATCTCGGCCGGCGGGATCACCTCGCGGACCGTGTCCTCGACCGCGGCGAAGACCTGCTGGGTGGTCTCGATGCGCATGCCCGTGCGGGTGCGCAGGTGCATGGTCATCTGGCTCGACTCGATCTGCGGGAAGTAATCCTCGCCGACGAAGACGAACAGCAATCCGGTCATCCCGAGGACGAAGCCCACGACGCCCAGGGTGACGATCCGATGGCCCAGCACCGCGTGGAGCAGGCCGATATAGCCCCGGTGGAACCGGGTGAAGCCGCGCTCGAACGCCCCGTGGGCGCGCCCGGCGAGGCGGAACAGCGGCGCGGAGACGAAGCCGAAGGCCCGGGCGATGCGGCCCCGGCGGGGCGGATCGCGCGCGTCCCGGTCTTTCGCGTGCTTCTGCCGGTATTCCGGCGCCACGATCACGTCGATCATGAGCGGCACCAGGGTGCGCGACAGCAGGTAGGAGGTCAGCATCGCGAACACGACCGCGAGCGCCTGCGGGGTGAACAGGTATTTGGGCGTGTCGGTGAGCGCGAACACCGCCGTGAAGGCGGCGCAGATCGACAGGGTCGAGATCAAAGCCGGCTTGGCGATGCCGGCGGCGCCGTGGACCACGCTCTCGCGGAACTCCTCGCCCTCCTCGAACAGCCGGTAGGTGTTCTCGATCGCCACCGTGGCGTCGTCCACCAGGATGCCGACCGCGAGGGCGAGGCCGCCCAGCGTCATCACGTTGATGGTCTCGCCCAGCGCCGCCAGCACGGCGAGCGAGGTCATCACGCAGAGCGGGATCGAGATCAGCACGATCAGGGTCGAGCGCCACGAGCCCAGGAACAGCAGGATCGCCAGCCCCGTGAGCGCCGCCGCGATGGCGGCCTCGTGCAGCACGCCCTCGATGGCGTTCGAGACGAACACCGACTGGTCGAACAGCGGCTTGATCGTCAGCCCCTCGGGGGCGGCGGCCCGGATCGTCGGCATCGCCGCCTTGACGTTGTTGACGACGTTCAGCGTCGAGGCGGTGCCGTTCTTGATCACCTGCATCAGCACGGCCTGGCCGCCATCGGCCCGGACCACGTTGATCTGCGGCGGCCCGCCGTCGCGGACATAGGCGACGTCGCGCATCAGCACCGGCTGGCCGGCCACCACCTTGATCGGCGCGAGGTTCAGGGTCTCGATCGAGGGCGGCGTGGCGTTGAGCTGGATCGGGTATTGCTGCTCGCCGATCTTGGCCAGCCCCGACGGCACCGTGAGGTTCTGGGCCGTCATGGCGTTGGTGACGTCCAGCGGCGTCAGCCCGAGCGCCTGGAGGGCGTTGAGGTCGAGATCGACCATGATCTGGCGCGGCGCGCCGCCGAACGGCGCCGGCAGGGTCGAGCCCGGCACCTGCGCCAGGGTCTGCCGGATGCGGTATTGGGCGTAGTCGTAGACCTGGTTGAGGCTGTCCTTGGCCGAGGTCAGGGCCAGCTGGATCACCGGGACCGAGGAGGCCGAGTAGCGCACGATGATCGGCGGCTGCGTGCCGGCCGGCATCGCCGCGCGGATCGAGTTGGTCGAGGACACCACCTGGGCGATGGCCAGATCGATGCTGACCGCGGGATCGAAGTAGATCCGCTGCACCGCCGTGCCCTGGAGCGTGGTCGACTCCATGCGGCGGATGTTGTTGACGTTGTTGGAGATGCCGTACTCGGCATAGGTCGTGATGCGCTGTTCCATCTCCGGCGTGGACAGGCCGGTATAGGTCCAGACCACGACCACCACCGGGATGTCGACGACCGGCAGCACGTCCTTGGGCGTGACGATGATCGCGCCGACGCCGCCGAGCATCATCAGCACGGCCAGCACGTAGGTCGTGATCCGGAACTTGAGTGCGTAGAGGACGAGGCCCATGCGGTCTCCGCCGGCCGGCGCAAGGCCAGCCTGTTCGCATCGCGTGCCGGCGTACCGGACGCCAAGCCTGTTTCGCTATCATGTCCAGCCAGGCAAGGGACGGGCCGCGACGCCGCAGGGGTTGGGACGCGCTACGGGCGAGACGGTTCGCGCATCGCCGCCGGATGAGCGGGGCGGCCGGAGATACGCGCAGCTTTCCGGGACGATCCCAGCCCCTCAGCTCCAGGCGTGCCGCGGCGGCGCGGTGCCGTTCAGGGCGTGGTTGCCGATGTGGAAATACTTCCAGCGGACCGGGTCGTGCAGCGTGTGCGTGCGGGCGTTGCGCCAGTGGCGGTCGAGGTTGTCGGCCGCCAGAACCGAGCGCGTGCCGGACAGTTCGTGGAGCTTGTCGGCGGCGAGCAGCGCGATCTCCGTGGTCAGCACCTTGGCCTCGGCCACCGCGACCGCCGTCTCGGTGACCGCGGCGTCGGTCGGCGCGTCCAGGATGGCGTCGATCGCGCGGCCGGCCCGGGCCAGCATGGCCTCGGCCGCGCGCAGCTTCACGGTGAGGTCGCCGATCTGGTGGATGGTCAGGACATCCTCCGTCGCCTGCGCGCGGCCGCTGTCGATCCATGGCCGGGCGCGCGTCCGGATGAAGCGGATCGTCTCGTCGCGGGCGCCGCGCGCGATGCCGAGATCGACCGCCGCCTGGATGAACTGCGAGACCGCCCCGTTCGACGACGGCGCCTCGCCGCCCCGCCAGGCCGGGATCACGGCCTCGGGTCCCACGCGCACGCCGCGCAGGGTGACATCGCCGCTCGCCGTGGTGCGCTGGCCGAACCCGGACCAGCTGTCGGTGATCGTGAGGCCGGGCGCGTCGCGGTCCGCGATGGCGAGGTGGACCCGGCCCTCCGGGTCGACCGCGCCGATGTGGATGTAATGCGCAAACAGCGCGCCGGTGGCGTAGAACTTGTCGCCCTCGACCACGAAGCTCTCGCCGTCGCGGCGCAAGGTCGTCTCGAAGGCGCCGACATGGCGGCTGTTGCGCTCCGAGAAGGCGTTGCCCAGCCGATAGCCGCGCAGCGCCCGGTCGAACCAGAGCCGCTTCTGCGCCTCGGAGGCCGTGACCCGGATCACGTCGAGCGCCGCGAGATGGTTCTGCGGAAGCTGGCCCAGGGATGGGTCGGCGGCCGAGACGAGGGCGATCACCTCCCCCACCGTGACGAAGCTCGCGCCCAGGCCGCCATAGGCCGCGGGCACCGTGATGCCCCACAGGCCGGAGCCCGAGAACCGATCGAGCTCCGCCACCGGCAGGCGCCGGTCGCGGTCCCGCTCGGCGGCGCCGGTGGCGAAATCGGCGGCCAGATCGCGCGCGATCCGCAGCGCCTCGGCCTCGGAGGCGATGCGGTGCGCCTGCGGATGAAGCGCGAATGGCGGTGTCGGCGCGGCGGTCGGCATGGCGGGGTCTCGGGACGGAATCAGGCTGTCGCGGGGGCGTTCAATCCGGGCCGAGCCGGCTGGCGAACCGCGCAACGGGGCGCAAGCGAAAGCAAACGTCCGTGCAAGTCAAGCGAGAGGTGGCGCGTCTTGTGTCTCCTGGAAGATGTAGCCGTCCAATAGACATACAATCTGGTCCTGAGCCGAAGTGATTTTGTCTTGCACGATCGGATCGGGTGAGAATTTTGTTCCAGAAACGCGCGAACAAACCCGATTGATCATCCGGCCAGTTCGGACCGATCTTGATGCGCCACGATCGCCCGACCACCCTGCCGGAATTCTGAGAGCCATGCCCGAGACGCGCGCGCATCCGTCACGACGCGCCCTGATGCAGATGGGCGCGGCCCTGGGCGCCGCGTCCCTGGTTCAGGGCGCGGCCCGGGCCGGTGAGGCCGGGCCGGCCGTCGGAGCCGACGAAACGCTGTCGCTGAAGGGCAAGACCATCGCGATCAGCGTCGCCGGGACGGATCACTTCTTCGACCTCAAGGCCTATCAGGCGCAGGTCGAGACCGTGAAGGAACTCGGCGGCACCCCGATCGGCCTCGATGCCGGGCGCAGCGACAAGGCCCTGGTCAGCCAGTTGCAGACCCTGGCGACCCAGAAGCCCGACGCCGTCATCCAGACGCTCGGGACCCTGACGGTGGTCGACCCGTGGCTGAAGAAGCTGCGCCAGGCCGGGATCCCGGTGTTCTCCGTAGACCTGCCCTCGACCAACGTGATCAACACGGCGACCTCGGACAATTTTTCGCTCGGTGCGCAGCTGGCGCTGCAGCTCGTCTCGGACATCAATGGCCGGGGCAAGATCGTCGTGTTCAACGGCTTCGCCGGCGTCCCGGTCTGCGAGATCCGCTACGCGCAGCTCAAGACCGTCCTGAAGTATTACCCGGAGGCCAGCATCGTCCAGCCGGAGCTGCGGGACGTAATCCCGAACACGGTGCAGGACGCCTATGGGCAGATCACGGCGCTGCTCAGCAAGTATCCCGAAAAAGGCTCGATCGCGGCGATCTGGTCGGCCTGGGACATCCCGCAGCTCGGCGCCACGCAGGCGCTGATCGCCGCCGGCCGCACCGAGATCCGCACTTACGGCGTCGACGGGACGCCGGAGGTCCTGGCGCTGGTCAAGGATCCGAACGCGCCGGCGGGCGCCGTGGCGGCGCAGCAGCCCGCCGCGATCGGCCGGACCGCCGTGCTCAACGTCGCCCGCTATCTAACCGGCGACAGGAGCCTGCCATCCCAGACGTTCCTGCCGGCGATCATCGCCAACAAGGCGAACGCCGCCGAGGTCCAGCGGCAGCTCGGCCAGGCCTGACATGGCCGCCGCCGATCCGACCCGGACGCCGCCGCCCGATCCGCCGCCGGCCCTCGCGATGCGCGATCTGGTCGTGACCTTCGGGCCGACCCGCGCCCTCGACGGCGCCGCGCTGACCGTCGCGCCGGGGACCATCCACGGGCTGATCGGCCAGAACGGGGCCGGCAAGTCGACGCTCATCAAGGTCCTGGCCGGGCTGGTGACGCCCGAAGCCGGGACGGTCGCGCTGCACGGCACCCCGATCGCCGGGATCACCCCCGGCCGGGTGGAAGAGCTCGGCATCGCGTTCATCCACCAGGAGCGGCTGCTGGTTCCGACCGCCACGGTCGGCGAGGCGCTGTTCCTCGGCCGCGAGGCCGCGGGGTCGCGCTTCGGCTATCTGTCGGGCGGCCTGCAGAAGCGGGCCGAGGCCGCCATCGCGCGCTTCTTCGGGATACGCCTGCCGCGGAACGCGCTGATCCGCGACCTCACGATCGCGCAGCAGCAGATCGTGCAGATCACCCGGGCGCTGCTGGCCGAGCCGAAGATCGTGGTCTTCGACGAGCCGACGGCGGCGCTCGCCAAGCGCGAGGCGGAGCACCTGTTCGCCGCCATCGCGCGCCTCAAGGCGAACGGCCTGACCACGCTCTACATCTCCCACTACCTCGCCGAGATCGAGCGCCACTGCGACGCGGTGACGGTGATGCGCAACGGCCGGGACGTCGCTGAGGTCGATCCGCGCCGGACCTCGACGGCGGCGCTCACCCGCCTGATGGTCGGGCGGGACGTGAGCGACCTCTTCCCGCGCCATCGCGCCGAGCCCGGCGCGCCCGTGCTCGCCCTGGCCGGGGTGAGCGTGCCGCCGGCCTTGCGCGACGTCTCCTTCGTCCTCCGGCGCGGCGAGGTGCTGGGCCTCACCGGCCTGCTCGGCTCGGGCGCCAAGGAACTCGTCCAGGCGCTGTTCGGCCTCGCGCCGATCAAGGCCGGCACGGTGACGGTCGACGGGCGGGTCGCGCACGTCGCGAACCCGCACGACGCCGTGCGGCGGGGCCTCGCGCTGGTGCCGGAGAACCGCCGCGCCCACGGGGTCGCCCTCGACCTCGGCATCCGCGAGAACCTGACGCTGGCGAGCCTCGACCGGGTGAGCCGCCGGGGCTGGCTCGATCGGGTCCGGGAGCGCGCACAGGCGCTGCGCCTGATCGGCGATCTGCAGATCAAGGCGGCCGGCCCCGAGGCACCGGTCCGGACGCTCAGCGGCGGCAACCAGCAGAAGGTGGTGCTCGGCAAATGGCTCGCCCGGGAGGCCGGCCTCTATATCCTCGACGAACCGACCATCGGGGTGGATATCGCCGCCAAGGCCGAGATCTACCGGCTGATCGCCGGATTGGCCGAGGGCGGGGCCGGCATCCTGCTGCTCTCCACCGATCTCGACGAGCTGCTCGGGATCTGCGACCGCGTGCTCGTCCTGTATCGCGGGGCGATCGTGTCGGAGCATCCCGCGGCCGGGACCACCGCCGAGAGCCTGCTTAACGCGACCCTGACGGGCGACGGGCCCGGCGCGGAGGCCAGCCGTGCCGCCTAGCGCAATGGATCGCGGATTCGAGACCGTGCCCAGCATCGCCCTGACGGATCCGGCGGCTGATCCAGACGCATGGCTCGCGGGAGGGGCGGGAACCCTCGCCGGCCTGCGCAGCGCCGGCAGTTTCCTGTTGGTCCTGGTGGTGCTGGCCGTCTTCGCGGCCCGGGTGCCGGCGTTCCTGGGCACGGCCAATCTCGGCCTGATCCTGGCGCAATCGAGCGTGCTCGGGATCCTGGGCCTCGGGCTGACGCTGGTGCTGATCACCGGCGGCACGGATGTCGTCGCCGGCGGCATCGACCTGTCGCTCGCCGGCACCCACGGGCTCTCGGCCGCCGCGTTCGCGGGGCTCAACCAGGCCGGCGCCGGCGATGCCGCCTGCGTGGCCGCGGCGCTCGGCACCGGTCTCGCGGTCGGCCTCGTGAACGCCATCGCGGTCCTGCGCCTGCGCATCCCGCCGCTGCTCGCGACCCTGGCAACCATGAACATCTGCGCCGGGCTGGAACTGGTAATCACCGAGAACACCACCATCCCGGCCGCCTCGCCCCTGATCGAGTGGCTCGGCGGCACCGGACCGCTGGACGTGCCGGTCCTGGGCTACCTCTTGCTCGCCGTGGCGCTGACCCTTGCGGCGAGCTTACGCCTCACCGCGCTCGGCCCGCGCGCCTCCGCGGTCGGCGCCCATCCGGAGGCCGCCCGCGCCGCCGGCCTCTCGATTGGCCGCTACAGGGCCGGCTCCTATCTCGCGAGCGGGCTGTCCGGCGGCCTGGCCGGCATCGCCTCCGTGGCGTTCCTCAACAGCGCGACCGGCGGCTCCGCCGACATGCTGCTGCCCGTGGTGGCCACGGCCTTCCTGGGCGTGGTGTTCTCGCGCCGCCTGGTCCCGACCGTCCCCGGCACGCTGCTCGCGGCCCTGTTCGTCGGCAGCCTGACCAACGGCTTCCAGCTCCTGCACGTCTCGACCTACTGGGTGAACGGCATCGAGGGGGCGCTGATCCTCGCCGTCGTGGGGGCGACGGCAGCCTCGGCGAAGGGACACGCCGCATGAGCCTCGTCACGGTGGAACGCCGCCGCCTCGCCCTGCCCGCCGCGGAGATCGTGCGGTTCGGCATCCCGATCGCGCTGGTGCTCGTCCTCGTCGCCTTCTCCGCCGCGGCGCCGGGCTTCCTCACGGTGGCGAACGTCACCGGCGTGCTGGTCAACAATGTCGCCCTGGCGGCGATCGTGGCCATCGCCATGACGCTCGCCGTCGCCGCGGGCGGCACCGACCTGTCGGTCGGGACCGCCGTCGATCTCGGCAGCCTGGCCTTCATCACGGCGATCGGCGCCGGCCAGCCGGTCGCCCTGGCCGGCCTCTACGGGCTGCTCGCCGGGATCGGCACCGGGCTGTTCAACGCGCTGCTGATCGCCCGGCTGTCGATCACGCCGTTCCTGGCGACCCTCGGCACGCTGTTCATCGGCCACAGCCTGCAGCAGCTGACCACCGATGGCGGCAACCCGGTCTACGTCCCGGCCGACCGCATCCCGGCCGCGCTGGCCGTCCTCGGCCACGGCGCCGTCCTCGGCGTGCCGCTCGCGCTCTGGCTGGTGCTGATCCTGGGCGTCGGCGCACGGCTGCTGCTCGAGCGCACGCGCTTCGGACGCGAGGTGCTGGCGGTCGGGACCCAAGTGGAGGTGGCGATCCATTCCGGCCTGCCGGTGCGGCGGATCCTGGCGCTGGTCTACGTGGCGAGCGCGGCCGTTGCGGCGCTCGCCGGCATCCTGCTCTCGGCGCATGTGAACGCCTACGTGCCGTATGCCGGCAACGCCTACCTGCTCGACAGCATCGGGGCCGCCTTCATCGGGACCTCGCTCAGCCGGAACCGCCGGCCCAACATCCCCGGCACGATCCTGGGCGTCGTGCTGTTCGCCTTCGTGACCAACGGCCTGCTGCTCGTCGGCTGGAATTTCTACTGGCAGCAGGTCGGCACCGGCGTGCTGATCTTTTCGACCCTGGCCCTCGCCTTCGCGGGACCGCGCCTGCACGCCTGATCGGGAAGACGTTTTTGCGCGGGAGCGCGCGGCATCGAAGCCGGCCGCGGCTCGGAGATCGCGCCCCGTCCTACCGCAGGCGACAATAAGAAAACCTTCTTTCGCGCCGCTCGCGAAATAAAGCAGGCCGTTTCATTGACGACTCGGCAGATGCAACGCAAACATTCCACGGCACAACGACGAATTTGTCCTCACAATATGCCTGATCGATGGATGATCTGAGAAGCAATCAGCTTCTCGGCAGGGCGATCAACACCATTCTTGCCTGGATACAGCGGCGCGTCGGTCGCTCGTCTTACCCTGTCTGATACGGCACGCGGGTGCCGCGCGCTGCCGACCCCCGAACCGGACCACACGCCCTCCATGACCCGCCAGATCCGCTTCAACGCCTTCGACATGAACTGCGTGGGCCACCAGTCGCCGGGGCTGTGGGCGCATCCGCGGGACCGCTCCTGGCAGTACAAGGACTTGGAATACTGGCAGGATCTGGCCCGGACTCTCGAACGGGGCATCTTCGACGGGATCTTCATCGCCGACGTCGTCGGCTATTACGACGTCTACAAGGGCTCGAACTGGCACGCCCTGCATCAGGCGGCGCAGATCCCGGTCAACGATCCGCTCCAGCTCGCCGCCCCGATCGCGCTGGCGACCGAGCATCTCGGCATCGGCATCACCGCCTCGACCTCGTTCGAGCACCCCTACACCTTCGCGCGCCGGCTCTCGACGGCCGACCATCACACCAAGGGACGGGTCGGCTGGAACATCGTCACCTCGTATCTCGAGAGCGGCGCGAAGAATGTCGGCCAGGACGGCCTGAAGCGCCACGACAACCGCTACGAAGTCGCGGCGGAATATGTCGAGGTGCTCTACAAGCTGTTCGAGGGCAGCTGGGAGGACGGCGCGGTCCTGCGGGATCGGGAGCGGCGGATCTTCACCGACCCGTCCAAGGTCCACGAGATCGGGCATCGCGGCCGCCATTTCACGGTGCCGGGCTACCATCTCTGCGAGCCCTCACCGCAGCGCACGCCGGTGCTCTACCAGGCCGGCGCCTCGGGGCCCGGCAAGGCGTTCGCGGGGCATCACGCCGAATGCGTGTTCGTGGCTGCGCCCCTGAAGCCGATGCTGAAGGCCTATGTCGCCGATGTGCGCGCGCAGGCCCAGGCCGCCGGGCGCTCGCCCCGCGACGTGCTGATCTACAACCTCACCACCGTGATCGTCGCCGAGACCGACGCGGCCGCGCAGAAGAAGTTCGAGGACTACCGGTCCTACGCGTCCTGCGACGGCGCGCTGGTGTTCATGTCGGGCTGGAGCGGCATCGATTTCGGGCAGTACGCGCCGACCGACCTCGTCAAGAAGGTCGAGACCAACGCCATCGTGTCGATGGTCGAGCATTTCTCGTCCGCGGAGAACCCCTGGTCGATCGCCGAGCTCGCCCGGTGGGGCGGCATCGGCGGCGTCGGCCCGGTCTTCGTCGGCTCGCCCGCGACCGTCGCCGACATCCTGCAGGAATGGGTCGCGGAGACCGATGTCGACGGGTTCAACCTCGCCTACGCCGTGACGCCCGAGAGCTTCGAGGATGCGGTCAACCTGCTGGTGCCCGAGCTCCAGCGCCGCGGCGCCTATCCGAAGGCCTACCGCCCCGGGACGCTGCGCGAAAAGCTGTTCGGCCGCGGGCCGTATCTGCCGGAGACGCATCCGGCCCACGGATTCCGCGACATCGAGGCCGTGAAGGCCCGCGAGGCGGCGCTTCGCCCCGCCGCTGCGGCCGAGTGAGGCCGGCCTTGTCCGACACGATCCTCGAACTCACCGATGTCTCGCTGGCGTTCAAGGGCATCAAGGCGATCAACGGCTTGAGCTTCGCGGTCCGGCGCGGCGAGATCTGCGCGCTGATCGGCCCGAACGGAGCCGGCAAGAGTTCGCTGCTCAACATCCTCAACGGGGTTTACCGGGCGGAGTCCGGCACGGTCGTGTTCGAGGGCGAGCATTTCCACCGCATGGAGCCGATGAAAGCCGCGCGGCGCGGCATCGGCCGCAGCTTCCAGAACAATGCGCTGTTCTCAGGCATGAGCGTGCTCGACAACGTGATCGTCGGCCTGTCGCGACACGCGAAGGCGACGCTCGTCGAGGAGGCCCTGCGCTTGCCCCGCGCCTCGACACAGGAGGCCGCGTTCCGCGAGAGGGCTCGCGAGGTGCTGCACCTGTTCGACCTCGATCTTCATGCCGGCACGGTCGTCGGTACGCTGCCTTATGGCGTCCAGAAGAAGGTCGAACTCGCCCGCGCCATCGTCGCGAAACCCACGCTCCTTCTACTCGACGAGCCGCTGGCGGGCATGAACGCGCGCGAAAAGGAAGAGATCGCCGCGATCATCGGACGGCTGAACCGCGACCTGAAGCTGACCATCGTGCTCATTGAACACGATATCGGGATCGTGCTTCGGCTCGCCGACCACGTCGTCGTTCTCGACTACGGGCGCAAGCTTGCCGACGGCCCGCCCGAGACCATCCGCAGCAACCCTGACGTGATCGCCGCCTATATCGGCTCGGACCGTGCGGAGAGGGCCGCATGAGCCTGTTCCTCGAAACCCTGATCGGCGGGGTTCTGGCCGGCACCCTGTACGCGTTGGTCGCGATCGGCTTCGTGTTGATCTACAAGGCCTCGGGCGTCTTCAACTATGCGCAGGGCTCGATCCTGCTCTTCGGCGCCCTGGCCTTCGTGTCCCTGAAGGACGCGGGCGTGCCGGTCGCCGGCGCCCTTGCGATCACGGTCGGCCTCCTCATCGTCACGGCGATCGCGATCGAGCGGCTTCTGCTCAGGCCGCTCACCAATCGCAGCCCCCTCACGCTGTTCATGGCGACGCTGGGGCTCTCCTATGTGGCGGAAGGCGTCGCGCAGGGCTTCATGGGATCGCAGGTTCGCGCCCTCGATCTCGGCATCGAGGATCTGCCGATGTTCCTCGGCGATATCATGATCAGCCAGTTCGATCTCATCGCTGCCGGCGTGGCCGCTCTGCTTGTGATCGCCCTGTCGCTGCTGTTCAACCGCACACGCATCGGCATCCAGCTCCGCGGCGTCGCCAATGATACCCTCGCCGCGCTGTCCCTCGGCATCGACATCAACCGCATCTGGCAGATCGTCTGGGCGGTGGCGGGCCTTGTCGGTCTCGTGTCCGGGCTGCTCTGGGGCGCCCGCCAGGGCGTGCAGTTCTCGCTGTCGCTCGTAGTTCTCAAGGCGCTTCCCGTGCTGATCATCGGTGGCTTCACCTCCATCGCGGGCGCCATCGTCGGCGGCGTGGTCGTGGGCGCCGGAGAAAGCCTCGCCGAAACGTATATCGGCCCGTTCCTGGGTGGCGGCATCACGCCCTGGTTCGCTTACGCGCTGGCCCTGGTCTTCCTCTTCATCCGTCCGGCCGGCCTGTTGGGCGAACGGCAGATCGAGCGGGTCTGACGCCATGGACCACGTCGGTCTACGCTCCGATGTCCCGCCTTCGTCCATCGTTGTCGCGCCCCGCGCCTTTGGCGTGGCGGCTGTCACGGCTCTCGTTCTGACGGTGCCGTTTCTGACCACGGAATATTGGGTCAACGCGATCATCGTGCCGTTCCTGATCCTGTCCCTGGCGGGGCTCGGACTCAATCTCCTCACCGGCTATGCGGGCCAGCTCTCGCTCGGCAGCGGCGCATTCATGATGGTGGGCGCCTACGCGACCTTCGCACTTCAGCTCCGCGTGCCCGCGCTTCCGCTGCCCTTTGCCTTCATTCTCGCCGGCCTGGTGGCGGGGGTTGTCGGCCTCTTCTTCGGGCTGCCCTCGCGGCGCATCAAAGGCTTCTACCTGATCGTCAGCACGCTTGCGGCGCAGTTCTTCTTCGAGTGGCTGTTCCTCAAGTTCCCGTGGTTCTACAACGGCAACTCGTCGGCCACGATCGCGTTGGCACGCGGCCTTTCGGTCTTCGGACTCAACGCCGAAAACCCACCCGGACGCTACTGGCTGACTCTCGGCACGGTCGCGATCCTGACGCTGCTGTCGTGGAACCTCATCCGGAGCCAGACGGGCCGCAATTGGATGGCGGTGCGTGACATGGATGCGGCCGCCGCGGTGATCGGGGTGCCGACCCGGAGCGCCAAGCTGCAGGCCTTCTTCGTGTCGAGCTTCATCCTCGGCATCGCGGGCGCACTCTGGGCCTTCGCCTATCTCGGCTCGGCCAGCGTGCAGAGCTTCGGCCTTTCACGATCCTACCAGATCCTCTTCATCATCATCATCGGAGGCCTCGGCACTATCTGCGGCGCCTTCCTCGGCGCTGCGTTCGTCAGCCTGCTGCCCCTGGCTCTCGACTGGTCGTTCCAGCACCTGTTCGCCGGGCAGGTCGATGAAGGCCTGCGTCAGAACATCCAGAAGGCGATCTTCGGCGTCCTCATCATCGGGTTCCTGATCAAGGAGCCCGAGGGCCTCGCGCGGCTTCTCGCTTTGCCGAACCTGCGCCGTTCGAGCCGCCGCACCCTCTTCCCTTCAGTCAGGAGATAAAACCGTGAGACGATTGCTGCTCGCCGCGCTTCTCGCCGGCACCGTGCTCGGTGGTGGCGCACCCGCCTGCGCGGCAGAGGTCAGCCAATACATCCCGCTCCCCACGTATCGTGTCGGTGCCTATGCGTCGTCCGGCGAGCTCTGGTGGGCGGGCGAGCGCGATTACTTCCGCTACATCAACGAGGTCGAAGGCGGCGTCGAAGGCGTCAAGCTCAACTACGAAGAGTTCGAGACCGAGTGGAGCCCCGATCGTACGGTCGAGGTCTACGAGCGCGTCAAAGCAGGCAAGGACGGCTCGCCGCTCGCCTTCTTCTTCACCCACGGAACGCCGGCCACCTACGCGCTCCTCGAAAAGGCGGCGGCCGACAAGATCCCGCTGATCGATCCGGCGGGCGGCAAGACCGAAAGCGTGGACGGAGCGGTGTTCCCCTACGCGTTCCCACTCCTCTTCAGCTACTACAGCCAGGCTTCGACCGGCATCAACTACATCGCCTCCAAGGTCGGTGGTCTCGACAAGCTGAAAGGCCTGAAGATCGCGACCGTCTACCATGACAGCGCCTATGGGCGGGCGAGCCAGCCTGCCGTCGACGCGCTCGCGAAGACATACGGCTTCGAGAACATCCAGATCCCGGTTGCCGATCCGGGCAGCGAGCAATCGCCGCAATGGCGCCAAATCCGCGAGGTGAAGCCGGATTGGATCTTCTTGCGGACCTGGGGCGTCTCGACCGTCGTAGCCCTGAAGACCGCGCAGCGGTTCGGCTTCCCGGCTAACCGCATCATCGGCGACGTGTGGGCGGGGTCCGAATCCGATACGATCCCGGCCGGCAGCGCGGCGGTCGGCTATTCAGCGCTGGCGCCCTATCCAGGCGGAACGGACTTCGAGATCCACAAGCGCCTGAAGGCCGAGATCCTCGACAAGGGCAAGTCGAACCTGCGCGATGCCAAATTGTTCGGCGCGGTCAACTACAACGTCGGCCTCGTCAACGCCGCGCTCGCGGTCGAGGCGCTCCGCACGGGCTACAAGCATTTCGGCGCGCGTCCGCTCAACGGCGAGGAGGGCCGCTGGGCCTTCGAGCACCTGACGATCGATCCGGCCCGGCTGAAGCAGATCGGCTTCGATGGACTGCTCCAGCCCATTGCCATCACGCCCACCGATCACGAGGGCGGCGGCGCGGCCCGCATCCAGAGTTGGGACGGCTCGAAATGGGTGCTGCAGACGGATTGGATCAAGGCCGATCACGCGCTGCTCACCCCCCTCATCAAGGCTGGCGCCGCGGCCTACGCCAAGGAGAAGGGCATCACGCCCCGCTCCGCGGATTCCGCCGAGGCGGCGGCCCGGTGACCCGGGCTGTCGAGGCCGGCCTAGTGCGGCCGCCCTTCCTCGACGTGGAGGCGATCGAGGCCGTCTACGGGGCCTCGATCCTGGCCCTCCACGACGTGTCCCTGAGCGTCGCCCGGGGTGAGATCGTGGCGCTGGTCGGCCCGAACGGCGCCGGCAAGACCACGACCCTGCGGGCGATCTCGAACCTGCTGGGCGCTCAGCGGGGCGCCCTGCGCGGCGGCACGATCCGATGGCAGGGCGAGGAGACCCGGCGGCTCGATCCGTCCGATCTCGTGGCGCGCGGCATCGTCCAGGTGCTGGAGGGCCGGCACGTCTTCGGGCAGCTCACCGTGGAGGAGAACCTGCTCACCGGCGGGTATCTGCGCCGTCCGAGCCGGCGGCAGCTCGCCGCGGATCTCGATCGGGTCTACGGCTGGTTCCCGCGCCTGAAAGAACGCCGCAGCGCACGGGCCGGCCTCACCTCCGGTGGCGAGCAGCAGATGGTCGCCATCGGCCGCGCGCTGATGACCCGTCCGACCCTGCTCCTCCTCGACGAGCCCTCGATGGGCCTCGCCCCGATCATCGTCGCCGAAATCTTCGCGATCATCGCCCGCCTCAACCGCGAGGAGGGCTTGAGCGTCCTGATCGCCGAGCAGAGCGCGAACCTCGTGCTCGACCACGCCGACCGCGCCATCGTGCTGGAGAGCGGGCGCGTGGTCGCCTCGGGCCCCTCCGCCGAACTCGCCGCCAGCGGCCGTCTCGCCGCGCTGTATCTCGGCGGCGCAGACGCGCCGACGCGGCACTGATCTTCAATCCTCGCCCGGACGAGACCGACCCGATGAGCCAAGCCGATGCCGCTCCCTGGCCCCCCGAGCGCTCCGCCTGGGGCTCTCCGCCGAGCCCGCATTACGAGCGCCTGGCGGCTCGGTTCCGGCCGATCTTCGCCCGGATCCGCGAGGGAGCCGTCGCGCGCGAGCGGGAGCGCCGCTTGCCCGAGGAGGCCGTGGGCTGGCTGCGCGCGGCACGGTTCGGCGCCCTGCGGGTGCCGGAGGCGGAGGGCGGCTTCGGCGCGAGCCTGCCGGACCTGTTCGGCCTCCTCGCCGAGCTGGCGCAGGCCGATTCCAACCTGCCTCAGGCCCTGCGCAACCATTTCGGCTTCGCGGAGGACACCGTCAGCGCTCCCCACGATGCGCGCCGGGCACGCTGGATCGAGCGCCTGGCGGCCGGCGACCTGTTCGGGGGCGCCTGGTCGGAGACCGGGACCGCCGTGGTCGGCACGTTCGAGACCCGCATCCACCGGCGCGGCGACGGCTGGGGACTCACGGGGCGAAAGTACTACACCACCGGCTCGCTCTTCGCCGACTGGATCGACGTGGTCGGCACCGGCGAGGCCGGGGAGGAGACCTCGGTGGTCGTGTCGGCACGCGCGCCCGGCGTCGCGATCCTCGACGATTGGGACGGGTTCGGCCAGCGGCTGACTGCGAGCGGCACCGCCACGTTCGCGGACGTGCCCGCCATCGGCGAGCCGCTGCCCACCGAGGTCCGCTTCGCCTACGGCACGGCGTTCTTCCAGGCGGTGCATCTCGCGACGCTCACCGGGATCGCCCGGGCGGCGGCCGACGAAGTGACCCGGGCGGTGCGCATCCGGGATCGGACCTATTCCCACGCCGCCGGCGCACGGCCCAGCGCCGACCCGCAGGTGCTCCAGGTGGTCGGCCGGGTGCACGCGCTGGCCTACGCGGCGGGGGCGATCAACGCCCGGGCGGCGGAGGCGGTGCACCGCGCCTACGAGGCCCGGGTCGGGACCCTGCCAACAGACGAAGCGCAGGCGATCACCATCGCCTCGGAGATCGAGCTCGCCCAGGCGCAGACCGTGCTGACCGGCCTCGTCCTGGATGCCGGCACGATCCTGTTCGACGCGCTGGGCGCCTCCGCGACGAGCAGCCGGCACGCCCTGGATCGGCACTGGCGCAACGCCCGCACGATCGCCTCGCACAACCCGCGCATCTTCAAGGATCGGATCGTCGGCGACTTCGCGGTCAACGGCACCGAGCCGCCATTCCAGTGGAAGATCGGCCGCGTCCTGCCGGCCGCATCCTGATAGCGAGGCAAGCCATGTCCGTGCGTCTCCGTCTCTGCGCCGCCGTCGCGGCCCTCGGCCTCTCGACCGCCGCCTGGGCGGGCGGCCTCGCCGGTGCCCCGCCACCCTTCGATCACGGCGACGTCACGGTCGCCCTGGTCCGCTACCTGTCGGTCGGCGATTTCTACCAGGCCTACGAGGCCGGGGCCCGGGCGCAGGCCAAGGCGCTCGGCATCGATCTGCGGATCTTCCCGGGCAAGCAGGACGCGGCCCAGGAGCGCGAGCAGGTCGAGCAGGCCGTCGCGCTCGGCGCCAAGGCGATCGTGATCGATCACGGCCTGCCCGAATCGCTCAAGGACGTCGCCCAGAAGGCGGTCGATGCCGGCATCAAGGTCGTGGCCTTCGACGTGAACCTCGACCATCCGCGGATCCCGCAGGTCGAGCAGAGCGATCGCGCGCTCGCCCAGAAGGCGCTGGATCAGGTCGTTCAGGAGAACGGGACCAGCTTTCAGGCGGCCTATATCTATGTCGCCGGCTTCGACCCCCTCGATCGCCGCGACGCGGTCTGGGCCGCCTTCAAGGCCGCCCATCCGGGGGTGATCGAGAAGGCCCGCTTCGGCACCGTCAGCGACGCGACCGCGAGCGTCGTCGCCGATCAGGCCAAGGCGGCCCTGCGTGCCAATCCGGGCATCACGGTGATTGTTGCGCCGTATGACGAGTTCGCGCGCGGCGCAAAGCTCGCGGTGAACGAATTGAACCTCGCCGACCGGGTGAAGATCTATTCGGCCGACGTGTCGACCGCGGATATCGGCGAGATCACCGAGCCCGGCAGCCCCTGGGTCGCCACCGTCGCGACGAATCCGGCGGTGGTCGGCGCGGTGTCGATCCGCGCCGCGGCGCTCGCCCTCGCCGGCCAGGATCCCGGGCCTCGGATCACCGTCGAGCCGATCCTGCTGACGCAGGGGGCGCTTCGGGAAGCCGGGGTGAAGACGATCGCGGATCTGAACGCCCGGATCCCGGCATTCGGCCATTCGGAGGCCGCGACCGCCCCCTGGATCCCCAAGCCGCATTGATCGCCCGCCGCGATCCGCGCATCGTCCTGGATCTCGGAACCCGGGCGATGCGCGCGATCTTCGGTTTTGCATCATCGTTTTCCGAAAGCCGGAAACCACCTTTCGGGATGAGGCTCTAGGCCCGCTTCGGCGCAAGGCCGTAGGTGACAGTCAGGGCGCCGATCAGCACGGCGCCCTTGACGAAGTCCTGGAGGTAATAGGGGGCGTTCAGCATCGTCAGGCCGTTGAGCAGGACGCCCACGAACACGGCGCCCACGACCGTGCCGAGGATGTTCGGCCGGTTGGCGCCGAGCACGGCGTAGCCGATCAGCGCGGCCGCGATGGCATCCAGCATCAGCCCGTTGCCGGCCGAAACGTCGCCCCGGCCGATCCGGGCGGCCATCAGGATGCCGCCGATGGACGCCACCGTGGAGGAGATGACGTAGGCGCAAACCCGGTAGGCCCGCGTCGGCGCACCGGCGAGCCGCGCCGCCAGTTCGTTGCCGCCGACCGCGTGGAACACCCGGCCGAAGCGGGTGAGATCCATCACGAACCAGAGCGCGGCGGCCACGACCGCGAGCACCACCACCGGGACCGGCAGGATGTCGCAGAATCGATGCCGGCCGAGGGCGAGGAACGTGTCGGTGAAGGCGCCGTCCGCCACGGACCCGTCGAGCAGGGTCATGCCCCGGGCGATCGAGCGGCCCCCGGTCGGGATCAGCTGGAGGCCGGCCAGGAGGAAGAGCATCCCGAGGGTCGCGAGGAGATCGGGGATGCCGAGCCGCACGATCAGGAGCGCGTTGCCGAGGCCGACCAACACGCCGATTCCCAGGCAGAGCAGGATGGTGCTGCCGGTCGAGCCGTCGAGCACGATCAGGCTGTAGGCGGCGGCCATCTGCACGAAGGCGGCGAGCCCGCCGACCGAGAGATCGAACCCGCCGGCGATCATCGTGACCGTCACGCCGACCCCGAGCAGCGCCACGATGGCGACGGCCTGCAGGATGCTGAACAGGTTGTTGACGCGCAGGAAGGCGGGCTGCGCGACCGCGAAGACCACCACCAGTCCGACAAGCAGGATCAGGAGCCCGTAATCGATCGCGAGGCAACGCAGGGACAAGGCCCCCTTCGGAGCGCGGGCGGGCGACAACATGACGGGGACTCTACGAAACGGCGGGGTGAGGCGAAGGGGCGCCTGAAGCCAGCAGCGCGCTGATCCGGGCAAGGTCGGCGGCGTCCCCGACCACGGCGCGATCGGCCATGACCACGACCCGGTCGCCGACCTCCAGCGCCTCTTCGAGGTCGTTGACGAAGACGATCGTGGCGCGGTCCCGCGACTGGACCCGGATCGCCCGGATGATGTCGTCCCGGGCGCCGACATCGACGCCCTGGAACGGCTCGTCGAGCAGCAGCAGCCGCGCCGGCTCGGCGTGCCAGCGGGCGAGGACGACCTTCTGCTGGTTGCCGCCCGAGAGGGCGGCGGGCGGGTCCTCGGGGCCGCGCGCCTTGATGCCGAATTCGGCGATGAGCCGGCGCGCCGCGCGCGTCTCGGCCGTCCGCGCGACGAGGCCCGCCCGGCCCCAGCGGTCGAGGAAGGGGAAGCCGATCGTGCCGGCGATCTGCGCGAAGGGCACGGTGCCGGGGAAGAAGGTGGTGCGCCAGCGGTCCTCGCCGGCCATGAACACGCCGTTGCGGACCGAGGCCCCGGCCGAGCGCGGCCGCCAGCGCTGGCCGTCGAGTTCCATGTGCCCGGCCGCGAGCGGCCAGAGCCCGAAGATGGCACCGGCGAGGGTGGACTTTCCGGCGCCCACCGGCCCGGTCACCGCGACGACCTCGCCCGCATGTGCGACGAGATCGAAGGCCGCAGCGGCCGGGGCGAGGCGCGCCTGCGACAGCCGCAGGATCGGCGCGCCGCCCGGCACCGGATCGCGCGGCGCCGCGCGCCCGACCGCGTGGCCCACCATCGCCCGGATCGCGGCGCCGAGATCCAGCGGCCGGCGGAACTCGCCCGAGACCCGGCCGTCGCGCAGCACCACGATCCGGTCGGCGATGCGGCGCAGATCACCGGTCTTGTGCGAGATGTAGAGCAGCCCGACGCCCCGGTCCCTGAGCCGGTCGAGGACCGCGAACAGGCGATCGGATTCCGGGGCCGAGAGGCTGGCTGTCGGCTCGTCGAGGATCAGCACGGCCGGGTCGTGCGCGACGGCGCGCGCGATGGCGACGAGCTGGCGCTCGGCAATCGAGAGCGCGTCGAGGGTCCGGGACAGGTCCAGCTCGAGGCCGATGCCGGCCGCGATCGCCGCGGCGGCGCGCAAGCTCCGCCGGCCGCCGACCAGGAGCGGGCCCCGCCCCGTGCAGGCGCGGTCGAGCAGCAGGTTGTCGGCGACCGAGAGAGTCGGGACGCCGACATCGGCAATCGATTGATGCACGGCGATGATCCCGTGCTCTCGCGCCTGCCGCGGCGAGGCGAACGCGATCGTCTTCCCGCCGATGGTGATTGACCCGGCATCGGCACCGTGGACGCCGCACAGGATCTTCACCAAGGTCGACTTGCCGGCCCCATTGGCGCCCATCAGGGCGACCACCTCGCCGGCCTGAAGCTCGAACGACACATCGGTGAGCGCCCGGGTCGATCCGAAGCACTTCGTGAGCCCCTCCGCCGCGAGCACCACCGGCAAATTTGTCGCTCCCAAGCAATTGCCGACAGACTTTATATAACACTATCGGAGATCAGCGTATGTCAAGTGCTTTGAGCGCAGGCTTGAAGCAAAAAACAGATCGCTGCTGCTCATGCTTTATGATCTGAGCAAATCGATCGGCTATTCTATTTCACCTTCTGGTCAAAAGCATTGCCACCATCACGATTTCACCCGCTTTCGGCTGAAGGCGTTGCCGACTTGTTTCGGCGCGACCGATGACTTCGGTGAGATGCGCTGGCTGGACCGTCCGCTCCCGAAGGGGCTGCTTTCGAGGGTGTACCGCAGCACCGTTTGCGCCCGCGAGGATGACGACGGAGCCGCCGTACCGGTCCACACTTCGGCGGCGCGCGCTCTACCGCGATGCGGGGGCCGCGCAGATCGCCTTGAGCGCATCCCAGGACGGCGCGTCGAGGAGCGGCCGACGCCCCGCGAGCGGTTGCGGAGCGGCGGCCGCGAGCGCCCGGATGGCAGCCGCCCGCTCCCGCGTGAAGGGATGGCTGCGCATGAAGGCGAGGTCCTCGCCGGTATCGGCGGCGATCCGCTCCAGAAGGATCGCGAGGGCGGTCGCATCGCCCCCGGCGTGGGTCATGGCGGCGACAGAATAGGCGTCGGCGGCTCGTTCGGCCTCGCGGCTGTAGCCGGCGGAGAGCGCGTTCTCTCCCAGCGCGACGATCACGGCCGAGCCGGCCAGGTCACCGACGAGGTAGCCGAGCAGGTAGGCGATGCCGGAACTCCGGATCAGCGCCCGGGTCGGGTCCCGGGCCGCCACGTGTCCGAATTCGTGGGCGAGCACACCGGCAAACTCGTCCGGAGACCGCGCCTGCGCGATCAGGTCCGACAGGACGATCACCCGGGCACCGGGCAGGGTCAGGGCATTGGCCGTGGTCGAGCGGCGCACGCTCACGCGCGGGCCGGACGGCAGTCCCGCACCGAGCTTGCTCACCAGCCGGTCCAGGGCAGCCTGCCCCTCCGGGGCGGAGCAGGCCGGCGGGTGGCCGAGCAGATACCCGATCTGCTTCTCGGTCGCGGCACCGAGGCGGTCCTCCACCGCCGCGGGCACCAGCGGTGCCAAGGCGTCGGCCAGGACCGGCACGCCGAAGGCCGCGAGCCCGAGGAGCGCGATCCCGGCCGCCATCGACCAGAGCGCCACCGTCAGGGTGCGGCCCTCCGCGGCCGGGCCGGCATGCAGGTCCGGACAGAGCGCTTCGAGGGCGGCGGCCAGGGCCTCGTCCGAGAATTCGACCCGCTCCGGCGTATCCGCCGGCCCGACCCGCATCAGGGGCGGTCGCGCGTCCTCGGCCCGCAGGTCGAGGCCGTTCCAGTCCCGGCGGAGATCCGGGCCCGACACTTCAAAGCGTCCGGCTTCGAGGCGCAGGGAGACCGGGACGGGCCGTGCGGTGCGGCCGTCGAAGTAGCGGCCCGCGCCGGTGAGTGCCGTCACATCCGGTCCCTCAGAACCCGATATCGAGGACGCCGCCCACGTCGAGGGCGTCGGCCATGCCCTCGCCCAGGCTGCTGCTGGGGCCGCGGGCGGAAGCGACGATCGCTCCCAGGGCGGCCGCATCCGAGATCCGCGTGGTCTCGGCGACAGCGCGCCAGAGGCCGGCCTTCAACACGCGGACGTAGAGGACGACCGAGGATACGAGGTACCAGCCATAGAGGGCCACGACGATGATCGCACCGATCGCAAACCGGACGCTCTGCGCGACCGCGTCGCCGGACACCATCATGATCACCACGACGATGGCCGCCGCGACGGTGATCAGGATGCCGAGCTTCAGACACTGGACGAGATAGGCCAGGTGCGGGCGGTAGAGGTCCCACGCTTTCATCTGCGAGACGAGACGGACCCCGTCCAGCCGGATGGCGCTCAGAAAGGCTCGGGTCTCGCGGGCGCGGTAGAATGGATACAGCGCCGGAACGGGAAGGATCACCAGGATAGACAGGATGGGCAGCACAACCTCACCGAGGCGGCTGCCTCTGGCGTGAATACCCAGCGTCGCCAGGATCATCAGTGCAACGACCGTTCCGACGACCGCGGCCCATATCAGCAGCCAGCTCGGCAGCACAGCCAAACCGCGTGCCCGGGATTCCATCCGGCTCGTACCCACCAGGGTATGGCGAATGCGGTAGCGTTCGAGGGCCGCGCGCATGAACGGGAAGGCAAGACCGAGGGTCGCCAGGACGACGATCCACCAGCCCGCGGCCAAAGCGGCGTAGGCCAGGCCCGAACCGTCCTGGCCAAGCCGGATGCCGCGCCACAGGGTCCGCGAGGCTCGGTAGCGCCGCCCGCGATAGAGGGCGAATTGTCCGAGGACGAACAGCACAACCACGCTGACGACGCCCGCGAAGATTGGGAACGCGGGCGAGAGCAGCGATACCGCGAACAGGCCGACATAGATCGGCACCAGAAGCACGATCGCCACGAGGAATCCGAGAAACAGATCCTCGCCGCGGCCGGTATAGGCGGCGGGCGAGCCGTCCACGAGGGTGCGGCTCCAGAAGAACCGCCGCAGGTTGGTCACGTACCAGAACCGATAGATGCCGGAGGTGACCAGCGACAGCAAAAACCCCTTCACGACGATCCCGGTCAGCCCGGCGAGGGACCTGTCGAAGGCGATCTCCCCGCCACGCTCGGGCCTCTCAGCCGAAACCGTGTTCCGAACGTCCATCCCGCGCCCCCCGGCGGGCCGCCGATTCGCGGCCCTACGGAAGCGTTGCGCATTGCGCGGTGACGTTCAAGCAACGCCCGGCCCTCGCCAAGCAGTCGCGCCGGGCCCGTCAGGTCGATCCGGCGACGACCGACAGTTGCGGTCCGTCAAACCCCGCCGGACGACCCGTCTTCGAGGCGGCTCAGCGCAGCAGCGCGGACTTGTCCACGTGCAGCGCCGCGCCGATCTCGTCGAGCGCCTTGTGCTCGACTTCGCTGATGCCGCCGAAATCGGCCACGTCGGCGCCGATCAGAAAGACGTCCTGGCGCTGGTCGATCGGCCGCTCGGCGATGGCGCCCACGAGGCGCAGGTTCTCCAGGCGGCCGGCCCGGGTTTTGGCCCGGGCGATGGCCTCGTAGAGTTCCTGCTCGACGCGCAGCGTGTCGTAGGATTTCTCCAGGATCGGGTTGGCGCGAATGCCGCTGATCGCCGATTCGATCTCCTCCTCGGCCACGTCGCCATCGGCCACGATGACGTTGGCCGCGGCCGAGACCGCCGCCTGAAGGAAGACGGCATCGCCCGCATACGACATGATCGTGCGGCCGAACCGAAGGATGGCGTCCTGGAAAATGCTCATGCCGACCTCCCGTGCGGTGGGAGATGGCGGATATTGTGGCGGCCGAGTCAAGATCCGGCCGCGCTTGCGCCGGGGACTGACATTTCGCGCTCACTTTATGGTTTCGCGGGCGAGCGGGGCGCAGGCGGCTCGTCCCGTTTCCGGTTTGAGGCGCGCACCCGCCTTTGCCGTCATTGCGAGCGCAGCGAAGCAACCCAGCGCAGCGCGCGATCCCCGAAGGTAGCGCTTCCCTCGGTTGCTTCGCTGCGCTCGCAATGACGGTGCGGGACCACAGGCCCCGCACCGTTTGACGCCGGCGTCTCTCCCCTCAGCAGCAGCGAAACCCCGACGTGTTCCCCACGCCGAAGCGGGCGTTCTCGCGATTGCGGAAGAATTCCAGCTCGGTCATCGGCGCCTGGTCGGGATGGGTGCGACGGATATGTGCGGCGTAGGCCGCGTAATCGCCCTGCCCCACCATCAGCCGAGCGCCGTCGCAGACGCATTTGGACAGCGTCTGGAGGCGGCTGCGCAGGCTCTGCGGTTGCTCCATGGCGGTTCCTACTCGGCCGCAGCCAGGCGCGGATCGGTCTCGAGGGCGGTCCAGCGATCGGCCCGCAATGCCTTCAGGCAGGCGGCGATGCCGAAGCCCGCGATGGCGACCACGAGGCCGATGAACAGGGCCGCCAGCACGGCGTCGATCCGGTCGTTGAGGATGATCTGCGCCATCTGATCGGCGTTCTTGGCCGGCGCCAGGAGCTTGCCCTCGGCGGCGGCCGTCGCGTAGCGCTCGGCATGGGCCAGGAACCCGATCTTGGGGTCGGCGGACATGATCTTCTGCCAGCCGGCCGTGAGGGTGCACAGGCACAGCCACGCGGTCGGGATGATGGTCACGAACGCGTAGCGCTCGCGCTTCATCTTGAAGATCACCACGGTGCAGAGCGTCAGCGCCACCGCGGCCAGCATCTGGTTGGAGATGCCGAACAGCGGCCACAGGGTGTTGATGCCGCCGAGCGGGTCGGTCACCCCCTGGTACAGGAAGTAGCCCCAGGCGCCGACCGCGATCGCGGTGGCCGCGATGCTCGGCCCCCAGGACGTGGTGTTCTTGAACGAGGGCACCGCCAGCGCGACGAGATCCTGCACCATGAACCGGCAGGCGCGGGTGCCCGCATCCACGGCCGTGAGGATGAACAAAGCCTCGAACAGGATCGCGAAATGGTACCAGAAGGCCATCATCGCCTTGCCGCCGATGGCCGAGGAGATGATGTGGGCCATGCCCACCGCCAGGGTCGGGGCACCGCCGGCGCGGGAGATGATCGTGCGCTCGCCGACATCCGCGGCGGTCTGGGTGATCACCTCCGGGGTGGTCGCGAAGCCGAGCTTGGTCACGGCCGCGGCAGCGGTCTCGGGCGTGGTGCCGAGCAGAGCCGCGGGCGAGTTCATGGTGAAGTAGACGCCCGGGTCGATCACGCAGGCCGAGACCAGCGCCATGATCGCCACGAACGATTCCATCAGCATGCCGCCGTAGCCGATGAAGCGGGCATCCGACTCGCTGGCGATCAGCTTCGGGGTGGTGCCCGACGAGATCAGGGCGTGGAAGCCCGAGACCGCGCCGCAGGCGATGGTGATGAACAGGAACGGGAACAGGCTGCCGGCCCAGACCGGCCCGGTGCCGTCGATGAACTTGGTCGTCGCGGGCATCTGCATGTGCGGCGCGACGACCGCGATGCCCAGAGCCAAGCCGACGATGGTGCCGATCTTGAGGAAGGTCGAGAGGTAGTCCCGCGGCGCCAGCAGCAGCCAGACCGGCAGGATCGACGCGACGAAGCCGTAGCCGATCAGCATCCAGCACAGCTGCGGGCCGGTGAAGGTGAAGGCCGGCCCCCAGACCGGGCTCGCCGCGACCGAGCCGCCGCCGACGATCGCCAGCATCAGCAGGACGAAGCCGAGGATCGAGACCTCGCCGATCCGGCCCGGGCGGATGTAGCGCGAATACACGCCCATCAGCATCGCGATCGGGATCGTCGACATCACCGTGAAGGTGCCCCACGGGCTCTCGGCCAGCGCCTTGACCACGATCAGCGCCAGCACGGCCAGCAGGATCACCATGATCAGGAAGGTGCCGAACAGCGCGATGATGCCCGGCACGGTGCCGAGCTCGGCCCGGATCAGCTCGCCGAGCGACCGGCCGTCCCGGCGCATCGACACGAACAGGACCATGAAGTCCTGCACCGCCCCGGCCAGCACCACGCCAGCCAGGATCCACAGCATGCCGGGCAGGTAGCCCATCTGCGCGGCCAGCACCGGGCCAACCAGCGGGCCCGCCCCCGCGATCGCCGCGAAATGGTGGCCGAACAGCACGCTGCGGTTGGTGGGCACATAGTCGAGCCCGTCATTGTGCCGCACCGCCGGCGTCTGACGCTTCGGATCGAGGCGCATCACCTTCTCGGCGATGAATTTCGAGTAGTAGCGATAGGCGATCATGTAGACGCAGACCGCCGCGACCACGATCCAGAGCGCGTTGATCGTCTCGCCGCGCTGGGTGGCCACGATCGCCAAAGCCGCGGCGCCGAGCGCTCCCACGAGGGCCCAGGGCCCATGCCTGCCGATCGCCGTACCCATCCGTCCCGCTCCCTACCGAACGCCTCATGCTCGGGGCCGCTGGGACCTCCGGCTGGGACTCGCAGGTCCCGGGCTACACCGTGGGTTTATCCTATTCGTCCGCCGTTGACGCAAGCGATCCGAGCTGTGATGCAGCTTCGCGGGCGGCACGACGCCCGATCTGTTACATCGGGCCATCGTCACGGCCCCGGCCGTCGTCGCGGTCGGCCCCGGAACCCGTCGCCGCCTGCGCCTCGCGCGCAGGCCCGGTGCCGGCGCGATTCGGCCCTGGGAGGAGCGGACAACAATGGCGAAGGTCGCATTCCTGGGTCTCGGCGTGATGGGCGGCCCGATGGCCGGACACCTGGCCAAGAAGGGCCACGACGTCACCGTCTACAACCGGACCACCCCCAAGGCGGAGGCCTGGGTGAAGGCCCATGGCGGCGCCTTCGCGGCCACGCCCCGGGAGGCGGTCGCGGGCGCCGAGATCGTGTTCGCCTGCGTCGGCAACGACGACGACCTGCGCAGCGTCGTGCTGGGCGATGACGGCGCGCTCGCCGGCATGACGGCCGGTTCGGTGTTCGTCGATCACACCACCGCGTCGGCCGAGGTCGCCCGGGAGCTCGCCGCGGCCGCCGAGGCCAAGGGGCTCGGCTTCATCGACGCACCGGTCTCCGGCGGCCAGGCCGGCGCCGAGAACGGCGTGCTCACCGTGATGTGCGGCGGCGCGCCGGAGACCTACGCCAAGGTCGAGGCGGCGATCGGCTCCTTCGCCCGGGCCTGCCGGCTGATGGGCCCGGTGGGCTCCGGCCAGCTCACCAAGATGGTCAACCAGATCTGCATCGCCGGGCTGGTCCAGGGCCTGTCCGAGGGCGTCCACTTCGCCAAGCGTGCCGGCCTCGACGTGGAGGCGGTGCTCGACGTGATCTCCAAGGGCGCCGCCGGCTCCTGGCAGATGGAGAACCGCGGCAAGACCATGAACCAGGGCAAGTTCGATTTCGGCTTCGCGGTGGACTGGATGCGCAAGGATCTCGGCATCCTGCTGGACGAAGCCCGCCGCAACGGCGCCAAGCTCCCGGTCTCGGCCCTGGTCGACCAGTTCTACGCCGAGGTGCAGTCCATGGGCGGCAACCGCTGGGACACGTCGAGCCTGGTGGCGCGCCTGGAGCGCTGAGGGCGGCGTTTTTTTGATCTGCGCCAGCCTGTAAAGAGCAGGAGCGCTTTTTCCCCTACAGGGGCTGGCAGTTTCGCACATCGCCGGATGTGGCTCGGGTCCCCTCTCCCGTGCGGGAGAGGGACAGGGTGAGGGACCCGGTCTTTCCGGAAAGGGCGTATCCCTCACCCCAACCCTCTCCCGCACGGGAGAGGGAGCCTGTCGAGTATGACAGAAGACGATGTGAGAACATCGTCGCCTGCAGAGGGGAGCGGGAGAGACGCGTGCCCCCGCCCCTCACAACGCAGCCGCGGCCTCCGGATCGAGCCAGCGCCAATCCATCCCCATCTGGTGGCGGAACCAGGTGAACTGACGCTTGGCGTAGGCCCTCGTATCGGCTTGGCCGCGGGCGATCGCCTCTTCCAGCGAAAGCGTCCCGTCGAGATGGGCGATCAGGCCCGGCACGCCGTGGGCGCGCATCACCGGCAGCATCGGATCGAGATTCCGCGCGCGCAGGCGAAAGACCTCGTCCAGGGCGCCTTCGGCAATCATCGTGTGGAATCGGGCGTCGATGCGGGCGCGCAGCAGCGTGCGGTCGGGCGCCAGGAAGAGTTTTTGGAGGTTTTTACCGGCCAGCGGTCCCGGCACGGGATCGCCGTAAAAACTCGCGATCGGCCGGCCGGTCGCCAGAAAAATCTCCAGGGCGCGCATCACCCGCATGCGGTCGCTCGGGCGCAGGCGGGCGGCGCCCTCGGGATCGTGCCTGGCGAGGTCGGCGTGCAGCGCTTCGGTCGGGCGGCCCTCGGCCTCGTCCCGCACCTGCGCGCGGACCGCGTCCGGCACCGGCGGCAATTCCGAAAACCCCTGCTCCAGGGCCCGGACATACAGGCCGGTGCCGCCGACGAAGACGGGCAGCCGGCCGTCGAGATCCGCCAGGAGGGCGGTGGCGTCCCGGGAGAAATAGCCTACGGAATAGTTCACCGCCCCGTCGACATGGCCGTAGAGCCGGTGAGGCACCCGCGCCTCCTCGTCGGGGTCGGGCCGGGCGGTGAGGCGGCGCAGGTCGCGGTAGACCTGCATGGAATCGGTGTTGATCACCACGCCGCCGTGGCGCAGCGCCAGCCGGGCGGCGAGCGCCGACTTGCCCGAGGCGGTGGGCCCTGCGATGAGGATCGCCGCCGGGCGCCCCCCGGTCTCTTCCCGGTCTGGCAAGGCGAAACTCCACGATGCTGGTCGCGGTCCTGATAGCAAACCCGGCTCGGCCGTCCATCACCGACGCGGTGCTGGCTGAGGCGCGCGCGGTGCTGCGGACGGAGCACCCGCCCCGGATCCTGCACGGAGAGGTCGCCGCCGAGGTGCTGGTGCCGGGCGATGCCGCCGACGTGGGCGCTCTCACGGAACGGCTGCGGAGCGCGCTCTCGGGCGAGCCGATCGACCTCGCCGTACTGCCGGCCGATTCGCACCGGCGCAAGCGCCTGTTCCTGGCCGACATGGATTCGACCATGATCGAGCAGGAATGCATCGACGAGCTCGCCGGGACGCTGGGCCTCAAAGACCATGTCGCGGCGATCACCGAGCGGGCGATGCGCGGCGAGATCGCGTTCGAGCCGGCGCTCCGCGAGCGCGTGGCGCTCCTCAAGAATATTCCCGTTACGGCGGTCGATGGACTGATCGCCGATCAGCTCAGCCTCACCCCGGGCGGCCCGACGCTGGTGCGGACGATGCGGGCGCACGGGGTCCGGACCTGCCTGGTCTCGGGGGGCTTCACCCTGTTCACCGGCCCGATCGCCGGGATGATCGGGTTCGAGGAGCACCGGGCCAACGTGCTCGGCGTCGCGGACGGACGGCTCACCGGCACCGTGGAAGACCCGATCGTCGGCAAGGCGGAGAAGCGCGCGACGCTGATCGAGCTGCGCGACGCCCTCGGGCTCGGCCCCGCCGAGACCCTGGCGGTCGGCGACGGCGCCAACGACCTCGACATGCTGGCGGAAGCCGGCCTCGGCGTCGCCTTCCGGGCCAAGCCCGCGGTCGCGGCGGCCGCCCGGGTCCGGATCGAGCACGGCGACCTCACCGCGCTGCTGTACTTGCAGGGCTATGCGGCGGCGGAGTTCGTGGCGTGAGGGGTCAGCGAAGGGCCAGGGCGAAGACCACGAGCGCGTACAGGTAGACGAGGGTCTGAAGGCCGATTGCGCCGACGATCCAGTACCGGACGTCTATGTCGGCGGAGGTGCCGGTTGTTCTGATCCGCTCGATACCGTCCCTGACAAAGGGGCTCTGGGTTTCGATGCGCGTCCTGGCCGCGAGCCGCGGCGCGTCGATATCGGCGCGGGTCTGGATCTTCACGGCTCCGAAATCGCCGCGAACGGCCTGGATCTCAGCCTGAACGTCGCGGATGTCAGCCTTCGTCGCAAGGGTTCCGTCAAAGACATCGACCAGCGCATCCGCCAAGCCCTCGGCCTGCTCGGGTGACAGCTTCGCCTTCTCGCGCAGGGCGCGGGCGAATTTCAGGGTGTCGAAGGCGACGGCCGTCATGGGGTTCGAGAGCGTCCGAGCCGCATCGACTCGCGACGCCAGTGTGCTGCACGGATCCGCCGCGTCAATGTACCCTCCCCACCCACTGTCGAGCCGCTTCGCGGCGCGTTCCGTGCTGGGTCCCGGATCAGGTTCCGCTTCGCTCCACCTGTCTGGGAAAAGAGGCAGGGTAGGATGGATCGCCACGCCCTTTCCCGGGCGCATGGAGCGTCAGCGGAATGCGACCCGGGACCCAGCTGAAAGACGTGCCGCGCAGCGGCTCTCCCTGAGCCACCTAGCCTCGACCCAAAAATGAAGGCCGCCGCATCCTTTCGGAGCGACGGCCCTCGGCTTCTCGATGTGGAACCGGCTCAGTCGAGCCCGATCGCCACGAAGCGCACGTCGCCGGTGGCGCTCGCCACCAGCAGAAGGACCGACTTGCGCCCTTCCTTCTTCAGGGCCTCGACCCGCTTGGTCACCTCGGCCGGCGTGTTCACCGCCTCCTGGCCGACCTCGACGATCACCTCACCGGGCTGGATGCGCTTGTCGGCGGCGGTCGAGTTCGGGTCGACCCGGGTGACGACCACGCCCTTCACGGTGTCCTTGATCCCGAACTTCTTGCGCAGCTCGTCGGTGATGCCGGAGAGGTTAAGACCCAGCGCCTGACGGGTCGCACTCTCGGGCTCGGGCTGGCGCAGGTTGGCGAGCTGCGGCTTGTCGGTATCCTCGAGCCGGCCCAGCGTGACCGGCTTGGTCAGCTCCTCGCCCTTGCGAACCACGACCACGTCGACCTTCTGGCCGACGGGGGTCGAGGCGACGATCCGGGGCAGGTCGCCCGACGCCTTCACAGGGGCGCCGTTGAACTTCACGATCACGTCGCCGACATCGATCCCGGCGGTCTTGGCCGGGCCCTTCTCGTCGACGCCGGCCACCAGGGCGCCGCGCGCGCCGCCCTTGAGGTTGAGCGCCTCCGCGGTGGCGTCGTCGACGTTCTGGATGCGCACGCCGAGCCAGCCGCGGCGGACCTCGCCGAAGTCGCGCAGCTGGTCGATCACCGGCTTGGCCGTGTCCGAGGGCACCGCGAAGCCGATGCCCACCGAGCCGCCGGTGGGCGACAGGATCGCTGTGTTGATGCCGATCACCTCGCCGTCCATGTTGAACAGCGGGCCGCCGGAATTGCCCTTGTTGATGGCCGCATCCGTCTGGATGTAGTTGTCGTAGGGTCCGGACTCGATGTTCCGACCGCGCGCCGAGACGATGCCGGCCGAGACCGAGCCGCCGAGGCCAAACGGGTTGCCGATGGCGATCACCCAATCGCCCGGGCGCATCGTCTCGGAATTTCCGAACGGAACCGCTTTCAGGGGGCGCTCGGCGGTGGGCTTCACCCGCAGCACCGCCAGGTCGATCTTCGAATCCTTGCCGATGATCTCGGCCTTCAGCTTGGTGCCGTCGTGCAGGATCACCTGGATGTCGTTGGCGTCGCCGATGACGTGGTTGTTGGTCACCACGATCCCGGAGGCGTCGATGATGAAGCCGGAGCCCAGGGAGTTCGACTTGCGCTGCTGGCGCGGCGTGTCGTTGTCGCCGCGCTCCCCGCCATTGCCGCCCTTGCCGCCGCGGCGGTTGAAGAACTCCTCGAACAGGTCCTCGAAGGGCGTGCCCGGGGGCAGCTGCGGCCCGGCGCGGCTGCTGCGCGCCTCGACCGTGGTGGAGGCGGAGATGTTCACCACCGCGTCGGTGACCTGATCGGCGAGGTCGGCGAGGGAGGCCGGGCCCTTGGCGAAGGCCGGGACCGGCAGGGCCGCGGTCGCGAAGGAGGCGCCGACCAGGATCGCCGCCATGAACGCGCGGGCTCGGGAACGGGGCTGCGCCTGCGCGCAGCCGAAGGACGCCCGGGGGGCGCTCGCGACGGGGTGCATGGTCGACCTCTTCAAGAACGCGGTTCCGGTTTCGCGGGCCGCCGACCTGGATCGGCCGCCCGCGGATGGTCCTGCATCGTAGTCCGCTGGCGCCGGGGCGCCAGCGGTCAGCGCGTCGCGCCGGTGGAGGCGGTCGGGTCCGCGGGCCCGCGGGGGGGGCGCGGCGCCGAGGCCGTCGCCCGGCCCTGCGGGTCGCTGAAGTAGCGGAAGAAGTCCGAGCTTGGGCTGATCACCAGCCGCGTGTCGGAGCCCTTCAGCCCGGTCTCGTAGGCCTGCATCGAGCGGTAGAAGCTGAAGAAGTCCGGGTCCTTGCCGAACGCCTCGGCGAGGATCCGGTTCTTGTCGGCGTCGCCCTGGCCGCGCAGCTGCTCGGATTTCTGGGTCGCCTCGGCGAGGATCACGGTGACCTCGCGGTCGGCCTTGGCGCGGATCGTGGCGGCGCTCTGGTCGCCGTTGGCGCGGATGTCGGCGGCCTCACGCTCGCGCTCGGTCTTCATCCGCTTGTAGACGGCGGCCGAGTTCTGCGCCGGCAGGTCGACCCGGGTCATGCGCAGATCGACGATCTCGATGCCCAGCGCCTTGGCCTGCCGGTTCACGTCCTCCTGGATCTGGTGCATCAGCTGGCCGCGGTCGGTCTTGACGATGGCGTCGCGGGTCGAGCGGGCGAGCACGTTGCGCAGGCCGGAATTGGTGAAGCTGGCGAGCCGCTGGTTGGCGAGCCCGATATTGCCCACCGCCTGGTAGAAGCGCAGCGGATCGAGGATGCGGTAGCGCGCGAAGGCGTCCACTTCCAGGTTCTGCCGGTCGGCGGTGAGCACCGTCTGCACCGGCAGGTCGAGATCGAGCACGCGCTTGTCGAAGATCACGACGTTCTCGACGAACGGCACCTTGAAGTAGAGGCCGGGCTTCTCCTCGCCGGTGGCGTTGAGCACGGCGCGGACGCGGCCGAATTGCAGGACGAGGGCCTGCTGCATCTGGCCGACGGTGAAGATCGAGGCGTAGAGCCCGATCGCGACGATCGCGGCGACCGCGATCAGGCCGGTGCGGAGAGCCTGTTTCATCGGGCGGCTCCCGTCGCGGTCGGGGACGGGGCGCGGGCGCCGAACTCGGTGAGCGGCAGCACCGGCAGGACACCGGCGGCGGTGCCCGAGCCCGGCTGCGCGCCGTTCTGGTCGATGATCACCTTGTTCACGGAGCCCAGGACCTTCTCCATCGTCTCCAGGAAGAGCCGCTCGCGGCTGATGGCCGGGGCGGCCTTGTAGGAGGCGTAGACCTCACTGAAGCGCGCGGCCTGGCCGGTGGCGTCGGCCGTCGCCTTCGTCCGGTAGGCCTCGGCCTGCTGGAAGATCTGCGACGCCCGGCCCCTGGCCTGCGGCACTTCGCGGCTGGCGTAGGTCTTGGCCTCGTTCTGCGCCGTGTCGGCGTCCTGCTGGGCGGCGTTCACGTCGATGAAGGCCGGCCGGACTTCCGGCGGCGGGTTGACCGAGACGAGCTGCACCACCTCGATGCGCACGCCGGCGCCGTACTCGTCCAGCGCCTTCTGGACCATCTCCTTGACCTCCTGGGCGATGCTCGACTGCTCGTTGGTGAGGATCGCCTGGATGTTGCGGCGGCCGATCACCTCGCGCATCGCGCTCTCGGAGATCGCCTTGATGGTGCCTTCCGGATTCTGGAGGTTGAACACGAAGTCGGAGGCCTTGAGCGGGTTGATCCGCCACTGCACCTCGAAGTCGAGATCGACGATGTTCTCGTCGCCGGTGAGGATCAGGCTCTCGTCCGGTACGTCGCGGTTGCGGCCCTGGGCGCCGGGACCGGAGCGGAACCCGATCTGGATGGAGTTCTGCGAGCCGACATCCGGCTTGACCACGCCGCCGATCGGATAGGGGAAGTTGTAGCGCAGGCCCTCGCCCTTGGTGCCGACGTAGCGGCCGAAGATCGTCTCGATGCCGACCTGGCGCGGGTAGACGGTGTAGAAGCCGGTGGCGAGCCAGACCGCGACCGCGAGCGCCCCGATCACCGCGGCGCTCCGGCCACCGCCGATGCCGCTGGGGCCACCGCCGCCATAGCCGCCGCCGGTGTTGCCGCCGCCCGGGATCAGACCGCGCAGGCGGTCCTGCCCGCGCCGGAGCAGGTCCTCAAGGTTGGGCGGGGTCTTGCCGCCGCCGCCATTACCCCATGGGCCGCCGCCGTTGCCGCCGGGCCGACCCCACGGGCCGCCGCCGCCACCGCCGCTCTGATTGCTCCAAAGCATCCTAGCCGTCGTCTCCTGCCTGCCCGCGCCCGGTCCGCACGCGAAACGTGCTCCCCGGACTGCGTCTCCCTGCCTGAACGGCCACGCTCGCCCGCCTAGTCCCGCCTGAATTGAACCGCTCGCGTCGCGAACAGGCTCGTTTGGCGGCTAAACACCTGCGTGGGCGTCTCTTCTCGCGAGGCTTGGGACCCCATGAGAACGCATACCCGACAGGCACCTGCGGGTGTGCGCCCCATGCTGTCAAGGCTGGCAGGTGGGCACGCACAGGCCGGAACACAACCGCGGCGGCGCGCCTCAGCGGATGCGTACCCAATCGACGAACGCGAAGGCGTGCTCATCGCGCGGGCCGGCCGGGTGCGCCTCGCGGAACGTCTCCCGGAACGCGGCGCGGTCGAAGGCGGGAAAGCGCACGTCGCCCTCGGGCTCGGCCTCGACCTCGGTAAGGTGGAGCCGGTCGGCATGCGTCAGGGCCAGCGCGTAGATCTCCGCCCCGCCCACGACCATCAACTCCGGCCCGGCTGCGGCCGCCAGGGCGGCGTCCCAATCGTGGACGGTCTCGGCGCCCTCGGCGCGGAAGCCGCGGTCGCGGGTGAGCACGAGCGTGCGGCGGCCCGGCAGCGGCCGGCCGATCGAGGCCCAGGTCCGCCGGCCCATCAGCATCGGCTTGCCCATGGTCAGTGCCTTGAACCGCTTCAGGTCACTGGAGAGATGCCAGGCGAGCCCATTGTCGCGGCCGATCACGCCGTTGCGGGCCACTGCGGCGACCAGCGAGACCATCGCGCTCATACCGCCACCGGCGCCGAGATGGCCGGGTGCGGATCGTAGCCCGCGATGGTGATGTCCTCGTACCGGAAGGCGAAAAGGTCGCGGATTTCCGGGTTGAGCTCGAGCCGCGGCAGCGGGCGCGGGGCCCGGTCGAGCAGGGTCCGGGTCTGCTCCAGGTGATTGCGGTAGAGATGCGCGTCGCCGAACGTGTGCACGAAGTCGCCGACCCCGAGCCCGGTCTCCTGGGCGATCATGTGGGTCAGGAGCGCGTAGCTGGCGATGTTGAACGGCACGCCCAGGAAGGCGTCGGCCGAGCGCTGGTAGAGCTGGCAGGAGAGCCGCCCCTCGCTCACGTAGAACTGGAACAGGCAGTGGCAGGGGGCGAGCGCCATCCGGTCGAGGTCGGCCGGGTTCCAGGCAGAGACGATCAGGCGGCGGGAATCGGGATTGCGCCGGATCTCGTCGAGCAGCCACGCGATCTGATCGACGCTGCCGCCATCGGGCTTGGTCCAGGAGCGCCATTGCCGGCCGTAGACCGGGCCGAGATCGCCGTGCGCGTCGGCCCACTCGTCCCAGATCGTCACGCCGTTGGCCCGGAGGGCGGCCACGTTGGTATCGCCGGCCAGGAACCAGAGCAGCTCGTGGATGATCGAGCGCAGGTGCAGGCGCTTCGTGGTGACCAGCGGGAAGCCCGCGGCGAGATCGAAGCGCATCTGGTGGCCGAACACCGAGATCGTCCCGGTCCCGGTCCGGTCGTCCTTGGCCACGCCCTCGTCGAGGATGCGCCGCAAAAGGGTATGATAGGCGTCCATCGGATAGTCCTGCGCGTGAGAGGGGCCGCGGGCAAGCGCACGACCAGTCTATCCACCGTCATCACCGGTGACGAAGAGGCCTAAGCGTCGTCTCGCGCTCAGGTCGGCCAGAGCACGTAGGTCACCAAGGCGAGGTTCGACCAGCCGTGGAGCGCGATGCCGGGCCAGAGCCGGCCGGTGCGCCAGCGCAGCCAGCCGAGCACCAGCGCCAGGGGCAGCAGCGAGACCGGCCGGGCGAGCCCCCAGGACGAGACATGGGCGGCGGCGAAGATCACGGCGGTGACCAGCACGGCGCCGACGGGCCCCAAGGCCTCCCGGGCGCGGGCGAAGGCCTCGCCGCGCAGCAGCAGCTCCTCGGCCACGGGGGCCAGCACCGCAAGGTAGAGCAGCCAGGCCACGACCGCGCTCTGGCTCATGAACGGCGACAGCGTCACCCGCCGGCCGAAGCTCGCGCCGAACAGCTCGGCCGTGCCGGTGACCCAGGCGATGTGCAGCACCGGCCAGACCAGGAGGAGCGCCAGCAGCGCCACCGGGCGAATCCCGTTCGGGCGCTCGCGATCGAGCGCCAGGCGCCGGCGCCAGCCGGCCCGGTCGCGCCACCACGCCCCGCCAAGCACCAGGGCGGCGAGGTAGACCTGGCGCAGGGCGTCGACCGCGAAGGCGCGGTGGGCGAGGTCCACCGCGCCGAGGAACGGGCGCCGCTCGGGCGGCAGGAACGGGTCGATCCCGGCCCACAGGTCGAAGCCGACGCGGACGCTGGCGAGGGAGAGCAGGCTCGCGGCGCCGAGATACACGAGCACGAGGGCAACCAGGACGCCCAGGCGCCAGACAGCGCCCCAGATCCGGTCGCTTCGGCGTGGCCCGTCGGGCTCGGAACCGCGCGACTGCGCATTTCCGGCAACAGCCGCATCAAGAGGTTCGCCCTGAGACAGTGGCGCGACACGATCGGGCTTCAAAACCGGACCGATCCCCTCTATATCTTGAGAGCCGGTCGCGAGGCCGGCTATGGCGATAAACGGTCTTCGGAATAAACCTATCGGACCCGGGGGCGGTACCCGGCGCCTCCACCTGAGCCCAGGACCGATGGCCGCAAGGCGGTCGGAGATGGACTGGTCTCAGGCGGGGGCGAAGCTAGGATCGACGAAGGCGTAAAGGTTGATCTTTCGCTCGGCATGGTTCCGCCGTTATCGGGCCTCTGCAACAGTTGCCAACGACAACTTTGCTTCGGTGGCGGTGGCCGCGTAAGCGGTCTCCAAGATCGGTCTCAAGTCCTAGCGGTTCGCATCGTCTAGGCGGGGCATGAAGGCGCCTGGCACCAGAAGCCTTCACTCATTTCCTCGGTCCGGCCATCCGCGGCGGGGCGCCGGGCGCAGACCGGGCTAGAGCGCGACCGCAGATGGCAGACGACCTGATTCGCTACGATCTCCTGGTGCAGGACGCCCTCCGCGGCGTCGTCCGCAAGGTGCTGACCGATGCCGCCCGGGACGGGCTGATGGGCGACCATCACTTCTACGTCTCGTTCCGGACGGAGGCGCCCGGCGTGCGGATGTCGCAGGCCCTGCGCGAGAAGTACCCGCAGGACATGACCATCGTCCTGCAGCACCAGTTCTGGGACCTCAGCGTCCACGAGCACACCTTCGAGGTCGGCCTGTCCTTTTCGGGCGTGCCGGAGCGGCTGCTGGTGCCGTTCGACGCCCTGTCGGGCTTTTTCGACCCCTCCGTGCAGTTCGGCCTGAAGTTCGATCTCACCGAGGCCGGCGAAGTGCCCGAGGAGGCCAATGCCGCCCCGGCCAAGAGCGGCCCGCGCGGCGCCGGCTCGGAGCCGAGCGAGGTTCGGCCCAAGGGGGCCGGGCTCGCCACGATCGGCTCGGCCGCCCCGAAGGTGCTTCCGGCGCCGGCCGCACAGGGTGACAAACCGCCCGGCGCCAAGCCGGACGAGAAAGCCCCTCGCCCCGCCGCCAAGAAGGACGGCGAGGAGGGCAGCGCCGAGGTCGTGAGCCTGGACGCGTTCCGGAAGAAGAGCTGAGGCTCGTCGTCAGCGATAGGAGCGTCGGCGCTTGGACACACCGTCCGAGCAGCCGACCCTGTCGGCGGGCGAACGCAAGCATCGCGCGAAACGCTTCAATGAAGGCCTCAAGCTGGCCGCGACGCTGCTGAACTCGTCAGCCATCGCGACCATCGGCATTGCCGTCATCAATCCGATTGCGCAACGGCATCTCGACCTCCTCGCCGATGGCGGATGGACTTTGCTGATCGCGGCCGTCGTCCTACATAGTATGGCTCAGATCGTGATCCGATTCCTGCGCCAGGAGGATTGATCGGATGACCCAGGCCTACGCAAACCAGATCCTTGGCATTGCCCTCGGACTGTCGGCGTCGATGTTCGTCGGCGCTTGGATCGCGACGCGCCTCTACGATCGCAAGACGCGCCGGCTCGATGCGCAGCGCAGCAAATAAGCTGCTCTCGCCCACATGACAGCCGTCTCGAAACGCGCAGGCCGTCTATCGCATCGACTTTTCTTCTGAACGGTCGTCACGGGCCGAGCAGTTTGACGAAGGCGGCACCGGCCCCAAAGAACGCGGCCGCGGCGGCTATGCCGGCGAAGCCGATCGAAAGCGGGGCGAGCAGGCAATCTCGGCCGATCTTCAAGGTCTCGGTCTGAAGCTTGGATTGCTCCGCGATCAGCTTGCGTTGCTCCGCGACGAACTTTTCCGTCTCCGCGTTGGACCGCAAAACGCGGGCGACCTGCTCGGCGTAGTCGAGCGCGGGAGGCGCTGCGGTATCGGACATCGGGGAATCTCCCTCCACCCGGTCCACAAAGTGCGAAGCGGCAGGGACCTCGTCAAGCTGTTCAGCCCCGCAGCTCCGCCTCCATCCGCAAGCCGTGCTCCGGCCGGAGCGTGACCCGGTGGAGGGGCGTGACCGGCGGATGATCCGTCGGCAGCCGGAAGCGCACCGCCCGGACCACGTGAGCCAGCACGATCACCGCCTCCTGGATGGAAAAACTCTGGCCGATGCAGACCCGCGGGCCGGCGCCGAAGGGCAGGTAGGCGAAGCGCGGGATCGCGTCCCGGTTCTCGGGCAGGAAGCGCTCGGGCATGAACGCCTCCGGGTCCTCCCACAGCGTCTGATGGCGGTGGAGCACCCAGGGCGCCACCATCACCAGCGAGCCGCGCGGGATCTTGATCCGGCCCAGCCGGTCGTCCCGCGTCGCCTGCCGGCTGAGGAACGGCACCGGCGGGAACAGGCGCATCGCCTCCTCGATCACCGCCCGCGTGTAGGGCAGTTGCTCGACGGCGAAATCGCCCTCGCCCGCGGCGTCGACCTCGGCCTCGACCAGCGCCTGCGCGGAGGGATCCTGCGACAGGCAGTAGAGCGCCCAGGTCAGGGAATTGGCCGTGGTCTCGTGCCCGGCCGCGATGAAGGTGACGATGTTGGCCTTCACGGCGAGGTCCGAGAGCCCGTTGCCGGTCTCGGGATCCTGCGCGGCGAGCAGCAGGGTCAGCAGGTCGCGCGGCGCCTCGCCCCGCTCCATCGCCGCCTTGCGCCGGGCGATGAGTTCGTCGACCACTTCGGCGAAGAAGCGTCCGGCCGGCCGCGCTCGCAGGCGGCCGATGCGCGGCACGAAATCGGGCACGCCGAAGACGTCGAGCGGGTCGATCGGCCCCACCGCCTCGAGAAACCGGGTGATGGCGCGGCCCAGCGCGTCGGGATCGCCGGGCAGGCCCTGGGTAAAAATCGTCCGCTCTAGCACGTCGAGGGTGACGCGGGTCATCTCCAGGGCGACATCGACGGGCTTGCCGCCCCGGCGGGCGAGGCGGCGCCCGAGCTTGGCCCCGGCCGCGTTCATCGCGTCGGAAAAACCCTGGACGGTGCGGGCGTTGAAGATCGGCGCGAGGGTCCGGCGCTGGAGCCGCCACTCGTCGCCCTCGGCGCTGAGCAGGCCGTTGCCCAGGCCCGGCGCCAGCACCCGGCGCTGCAGGTCGTCCTTGCGGTAACCCTCGACGTTCTCGACCAGGAGATAGCGAATCAGCGCCGGGTCGCTGACCACGGTGATCCGGCCCATGGCGCCCTCGGCGGCCACCACCGGCTCCTTGAAGTGCACGTCCATCCAGGTGGTGATCGGGTTCTTCCGGGCGGCCCGGAGGAAGTCGAACAGGCCCAGAGGCTCGCGCAGCGGGCGCGGCACCGGAGGGCGAAACCGGGTCGCGGGCTCGGGCAGATCGATCGTCGCGCTCATCGGCTCCTTATCCGGCGGGAACAGAGCCCCGCTCTTGTCCGGCGCCGGGGAAAAACCGGCATCGCGATTCACCGGCGCCTCATTTAAGTAGGCACCGCACTGCACCAAACGTAGAGGCCACGATGTCGCCCACCGAGACCGGAACCGCCACCCGCACCGAGTCCGATACCTTCGGGCCGATCGAGGTCCCGGCCCACCGGTATTGGGGGGCGCAGACCCAGCGGTCGCTCCAGAACTTCAAGATCGGCACCGAGCGCATGCCGGCCCCGCTGGTCCACGCGCTGGGCCTGGTGAAGCAGGCCGCCGCCCTGGTGAACAAGGATCTCGGCGCGCTGGAGCCCAAGCTCGCCGATGCCATCGCGGCTGCCGCCGCCGAGGTCGTGGCCGGGAAGTACGACGAGGAATTCCCCCTGGTGGTCTGGCAGACCGGCTCCGGCACGCAGTCGAACATGAACGCCAACGAGGTGATCGCCAGCCTCGCCAACGAGGCGCTGGGTGGCAAGCGCGGCGGCAAGACGCCGATCCACCCGAATGACCACGTCAACCGCGGCCAGTCCTCCAACGACACCTTCCCGACCGCGATGCACATCGCCGTGGCCCGGGAGATCAGCGAGCGGCTGATGCCGGCGCTGACCCATCTGCACACGGCGCTCGACGCCAAGGCCAAGGCGTTCGAATCGATCGTCAAGATCGGCCGGACCCACCTGCAGGACGCGACTCCGGTCTCGCTCGGTCAGGAATTCTCCGGCTACGCCGCCCAGGTGGCGCTCGGCGGCTCGCGCGTCGCCGCGACGCTGCCCGGCGTGCTGGCGCTCGCCCAGGGCGGCACCGCGGTCGGCACCGGCCTCAACGCGCATCCCGAATTCGCGGACAAGTTCGCCGCCAAGGTCGCGGAGTTGACCGGGCTGGAATTCACCAGTGCCGCCAACAAGTTCGAGGCGCTCGCCACCCACGACGCGCTGGTGTTCACGCAGGGCGCGCTCTCGGCGCTCGCCGCCGGCCTGTTCAAGATCGCCCAGGACATCCGCCTGCTCGGCTCCGGCCCGCGCTCGGGCCTCGGCGAGCTGTCGCTGCCGGAGAACGAGCCCGGCTCCTCGATCATGCCCGGCAAGGTCAACCCGACCCAGTGCGAGGCGCTGACCATGGTCTGCACCCAGGTGGTCGGCAACGGCACCACGGTGAGCTTCGCCGGCTCGCAGGGCAATTTCGAGCTGAACGTGTTCAAGCCGGTGATCGCCAACGCGGTGCTGCAATCGATCCGGTTGCTCGCCGACGCCACGGTGAGCTTCACCGACAATTGTGTGGTCGGCATCAAGGCCAACGAGGACAAGATCGCCGACCTGATGAGCCGCTCGCTCATGCTGGTGACCGCGCTCGCCCCCTCGATCGGCTACGACAAGGCCGCCGAGATCGCCAAGACGGCGCACAAGAACGGCACCACCCTCAAGGAGGAGGCGCTGCGCCTCGGCTACGTCACCGAGGCGGAGTTCGAGCGCGTGGTCCGGCCGGAGACGATGCTGGCCCCCAGCGCCGATTGATTTGCGCGCAAGTCCCGGATTCACAAGGTCCGGGACCTTGTGCGGGTCCAGGGCGGAGCCCTGGTCTCTCGGGGGCTCCGCCCCCAACCGTGAGCCGGGAGGCGATCCGTGGCCGAGATCATCAACCTGCGCCAGGTCCGCAAGGCCAAGGCCCGCGCGGCCGAGGATGCCAAGGCCGAGGAGAATCGGATCGCCTTCGGGCGTCCGAAGAAGGCCAAGACGCTGCAGCAGCGGCGCAAGGCCCTGGAGATCGACCGCCACGAGGGCCACCGGCTCGTGCGCGGCGAGCCGGATTCCGATTCGTCCCCATCATGACGCGCGCATCGTGAGCACGGGCGTCAGCAAGCGCTCGGTGGTGATCGCGGGCCATCGCACCAGCGTGTCCCTGGAGGATCCATTCTGGACGGCGCTCCGGGAGGTCGCGGAGGCGCGCGGCCAATCGGTCCAGGCGCTGATCGGCGCGATCGATGCCGGGCGCGGCGGCCAGAACCTGTCCTCGGCGATCCGGGTGTTCGTGCTGGACGCGGTGCGCGCCGGGCCGATCCGCGAAACGTGAGCGCCTCCGGCCTTCCCGTCTCCGACCCGTTATGGGAAGGGCGTGACAGAACCACGCAGGAGACTCGACCGAATGGCCAACCGCGAACCGCTGCTCAAGCCGATCCCGATCACCGAGCTGCGCCCGACGCAGATGACGGTGGGCTACCGGGAGGTCGCCGAGAAGCGTCGCCGCTGGCGGCAGTATGACGGCGAGAAGAAGAAGGCGTTCCTTGGGGCGCACATGATCCCGACCGTGCTCGGGCCGAAGAAGCGCCATTACGTGATCGATCACCACCATCTCGCCCGGGCACTTCAGGAAGAGGGCGTCGAGAGCGTGCTGGTCACGGTGGTGGCCGACCTGCACCACCTGGAGAAGGATGCGTTCTGGACGGTCTGCGACCACAAATCCTGGGTCTACTCTTACGATGCCGAGGGCGTGCGGCGGGATTTCAAGGACATCCCGAAGGCGATCGCCGACCTCGCCGACGACCCGTACCGCAGCCTCGCGGGCGAGCTGCGCCGGGCCGGCGGCTTCGCCAAGGACACGACGCCGTTCAGCGAGTTCCTGTGGGCGGACTTCTTACGCCGCAACGTCAAGGAGAAGCGCGTCGAGAACGACTTTTCCGACGCGCTGGAGAAGGCGATGGCGCTCGCCAAGTCCAAGGACGCTGGCTATCTGCCGGGCTGGTGCGGTCCCTCGGAGGGCTGACGGACCGACGCCGGGTCAGATCCCCCAATAGGGCGCGGCATCGTAATATCGGTGGATCTGCTCCTCCCAGGCGCCGTCCTGCGCCGGGTCGGTGCCCTCCGGGGTCCGGGCCGGGGCAGCGCGCAGCTGCTCCTCGGTGAGGTCGAGCACGTAGGCGTCCTGCCCCGGCTCGAACCGCAGCACCGACCACGGCAGCGTGTAGAAATCCTCGCCGAGCCCCAGAAAACCGCCAAAACTCATCACCGCATAGGCGACCCGGCCGGAGACCTTGTCGAGCATCAGCCGCTCGATCCGGCCGACCTTGCCGCCGTCCGGCCGGCGGACATCCGTGCCGATCACCCGATCGCTGGCGATCAGGCTGCGCGGCTGCCGCGGTGCGGGTTGAGGATTGGCCGCCATGCTCGCCTCCCGGGTCGTGCGTCGTGTTTCGCGCGCTGCCTGAAAAACGCCCCGGCGATGCCTCACGTTCCAGTCCGGGCTAGCGCCCGCCCCCTCAGACGGACGAACAGCTCCCCGCATGCCGATTCCGCGCCTCACCCCGAGCCCCGTTGCGGGCCTCGCCCTCGCCGCCCTGATCCTGTCCGCCGCGGGGGCGCAGGCCCAGGACCGCGGCAGCGTCAACCCGAAGCCGCTGCCGCCGCTCGAACACCCGGACGCGCCCTCGACCCCGGCCAAGGCCCTGTTCGGCCGGGTCACCCGCGCCTCTTCCGGGCCGGCTCACATCTACGGGTTCTACGCCAAGGGCTGCTTCGCCGGGGGCGAGGCGCTGCCGATGGACGGGCCGAACTGGCAGGTCATGCGCCCGTCCCGCAACCGGATGTGGGGCACGCCGGTCCTGATCGATTTCGTCGAGCGCCTGTCGCAGAAGGCCGCCCGGGTCGGCTGGCCGGGCCTGCTCGTCGGTGACATGGCCCAGCCCCGCGGCGGCCCGATGATCACCGGTCACGCCTCGCACCAGATCGGTATCGACGCCGATATCTGGCTGACGCCGATGCCTGATCACCGCATGAGCCGGGCGGAGCGCGAGGAGACCTCGGCCACCGACATGGTCCGGCCCGACCGGCTCGATATCGACCCGGAGGTCTGGACGCCGACCCATCTGCAATTGATCAAGCTCACCGCCGAGCAGCCGGAGGTGGAGCGCATCTTCGTCAACGCGGCGATCAAGAAGGCCCTGTGCCGGGAGGCCTCGGGCCGGAGCTGGATGTCCAAGGTGCGCCCGATGTACGGGCACAATTACCATTACCATATCCGGCTCGCCTGCCCGGCCGGCCAGGACGATTGCCAGCCCCAGGGCGCGCCCGCCGCCGGGGATGGCTGCGACGACCTGAGCTACTGGTTCTCCGACGCGGTACTGCACCCGAAGCCGCCGAAGGTGCCGCCGAAGCCGAAGCCCGCCATGACCATGGCGGCCCTGCCTTCCGCCTGCCGGGCGGTGTTGAAGGCGCCGTAGCCCGATGGAGTATCCGCGCATGCGAATCCGCAGCCTGTTGCCGACGACGCTCGTCCTGGCCGCCATCGCGGCGCCGGCCTTCGGGCAGGCGCCGGCGGAGCCGCCGGCCAACGCCCTCAAGGCGGCCAAGCTCGCCGGCCTCGCCGGTTTCGTGAACGTCCATTGCCAAACGCTCCGGACCGACGGCGACCGCTTCAAGAGCGTGGTCCAGGCGATGGGCGTCGATCCGGCCGACCTCGAGCGCGATACCCTGCTGTTGCAGGCCCGATCCTACCTCGCCGTCTACGAGAAGGATGTGCCGGCCAGCTGCACCCGGGCGGAGGAGCTGTTCGGCCGGAGCGGGAAGGTCGTACCGGGCGTATTCGTCCCGCGCTGAGCGTTCGCCGAACCGGGCGCGCCGTGCTAGGGCCAGCGGATGCCCCGCTGGCTTTTCCTCATCCTCGTCACCGCCCTAGCCCTGTCGGTCATCGGCGGGGTGCTCATCGTCCTGCGCAGCCCGAGGAGCACCCCGCAGCCCGAAGCGGGCGCCGTCACCGCGCCCGCGGCACCGGTGCCGCGTCCGGCCGGCAACCCCTAAAAAATCAGGCCGCGATCCCGGTCCCCACCGGGCAGCGCATCCTGGTGCCGCCGAAGCCGCAATAGCCCGTCGGATTCTTGGCGGGGTATTGCTGGTGGCCGCCTTCCGCAGAGAAGGTCTCCAACGGAACGATCTTGTTGGTGATGTCGGGGAAGTCGCGCGCCCGCAGGCCCCCGGCATAGGCCGTGTATATCGGGCCGGTGCGGGACGCCGCGGGCGCGGTGGTCTGCGTCGGCGCCTCGGAGATCGACGTCACCGAGCACTCCGCGCTGAACGCCGAGGTCGCGCGGCTGAAGGACGAGCTCGCCGCAGCCCAGGCCCAGCTGGCCGCCCGTCAGGGCTTCGTCAGGAACCCGATCGGCTCCCGGCTGGGCTGGCCGAGCCAGAGCAGGACCGCGCCGAGCCCCAGGCCGATCAGCGAGGCCGGGGCGAGGGTCAGCGGCAGGCCGAGCAGGTGCCAGAGCCAGGGCGCCGCCCCTTCGAGGCTGCCCTGCAGGGTGCCGGCCTTGTCCTTGAACAGGGTGGCGATCACGTCCGAGAGCGGCGTCACCCGCAAGCCATTGTTGGCGATCGAGCGGGCGCCGTCATAGACCAGCGCGACGAAGCCGCCGGCCATCAGCAGGAAGCCCAGGACGCGGGCCAGGAAACGGAACATCGCGGGGTCTTCTGAGCCATGTCTGCGCGCCCCGGGAGGCGCCCGCCCCGGGAGTATGGGGCCGGGCCGCCGGGTGCAAGCTGTTGCCGCTCCGGGCGAGCCCATGCGACAGGAACGCCCGGCGGCACGGGGCCGTCGAGGACGATCGACCTTGGACGCGCACGCCCGAAAACTCGGCCTGGTGATCTTCGATTGCGACGGCGTCCTCGTCGACAGCGAGCCCCTGAGCCTCGCCTGCCTCACCGCCGGCCTCAACCGGATCGGCGTCCCCATCGCCTTCGACACCGTCCGGTCGCGCTTCACCGGCACCTCCATGGTGTCGATCATGGATCACGTCGCGCGCGATTACGGGGTCACCGCCCCCCCGGGCTTTGTCGAGGCGGTCAAGGCCGAGACGCTGGCCCTGTTCGATGCCGAGCTGCGCGCGATGCGCGGCGTCGCGGAGGCCGTCGCGGCTTTGAGCCTGCCGGCCTGCGTCGCGTCGAGCAGCGACCCGGTGCGGCTGCGCCACTCCCTGAGCCTGACCGGGCTGCTGCCGCTGTTCGGCGAGCGCGTCTTCTCCTCGGCGCAGGTCGCCCGGGGCAAGCCCTTCCCCGACCTGTTCCTGTTCGCCGCGGAGCGCATGGGCGCTGCGCCGGAAGCCTGCCTGGTGATCGAGGACAGCGTGCCCGGCGTCACCGCGGCCAGGAGCGCCGGCATGCGGGTCGCCGGCTTCACCGGCGGCGGCCATTGGGGCCACGACCCCGCTGGGGCCGACCTCCTGCGTGCGGGCGCCGGCCGGATCTTCTCGGATTTTTCCGACCTCGCCGGCGTGATCGCCGGGGCTTGAGCCATCGCGTCTCCCGGACGGGCCGCCGGGACCGGCTTCCTGCCAAGCTGGGCGCGAAAATCGGAAGCCCGTTCCGTTGACGGGCCGGCGGCCCGGGCCCATCTTTGTCCTCGCCGAACGGGACGGACCTTCTGGCCCGCTTCCTCGGCCGCGGTGATTTGAGAAGCGTAGCTTGCGCCGCGTCATCAAACGCTAAAGCACTGCGACGGCGCCCGCGCCGCGTGGTCCTTCACTTCGGAGGACATGGATGTCGACCCGAACCGGCTCCTTTCGTCACCCGCTCCGTCATGCGCAAGCTGTGCCGATCGATCGGCGGCTCTGTCGATGCCGCGTGGGTCGCGAAGCGGTTTTCACGTGGAAACCCTGGATCCGATCCAAAGCCTGACCGGGCCGAGGCAGGATCGCCGCGAGCGCGACGCCGCCCGGCCATAGCGCGTTCGTCACATCAGGGGCCTAGAGACCGCACGATCAACGTGATCGGCGAGGCTCGAGCCGCACCGACCCTCAGAACCTATCCCCGCATTCCGGCACGGCCCTGGCGCCGGCCAAGGCAGGATTCCGTCCCATGCACAGTCTCGATGTCGCGTTTCCTCCGACAGACCGTCCCGACCCCTTCACCGAAGACCTCACGCCCGACGACGTCACGCTCTCCGACCGCACAGCGGCGGACCGGGCCGAGCCGCCCCGGGTGATCGAGATCGGCGAGGTCACCGCCGGCATCGCCGTGCCGGAGGGCCGCGGCGTGCGGTTCTTCTCGTCGTCGCGGGACTTCGACGGCCTCGACGGTACCGTGTTCCGCAATACCGAGCAGGCGGCCCGCGCCGCCCGCGAGCGGGTTGCGGCCCGAGCCCGCTCGGCTGCCCATCGCGACCCGGTCGCCGAGCTGCGCCGGCGTCGGGCCTAAAGAGCCTCTACTTGGCGCACTCGTCCCGTGTGCGCTTCATCGCCTCCGCGAACCCGGCGAGCGCATATTCGTCGCTGGTCGGGTTGCCGCGCAGCGAGGTGGTCTTGATGATGAGCTTCGGGTTGCGTGCGCTCATCTCGGAAACGACCCGGGCCTCCTCGGCGGGGTTCTGCAGCCAGGCGTTGCCGTCCTTCACGACCAGGCCGTAGCGGCCGGTGCCGAGATTGAGGCTCGGGTCGGTGGGGGCAGCCGCCGAGCCCGGCTTGATCTGCGAGGCGGCGGGCTTCGACGGGAAGCCCAGCATCACCGCCACCTCATTCTGGACGTTCTCGCCCTTGCGCACGCTCACGAACAGGTAGGCGGTGTCCCGCTTCAGGGTCTTGGGCGAGCGCGCCTGCGGCTGGGCGATCGCGTAGCAGAGCTTGGCGCGGCCATCGCCGTTCACGAACACGTTCCAGTCGCCGAAGATCGCCACCGGCGTCGCCTGCTGCATCCCCGGGGGAGTCGCGGCCTTCTTCTCGGCCCGCGGCGTCCGTTCACGGCGCGGCCGGCGACCGCGCTTGCTCGGGGCGGCGTCGGAAAAACCGTCCGGCTCCGCATCCTGGGCCTGGGCGACCGTCGCCGACAGGACCGTTCCGCCGACCATGGCCCCGACGAGGCCCGTGACGAGACCGGATGCGAGCAGGGCGAGGGCTCCGACCGAGAGCAGGCGGGGGACGCGGACCATCTTCACTTCCTGACGACGGGCGGCCCCATCTGGAGCCGGACCGGGGATCTGGAGGAGTGAAGCCCGCGCAAAAAGTCGGCAAGATGGCAGCCAAGCTCGAAGGCGGCCAACAGCGCGCAGCTGTTCAGACCGCCCGCACCTCGGCGGCCAGGGCCGCGATCACCGCCGCGGGGACTGCTGCCACGGGGTCTGGCGCCGTCACGGCGGGCACGACCGCGTTCGGCTGCGCTGGCAGCGGGCGCTTGCGGGGCGGGTCGTTATAGGGGGTGTTGTAGCCCTTGCGGACGGCCGACCAGTAGGTCTCCCGGGTCAGGCCCGAACCCGTCAGGGCCGCATCGATCATGGCCGTCGCCCGTGCCGCGAGTTCGGGCACGTCTTCCGGCTTCAGCCAACTCTCGACAGGCATCATGCGATCTCCGATCCACACAGCCGAGCTTCTAACGGACCAGACTTAGCCAGACGGTGAACGCGCAGCCCCCCCGGATGGTTGCGATGCACAAATTTCAGCTCGGCCTGTGGGCGGGTGTGGGGAACTGTGCCTGGCAGAGACCACCGACACAATTCCTGAAGCTGCAGATGGCGTGATCCGTTGCCATACGGGCCGATGCCGGCGGTGCCTCTATGGGCGATGAAGGATCACGTTGAACCCCTCCTCCGGGGTCGGCGCCACGAAATATTGGGTAAACAGCTCGAACTCCGCGTCCGTCACCGTGAAATCGTGCGTGCCCGAGGCGTTCCGCGCCCGCAGGCGCGCTTTGCAGACGTCATCGGAGACGTCGAGAGAGTGGAGCCGATGGGCGACGCCCGCTTCCTCGAACAGAGTGCGCATCCACGCCCGGCTGGCGAGGGTATTGGCGGGGAAATCCAGCACCACCGAGAGGCCGGCCCGGAGCAGGTCCACCACGTGCGGACCCATCACGCTCCGCAGGCGGGCCGAATGGCGCACATAATCGGCCAGGCCGGTCTGTGCGTCGGGATACAGCCGGGCGAGCCAGCGATCCTCGGCCACCACGATGGTGCCGGGATGGGCGCCGAGGCCGGCGGTCAGCGTCGATTTTCCGGCAGCGATCTTGCCGCATACGAGATGCAGCACCGGTTCCTGGGCAGGCATGAGCTTCGACCTTGGGACGGCGCACCGGGCGCCAGAACGTTCACGGGCGGGCAAACCCGGCCTGACGGATCAGGCCGGGTCGTTAATTCGGCTGCGCATCGCAGCGCCCGCGCGGTGAATCAACAAGGTCATGGAGGATCGATGCCAGCTTTCATCCGCCGAGGCTAGAGGCGGCCCGGAATGATGGCGGAGCGCGATGCGGAAAGATATCGAAGCCGCCCGCTGAGCGAAATGATTTGCTCTGGACGAGGGCAGACTTCTGTGCTCATCATCATAAACCGAGAGTTGAATTTGCGAAAAGCTTTAGCACAGCGTATGTATTTCTTGCCGACATCACCTGAGTCCGTCGGCGCTCGACAGTTCCGCGCGGCAGGTGGCCATGGTTGGATCTGTGAACCGGGTGGCGGCGATTGAGGGGCCTCAGCGTCCGGCCGCGCACAAGCCCGCGAGCCCGGAGATCGCGGCCGACGCGCACGGGACGGCACAAGAGGGCAAGGCCGGCGCGGAGCCGGATGAGGATGCGCGGTTGGCGCCACCGGACCGGCTGGGTTACGCCAAGCTGTCCCAGATCAGCAGCGTGCTGATCACCCTGGCCTCGGCGCGGACCAGCCAGCGGGACGTCGCAGCCTTCGCGCTCCAGGAAGCCGAGCGGAAGCTCCGGCGGCTCAAGGCCGAAGCCCTCGCGGCCGTGGTCTCCGGTGACAGGAAGGCGGCAGCGCTCATCGCCCAGGACCTGGCCAAGGTGGCCCGGGAGATTGCCGATATCGCCCGGGACTACGCCGCCGCAGGCGGTGAGCCAGGCTTCACGGCGGCCAGCCTCGCCGAGGTGACGGCGGCGATCGATATGGGTGCAGCCCCTGGACAGGACGCGGCCAGCTCGGAGACGCCACAGGCCCCATCGAGCGCGCCCGCGGACGATCCGGACGCGGTGGCAGCACAGAGTCATGCGGCGGCGGACGATCCGAGCGCGGCGTCACCGCATCCGACCACCGATGACGCTGAGCAGCCCCGATCCTTGCCGGAGGACGAGGCCTATCCCGGCACCCGGCTCCGGCAAGGATCGGGCGGTCAGGGCGACGACACCTTCGAGGCGGACGTGCGCAGGCTGCTGGACGAGGCCGCGGCGTCGAAGCGGGCGATGGAGCGGGTCCTGCACGGCCAGCCGGTCTTGCCGGACGCCACCAGTCCGGTGATCGAGACCAGATCGGCCCTCCAGACCGGCCTCGCCACGCTGGTCACCCGGCCGACCGCGCCAAGCCGCGTCCGGGCCTGATGGGCGTCGCAAGGCGAATCAGTTCGGCGGTGCCAGAGCGTTTGCCGCCGAAGCGGGTTCCTGTTCGGTGTCGGCGCGCGCATCCCATCAAGGACTTAGAGCATCATTCCGAAAGGTCGTGTCCGACTTCCGGGATGATGCACAATCGAGATCTTAGGAAACTTCAGGGTATTGTATCGTGGACAAGATCAGTGCGACGACGGCCCATTCCCCCGCGCATCACGCGTCCAGTGCGAGCCACGCGAATAAAGCCAACGCGCCCGACAAGACCAGCCGGCAGGCGACCGAGACCAAGGTCGTCGAAGCCAAACTGGACCGCGACGCGCAAACCAAAAAGGTGATCGATAGCCGGCCGTCGCAGGCGCACCTGAAATTTCAGGCCTCGCTGCGTTCGACGCAGACCTAGAAAAAGAGGCTGCAAAATCAAAGGCCCAGCGCGCCGTCTTGATTCCGGTATTCAGGACGATGCGCCAGTGGGATTTGGCGGCGGAGCCTAAGAGGAGCCAGGGCTCCGCCCTGGACCCGCAAAAGGTCGAAGACCTTTTGAAACCAGGATTGTCCGCCGCAACTGCGCCGTCAGCCGAGCCGCTCGATCCAGCTCTGCGCCTGTGCCCGAACGTTGTCCGGCGCGGTGCCGCCGTAGCTGGTGCGGCTGGCCACCGAGTTCGCGACGCCGAGCACGGCGTAGACCGCGTCGGTGATGCGCGGCTCGGCTTCCTGCATCTCGGACAGCGACAGCGCTTCCAGCCCGACGCCCTTGGCCGAGGCGGCGCCGACCAGCCGTCCGGTGACGTGGTGGGCCTGGCGGAACGGCAGGCCGAGCTCGCGCACCAGCCAGTCGGCGAGGTCGGTGGCGGTGGCGTAGCCGGAGCCGGCGGCCCGGGCGAGCACGTCGGCGTTGGGTTCCAGGTCCTTCACCATGCCGGTCATGGCGGCCAGGCACAGGGACAGCGCCTGGAGGGCGTCGAACGTGCCCTCCTTGTCCTCCTGCATGTCCTTGGAATAGGCGAGCGGCAGCCCCTTCATCACCACCAGCAGGCCGGTCAGCGCGCCGATGATCCGGCCGGACTTGGCCCGCACCAGCTCGGCCGCGTCGGGGTTGCGCTTCTGCGGCATGATCGACGAGCCGGTGGTGTAGCCGTCCGACAGCTTGACGAAGTTGAACTGCGCCGAGGTCCAGACCACCAGCTCCTCGGCGAAGCGCGAGAGATGCACGGCGCAGATCGAGGCGGCGGCGAGCGATTCCAGGGCGAAGTCGCGGTCGGCGACCGAATCGAGGGAATTCGCGGTCGGCCGATCGAAGCCCAGGGCCGCCGCAGTGGCGTGCCGGTCGATCGGGAAGGAGGTGCCGGCCAGCGCCGCCGCGCCGAGCGGGCATTCGTTGAGGCGCGCCCGCGCGTCGCGGAACCGGCCGCGGTCCCGGGCCAGCATCTCGACATAGGCCAGGCAATGGTGGCCGAAGGTGACCGGCTGGGCCGACTGGAGATGGGTGAAGCCCGGCATCACCGTGCCGGCATGCTTCAGCGCGGTCTCGGCCAAGGCGCGCTGCAGGTCGGCGGCCTGCTGGTCGAGGGAGTCGAGGGTGTCGCGCACCCACAGCTTCATGTCGGTGGCGACCTGGTCGTTGCGCGAGCGCGCCGTGTGCAGGCGCCCGGCCGCCGGCCCGACGATCTCGGTAAGCCGGCTCTCCACGGACATGTGGATGTCCTCGAGCTCGCGCTTGAACACGAAGCGCCCGGCCTCGATCTCGTCGCGCACGGACTTGAGCCCGGCCTCGATCGCGGCCACATCCTCTGCCGGAAGGATGCCGGCCGCGCCGAGCATCGCCACATGCGCCAGCGAGCCGCGGATATCCTGGGGCGCGAGGCGCTTGTCGAATCCGATGGAGGCGTTGATCTCCTCCATGATCTCCGCCGGGCCGCTGGCAAAGCGGCCGCCCCACATCCGGTTGCTCATGTCGATCCTTCCGCGCCCTGAACGTCCCGGCAGGCAAGCCTGATGCCCGGCCGCACCACTCTGATGGCCGGCGCTGGCCTCGCCGCGCTCGCCGTCCTCGGAACCGCCCTATACGGGAGCGGTCTCCTGCCCGGCAACACGGGTGCGGCGTCCCAGCCCTGCGCGGGTGCCACCCCGGCGCTGGCCCGGCTCGACGCCGCCGCCAAGGGCGAGGTCGCGGGCATGCAGGCGCTGAAGCAGGCGCGGCCCGCGCCGGAGATCCGGTTCAAGGGGCCGGACGGCGCCGAGACCGGGCTCTCCGACCTCAAGGGCCGGCTGCTGCTGGTCAATCTCTGGGCGACCTGGTGCGCGCCCTGCAAGGCCGAGATGCCGGCGCTCGACCGCCTTCAGGCGGAACTCGGCGGGCCGGATTTCGCCGTCGTGGCGATCAATGTCGACACCCGCAACCTCGACAAGCCGCCGGACTGGTTGAAGCAGGCCGGCATCCACGCCCTCGCCTTCTACGCCGATCCGGGTGGGCGCGTTCTCCCGGCGATCCAGCGGGACACCCAATCCCCCGGCCTGCCGACCACGCTGCTGATCGACCCGCAGGGCTGCACGATCGGGGTGATGAAAGGCCCCGCCGCCTGGTCGAGCCCGGACGGGTTGGGGTTGATCCGCGCGGTTATAGGAAAGGTGTCGTGAGGGGACGGCGCCTCAGTTGCACCCTACAGAGCCTCTTTGACCGGTTTATCCGACCCTCGCCCTCATCCTGAGGCGCCGGGCGATCGAAGATCGTTCGGCCTCGAAGGAGCCCTCCAGGGATCGCGCGGGTTCTGGAGGGCTCCTTCGAGGCCTCCGCTGCGCTCCGGCACCTCAGGATGAGGGGAAAGATTGGGAGATCCGTCGCTCGGGACCGTCTTCCGACCGAGATCGCGAAGTCAGACAGCCTCTCAGAAGAGCCGCCTCTCGAGCGCTCATTGCTAGATCAGATCGGGATCCTCGTGATGGCTTCAACAAGAGCCGGTATCGAGATCGTGGTCCGGTCCGAGCCGTCCCGCCGTGCGGCCGAGGAAATCCGCGACCGGATCGGATTGCGCCAGGAGCGCCAGGGCGACCATGCCGAGCTCGGTCGTCGACGTGATGCCCGCCTCGCGCTTGGCAGCGTCCACCAGGGCGGGCGGCACACGGAAGCTCACATGCTCGGACGTGTCTCCGTCGAGCAGCCCCGCTCGCCGCGCTTCCTCCAGCACGGCGGCCTGGATTCGTGCGGCCGGTCGCGGCGCCCGCTTCGGTTGCGCGGATGTGGTTTTCGGTACAGCCATCCCTGCACCTCCGACTCTCGAATGCCGGCAGGATAGCGCAAGGCGACATACGCGGACAGATGGCTCCCCGCCCCTTGCCGCCGCCCCCAAACCACGCCAAGCCTGCCCGCGATGAAGCCGCCTTCGACTCCCGGCCGCGCCCCGCAGGACCGGGGCCGGCGCCCCCTCTCGGCCATCCGCACGATGCTCGCGAGCGAGGCGGCGGGCGGGCTGATCCTGATGGCCGCGGCGGCGCTGGCCCTCGTGGTCGCCAACGGACCCTTCGCCGAGGCCTACGCGCACGGGCTCCACGCACCGCTCGGGCCGATGAGCGTGCAGCACTGGATCAACGACGGCCTGATGGCCGGGTTCTTCCTGCTGGTCGGGTTGGAGATCAAGCGCGAAGCCCTGGACGGGCGGCTGCGGACCTGGCCGGACCGGGTGCTGCCGGGCATCGCGGCGTTCGGCGGCATGGCGGTGCCGGCCCTGGTCTACGCGGCGGCCAATCTCGGCGCCGGGACCCTGCGCGGCTGGGCGATCCCGGCGGCCACCGACATCGCTTTCGCCCTCGGCGTCCTGGCGCTGCTCGGCAAGCGGGTGCCGGTCTCCCTAAAAATCTTCCTGAGCGCCGTGGCCATCGTCGACGATCTCGGCGCCGTGGTGGTGATCGCGCTGTTCTACGGCTCCGGCCTTGATGTCGGGATGCTGGGACTGGCCGCCCTGGTGCTCGCTGGCCTCTACGGCCTCAACCGGGCGGGCGTGACCTGGCTGTCGGCCTATCTCCTGCTCGGTCTGGTCCTGTGGGTGCTGGTACTGCGCTCCGGGATCCACGCCACGGTGGCGGGGGTGCTGCTGGCCTTCACCATCCCGATCCGGGTCAGCCCCGGCCGGCCGGAAGACGTGGATTCGCCGCTGCATCGGCTGGAGCACGGGCTGGCGCCCTGGATCACCTATCTGGTGGTCCCGGTCTTCGGCTTCGCCAATGCCGGCGTCGCCCTGACCGGCCTGACGCCCGACGCCCTGCTCCAGCCGGTGACCCTCGGCATCGCCGCGGGGTTGTTCCTGGGTAAGCAGGCCGGCGTCTTCGCCAGCCTACGGCTCGCCGTCGCGCTCGGATGGGCGCAGCGTCCGGCCGGGGCCGGCTGGGGGCAGGTCTACGGCGTCGCGGTTCTGTGCGGGATCGGCTTCACCATGAGCCTGTTCATCGGCGGTCTTGCCTTCGCGGACCCGCAGCACGAGACGGCAGTGAAGCTCGGCGTGCTCGCGGGCTCGGCCCTGTCGGGGCTCGCGGGGGCGGCGATTCTCCTGCTGGCGCCGCGCCCCGGGGCAATCCGGTAGCCCCGTCGGGCTCCGTCGCGCAGGAAAATGCGCTACCTGCCTCTCCATGCGCTTCTATCTCGGCCTCGCCACCACCTTCCACGACCCGGCGCTCGCCCTCGTCGGGCCGGACGGCACCCTGCTGTTCGCCGAGGCCGCGGAGCGGTTCCTCCAGGTCAAGCGTGCCCCGAATTGCGAGCCGGACAACCCGGCCCAGGTGACCGCGCTGCTGCAGACCTACGTGCCGCCCGGCTCGGAGCTCGTCGTCGCCTCGTCCTGGGGGCCGCAATTCACCGATTTCCTGCGCGGGCAGGCGGAGGCCGGCACCTTCGACCTGATGGCGCTGGCCGCCCACACAACGGCACTCAACCGCTCATTCGTACCCGAGCAGGCGGAGCGGGTGTTCATCGCCGACCTGCACGCCGCCCAGGCTCGGGCCGGCCACGGCACGCTGCTGGCGCTCCTCCAGGAGGGCCGGGCCACCGGCGCGGCGCCGCGCGCGACCGTCGCGGCGCAGCGGCGCTACCCGCACCATCTCTGCCACGCCGCCTACGGGCTCTGGGGCAGCCCCTTCGACGCGGCCACCGCCCTGGTGGTGGACGGCATGGGCGAGACCGGCGCGGCGGCGCTCTACCGGCTGGAGGGCGGCCGGATCACGGAGCTGCGTCGCCACCGCGGGCGCGGCTCGCTCGGCTTCCTGTACGGGCTGATCACCGATCTCGCCGGCTTCGACCAGATAAAGGGCGAGGAATGGAAGATCATGGGGCTCGCCCCCTACGGACGCCCCGATCCGGAGCTGGCCGCCCTCCTGGCCCGGCTCTGCACCATCGAGGCCGGACGGCTGCGCTTCGCCGAGGCCGCGACGATCCAGGCGGTCGCCGCCGAGATCCAGGCGCACCGCCCGGCGGACGCCCTGGACACCGGCTGGGCCGACCTCGCCCGCTGCGGCCAGGATTTTTTTGGGACTTTGATGGATGTGCTGGTGGCGGAGGCTGCCGCCCTCGGCCCCTCCGACAACCTCGTGATCGCCGGCGGGTGCGGGCTCAACTCCTCCTATAACGGCCGGGTGCTCGGCCGCTCCGGGTTCACCCGGCTGCACGTGCCCTCGGCGCCGGCCGACGACGGCAACGCGGTCGGCGCCGCCTGGCTCGCCTACGCGGAGGACAATCCGGGCTGGGCCGGCCCGCCCCCCGCGCTGCGTCCGCTGACCCCCTATCTCGGCTCTCGGGTTTCGACGGCCGCCATGGAGCGGCTGGCCGAGCAGGAGCCGCGGGCCAATTGCGTCGGACATGCAGAGGCGACCCGGGCTGCGGCAAAAATCCTGGCCGCGGGCGGGTTGGTCGGCTGGGTGCAGGGAAGGGCCGAGTTCGGTCCCCGGGCGCTCGGCAACCGCTCGATCCTGGCCGATCCGCGGCCGCAGGGCGCCAAGGACGCGCTCAACGCCAAGGTGAAGTACCGCGAGGCGTTCCGACCGTTCGCGCCCGCGATCCTGGCCGAGGCGGGACCGGACTGGTTCGAGGCTTACGCCGACAGCCCATATATGGAGCGCACGCTCGTCTGGCGTGCGGAAGTGCGCGGCAAGGTGCCGGCGGTGGTCCACCAGGACGGTACCGGCCGGCTCCAGAGCGTCACGCCCGAGCGCAACCCGGCCTTCGCGGCCCTGATCGCCGCCTTCGCGGACATCACCGGGGTGCCGATCCTGCTCAACACCAGCTTCAACGTGATGGGCAAGCCGATCCTCCACAGCGCGGAGGACGCAATCCTGATGTTCTACACCACCGGCCTCGACGCCCTCGTGGTCGAGGATTGGCTGGTGGTGAAATGACGAACGCCGCGCCCCCGGGGGGACGCGGCGCCGACGAGACGATCGTAAAAAAAATTACTCGCAGACTTCGACGCGACGGTAGGTGAACTCGCCGTCGCCGAGCCACTCCTTGCGGCGCTCGTAGTGGCAGATCGGGCCGCGGCGCTCGCGCACCACCACGGTCTCGGGCTCCTCGACCAGGACGCGGCGCGGGCGATACTCCGGCGGCGGGGGCGGCGGCTGGTTGGCGCCGTTGATCAGGGCGCTCCCGACCACGCCGCCGACCACGCCGGCCGCAAGGCCGCCGACGATCGCACCGGTCTGGTCGCGGGCGGTGGCCGGGGCGACGGCCCCGAGCACCAGGGTCGCGGCGAGGGCGGCGGCCCCGGCGCGGATCGTCGTGAAGGAACCGTTCGTGGACACGCGCAACATCTCCCGTTCGTGTTGAGGATGATCCAACACCGGGACGATTAAAAATCTCCGAAGCGGCGCTTTGCGATGGCGCGGGTTCAGAGCAACCCGTCGAGCGAACCGATCACGCTTGTGGGGGCGAGGTCGGCGTATTCGTCCGGCAGCCCCCTGCGGTTCACCCAGGCGGTCCGGAACCCGAAGGCGCAGGCGCCGGCCACGTCCCAGCGATTCGAGGAGCAGAACAGCACGTCCGCCTCCCCGACCGCGAGCCGGGTGAGCGCGGTCCGGTAGGCGTCGGGGTGGGTCTTGAACACCTGCGCGTCGTCCACCGAGAGCACCGCGTCGAGATGGTCGGCGAGGCCCGCCGAGGCCACGGCGCGGTCGACCATGGCGGCGTTGCCGTTGGTCAGCACCGCCGTGCGCAAGCCCCGCTTCTGCAGCACCGCCAGCACATTCGGCACCTCCGGGTAGGCGTCGAGGTCGCGATAGGCGTCGAGCAGCTTCTCACGCAGGCCGGGATCCACGCCCGGATGCAGCGCCAGGGCGTGATCGAGGGCGCGCACGGTGAGGTCCCAGAAGGCGGCGTAGCGGCCCATCAGCGACAGGGTCCAGCTGTATTCCAGCTGCTTGTTGCGCCAGACTTCGGAGAGGTGGTCGGCATCCGGCCCGACCAGCTCGGCGTAGCGCTGGACCGCGGCGTTCACGTCGAACAGCGTGCCGTAGGCGTCGAACACGACGGCCTTCACGCCTGCGAGCAGGTCCTTGGTCATGGCGTTCCTCACTGGGCGCTCGGGGACGATGTGGGACTCGCAGGCGCGGCGGCGAGCCCGGCTCGATGGGACGGGCTCTCTCAGGCCCGGCGCAGACGCAGGCCGAACAGGTGCAGCAGGCCGGCCAGCAGGCCGCCATAGATCGCCGCTCCGGCCAGCCCCAGCACTGCCAGCACGGCGATCTCGCGCCCGTGCGACAGGGCCGGTACCAGCGCCTCGGCGAGGCCCTGGCCGTAGATGGCCACGCCCGCCAGGGCGAGGCAGGCGAGTCCGACGCCCAGCACCGTGAGGCCCAAGGTGCGGCCCGGCGCCGTCCAGCCGCAGCGCTTGGCCAGGACGACGAGGATCAGCAGGTTCACCCACTGGCTGACCGCCGTCGCCAGCGCCAGGCCAGTGACGCCATAGGGTCCGGTGAGCCAGAGCTTCAGCGCGACGTTGACGAGAATCGCCGTCAGCGACGCCCAAAGCGGGGTCTTGGTGTCCTGCCGGGCGTAGAAGCTCGCGACCGCACTGCGCACCAGCACCACGGCCGGCAGGGCGAGCCCGTAGGCGGCCAGCACCGAGGCGGCCCGGGACGCATCCTCGGCGCTGAAGGCGCCGCGCTGGAACAGGGCCGCCATGATCAGGCCCGGGATGGTCAGGAACGCCACCGTGAACGGCGCCGACAGGGCCAGAGAGAACCCCGCCGCCCGGTTCTGCGCCGCATGCGCGCCGGCGACGTCGCCGGAGGCGAGCCGCCGGCTCATCTCCGGCAGGAGCACGGTGCCGGCCGCGATGGCGATCACCCCGAACGGCAGCTGGTAGAGCCGGTCGGCATAGTACAGGGCCGAGACCGCCCCGGTGGGCAGCCAGCTGGCGATGATCGTGTCGGCGAAGGTGGCGATCTGGAACCCGGCCGCCCCGATCACCGCGGGCCCGAGCACGACGAAGAACCGCTTCAGCGCCGGGTCGGGGCGCGGCACGGCGAGGTCCGGCATCACCCGGGCCCGGCGGCAGCCCCACCACAGCAGGCCGAATTGCAGCACCCCCGAGACCGCGACGCCCCAGGCGGCCGCGTAGGCGGCGTTGGGGAACAGGAAGCTCAGCGACAGGGCCGCCAGCATCGCGAGGTTGAGCAGCACCGGGGCGCCTGCCGCCACGGCGAAGTGCCGGTGGGCGTTGAGGATGCCCGACAGCAGCGTCACCAGGGTCATGAACAGCAGGTACGGGAAGGTGATCCGGGTCAGCGCCACCGCGAGCTGGAAGCGCTCGCCATCCTCGGCAAAGCCCGGCGCCAGGGCGTGGACCACCCAGGGCATCGCCGGCAGGGCGAGGTTCAGCAGCA
>NZ_JAKSYO010000119.1 GCF_022829635.1 Methylobacterium sp. E-066
CACATCAACCGCGTGCTGAAGGAGATGCGCGGTCGCGGGCTGATCACACTTCACCGGCAGACGCTGGTGGTTAAGGCGTGGGACGAGCTTGTCCGTGCCTCCGAGTTCGACGCGACCTACCTGCACTTGCAGATGCGAACGGCGGGATGACCCTGCATCTCCAGCCCGTGCGTGTCGCCACCAGCAGTGAAGACAGCGACGGTCAGCTTGTGTTCGCAGATGGGTTCCTTGTGGCGGTGCTGGTGCACCTGTCCGGGCAGCACGGGTCCAACGCGGGCATGTGGTTC
>NZ_JAKSYO010000120.1 GCF_022829635.1 Methylobacterium sp. E-066
ACACCGATGGCGGCACGGCGCTCACCCTGGTCGATGTCGACGACGCGCCCGCGGGCTTCGGCGGCGCCGGCACGGTCGATGCGGCCGCCGACGGCTCCGGCCTCGCCGGCGGCGCCGACGCCGAGGAGACCGAGGCTTTCCGCGCCCGGGTGCTCGCGCGCAAGCGCCGCCTGGCGCAGGGCGGAAACAGTGGCGACTGGGAGGAATGGGTCCGCGAGGCGCTGGGCGCCACCGTCGACCGGGTGTTCGTCGACAGCTTCCAGAACGACGCCCGCGCGGTTTGGGTCGCGTTCACAGTGACCGACCAGCCCGGCGGCATCCCGACGCTCGCCCAGATCGCGATCGTCCAAGCCTATATCGGCGATCCGGTGCGCCGGCCCGTCCAGGCGCGCGCCTACGCGGTGCCGCTCACCCCCGTGCCGGTGCCGGTGGCGATCGGTGCGCTCGACCCGGACACCCCGGCGATCCGTGCCTCGATCGCCGCCGAACTCGCCGCGGTGTTCGCCGACCGGGCCGAGCCCGGCCGGCCGGCCGCCCCGTTCGTGCTGTCGCGCTCGTGGCTCGACGAGGCGGTGAGCCGCGCCACCGGCGAGGACAGCCACGATCTGAACGGACCGGTGGGCGACCCCGTGTTCACCGCGGGCCAGATGCCGGTCTACGCCGACCCGACCTATTCATGAGGCCGCCCCCGTGACAGGTCTGACCGGCGACAGCACCCGCATCACCGCCGACACCACCCGGGTCACGGCCGACGGCCGGCTCGTGCCGATGACCTGCGCCGGGCTCGGGGTGAACCCGCCCTCGGTGCTCGACCGGGAGGCGCAGCCCTCGGCCGACGACCTGCTGCCGCAGATCCTGAGCCTGACCCCGCGCGGTCCCGCCTGGGGCACGGACGAGGCCGGCGACGGCCGGGGCGCCTCGCCGGTGCAGCGCGGCGTCTGGCGGGCGATCGCGGCGTGGGCCGCCGACCACCTCGGCCTGGACTGGACCGCGGCGACGCAGGCCCTGCCCTCGGCCGTGACCTACACGCTGCCGGACTGGGAGGCCGAACTCGGGCTCCCGGACGCCTGCCTGCCGGCGGGCACGGACGCCCAGCGCCTGGCCGCGGTGCGGGCCCGCTTCGGCGGGATCGGGCCGGTGAGCCCGAACGATTACCGGTGCTACGCCGCCGGCCTCGGCTACAGCGTGCGCATCGAGGAGCCGCGCCAGTTCCGCTGCTCGGAGAGCGAGTGCGTTGGCCCCGCCCTCATCGAGACCTTTTTCCGGTGCGGCGATCCCGACAGCGGCTGCGGCGATACCCCGGTGACGGGCTATATTTTGCCTACGCCCACCGATACCGGCGACGAGTGCGCGGGTGGCCTCATCCCGGAGACGTTCTTCCGGTGTGGCGACACTGACAGCGTCTGCGGCGACGCGCCGGTCACCGGGTTCGGCGAGCGCGATCCGGCTGGGACGGCGTCGAAGTTCTTCGTCGTCCATCTCGCGTCCGGCGGCGACACCGCCTTCCAGTGCGGCGACCCCGACAGCCAGTGCGGGTTCACGCCCATCACCGGGTTCGTCGACGCGGCCGCGCTCGAATGCGCGATCCGCGCCGTCACGCCCCCGTACCTGATCCCGGTGTTCGACTACCGCGGCTGATCGGCCCGGATCGCCCACCACCCCCTCGCCAACCCATGACGCCCACCCGCGGCCACCGCCGCCGGGTGCGGGCGTGCGCGCCCAGGAGACAGCCCGCATGGTCGCCTACACCCCGCCCACCGGCGCGAGCGATCCGAACCAGTCCTACGTCGACAAGAACCTCGCGGGCGGCAAGCAGGGCTCGCCGATCCCTGGGGGCGTGATCGAAGGGCTCCAGCGCGAACTTGTGGCCGTCGAGGTCGAGGCCGGGCTCGTCCCCACCAACACCGATTGGGCTCAGGTGATGCGGGCGGTCCGCTCCGGCGGGTTGATGACCTACGCCGACCAGGGCACGCAGAACGCGATCCTGCTGGCTTCGCGCAACCTCAAGCACACCGCCTACGTGCCGGGCCAGGTGCTGTGCATCAAGCTCGCCAGCAGCATCACCGGCGCGACCACGATCAACCTCGACGGGCTCGGCGTGCTCTCGGCGGTGTATCCGGGCGGCACGCCGCTGCAGCGCTACGACTTCCTGGCCAATGACCTCCTGGTCGGGCGCATCAACGCCGCCGGCACCGCCTTCATCGTGCTGTCGCCGATCAGCCAGCCGATCATCGACACCGCGGTGGTCAAGTCGGTCCACGGCACCGGCGCCGACTTCCCCGATCTGAACGCGGCGATCGCCTGGGCCAACCGCCGCCGGATCGCGGCCACCGGCTCGCTCACCTTCCAGCTCGCCGCCGGCGTCAATACCGCCCGGTACATCTACAACCAGAGCATCAGCTTCTTCCACCCGGACGGCGCCCGCATCGTCATCCAGGGCCAGCCGATCACCGCCGCCCTACCGGCGGGCTCGTCCCTCCAGGTCAACGGGTCGAGCGCGGCCAACCGGCTCGCCGACACGACACAGAACCTGGCCACCCTGCGTAACGTCTTCGCCACCGAGATCTTCTTCACAGGCGGCGCCAGCATCAAGGGCCAGGGCGCGATCGGCGGCATCGCCGGCCTGCTGATCACCAGCGACGGCACCGGTGCCGACGGCATCGCGTGGCAGTCCGGGACTCTGCCGCTCACCAACGTCGGCGTGTTCGGCGCCGGCGGCTGCGGCGTGCAGGTCAACAACGCCACCCTGCTGCTGTCGGGCACCTGCTACGGGATCGGCAACACTCAGGCCGGCTTCCAGGCGGCGGCCGGCGGCTTCATCCTGACCACCCTCAACGCCGTCATGGTCGGCTTGAGCAACGCCACCCTCGGCTTCGGGGTGTTCGGCGGCGTCATCGCCTCGACCGCGCTCGGCGGCCTGGCCACCCTGCACGCGCGCGGCAACGGTTCCGACGGCGTCCAGGCCAGCGGCGGCCGGGTCACCGCCTCCGCCGCATCCGTGTCGTCCTCGAACGGCGGCCATGGCTGGAACTTCACCGCCAACGCCAACGGCTACCTGCTCGGGGCGGCGGCTGCCGGCAACGCCGGCTGCGGGGTCATCGCCCAGTTCTCGGCGTCCGTGAACGCCCAGAACACCACCGGCACGGGCAACGGCACCTACGCGTATCTGGCCACCGACGGCGGCTACATCAGCCGCTCCGGCGGCGCGGTGGCCGGCGCCAGCGGCACCAGCCCCGCGGTCGGCGCCTCCGGCAACAGCAACGGCTACATCTCCTGAGGGTCCCATGCAGCTCTACTGCAAGCCGGTCGACGGCGTCCTATTCGTGCTCGCCGTCCACGTGGACGGCGACACCACCCCGCTCGGCGCCTACCCGGGCGCCACCGTCGTGCTGCCCTATGCGGGTGAGGCGCGCCCGGCCGACCTGCTCGGCAAGCCGGTGCCGGACTTCGATCTCGCGGACTACGCCGCGGCCAAGCGCTACGCGGTCGAGACCGGGGGCATCACGGTCAGCGGCGCCCGGGTGCGCACCGACCGGGAGAGCCAGGCGCTGCTCACCGGCGCCTACGTGCGCGCCCAGAAGAACCCCGCCGGCACGGTCAGCTTCAAGACGCTCGACGGCTTCGTGAAGCTGCCGGCCGCGCAGGTGATCGCGCTGGGCGATGCGGTCGGCGACCACGTCCAGGCGTGCTTCGACGCCGAGGAGGCGGTCGACGCCGCGCTGTCGGCCGCGCCGCCGACCATCACCGCCCTCGATCAGGTCGACGCGGCCTTCGCCAGCCTCGCCGGCTGATCGAGGCCGCATCTCCCCCGACCCCACCGCCGCGCCGCCTCCGGGCGGCTTTTTCATGCCCGGAGTTCGCCGCCGATGACCGCACCGACGCCGCCCGTGCCGGTCACGCTGAACCTCGGGTTCGCCCCCGACGACGGCATGGGCGCCGGGGTGCGCCCGATCTTCCAGGCGCTGCTGTCGGCGCTCAGCGCTCGCGACGCCTACGCGGGCGCGCTCGCCCAGCAGATCGCCGACCTGCAGACGCAGCTCGCCGGGATCACCACCCTCACCCCGGCCCGCAAGGTCGCGACCGGCGCCGGCCTCGCCGGCGGCGGCGACCTCAGCCAGGACCGGACGGTGGCGATCGCGCCCAACGGGGTCACCAACGACCTCCTGGCCAAGGTGCCGACGCTGACGCTGAAGGCGAACCTGCTCGGTTCGACCGCCAGCGCGCAGGACGCCAGCCTGCCGGCACTGCTCGATGCGGTGTTCGGCGGGACGCAAGGCGGGCTGCTCTACCGCAGCGCGACCGGCTGGGCACCGCTGCCGCTCGGCGTCAACGGCACCGTGCTCCAGTCGAACGGGCAGGATGTGGTGTTCGGCCCGGCGGCGGCAGGCTCGCTACTTGCGGCCAACAACCTGTCGGATGTGGCGAGCGCGGCGACGGCGCGAACCAGCCTCGGGCTGGCGGTCCTGCCGCTCGGCCAGTGCCGGCTGGTCTACTCCAGCGCGACGGGTCTGCTGCTGAAGACGTACCAGGGCAATCAGCTTTGGGTGAATGGCGCCTACCGCACGATCCCGTCCGGCGGCGTGTCGCTGACCAGCGCCGGCCTGACCTCGGCGACGCTGTACTACGTCTACGCCTACATGAGCGGGTCGACGCTGACCCTGGAGGCGGTGACCACCGGACATTCGGCCGACGCGACCTTCGGTCACGAGATCAAGACGGGCGACGGGACACGCACCCTCGTCGGCATGGTCTACACGGGTCCTGGAACACCCGGCACGTTCCTTGATACCGCGGCGAACCGTTGGGTCGCGAGCTGGTTTAACCGACGAGAGCGCGACCTGTAC
>NZ_JAKSYO010000123.1 GCF_022829635.1 Methylobacterium sp. E-066
GGCTCCAGCCGGCAGGCCGGTGATCTGAGCGCAGGCGCTCAGCATCTGCCAGAGCTCGGACAGGGACGCCGCTGGCCTTCGCTCGATTGGGCCAGCTATGGCCACGAGCGGTAACACAGAGACGACCGCCGAAGCGGCGCCGACCGACATAGCGATCAACGTCCGCCTCCGGAAGAGCATCACGCGATGTGAAGCCCGCCCCTGCCGCCGGTCGGCGTGCGGTTGCAGGAGATGTTTGGATCCTACACCCGCCACGATCCGCCGCTTGTCCGCATCGACTTGTACCTGCTGAGCCCGTCCTTCGGCTTTGGCGGGGCCTTCGGGGCGACGCCCGGCCTGACGCGGTCGAGCAGCTGCCCGATAAGGCCAAGGGCGTCCACCATGTCGTCGTGAACGCCCGCAAGGAAGCGCAGCGCCTCTACTACCCCGCCTTCTGTCGCTGCTGCGTCTGCCAGTCCGCGATGAACGCCTCGATTTGGGTGGCCATTTCCTTGTCGGCCGGGTGAGGGGATGCCTCCAGGCTCGACACCATGGCGCCGAAGGACGGCCACTCGGACGCCATGTCGTTCAGGCCCGCCACGATCTGCCGGTCGAGCTCGGCGTCGGATAGACCCGAGAGCGCACCGAACCGCGGATTGGCCTCTATCTTGGCGAGGCTGGCTTCCAGAACCTTAGAGTACATTTCCCATAGCCTCCTCGATGCGGGCGAGCCGGCGGTCCAGGTCCACCGCCTTGATCGCCTCGACGTGCACGCCGACAGCCGCGCTGACGTCTCGGGCCTCGCTCGGGGTCAGTTCGCCGTCAGCTACCGCCTGCATGAGCTTCGCGGTGGCGACCGGCACGTCCGCGATCTTCTCGATCACCGGCATGTCGAACTGCACCACCCGGTCCTTGCGGGGCGGGCACAGCCGATCGAGGCACAGCCGCAGCGCGGGGCCGTCGCCGTCCAGCGCCATCTCGACCGCCTTGCGGGTCAGCGCCTCGGCCTCGCCGTCCAGGATCGCCTCAACGGCCTGGGTGGTGCGGTTGCGAGCACCTTTCGGCCGGCCGCCGGGGTTACCGCTCTGGCCAGGTTTGAAAGCCTTGCCTTCACCTCGCATGGGTCGTGTCCGTCATCCGAGCTGGCTGTAAATACAGCCGGGGAACAGCCAGGTTGGCTGCGCCGTGAAAGAATATAGCATCGGCTATCAGATTTCACGACCGAGCCGTGTCAATCTGCACCAGACTACAGGTGCCCTGGCGGCTCCCCTCCGGACCTTCGCTGTCACATGCCGCGTTGCTTACAAACACGGAGAGCCGCTGATGCCCGACGAGCCGAAGATCTCGAACACGCAGACTGTTGCTGACATGGAGTACGACGCCGAGCGCTGGGCGCGCGTTGGCGCCGAACACGGCACACATCCCAAGAAGGTCGCACCGACGACCGAGACGAAGCCAGAGGTTGGGCTGTCGCAGAAAGGGACCGACGAAGACGCGATCGTGAAGCGCGAGACCGATATCTGAGAGGAACGAGCATGGCTGACGATCGGATCGACACGCAGGCTCAGCGGATGCCCCAGGGCAAGCCGCCAAGCGAGGGGCTGGCGAATACTCCGCAGGACACCGCCACCGGTGCAATCAAGGCGCAGGACGGTCCCATGGATCGGGCCGGCACGGAGAAAGAGGAGGCCATACAGGGTGGGGCGAGCCTTGGGGCCGAGCGCGACAAGTCCGAATGAAAGTCGAATGGCCTGCCCCGTGCCTGAGTCCTCCGAGAACCTACGTTTGTGCGAGGCTTCAGAATGGCTGGCGATATCGTCCCACAAACCCGGGGCTGGCAGGTGGCCATAGCAACGGCAGAGCCGCCGATCCTGCGGGTGAGCGGTGAAATCGAACTCGGCAATACGAACGAGCGGCCACGCCTCAGTTTGTCTGAGCCGGCAAGCCCGGATCCATCAGTGTTGGTCTTAAACCTCGATGTCGTCATCGACGGACCGAGCGAGTTGGCGATGCATTGGGCGGCGGTGGCGTTCCGCCACCCGATCTCGGAAGCGGCCCCCAAGACCCTGCGGCTGCTATGGATGGGCGTAGAGATCGCGAGCCTGACCGTCGCCGAGTGATCAAGAACGGTTACGAACGAGATCCTATCAGCCCAGCCGATGTCATACCGCGCGAACAATCGTGGCGCGCGCGGTGGCCCAATCGAGGTCGACCTTGGCGACTGGCTGCATCAACTCGCCGAAGGCGGCAAAACCGCCAGCGGCGTCCGCATCAAGCTGTCGCGGTGCCGACGATGAGCGGGGACACACCGCGCGCCTCGATCCACCCCCGACGCATCGGCCGAAGTACGAGAAACGCAAGTGCTGCCGTGAACACATCCAGAGCGATAGCGATGCCAAACACCGGCACCCAGTTGCCGGCGGCGTCATGGACCAGAGCCGCTATAGGCCCACCGAGCAGCGAACCGACGCCTTGGGCCATGTAGAGGAAGCCGTAGTTCGTCGTGGCATGCTTGGTACCGAAGGTGTCGGTCAAGAGCGAAGGGAACAGGGAGAAGATCTCGCCCCATGCGAAGAACACCACGCCTGAAAGCAGGGCGAAAGCATAGGGGTTCTGGCGATTGTAGAGCAGCAGGCAAATGGCACAGGCTTCCAGGGCAAAGGCAATTGCCATCGTCTGCTCGCGACCGATCTGATCCGAGACCCAGCCAAAGAAGGGACGCGTCAGGCCATTGGTGACGCGATCGAAGGTCAGGGCGAACGGAAGAGCCGCAAAGCCGAACACTAGCGCGTCGGCGACGCCAAATTCCCGAGCGAAGGCCGCAAAGTTGGCGGTGACCATCAGGCCGCCGGTCGACATCATCGTCATCATGACGAACATCAGCCAGAACAATGGCGTGCGCAGCATCGCCTTGGGAGCCGTGTTGGCTGCCGTACCAGTCAGGCGGCTGGGTTTGACGGCCGGAACTTCGTCCGGATGAGGCGCGCGTAGACCAAGAGCGGCCAGAAAGCCGACGGCACCGAGGATGATGCCGAAGACGAGTAAGGTTTGCCGGAAGCCGGCGGCTTCCATCATGTTGGAGATCGGGAACGTAGTGATCATCGCGCCCATGCCGTAGCCGGCCGCCACGAGGCCGGCTGCAAAGCCGCGGCGGTCCGGGAACCACCGCACCATGAGTCCGACGATGCCAACGTAGACGATGCCGGTTCCGAGCCCGCAGAGCAGGCCATAGGTAGCGTAGAGACCGATCAGACTCTCAGCATAGGAGGCCATGACCCAACCGAGACCGCTGAGGGCGGCACCCAGGGCAATCATCAGCTTGGCACTGAAGCGTTCGATCAGGTAGCCCTGCACAGGAGAAAAGAAGGTTTGCAGCACGATCACCACGGTGAAAGTGACCTGCACGGCTGCGAGCGAGGCGTTGGTGGCGGCCTGGAATGGCTTGACGAACAGTGTCCAGACGTATTGCGGGCTTGAGATCGTCATCATGACGATGAGCCCAAGGCCGAGCTGCAGCCAACGGCGTTGATCAAGCTTGTCCATAACTCACCTCACTGGAGGAAGTGAGCCCGCAAGATCTGTGCGCTTTCAGGCAGGCATGCTGCTTGACGGCAGTGAGCGCAACCGTGTCGCGGTTGTGACGCGCCAGGCCTGTGCCACACTGAGGACGCGTTGGAGAACCCTCATGCGCCTCGCGGTGGTCGCCGCCATCCTGTGCACTCTCGTACCGCCGGTGCGACAGACGACGGCGCAGGCAGCGGGCACGGAGGTCGACCTCGCTCTTGTCCTTGCGGTGGACGTGTCGCTCTCAATGGATCCCGAGGAGCAGCAGGTTCAGCGCGACGGCTACGTCGCTGCCTTCCGATCTGAAGTCGTTCAGACAGCGATCCGCCAAGGCCTCATCGGTCGGATCGCTGTGACCTACGTCGAGTGGGCGGGGACGCACAGCCAGTCTGTGGTCGTGCCTTGGACGGTGATCGGTACGACTGCCGAGGCCGAGAACTTCGCCGATCAGCTCGCGCGAATGCCGCCGCGCCGTAACATTTGGACCTCGATCTCTGCGGCACTCGACTTCTCGGTCGGGCTCCTGCGCACGTCTGGGTTCGAGGCGACGCGCCGCGTCATCGACGTCTCTGGCGATGGTCCCAACAACGACGGCCGCAAAGTCACCGAGGCCCGCGATGATGCGGTGGCGGCAGGTGTCGTCGTCAACGGGCTGCCGCTGATGATCAAGGCGCCGACGGGCCCCTACGACATCCCCGATCTCGATCTTTACTACCGGGATTGCGTTATCGGCGGTCCCGGCGCCTTCATGGTGCCTGTGCGAGACCCGGGTGAGTTCGCTACAGCGATCCGCACCAAGATCGTGCGGGAGGTGGCCGACACCATACCGACCGCACCGCAGGTTCTGTCGGTACAGGCGTTCAGCCGAGGTCGCTGCGCGACCGCGAGCCGCCATAGTGGATATGACGACCCCTAAAAACGCACGCCGACCAGAGCGACAGTGAAAAGACGACATGCTCGGCCGGGTTGAGGTCAGGGCGGAACGGCCCGCCCATGCGTCACGGGCGGGGATCAATGACCAAACTCCCAGATCGGGATGCCCGGGAGCCTGTAAGGCTTCCAGTAGCGGGTCAGGTGAGCGACCGACCATTCGTCACCGAAATTGCTTAGCCTGGCGTCCTCTCCCCACGAGGACGTCATGTTTCTTGATCGTCGCGCGCTTCTCCTCGCTGTTGCCGCTAGTACCCTTGCGGGCCGTTCCCATGCTGATCCGGCGCCACAGCGCCTTCAGCTCTGGCCCGGAACCCCGCCCGGCGGTGGTGGCCCGACGGGACCAGTGCACGAGAAGGATGGGATGATCTCCAACATCGCCATACCCATCCTCGAAGTGTTTGCTCCGGCCCGGCCGAACGGCGCTGCGATGCTGATCGCGGCAGGCGGAGGCCTAACCGGCATCAGCCAAGCCGAAGAGGCGTATCCCGCCGCGCGATGGCTGACAGATCAGGGCGTCACAGCCTTCGTCCTGACGTATCGCCTTCCCCAAGAAGGCTGGCACGATCCAACCCCGGCGCCCTTACAGGATGGTCAGCGTGCCTTACGGATGATCCGTGCGACGGCGGACCGGTACGGCATCGACCCGGGGCGCATCGGCGTGCTCGGCTTCTCGGCGGGCGGCTATGTCCTTGGTTTGGTCACCGTCCGCAGCGATTGCCATTCCTACACGCCGGTCGACGCGGTCGACAAACAATCGGCTCGCCCGGATTATGCCGTGCTCCTCTACCCGGTCGTGAGCCTGGATGCGCCGTCTGAACGGACCGCGACGGCACGCAAGGAGGTAGGCGAACACGCGAGCCGCGAGGTGCGGGATGCATGGTCGGTGCAGAGCTACGTGCGCGCGGACGATCCGCCAATGTTCATCGTGCAGGCTGCCGACGATGCGACCGTGAACCCGCAGAACGCGAGCCTGCTCGAAGTGGCCTGTCGGGAAAACGGCGTACCGGTCGAGTTGCATCGGTTCGATACCGGCGGCCACGGCTTCGGTATGGGGCGTCCAGGGACATCGACGACCGCTTGGCCGGGTCTGTGTCGAGCCTGGTTGGCCCGGCAGGGGATCCTACGCTGACCTCGACCATGCCTGAAGGCATCCACGATTTCGTTAATCGTGATCCGGCTGACGTCCCGCGCTCCACCGCCGAACAGGAGCAACGTGATTGCGGCTGTCAAGATTGTGATGGGTGAGGGGGCCGATTGGGCCCGGCGGGGTCTGACGCATACGCTGGCCGGCGCTGCCAGCAAGCTCACGGTAGACCGCAGCAGGGTACGGTAGCCGATGGCAGCAGTACGGTAGCGGTTACGGAGGGATGAGGGGTACCGTAGCCGAGGCCGGCCGCTGACGGGATGGATGGGGGCGCCGGATCCGGCTCAAGGCTGGGGCAGTGGACGTTCTTGGTCGTGCCCGCCAGACCAGGGTCGTTCTGGCCGCGGCGCATCGGAACCACGACACGGCCGACAATGCGGACGCCAACCTCGCAGCCTTCTACCAGCGCTGCCACATGATCCACGACCGGCCGGAGCACCGGCGCCGGCGGTGGCGCACGCTGTTAGGGGCGCTCGGCGACCTGTTCGGTGGCCCTTACACCTGAGCTACGGCGTGTAGCCGGTGGGGTCTTGCAGGCTCGAGCTGTGCCAGCTCATCGAGTAGCTGTGCTGGCGGTCGCTGGAGAGACGGTCGTGCGCTGCCGAGCCCTCATAGCCCTCGCCCTTGCCGTCGGTGTGCACGTCGCGCCCGTTCACGCGCAGAGCCAGGATGAGCAAGCCTTGGCCCTGCTCCGGGCTGCCAGCGCGCAGTCCGCGATCATCACGTTCTGCGGCAAGCACTACGCGATCGATGGCACGACCGCCCTGCGGATCTCTCAAACCACACGTGATGTGGCCACCAAGGTGCTAGGTAAGGAACAGGCCAATGCGGCTTTCAAAGACGAACTGGCGCGGCGCTACGCCGAGGTGAAAGCGGTTGGCGAGCAGCAGTGGTGCACTGAGCAGCGTGCAGCGTTTGCAGATGATGAGCCCCGGATCTTCAAGAACTGAAGTCGCGAGTGGGCCCCTCAGTCCGTTAGCACGGCAATGAGCGAAAACGAACCGGCGAGCATAAACGTGCCCGCGATGAGCAAGGCGATCAGGAGCATCTCGGAAGCCTCAAGTGCCGAACAGCGCCGCTTCCTCATGAACGCTTATGGCCACGCTCGGTTGCGCTCGGCCGATTGCTGAGCATCAGCCGGCTCAATCCCCGCCAGCGTCTCCAGCATCGTCGTTCGCGACGAGGAGCCAGTCGGACAGGATGAGGACGACCGCCACGGCCACTTCACCGGCGGTCTGAATGGCTCTTCCCGCCTTCGGCTTAGGCTCTCGGCCCGAACCTCGGCGATCAGCTCGCGCGCCAGCCGGTCGATCTCTTCATCCGAGAGCTTCCGGCCTGGCTCGTCGGTCATGCATGTAGACCTGTCAGCATCGGGGCTCGACCCCGCCCCGATCTGCTCACGGGGCGGGGGAGCATCCGATCTCACCAGCGGTAGGCCGATACGCAACTTGGCCCTACAGCATCATGCTAAAACCCAGTTACGATCGAGTGTATGGCGCCATTTGCAGGCCGACTGCACGTGACTCTGGCGTAAGACGCGAACCTCAGTAGCCGTAGTATCCATACGGACGACGGTAATAACCGTAGGGGCCGCCGTAGTAACCTACTGGAGCATACCCACCGTAGGGGCCGCCGTAGCCATATCCGTAACCGCCGGCGAGGCCGTATCCGACAGCTGCACCGGTCAGGAGGCCCAAACCCAGGCCGTAGCCCCCGTAGCCATAACCGCGGCCATAGCCGTAACCGAAGCGGCCATAACCGCCACGGAACCCACCGTAGCCCCCACGGAAGCCAGCGCCCCGGAAGCCCCCGCCGAACCCGCCGAACCCGCCGCCGCGGAAGCCACCGCCACCGAAGCCACGGGCGTCAGCGCCAGTTGGGACGAAGGCAAATGCAGCCAGCAGTGCCGTTGAGGCAAGAGCCAAGCGTTTCATCAGGATCATCTCCTATCCGCGAAGTCTGATCCAGAAACTCATCCGCAGGCAGGACGGATCCAGGCGCGGCACGTCCAAGGTGCCGCAGATTTGTATCGTTGTGTTGCTGTATAGAAATAAAAACCCGACCAAGGGGAGATGATCCTTGGTCGGGCGCTTCTGTATCAAGCAATATGGGGCGGTGCTGCTCGATAAAGTTGCCCATCCAACCGAGTATGCGAGCCTAAGTTCCCCGATGTCGAGCGTAAGCAGCACACCGTCAGTGCACGAGCTGTGATGCTTGCGATGTGCCGTGCAGGCTGTAGTCCCAGTGCCATGTCGTGCCGCCTATAACTCTTGCCTGATCCGCACCCCAACCGGCGAACCAGTCCACGACGCGGCGTGAAGTGGGGCCACAACCGGGAACGACAGGGGTGTGGAAGTGGGGTCCTATTCCCTACAGACCAAGGCACCCGTAGTCACGGGGCGTGCCGGGCGAGCCGATCCGCACTGGGGTGCACAGGTGTGCAGAGAACATCTCCGAGCCTTCCCGAACAGGTACGAACGTCCGAGAGCGTCGGCGCTGTTTCGAGCTGCGCCGCGGTGTTTCGATCGGCTTCGGCTTGAGGGCGCGGACCACGGCGATATGGGTCCCGGCGCCTTCAGTGGGTGTGGTGTGATGCCTTCGAGGTACTGAGCTATTCGTAAGCTTGTGCTGAGGCGACTGAGCCGGGGCTGAGCCGTCAGCCGCGTTCCTCCAGGATCGACCCCGTGAGCCCGGCTCTCACACTCCTGCGCCGTGCCGGTTGCCTTCGGCAGGTCGCGGTTGGGCCATGGTCACGAGACGGTAGCGTGCGGCAAGGGGCGGTCGCCGACGGCAGCGCTACGGTAAGAAGCACAGTAGCCGGAGGGGTATCACACCATACGCACTGAAGGTGCGGAGGGCATCCTGTGGATCGTAGGTCCGGCCGTGCTGCCCGGGCATGGGCTCAAGAGGAGGGCATGAGGGCGGTTGTCGAGGCAGCCTTGTGCTCTCGCTGGAGCGCTGTGTCCTCACATCAGTGAGAAAGAGGCCGTTCGCCCGGGAACAGCACGAGTTGCGGATGGCTATCCCTGCAGTTTGCACCTGCGGGAGAACGGTTCGATGAAAGCGCTCACATGGCAGAGCCGAGGCAAGATCACCTGCGAGACCGTTCCTGATCCCAAAATCGAGCACGGGCGCGACGTCATCATCAAGGTCACCGCCTGCGCGATCTGCGGCTCGGACCTGCACCTGATGGGCGGTTTCATGCCGACCATGGAGTGCGGCGACATCCTCGGCCATGAGACGATGGGCGAGGTCATCGAGGTCGGGCGCGACAACCACAAGCTTAAGGTGGGCGACCGCATCGTGGTGCCGTTCACGATCTGCTGCGGCGAGTGCCGCCAGTGCAAGTGGGGCAACTGGAGCTGCTGCGAGCGGACCAACCCGAATGGCAAGCTGCAGGCCGAGACCTATGGCTACCCGCTCGCCGGCCTGTTCGGGTTCTCGCACATCACTGGCGGCTATGCAGGCGGTCAGGCCGAGTACCTGCGGGTCCCCTATGCCGACGTCGGCCCCATCGTCGTACCCGAGGGTCTCACCGACGAGCAGGTCCTGTTCCTCAGCGACATCTTCCCGACGGCCTACCAGGCGGCGGAACACTGCGACATCGGCCCGGAGGACACGGTCGCGATCTGGGGCTGCGGTCCCGTCGGCGTGCTCGCCGTGAAATGCTGCCTGATGCTCGGCGCCAAGCGCGTCATCGCCATCGACAGCGTGCCCGAGCGGTTGGCGCTGGCGCGTGAGGCCGGTGCCGAGACCATCGATCTCGCGAGCCAGAACGTGCAGGACACGCTGATGGAGATGACCCATGGCCTCGGTCCGGACTCGGTCATCGAGGCGGTCGGCATGGAGTCCCACGGGGCTGATACAACCCTGCAGAAGGTCTCCTCCGCGATCATGGAGCACACCGTCAGCCTGGAGCGGCCGTTCGCGCTCAACCAGGCGATCCTGGCGTGCCGTCCCGGCGGCAACGTCTCGATGCCGGGCGTCTTCGCCGGACCTGTCGGTCCGGTCGCGCTCGGGGTGCTGATGAACAAGGGCCTCACCCTCAAGACGGGCCAGACGCATATGGTTCGCTACATGAAGCCGTTGCTGGAGCGCATCCAGAACGGTGACATCGATCCGTCCTTCATCATCAGCCACCGGTCCACCAACCTGGAGGAGGGGCCAGCGCTCTACGAGGCGTTCCGGAACAAGACCGACAACTGCACCAAGGTCGTGTTCAAGCCGCACGGTTGAGATTGAGCCAGAGCCGCTCCTTGTGATCAGGAGAGGGGCGGCTCCTTCCGCGTTTCACGGGCCGACGTCGGCATCTCTGCGCCCGACGTCGTGCCGAATTGGGCGCACAGGGCAAGGCACAAGCCCCAGACCGGCGTTTCATGAGTCGTCGATGTAAAATATAATTTCGTCAGAGGACGGCATTGACTATTTCGGCTTGCATACTCGGGACTGATCCTGGGGCTCTACTCACCGGAGCTACCCCGATGCCCGACCCCACCGATCGCCGTTCCAGGTACGAGATCGAGGCTTTGGAACGCCACGCCGCCGCGCAGGCCAAGTACAACCACACACGCATCGAGATCTGCGCCCCACGGCGTGAGGACGTCGCCCGCATCGCCCTATTCGTCACGCTGATGCAGTACCGCGGGTCGAAGCACGATGGCGCCCGCGCTGTGGTTCGGATGGCCATGGTCGATCTGCTGGTGGACGCCGGGTTTGATCGGGAGGCCGCCGGCAAGACGTTCGACAGCATGGTCCCGCGGGTTGGGGACGATCTCGACAGCTACCTCATGAAGCGCAAGGCCGATCGTGCTGTCCGGAATGGCTGGCGCGCGCGCAACGGCTTGGCGTCACTCCCGGACCGATCAGCCGCTGATAAGGAGTAACGGGGGAGTGCGGGGGGCAGAGGTCAGCCGCTGATCGAGATAGGCGTTACCTCCAGGCTCGACACCGCCCTTTCCGAAGCCGCCTGAGTCCCCCAAGGGCGTTCGATGGCTTGCGTCCGGCGGGACAAATTCCGCCGCTCGGCACTCCATACGACGTCGGCATAGGGTGGCGAATGGAAGTTGGATTAACACCCGAGAACAGGCCTCCGGTTATATGCCCAATGCTATCGGACTATAGCCATCCAACGGCGTGAGCCCAGGTGAGCGCATTTTGTCGGGAATGGTTCATTAAAACCCTATCGCTACAACCCGGGCGCGCATCGACTGGAGTGGTCTTCGCCTCCCAGCCAGACAGGTGGGTGAGTAGATGGTTGCGATTGCATCCAACGAAGCGGACCGGCTGGCAGCCCTACGCCAGCTCGCGATCATGGACACGCCGAACGAGGCGCACTTCGACGCTGTCTGCCGTCTGGCGCGCGATCTGTTCTCAGTCCCGATCGCCCTCGTCTCGCTGGTCGAGGAAAACCGGCAGTGGTTCAAGGCGAAGTGCGGTACCGACCTCGACGGTACGGAGCGAAGCATCGCCTTTTGCAACTACACCATTCTCTCCGACGACGTGCTCGTCGTCGAGGATGCGACGCGCGACCCGCGCTTCGCTGCGAACCCGATGGTGCAGGGCGAGCAAGCCATACGGTTCTACGCAGGGGCGCCGTTGATGCTCCGATCGGGCATCCATGTCGGGGCGCTCTGCATCAAGGACACGGCGGCGCGCTCCTTCTCGCCCGAGCAAGTCCGTCAGCTTCGCGATCTGGCCGAGATCGTCGTCGCACACCTGCACTTGCGTGAGGCACAACGAGATCACGAGGCCGAGATCGCCGAGCGCATGCACGTCGAGCGGCGCCTTCGCGCGGCGGCGGAGTTCCAGGCCATCGCCGAGGCGACGGCCAGCCTCGGCCACTGGCGCATCGACGTGGCCGGGCGCACGATCGCGTGGTCAGCGGGCATCGCGAGCGTCTTCGGCCGCAATGAAGCGCTCGACGTGCTCGATCTTGAAACTCACCTCGGCTTATACCATCCCGACGACCGCGCGGCGGTGCGGGCGCGCATCGAGGCGGCGATGGCCGACCGCAGTGAACTGCCGCGCGGCGGCTACGAGCACCGCTCGCGTGTGCTGCGACCGGACGGTGAGGTCCGGTACGTGTCCGTGCACGGCGTTGCCGAGCGGGATGAGGCGGGTCGCGTGCTGTCGATCCACGGCGTGTGCCTCGACGTGACCGATCTAGCCCGCTCCGAGCAAGAGCTTCGCGATACGGGAGCGCTGCTACGCGCGACGCTGGAAGCGATGGGCCAGGGCCTCGTCATGACCGACGCCGACGATCGCGTCCGGGTACACAACGGCCGCGTTGCCGCCCTGATGGGTGTGCCCGAGAGCCTGCTCTACGACGGCGCGCCCTTTGCCGCCGTCCGGGCGTATCAAGCGGCGCAGGGCGAGTTCACCCACCTGCCGGATCGGCTCAGACGATGGCTGGAGTGTGGTGAGCCGGAGTTGCGCGTCCGCGACTACGAGCGTGAGCGGCCGAACGGGACTGTGCTCGAAGTACACACGCTGCCAGTGGCGATGGGTGGGTTCGTGCGCACGTTCACGGACGTGACCGCCCGGCGCGTGGCCGAGCGCGCGTTGTCTGAGAGTGAGGTGCAGTACCGCACCTTGGCCGATGCGCTACCGCAACTCGTCTGGATCATGACGGAGGTCGCGGGCGAGGCGAGCTATGTCAACCGCCGCTTCACGGACTATTATGGGGCGATCGGCGCCTCGCGGGCCGCCCGGCTGGCCCGCAACCATCCCGACGATGCCGGGCGGATGGAGGCGGCATGGGCGGCGGCGCGCTATCGGCGGGAGGGCTACGAGGTCGAAGGACGCCTGCGCCGCCATGACGGCACCTACCGCTGGCACAAGCTGGTGATGAAGCCGGTGTGTTCCGGCGGTGCGGTCGTCGAGTGGATCGGCACCGCGCTCGACATCGACGATCTGGTCGAGGCCAGACACCGGCTGGAGGAGACCACCGATCTTCTGCGCCTCGCCCAGGACGCGGCAGGGGCTGGTTTATGGGAATGGGACATCGGCGGTTCGGTTCGGCTCTCGCCCGCCGGCGCTCGCCTCCTCGGTCACGGTGAGGCGGACGGTCCCGTCGAGATGTCGCTCGACACCTGGAAGGCGCACGTGTGGCCGGAGGATCGTTCCTGTCTATCGGCGGACGTCAAGCGCGCGCTGACGGCACGGGAGGCCTACACCTCGGAGTTCCGCGTCGGCGGCCTAGACGCATCTCGTTCACCGCGTTGGCTGCAAACGTTCGGGCGCGTGGTGTACGACGAGCGCAGCAACGATCCGGTTCGCTTCGTCGGCCTGTACCTCGACGTAACGACCCGGCGCGAGGCCGAGGAAGCCCTGCGCGCGAGCGAGGCTCACCTTCGAATCAGCGAGGAGCGTCTCGCGCTGGCCCTCGACAGCGGTGAGGACTGCCTGTTCGACTGGGATCTCGCGAACGGCAGCTTGTGGGCGACCGAGCGCTGGCGGGACAAGCTCGGCCTCGTCGGCAATCTGGCTCAGCCCACCACATCGGCCTGGATCGCCGCGATCCACCCCGAGGACCGCGAACGCGTCGCTGCGGTCACGCGCGCGCACCTCAAGGGTCTGACCCCCTCGCTCGAATGCGAGTATCGCGTGCGCCGCACGGACGGGTTCGCCTTCTGGGTACTGGCCCGCGCCCGCGTGGCCAGCCGCACGCCGGACGGGCAAGCCTTGCGTTTGGTCGGTACGCTGATCGACATCTCACAGCGCAAGGAGGCCGAGGCGCGCATCGAGCACATGGCGCTGCACGACGCGCTGACCGGACTGCCGAACCGCAACCTGTTCCAAAAGTGCCTCGACCACACTCTCCGCCGAGCAGCCCATGCGCCCGACCAATACGCCGTGCTCGCGCTCGACTTGGACAGGTTCAAGGCCGTCAACGACACCTACGGTCACATGGCTGGGGACCGCGTCCTATGCCTCGTGGCCGAGCGCCTTCGCGCGATCGTGCGCGAGCCGGACACCGTGGCGCGTTTCGGTGGCGACGAGTTCGCTGTGATCCTGTCCGACATCGACGGCGGCGAGGCGGCGGCACAAATCTGCGAGCGCATCATCGTCGCCGTAGGTGAGCCGCTCCTGCTCGACGGCAGGGTGATCGACATCGGTATCAGCATCGGGTTCGCCCTCCTGTCGGACGACCGCGCGACCGCCGAGGAGGTGTTCAAGCGCGCCGACATGGCGCTGTTTGAGGCCAAGGCCGCTGGCCGCGATACCTACCGAATGTTCGAGGCCGAGGCGCACGCGCGCGCCGCCACACGAAGTTCGCTTGCCCTCGACATGAAGGAGGCGATCCGGCGGAGTGACTTCTTCCTCGTCTACCAGCCGATTATCGACGTGACGACCGGGGCAATCGTGAGCTTCGAAGCTCTGATGCGCTGGCAACATCCCGTGCGCGGCCTGATTTCGCCGGGCGAGTTCATCCCAGTCGCAGAGGACGCGGGGCTGATCGTGCCGCTGGGCACCTGGGCGCTACGCGAGGCATGTACTGAGGCGCTGAACTGGCCTTCCTCAGTGCGCGTGAGCGTCAACGTCTCTGCGGTGCAGTTCCGCGGCGGCCTTGAGGAGGCTGTCGTGACTGCCCTATCGGCGACTGGTCTCCCGGCACGGCGCCTGCAACTTGAAGTGACCGAGAGCCTGCTAGCGCAGAACCCGGACCAGGCCGTGGCGGTGCTGCACCGCCTGCGCGATCTCGGAGTCCGCATAGCCCTCGACGACTTTGGCACCGGGTACTCCAGCCTGAGCTACCTGCGGCGTTTCCCTTTCCACCTGCTGAAGATAGACCGCGCATTCATTCGCGACATCGCCGACCCGGACGCGGCGGCGATTGTGCGGGCGGTGGTGGGCATCGGCGAGCGGCTGAGCATGGGCATCGTCGCCGAGGGCGTCGAGACTGCCGAGCAGCTTGAGCTTGTACGCCGTGAGGGCTGCATGCAGGTCCAGGGCTACCTGTTCAGCAAGCCGCTTTCCGTCGCTAAGGCACGCGCATTCGCCGAAGCTCACCGTGAGCAGGTGGCAGCCTGACGGAAGACCGGCGCGCCATTCGGCGATCTAGCGGAGCAACGACCCGGCGTAACTTGCAGTCCGACAAGTCCATCGCTCTTCTCTGCCATCTCCAGACTCACCAACGCGATCTCATCGTGGTGATGGCCGAGCACCGGAAAAACGGCGGCATCCCATTCGTGCTCGTCACCGGTTACAACCGGGAGTGATCCCGGTAAAGTTCGACGGCGTCGACTGGCTGGAGAAACCGGTCTAGCTCCGGCAGATCGTCGCGGCCGTCCGGCGGCTACTCACACCGAGTGCATAGTCAGAGAGCGGACGTTCCGAGGGTCCGAAAAGGGCCAACAGCGGCCCCTTAGCGATGGGTGGCACACTTCAGACCTAAGCCATCAAACAAGCGAGAGCCTTACCGCTACGCTTTCTTCACGCTGGGTGGCACAGTGCGGCCCCATGCCGATCCGGCCCGAGCACCGCTTCTTCTACCCGATCGACTGGCGCGAGCTGTCGATGGCGATCCGCTTCGGCCGGGCTCAGGGCCGGTGTGAGAGCTGCGGGCGGCCGCACGGGCAGATGGTCTACCACCTCGGCGATGGCCGCTGGTGGGACGCCGAGGCTGGCCGCTGGCGGGATGGATGGGGCCGCCGGATCCGGGTTAGGGTGGGCACCGACATCCTTGGCCGCGCCCGCCGAACCCACGTCGTTCTGGCAGCCGCTCACCGGGATCACGACACGGCCAACAACGTGGACGCCAACCTCGCGGCATTCTGCCAGCGCTGCCACATGATCCACGACCGGCCGGAGCATCAGCGAAGGCGCAGGCGCACGCTGTTCCGAAGGAAGGCGATGGGCGACCTGTTCGGTGGGCCCTACGCCTGAAGGCCCGCTAGTGGGACCTCATTTACCGCTCCGCTGGGATGTCGAGGCGACGATGGACTGCCATCACTAAGCTGGAAGCGACCTCGTCAACACCTCCCCTCACGGATAGCGGCGCTTTCACCGTATTGCTGCACGCTATTAACCATTTCCCGGCACGGCTTAATGCCGGCGGCTACAAGCATTCCCGGCTCGACGGCTGCCTGACGAGGTCAGCCGTGTCGCTTCAGCCCATGTCCATCCGTACCAAACTGATAGCCGCATTCTCGATCTTAGCCCTGCTCATTGTCGGGTTAGGTCTGCTGGGGCTTCTAGGCACGCAGAAAATGCGTGAGCAGGCGCTCGATATCGAGACGAACTGGTTGCCCAGCGTCCGCGCACTCGGCGAAATTGACACGCTCACCGCCCGCACCTCTGGCTCCATGCTGCGGCACACGCAGGCCACGGATCCAGCGCTGCTCGCCAGCATCGAGACAGACACCGAGCGCTTCGGCAAGAAGCTCGACGAGAAGAAGGCACTCTATGAGAAGCTGATCAGCTCGGCCGAGGAGCAGACGCTCTACGAGACCTTCACGCGGGAATACCGCAACTTCGAAACTGTGCGGGACGCTGTTCTGAATTTGTCGCGCAAGGGGCAGAAAGCCGAGGCGTTCGCGCTCTACGAAACCAAGGGCCTTATCCCGCGTCGCGCGGCCTCTGCAGCACTCGATAAGCTCAGCATTTTGAACAAGGATGGGGCTGCGCAAGCTCAGGCCAAGAGCAAGGCCGTGTACGAGGACACGCGGACATGGGGGATATCCGCCATGATCCTCGGCCTCGTGCTTTCCGTAGCGGCAGCGGTGGTAATCGTCCGAGGCGTAACCCGAAGCATCGACTCGGTCGTGCAACCGATGCAGGCGCTGGCAGGCGGAAACCTGTCGGTGAGCGTCCCCCACCAGGGCGCTAAGACGGAGATCGGCACGATCGCGGACGCTGTCCAGGTGTTCAAGGACGGCCTGATCCGCATGAAGGCGCTGGAAGAGGAGACTGCGGAGGCCCGCTTGGCCGCCGAGGAGCAGCGCAAGGCCGGCATGCGCCAGATGGCCGACGGCTTCGAGGCCGCGGTCGGCGGCATCATCGGCATGGTGTCCTCCTCGGCCACCGAACTGCAAGCTACTGCTCAGACGATGACCGCCACGGCGACTGAGACGGCGAGCCAGTCGACGACGGTCGCGGCCGCGGCGGAAGAAGCAGCCTCCAACGTCAACACGGTGGCGGCTGCCGCCGAGGAACTCGGCTCATCGGTTCAAGAGATCAGTCGGCAGGTTGCCGGCTCGGCTGAACTGGCGCAGCTTGCCGTACATGAGGCGGATCAGACCGGGGCGCTGGTGCAGGAACTGAGTGCCGCGGTGGCGCGGATCGGCGACGTGGTCGGGCTGATCTCGACCATCGCCGGCCAGACCAACCTGCTGGCCCTCAACGCTACCATCGAGGCGGCCCGGGCCGGGGCAGCCGGCAAAGGCTTCGCCGTCGTTGCCTCCGAGGTCAAGGCGCTCGCCGAGCAGACTGCCAAGGCCACGAGTGAGATCTCCGGACAAATTGCCCGGATCCAGGCCTCAACTGGTCAGGCGGTTGCATCGATCTCTGGCATCACCGGGCGGATCCGGGAGATCAGCGGCGTGGCGACCTCGATCGCGGCAGGTGTAGAAGAGCAGGGCGCGGCCACCCAGGAGATCGTGCGCAACGTCAGCCAGGCTGCGATGGGCACCGGCGAGGTGACCAGCAACATCTCGGGCGTTGCCGGCGCGGCCGAGGAGACCGGCGCGGCGGCGAGCCAGGTGCTTGGGGCGGCCTCGGAGCTGTCGCGCCAGTCCGAGCACCTCGCCGCCGAGGTGGGACGCTTCCTGGCGACCGTGCGCGCGGCGTAAGGCGACGATGGATACCGTAGATCCCTGGGACCTCGTTCTATTCGACGAGGTTCAAGGTCACACGGCGGCCCTGGCCGGCGCCTTCGCTGAAGGCGTAGATTTAGGTTCCCGCGGGGCGCAGATCCGCGCCCTGGGGGAGTCGTTGGGGACGATGATTGAAGCGTTGCGCCTAGAGCTTGCCGGGCCAGGCAGACATCTACAAATCGATGTCACGCTTCTGGATCTCGATCAGCTCACTCGTATGGCAAGGGCCGCCCGTACCTACGGGATAGACGAGGCTGATTGAGCTTGCTGATCGGTAGGTTCTCACGTTGACAGGCCATGGGCCGGCACTTGCGGTCTCCAGTCCCGCCGCCGCACCGACCCTCACGCGACTGCCCGGCCAAGGCTTCACGGGCGGCCTACGGGGAACTGGCCCGCAGATCGTCTGTCGTCGCGAGCTTGCCCGCCGCACGCCTTGCGGTGTCGCGAACGCCTCGTGCGCGCGGACGGGAAGAAGCGGGGCTTTAGCAGGAGTAGGAGGTGCTGTCGCCGTCAGATCACCGGCGGCTGAAGGCCGTCCATTGCGTCACGACTGACTCGTCGGCCGGAATATAGGCGTCTACGATGGCACCCTTCCGGTTCACGACGCAGATCATCGCCGCTTCCCGCACCTCGTACATCATCGGCCGCTCGTAGGTGATACGGAACCGCACCGGAGCGAAGTAGTCGCCTTTCTTGTCGGTTCTGTCCGCGCCCGCCGAGACGGCCTCGACCTGCTTCATGCCGGCCTTACCGGCCTCACTCATGACGGTGGCCCGGCAGGTATCAACCGTGCGGTTGCGGCCCGGCACCTCGGGCAGCGTCTGTCCTATGGTCTGAAGGGCGGCGGATGTGCCCTTCACCAAGCCGGTGCCGGGTACCATCGACAGGATGGTCTGCTCGCCAGCCGCGTCAGAGGCAGGTCCGATCGGCGCGATTTGCCAAGGCATCTGCCACGTGGCCGCTGACGTGTCCGGCGCTGCGGGCGCATCTTGCGCTAGCGCAGGGCCGGCCAGGACGGAGACGACGGTAGCGCAGCAGATCGAACGAATGAACATCACGGCTTTCCTTCTTCGCGGGGGTGAACGAGAGGCCGCGGCATCGAGCTAGTCCGTCGGCGCGAGGGCGGGTGGCAGCATCCAGGGTGCGGACGGCGCAGAAGCAGGTGACGGGCCGGCCGAGCGCTCGGCTCGTGCTCGGTGCAGGGAGGCGTGCGCGATCGCGCCGGCATCGACCCGTACCCGAGCTGATCTCGGTAGGCCGATGATGCTCGCCGTCTGCTCGGCGTTGCGGTAGGGCACCCGCGTCTGGGACGCCGTCGCCACTACCCTTGGCTGACGCAGCGATCGAGCGTGCCCTGCGGGGCTGGGCTTCAGGATTGGCAAGGTCACGGCCCGGACGTCAGGCGGCGTGATCGGGCTCGTTCGATCCGCCACTTGCTGCGCAGGATCTGGGTTGAGCACCGCCACGCGGCCGGGAGGGAGCGCAGTGGTGATCGTCGGTGCGGGACGAACGAGGATCTCGGTCGGGGCCTGTGTCTGCATCGAACGAAGCGGCAGGATCGGCGCAGGGGTCGGCCCCGTCGGCAGGGCTCGCGTCGGCTCCGTCCTGGCTCGATCCTGCGATTGTTGCGGCACATCTGGTTCAAGCGTCGCTACCACGGGCGGCAGGGCCGATGTCGCGACATCCGGGCGTTCGGTGCGCTCATTCCAAACGGACGACTGTTCGTGCGTTAGACGCGCCGCATCGAGGGGGGCACGGCCGATCAGCGGCAGGCGCGGGTTGGCGCGGGGCGGCAGGAATCCCGGCCGCTCCGCGGTGTCCGCTGGATCCGGATCCAGGAAACTGCGCGGTCCGTCCGCAGGCGGTGAAGCATCCGGATTGTCTCGCGTCGATAGCGGCCCGGTCAGGTGCGGGACCTCAACCCACGCCGGAAAGATGACGGGAGCTTCGACGGGCACAGCAGATGATGTGCGGCGCGTAGACGTCGGCGGCATCCAACCGCTGCGAGGGGCAAGCCACGTTACGCCTACTGCGAGCAATGCCAGAGTAGATAAGCAGGAAATTGAGATTGTAGCGCAGGCTGACAACGGGTCACCGCGCCTAACGACCCTGAGGTGCCGGGCGACGCCGATGGGCTCCAGGTCGCCGACTATAGCCAGACCGCGATTTAACATCTGTTAGAAACTGGGCTAGCCCAGGAACAGTTCAAGGCTGCGGCAAAGTCGAATCACGAGCAGTCGAAGACCGTTAAAAGTGCATTTGTGTGGCCTGAAGATTCAGGTGTGCCAGAACGCCCGTTCTAAAACGGCGCATTGGGTTTGTTCGTAATACCGTCCGCCCGCAGACCGTCACCGCATAGCTCAGCCCGCCCGGATTCGAGAATATGCCGCGCGGTCGAGGTCGCCAGCCGCTTGTCGGCAGCTCTTTTTCGGTTCCGTTTTTCCCGATTCTGACAGGACTAGAACTTCAGTAGGCGTGCGCTTCGCGGATTTGCACCCTCCCCTCTGGGCCGGCGAGGCGGAAGCGGACGATCCAAGTCTGGATAGTGGACCTCGCATCCGTACCAGCCGCAGCCAGGCGGTCCACTCGGGCGAGACGATACGGACGATGTTGGTGTCGTTGCGGAAGCCGGTGATCTGGCGCTCCTCGACGGTCACCAGCCCGAGCTTCCGGGCCTCCCGGATGGCGTTGCGCACGGTGGTCTCGGCCACGCCCGTGACTGCGGCGAGGTTCGGCACCGACAGGCGGCAGTCCTTTCGCCGTGCCACCTCGGCGGCCACCAAGGCGAGGACCGCCTGCTCGGCCAGCGTGAACCGGGCCGCTAGCCCTGGCGGTAGGCGGCCAGAGGCGGCCCAGCGACGACGGCGCTCCATCGAGGCGTCCGTGCGTGGCCGGGAGCCGACGGCCCTCCTGGGGGCTCCTGCGAAACCTGATACGTTCTTGGCGGGATCCCCTGTTTGGGGTGTGACGGTTTCTGTTGGGTTCGAGGTCTGTTCGGACCACGGTCTACCCGTGGACAATGTTCTCGCCTCGATGAGCCCGGACAGGCTCTCGGCCTCGGCTTCCGTGACCTTCCCATCGCTGTAGGCGCGCCATAGCGCAGCCGTGACAGCCGGTAGCGCGGCGCGCGAAGCCGCTTCCGCCTGTCGGCGGATCTCATCGGCATAGTTCATCGAACTCGGTCCCTCACGGGCCGCGGCTAGGGTCCAGGCAAAGCCTTCCCGTTGACGGAAACAGGTTCCGTCTTGACACCCCGGGGGGTCTCATGGCTTGTGAGGGGAGATGAGTCCGGCCTCACAGGCCCTCGGTTTTCAGCAGCCTCTTCCTTGCCGGGAAGGGGCTGTTGGCTTTTCAGGGTCTATCTCGCGGCGACGGTCTCCTGAATGGCGGCCACGACTCGCCGAGGCGGGTGCAGCCGGAACGGTCCATGTCGGCCGGCAGGCGCCTCTAAGTCAACGTGAGCGGGCTCATTGCGGCCTGGTAGCCGAGATCTGATGGGCTAACCCCTGCCTGTCTGCGCGCTCTGTCACGGTCGCTAATGCAGGCCGCCTCCTCGGCTGCGGTGTGTTGATGATGCAGCCGGCTAAGCTCGACTTTGGCCATTTCGACCGGTCGTGGAACGCGCTGGGTGACGAAGCGGGCGTGATGGATAGGCTGGTGGTGTCCCTCGCCAGAGACGCCTCATGCCGCACCTGCCTGCCCGCTTCGCTGGGATCATCCTGTCCTTCGCTCCGCTGTTCGTCCACCGGTCGTGGCGGCACGCTCAGGCCCTGCTGATCGGTGCGATCCTCTGTCCGGGTCGGCGCACGGTAGCGAGCGTGCTGCGGATCACGGGCAGGGCACGCGACCGACATTTCGTGAACATGCACCGGGTGCTCAGCCGCGCGGCATGGTCCCCCCATGCTGGAGCCCACATGCTGCTTCGGCTGCTCGTCGAGGCCTTCGTCCCACACGGCCCCGTGGTGCTGGCGCTCGACGACACGATCGAGCGGCGCTGGGGCCGCCGTATCCAGGCCCGAGGGATCTACCGTGATCCGGTGCGTTCGTCAGGCGTCCACTTCGTCAAGACCAGCGGCCTGCGCTGGATGAGCCTGATGCTGCTCACACCCATACCCTGGGCGGGTCGGGTCTGGGCATTGCCGTTTCTGACCGTCCTCGTCCCCTCCGAGCGCGCCTGCCGGGAACGCGGTCATCGGCACAAGACCCTGCTCGATGTCGGACGGCAGATGACCCTGCAGGCGCGCCGCTGGCTGCCGGGGCGCGATCTCGTGCTGGTGGGCGACAGCGCCTTCTCGGCCTTGTTGTTTCTCGACGCCCTGCGCCGCGGCGGCGTCACCGCCATCACCCGCCTGCGCCTGGATGCGGCGCTCTACGATCCAGCGCCCCCAAGGCCTCCGGGTACGATCGGGCGCCCACGCAAGAAGGGTGTGCGGCGACCAACCTTGTCCAAGATCCTGATCGACCCGGGCACCCTCTGGCAGCAGGTGAGCGTGCTGGGCTGGTACGGCATGGGCGAGCGTAAGATCGAGATCACCTCGGCCACTGCCGTCTGGCATCATTCCGGTCTACCAGCAGTGCCGATCCGATGGGTTCTGATCCGCGATCCCGAGAAGCGCTTCGAGCCCCAATCGCTGCTCTGCACCGACCCCGCACGAGACCCGACCCAGATCGTGACGTGGTTCGTCCGGCGCTGGCAGGTCGAGGTCACCTTCCAGGAAGCGCGTGCCCATCTCGGCGTCGAGACCCAGCGGCAATGGTCCGACAAGGCCATCGCTCGTACGACCCCCTGCCTGCTCGCCCTGTTCTCCATCGTCACCCTGCTCGCCACACGGCTCCCAGCACGTGAGCGACGGCAGGGGGCGGCGGCGGCGTGGTACCCTAAAGCACAGCCCACCTTCTCCGATGCTCTCGCAGCCGTCCGTCGAACCATCTGGCGCCAGGAAGCTTCTTCGATGTCAGGCCGCAGGCGCGACCGCAGGAAACGTCGGTTCCGTCTTCCACCAGCCTGGGCCTTCGCCCTGTGCCAGGCGGCCTGAATGGCCAAAGTCGAGCTAAG